>NZ_JAPDUW010000001.1:0-737500 GCF_026015295.1 Segatella copri | reverse complement strand
AACCAAGAATACCAGCCGATTTGGGTTTCTATGATTTACGATTAGAAGAAACTCGCATACAACAAGCTCAGTTAGCAAAAGAAGCTGGAATTGAAGGCTTTTGTTATTGGCATTACTGGATGGGTAACGGCAAACGCCTGTTACAGCGCCCATTCGATGAGGTTCTCAATTCCGGCAAACCAGATTTTCCATTCTGCCTTGCATGGGCAAATCATGACTGGAAAACAAATACATGGAAGAACAAAGGTGGCAACCAGATGATTTGTGAGCAACTGTATCCTGGAGATGAGGATTACATCGCCCATTTCAACTATGTGCTTAAGGCATTCAAAGATCATCGTTACATCACGGTAGATGGCAAGCCACTGTTCCTGATTTTCGACCCATATCACTTCAAGGATGTGCGCCACTTCATGGAACTCTGGAGAAAAATGGCAAAGGAGAATGGTCTGAAAGGCATCTTCTTCGTTGCTATGTGTGCTTCTACAACAACGGTCAAGAGAAACGAAGATGGCACCATCAGACGTGTGATGCCAAACCTCGAAAGCAGTGCCGACATCTACAACTCATTCCTGGAATTAGGTTTTGATGGCATCAACCCGATGGGAAAAGGTAGAGCCGAGATGATGTATCAGGGAAAGTATTGGCGTATAGCAAGAAAAGCCATGCAGAAGGCATTCCCTTTCATGCCGGCACTGAAGTATGATTATCCTAAGGTGATGAAGCATTTCTTTTCACCAGAAGACAATTGGGACAACGTGTTCCCTACTCTTTTCCCACAGTGGGACCGCACCCCTAGAGCCGGCAAGCATGAAGGTATTTACGTGAATGCTACCCCAGAAAACTTCAAGCATCATATAGAAGATGCATTGCAGCTCATCAAGAACAAGCCAGAGCAGAGAAAGATTCTCTTTCTCCGCTCATGGAACGAATGGGGTGAAGGCAACTATGTGGAACCAGACACCAAGTATGGTCATGGTTTTCTGGATGCCATCAGAAATACAATTAAGAAATAAAAGAATAAGTACATCGATAACGAAACATGGAAGTTAAAATCATAGCAACAGGAGGACATTGCAACCGATTACGTGCCATAGCCACAGGAGTGGCGGTGGCAAAGAAATATCATTGTCCTTCTGTCATTTACTGGAACAACCGCCTAGGCTTAAAAGCAGATTATTGCGAACTTTTCAACCCAATTCCACAAGATGATGTGAAACTGGTTGAGAACATACAATGGCTATACAACATTTATGGTAACAAGGACTACCTGGTAAGATGGGCCCTGCTGAAAACGATGTTCGAGCAAACCGTGTTCAACTTCAGCATCTATCGCGATGGCGAGATATACAGCAAATTGAAAATGAGCTATTCACGCTCGCTCCTCCTCATCTCGTGTTATCCTATGTGTACGAAATATACCATCCAGGGGATGTTCGTTCCACAAGATGATATCCAGCGCAGAATAGATGAAGTAAAGGAAAGTCTGGAATCAAAGTATCCGAACCGCATCATTACCCTGATGGATGATACAGACCGCAATTCATTGGAAGGAATGAAATTTGCAATGGTAGATCAGTTTTGTCTCAGCAAGACAAGAAAAATCATAGGCAGTGTTGCTTCATCCTACTCACAAATAGCAGCAGAGATTGGTGGAATAGAAATTGAATACGCAAAATAAAATACAATGAATCCAGATATCAGCGTTATCATCCCAACATACACTCCCAAAGAATACCTTTGGGAGTGTCTTGATTGTTTGGAACAACAGACACTAAATAAAGACAGTTATGAAGTGCTGATAGTTCTCAATGGCACAAAAGAGCCTTATTTTTCTCTAATAAAAGAAAGAATAAAGGATTATTCATACTCTATAGAATTATTATACTCTAACGTTAATGGGGTGTCACGGGCAAGAAACATCGGAATAGAAAAGGCCCAAGGAAAATATGTCAGTTTCATTGACGATGATGACTTCATAAGCCCATGCT
The DNA here is from genome assembly GCF_026015295.1 of Segatella copri. NCBI lineage: Bacteria > Pseudomonadati > Bacteroidota > Bacteroidia > Bacteroidales > Prevotellaceae > Segatella > Segatella copri. Next base: position 735,509 of record NZ_JAPDUW010000001.1, on the reverse strand, counting down.
ATCTGCAAGCCTTATTAAAGGATGTCACTCCAGAAGGGATAACGGAAGCAAATGTTATCGCATTTAATGATTCCTCCAAGGCTGAAACATATCATTATCTGTCTACAGCTTACAAGTCATACAAACCTGAGGAAAGACATCATATTGTAAAGAATCGAAGCTTTCTTTCAAGTTCATGCTGCAAGTTGATTCCACGTAGCATCATTGGGTCTCATCGCTTCAAGGAGAACATCACCCATGGAGAAGATTCTTTTTTCATGTTTCAACTCTCCTGCAAGATTAAAACAGTAAACATAGCAGCATCAGATGCGATATATTATGTAAGAGTTAGAAATACCTCGGCATCAAGAAATGCGAAAATGAGAAGAAAGAAAAAGAAAATGGAACTGCGTCTTCTCGTCTTATACACAAAAACATACATCTCGCATCCGTTGGCATATAATGGTATTTTATATCTGACAAGAATTGCAGCTACACTCAAGAAACTACTTACTGAATAGATATAAGGGAACGCCTATGAAGCGTTCCCTTACTCTTTCTGATATACTCTAACCCAATCAAAATACGTTTCATAAGTATCATCTGTATTAGGGGCATGCCAATTCCCGTAACCCAGACTTTGGTTAAGGATAAGATAGAAAGGTCTGTCAAACGACCATTGTCCTTCTGCAAGTTTTACTTTATCAGAACTTTTGGGATAACATCCTGTCTGAACTCCATCAATGTTACCCTTATAACGGTCAACACAAGCTTTGAAATCTCGTTTTGGTATAAGTGACATAATCTGAGAAAATATAGTCTTGCCTTTGTTCATTACACGCATAAATTAATTATGAGTGCAAAGGTATAAAATCAAATCGAATAAACAATTTCTAGAACATAAAATATTGGATATTAATAACTTATATAATAATCGTCCAGACTAAACGGGACACTAGTGAAAAGATATAAAGAATCGTTTCTTTTATATATTGATCATAGCGCTCAAATGATACCACTTTGTTAGCGTGGTTACAGGTATCGCTTTTCACGTGGTTGGCGCTACCTGTTAAAAGGGTAAACGTTACGTGGCATAAAATGACACAACACAACTTCTAGAAGACGACATCCTTCTTGACAGGACTATCGTGTCACCAAAGTAAATTCACCATCGTTTTTCATTTCAAAGGATAGACACTAACATTATTATCCTTTACGACCCATATCGCATCATATTTTTGAGCAGTTTTAGCTCTCAATAAATATTTTTCCAATTCATTTGGCTGGATTACAAAATAATCTGTTTTTTCAGGATTTACCAAATCAAAATAAACTCGTGAAGCCCAACCCTTGTACCAACAAAACTCACCTGAGGCCTGAAAAACAGAGTACTCAGGAATAGGAAGATCACAATCTAAAATACATACTACATGAGGTATTACATTAGTATTTTTTACTACAGACTCTACCCTCTGCTTTGCAAAAAGTCCTGCTTTATACATGTAATAGCCTTTATGTATAAACACAGAAATACAGCATATAAAAAATACGAGAACTATCTTCTTTTCCCATTTATTCCATTCGGCAGTTCTAAAAGCTAGACCCACAGACAACGCTATTCCCCATAGAGTTGGAAAAGCATGCATCTCTCCAGGATGTCCCATCACCAAATGAGGAGCTGTCAGTGCTAACGTTACCAAAAAACATTGCAACAATCTAACTAAATTATATTTCTGAGTTTTCTTTACCAGAACCCAAAGGAATACAATACTTATTACAATTGTTGTTATTACCACTACCCAGTTGTACTCCAAAAACAAAGCTACGCTATCAATAGTTGTTAAAGATATACCAAGCAATAATCCTAATCCTGCTAAAGAATTAAGTCCTAATCCTGCAGCATAATTACCAGAAACCTCAGTACCAGGAACACGCAACACAATACGAAGGATAAAATATACACCTATAATGATTAGAGAAATCACATAAGGCTTGATTAGCTGTTTGTAACTTCTTAAATTTTCACTTTTTACTCCCTTACGTATATTATCAATTATCAAGCACAAGAATGGAGTAACTACAAACCAGGCAATGCCGCTCTCCTTACTAAAAAGAGCCAACAACATCATTATAAAAGCAAAGTACTTAAATTTAGGATATAGCAATACAGAAGCAATTCCAAAAGACATGCATAAAACCTGATTAATAGAATCTATAGAATACACTGTAGCAACTAATGCAGGCGACAACATGAAAAGACCAATAGATAAATGTTTAGTAAAACCAATTACATGACAATCATCTAGAATTTTATTTAATCCATATGCGCAGAAAGCAAACAGCAAAAGTACAAATAAGTGATTTAAAAAAGGAAATGCTGATACACACTTTCCCATTAATAGTCCCCATGCAGCATCAAATGGTCGCCAAAATGCTCCATTTGGCAAAAAGACATCAATGCCTTCAAACTTGTGAGGAGCAAGTAAGCAATAGAAATCATCATTATTAGGCAAAATAAAGAATGCGCCTAATGCCAGAATGAAACCCAGCAAAAAAATAAACTTAATATTCTTTTCCATAATTATTTTAACATTATACAGTTATATAAAATCACACTGTTATACATGAATACGTAATTAAAGCTTCGAATAGGAAAGATCTATCTTTTTGATAAACTCTTATCCAATCAAATATTGTTTTTCAGTCTTATACAGATGATTTAACACAAGACGGACATACTCTTCATTATTGAACAAATATTTTTTGCGTTCACTCCATTGATTAATATGCAGAACCACCAGTTCATATACTTCTTGAGGTTTCATTATCAGCCACTCCTTAAGATCTTCATTGTTATGCAAGATATAATCAACAGTTGACAATAACTCCAGAAGGTAGTTGGAATAATAACCAGAGAGGAAATTTGTCGTCTTCTTACAAATATCCTCATAAGGTTTATTCTCTTCGTTTGCCAAGAATTTCTGAACATCTCTGAATGTATCAGGTGACAACCAGATAGGATCAAATGGCTTTTGTTCCATCTGTCCTACACCTTTTAGATAACTTCCGTTCAGGTAATGAAGAACAAATCTTACCTTGCCAGAATAAGGACCATAATAATATTGTCTAAATTGTAACTTCAAGCTATCCGCAGCTCCAAATTTTTGCAGGAAATATGCCAACTTTTCTGCAGCAAATTCCGATGCAAACTCACCTTCAGAAACCAAAGAACAGAGCATATATAACAACATGGCTCTTGCCGGAGTCAATTTTACTCGTTCAGATTTCATCAACTCTATAATTGCTTCGTTTGGTTCATAAAGAATAATCTCACAATCCAAATCAGACAATTGACTGATAATCATCTGTTTTACGATATTCCAATCCAAGCCACCATTATGACTACCCAATGGTGGAATAGCTATAGACTCAATATGATATTCAAGAATCTTATCTTTCAAATCTTTGAGCCCCATCTCTATATAAGAATATTCAGAGGGCTTTCTCCAGGTCGTTTTTGTTGGAAAGTTTACTATGATTTTATTAATTCCATATACATTCTGTTCTTGGGTTATGAACATTGAACCAACGCGAACAAGTTTATCTTTACATGCCTTTCTGTAGAGAATATAATTATTAGGGTAAGCCTCTTTAAATTGCAAGGCTATACCTTTACCCATCACTCCCACCGTATTTACGGTATTGACAAGTGCCTGAGCTGTACTTTCCAATAAATTGCCTTTTACAAATCTAATCATATCTCTAATAATAATATTCCGGTTTTACAATAATCTTTTCTTTAGGAATCCCAAAAGAAATCATTTTTTCTAATGCTTTCTTGTTATAGACAAGGAATCCTACAATAAATTGAGGTGGAATTTCATCCTTAAACAATAATTCTGCCTCTTTTTTTCGTTTTCTATCGTCCCATGGAGATTGATTGAACCAATAGGTTGCATAAACATCTTCCATCTTGACCAAACTATCCAATCGTTGCAAATCAGACTTGGAATAGAATTTACTCATATTATTCAATGCATGTCCATCTGTAAAAACGCAATGCAAATCACTATTAATTACATCCTCTATCCGTATTACGCAATAGACAATCTCATCTGGTTCTTTCTTTGTCAATATTCCATTACCATTCTGAATATTATACAACATGGGGGATCTAGGACCAAAATAAAAAGGAATATATTCTGAAAGAAAAGAACCATCTGGCAGTTGCTTCGTTGAACGGGCATCCATAACAGACATATCCCCTATTGGCACAAAACTATCACTTGCAAAAGGTGAATCATTATGTACCAAACCATATTTCACAACATGAGGTATGTTGTCTATATGGACAATTCTAAAAGCAAACCTAATATGCTTTTTAAAACTTACTTTATCTTCCAAGATCAAATTTGATTCTAAATTAATGCAAATATACGATTTTTATTTGAAACATACAAATATAGTTGGTCTATTCAATAAAAATTAGTATTTTTTGATATTGTTTTAAATCCTATAAAATTGAAAAGCAACTATTATATACGTTCCTATTAAGCACTTATTTCTATACCATTTAAATTCAGAACAGATATCGGGCATGCAAAACACAATAAAAAGCAAAGAAGAACGTTATCTAAGAAAGTTAGAATATGAACATAATAGGTAAATATAAAATGAAAGAAGACTTAGTATCAGTCATCATGCCTACTTATAATGCCGGCAAATTTCTTGCTGACAGCATTCAATGTATACTGAGACAAACATACGATAATTTGGAGCTTATTATAACTGACGATGCATCTACTGATGAAGATACCATTAAGATTCTGAAGGAATTTGCCCAAGCAGACAAGAGAGTAAAAATAGAACTACTCTCAGAAAACCATGGACCGGGATATGCCCGAAACGCATGTATCAAAAGAGCTAAAGGAAGATACATCGCATTCTGTGATTGCGACGACAGATGGATTCCTGAGAAACTGGAAATCCAAATCAATTACATGTCAGAAAAGAAGTGCGCTCTCTGCTGTGCAACTTATCTTATATGCAATTCTAACTATGAGACCATAGGTATCAATATTCCGCCACGCCGCATCACGTATAAAATGATAAAACGTGACAATAAAATCGGATGTCTCACAGCTATCTATGATACAAAAGCTTTGGGGAAGAAATACTATATGCCTACTATCCGCAAAAGACAGGATTGGGCTATGTTTATTCAGATTCTTCAACAATGCAAAATATGCTACGCTTATACCAAAAAGCCTCTAGCCTACTATTGTGTAAGAAAGAATTCAGTTTCCAGGAAAAAAATACAACTCATTCACTACAACGTAGCTGTATACGAAACCATACTGAAATTCAGCACACTGAAAGCATACCTATACTTCTTTCTGCTGTTCCTACCAAGCTATAGTTGCAAAATTCTAAAAAGAAAACTAGACTCTATACAATATATGAGCACTCTAAACGTTTTATAATAAAACATAATAGAACAAATGAATAGAGCGCAACTAAATAAGTCTACGAACATTCCATTCGAAATAGAATTAAATGATAACGTAGCTGACGAACGTTTCATTGCTGATGGCATAACAGAATTTGAAAGAAATGTAAAACGGGCGGGAGACTTTCTATTAGCTATCTTTGGCTTAATAGTTTTCTCACCTCTATTTGTTGTGTGCTATTTTCTCGTAAAAAGAGAAGATAATGGACCTGCTATCTTTAAACAAGAGAGAATCGGCCGATTCGGCAAACCTTTCTACATATATAAATTCAGAAGTATGAAAGTGGATGCAGAAAAAGATGGTCCTCAACTCTTCCAACATGAACGAGAAACTCGCATGACCCGCATTGGAGCTTTTCTAAGAAGACATCATCTAGATGAACTGCCACAATTGTGGAACGTAGCCAAGGGCGACATGGCGTTTATTGGTCCACGTCCAGAACGCAAATTTTATATCGACCAGATTATGGTACATGATCCTCGGTATCGTTTTCTTTACCAAATTCGTCCAGGAGTGACTTCTTACGCTACCTTATATAATGGATATACGGATACGATGCCGAAGATGCTGAGAAGACTGAGTCTTGACCTCTTCTACCTGGAGCACAGATCCTGGTGGTTTGATGCCAAGATTCTGTTCAAAACAATGGTGAACATTATGTTTGGCAAAATATTCTAATGATTAACTGCTGATGCAATAAAGGGGTGAATACTTTTTATATAGTGTATTCACCCCTTTATTGTACCTACTTCTTTACCAAATCCTTATTTAACTGTTGGAAAGGTTCATACCAAACATCGCATTCCGCACTTCTCGGTTAGGATAGCCTAACATATAGCTGCTACCAACCACCTTCTTGATGGTAAGGTAACCGGACTGATAAAGAAAGAGCTTAGGATCATTCATATTGACATCACTCATTTCCAAATAGTCAGAATCTATCAAACAATTATCCAGTTCAGGAATCTCGTTGATGAATTTACGCAAAACCTTGAACAACATTTCGTTGGAACCTGAAGCTATCCAATAAGAATTTAGACGCAGATTGGCCAATGCGTTACATACACTAAAAGGATTGCAAACACCAATAAGACCACGTGAGAAATGATAGCCACCATAGATAGAGCTCATTGTATCCATAAGTTCATTCGGCATGACAGCAAAACAATCTGCCATTCTTAACAGCGGTTCTGAGAAATTACAAATAACTTCATCTTTGGTTAAACCGCATATCGCAGCGTACTCATTACGAAAACTGATATTGACTAACGTATTAAGCATACCAAACATACTGATTTGGGTAAACTTGGTAATGCCAGTAATAAAGACACACTTGATGCAGTAACCATAATCCTTTAAACCTGTAAAGAAGTTACGATATATCTCACGACACGCATCATGATGACCGGTCTCATAAGTATGCAGCAAAGGAGCATCATACTCATCAACTATAATGGCTATCTGTACTCCCGCCTGTTCGTATGCTCTCTGAATGATACCATTTAAACGATTACCTAAAGACTGCTCATCCGGATTCCTGCCATATATCTTCTCGTATGAAGACAATACATTGTTCAAATATTCTGTAAGCGTTTGAGCAGAAGAACCACCCAAACTCATACTGAAATAGATTACAGGACGTTTTACCCACTCCGATTCAATTTCCATCATTTTGAGACCTTCAAAGAGTTCCTTTCTACCCTCAAAATAACACTTAAGTGTAGAACACAAAAGAGACTTACCGAAACGGCGTGGACGGCTCAGGTAATTGTATTTAGTACCATTAGCCAGTTTCCAAACCATATCGGTCTTATCAGCATAGATATAATGATCTCTACGCATCTCTTCAAAATCCTGTATGCCTAAAGGCAATTTAATATTCTGTTGCGTCATCTTGTCTCTTTTTTCTGCAAATATACGCCTTTTATATGAAACAGCCAAACATTTTCAACTTTTCTTAATTACCGCAGCCATATAGTGATTAGAGCACTCAAATGATACCACCATGTTAGCGTGGTTACAGGTATCGCTGTTATTCACTTCGTAAGCCAGTGGATTACGAGGCGTAAGTCCCTGACTTTTGCATCGTAAGTAACTGACTTTTGCATCGTAAGTCTTTGATTTCCGTCTCGGAAGCAACCGACTTCTGGGTGACAGGGTGACACTGGTGACAGTGATTTCTGAAGATTTACTCTCGCGCGGGCAGGCAGGAACTTTCGGCCTGATTTTTCCTGCCTGCCCGCGTGCGAGGCGAAATGTTGAAAAACTCGTGTCACCCTGTCACCCTGTCACCGTGAACACTGAGCAGAGAATGCGCTGTATAGCTCTCTTGCTATGGGCATAAACTCTCCTGTCTCCGCCTCCGTTGGCTTTCGGAAGTAGAGATCCGTACATTACTGTTTTTGTCGCGACGCCTCTAAAGTAGGTAATAAGGTTCTAATCTGTGTCACATGGTGCAAAGATACAAAAAATAAAATAAAGGAGAGTTCCCATAGTGGGAACTCGTAAACGATAATTATTGGTTTTTAGAATCTTTTAAACGATAAAGGCTAAAAAATATATCCGATTCTCGCAAGTTGCAGAAGAATTTGGAGTTGGAAGACACCTTATCTAACTGTTGGGAAGAATCATACCCAACATAGCATATTGACTATATATTGATGGTAACCATTTTTAGAGAGCGCATATCGAATCAAAACAATGATAAACATCCTGTTTGGCAAAATATTTTAGACATCGAACGCTGTGAAAGGGAAAAAGACGGTTTCGTGACAGTTTTTCCATTTCACAGCTTTTAATTTGGCATTATTTATATAAAAATCTGGTTCCTTGTACAAATAGAAAAGACTCCGCAAAGGGTTTTTAAAACTTTTTTTTAAGTTGATGGTAAATTTGTTGCCATTTTATTTTTTTATTTCAGTTTTTTTTAGTACCTTTGCAAACGTTATCCTGAATACAATCTTTTTACCTTAAAGAAAACTAATACCTATTGAATGTAGAGCAGTTGTCTGAGAAGATAGCTGCTCTTGTCTTTTTTATAGCTCCCCATATAATAAATACCGCAAAACATCCGTTTTTATTTATAGAAACAAGTCTTATCACTTGTATAAATCATCACAGAAGAAACAATGGAAACAGAAGTTAAGAAGATTCCTTATCTCGACCTGAAGGCTATCAATGAGCCTTACGAGAAGGAGATAAAGGATGCTATCAACAAGGTGGTCAACAGCGGATGGTATCTGCAAGGCGAAGCCGTAAAGAAGTTTGAGAAATCGTATGCACAGTTTATCGGTACAGAATACTGCATCAGCTGCGCTAATGGGACGGATGCGCTCAAACTGATGCTGATGGGCGAACTGGCTATCGGAAAGTTGCAGAAAGGTGATGAGGTGATCGTGCCTGCCAACACTTATTTCGCTACCGTACTTGCCATCAGCAGCGTAGGACTGACACCTGTATTGGTGGATGCCAACATCGGTACATTACAGATAGATGACCAACTGATAGAAGCCCGAATTACACCGAAGACCAAAGCCATCATGATTGTTCATCTCTATGGCAAGCTGGCATGGACTCCGAAGATTGCTGAAATCTGCAAGAAGCATCATCTCTTGCTTTTCGAAGACAATGCGCAGGGATTCGGATGCTCCACTACTCTATCTGATTCTTCTGAAAAACCATCGAAAAGAAGATATACCGGAAATCTTTCGGATGCTGCCGCCCACAGTTTTTATCCTAGCAAGAATCTGGGAGCATTGGGAGATGCGGGAGCTGTAACTACCAATAACAGGGAATTGGCGGAAGCCATCATGTCACTACACGAATATGGAAAGATAGAAGACGGCATCTTCAGATACCAGGGCGTCAACTCGCGCATGGATGAGATTCAGGCTGCGGTACTGAATGTGAAACTGCAATATCCTGAGAACGAACAGAAAGCGAGATACAGACAGGTACAGCTATATCTGGAGCATCTGGATGACAGCATCAAGGACAGATGCATCGCTGCGAAACTCATCTCTCCTGCTCATGAAAATGTTTTCCACGTCTTCCCTTTCCTTACCCCGAAACGAGACCAACTGAAAGCATTTCTGGCTGAGAATGGGGTCGGCACAAAGATTCATTACTTCCGCCCACCCTATCTGCAGCCATGCTATCCGGAAATGAATCATCTGGAATTTCCGGTAGCCAAGAGAATAGCTGACGAAGAACTGAGTCTGCCTTGCAACTCATCGCTCAACGATGAAGATATCATCAGAGTAAGCAAACTCATCAACCAGTTCTTGGTTTAAAGGTACTGCACTTTGGCACCGATAGAGAGACCGAAGACATCCCAGAAACCGGCATTGCCGTTACGGTAGAAACGCATAAAGTAGATATCCGTTGTACCCAACTCATAGAAGAACGTAATACTCTTGATACGCTTACGTTTATTGTGCGGAATATCATACTTGAAACGTTCACCCAAGGCGATATTAGGACGGACTCTGGTAGAGAATGGATAGTAGCCGCTTTCATACTTGGTAGGCTGCTTTGTCCAAAAATCATGTCCGAACACCGTATTGAAATACAGGCTGCACTCCAGCGGTTCAAACCACCAACCCTTACCGATATTGCGACGCCAAGGAATGAAATTCTCCTTGAGCGTCATGGTTAACTTCTCATCGTCAGAACTGAACTTCGGGATGTAGCCAAACAAGAGCTGCGTTTCCCACTGGCGGCGCTTACCATATTCCCATCCGATACCCAGCGAAATGATACCCATATTACCACAGGTCTGAATGATACCACTAGTAGGTATCAGCAAATTCCAATGCTTACGGTAGCGCATGACGCGGCGGTCATATCGGGTCAGTTTGCCATCCGCCAACACCAGCGTATCATGAACGATACTATCCGTCAGTTCCAACTCCTCACTTTTCCCGGTAACCTCATCGGCAGCATGAACCTGTACTGAACCTGCAGCAAGCAAAGCTCCCAGAATGAATATATGCTTAAAACTCAATAATTTCATAACGATAATCTGTTGGAGTAATAGTGAATATATAGTATTGATGCTTAGCGGCATTAGCCACCTGATAATAGATGATGCCATCGCCATAAATGTCATTTTGCTCGGTATGATGACCATGACCGTAAAGACAGCACATCAAACCGGGAAACTGATGGGTATAAAAATTAAAGACCTTAGCCACATTATTATTAAACTGTTCTGAATAAGGTCCTGCATGCATGCAGACAATGGTACGCGAAAAGTCATCTGCATCTGCCTTAACCTGCTCTTCCATGAAATCGAAATTAGGTACAGGGCGAGAATAGTCAAACTCTATGGCATTGGTATTAAGGCAGACAAACTTTACCTTACCGGCGATGAAACTGAAATCCGGATTACCAAAGATTTTCTGATAAGACTGGTTACCTGTTCCCAAACAGTCATGATTACCCAGCAGAGCCACGAAAGGTATCTTCAACTTCTGAAGATGGTCACGGGTCCACTGAAACTCACGGGTAGCACCAAAGTCGGTAAGGTCTCCACAATGAATCACGAAATCGAGGGAATCACTGCGGCGATTGATATCATTAACCTCACTCTTCAAATCATCCAACCACTGGTGTGAATCGCTGATCATAGCAAAACGGATTGTATCTTTCGACTTTACTGCAGCCTCAATCTTCTGAATATTGGTAACATTCAGATTTCTTGCCCCATCGATTTGCACATCATACGGATGAACATCGAAGACAGTATCGCAGGATGCCACCATACAGAGACAACAGACAGCCAGGATATAGGGAATAATTTTATGCATTCTTGTCTTATTTATCTTTAAAAACTCTTTTTTTATAACTCTTAAATACTACTTTTTCTTCTTTTTCAACCTTGCATAGAAACCTTGCAATCTGCCAGGCTGGCAACCGGCATCGAGCAGTTTCTTCAAATCACGATAGGCTTCATCTTTTCTTCCAAGCAGAATCAGGATGTCTACATGATTGAAAGCAAAATCCTCATTACCGGCATCCAACTCCATCGCCTTGGCGTAATCAAACTCTGCCAGCTCAAGCATACCCCTCTCCTTCTCCATGCCACCTCTTGCAGCATAAGCCATCGCACTGTCAGGGTACTGCTCTATCAGACTGTTAATGCCATCGTAAGCCTCGGTATAATGCTTATCTTTCTCATTGAGCAAAGCCAGACCGAGTTGCGCCTGGAAGTTGCCAGGAACAAGTACCAGAAGATTCTGATAATCTAGACGCGCAAAGTTATAACGGAGCAACTTCTCATTGACAAAGGCACGATAGAATAAACCGGCGATATTGGTATTGTTCAGAAAGAGTACCTTATCAAGATCATCCTTGGCATATTGCCATTGCTCCAACTGGATATTCCAAGCAGCCTTTTTCAGTCGCAGATCGATACTGTCGGGATGATATGCAAGCATTTCTGTAGCCTTGGAGAGTGAATCGCGCAAGGCTTTATTCTGAGCAGCACGTGCCTTGTCGGCATCTACGTTCTGCGCAGATACAGACAAAGAAACCATCGATGCCAATAATAATGTATAAAAACTTTTCATGGTGCAAAGTTAAGAAGACTTTTGCAAACTGCCAAATAAAAAACTATAAAACTTATTTGAGTTTACAAAAAGAACTAAATTTCAGAAAGACAGGACAATCAACAAGAAAAGAAGGTGTGTCATAAGCCACATCCCATACGCCCTGAAAGGGCAGAAGCTCTTAGCCCAGGGCAGCGCCCTGGGTTTTAGAATAGATACAACAAAGTCGCCCTGAAAGGGCAAAAGCTTTCTATTTCAAAGCTTTTGCCCTTTCAGGGCGACCCTGTTTTGTGCAACATTACCCAGGGCGCTGCCCTGGGCTAAGAGCTTTTGGGCTTTCAGCCCGTCTTCGGCTGCCATTGTTTAAACTTATGACACACCCTCTTTTATCATCAAGCGCCGAAAAATCCATTTACAGATTAAGCATTCTTAATCCAGTTAACGATCCATGCGCCAACCTCAGTTGTGCCATACTGAGCACCACCCTCAACCTGAATTTCAGGTGTGCGGACATTGGCATCGAGAGAAGCATCTACAGCCTTGCGGATCAAGGCACCCTCCTCGTTCAAGCCGAAGTGCTCCAACAACATGGCTGCAGAAAGAATCTGAGCTACAGGGTTAGCCAGGTTCTTGCCAGCAGCCTGTGGCCATGAACCATGAACAGGCTCGAACAATGGTGTGTGCTCACCGAGAGAGCTGGATGGCTGCAAGCCCATAGAACCGGTGATGCAAGAAGTCTCATCGGTCAGGATATCACCGAAGGTATTCTCTGTAACGATAACATCGAAGAATGTAGGCTCAGTCAATACGCGCATAGAAGCGTTGTCGATGAACATATAATCGGTATTTACCTCAGGATACTGTGGCTCCATCTCCTTGGCAATCTGACGCCAGAGACGAGAAGATGCCAATACGTTTGCCTTATCTACTACTGTCAAGTGCTTGTTACGCTTCATGGCAAACTCGAAAGCTACCTTCAGGATGCGCTCAATCTCAGGACGGGTATAGATATCAGTATCGTATGCCTTATCGTTATCCTGATACTTCTCACCGAAGTACATACCGCCAGTCAACTCGCGGATAACAACGAAGTCAGCACCCTTCAGGAGTTCATCCTTCAATGGTGACTTGTGGAGCAGACAATCGAATGTGGCTACTGGGCGAACATTGGCGAAGAGGCCCAACTTCTTACGCATAGCGAGCAAGCCCTGCTCAGGACGAACCTTGGCTGTAGGGTTGTTGTCGAAACGTGGGTCGCCAACGGCTGCGAAGAGCACAGCATCAGCATCCATACAAGTTTTGAAGGTCTCCTCTGGGAATGGATCACCTACCTCGTCGATAGCGTGAGCGCCGCAGATAGCCTCGTTATAAGTAAACTCGTGGTTGAACTTCTCTGCAATGGCCTGCATAACTGCTACGCCCTGCTTCATAATCTCTGGTCCGATACCATCACCGGCGAGAACTGCAATGTTTAATTTCATCTTATTTGATTTTTTAATTATTTTATTGTTTATAACCTTCGGAGATAATTCTGTAATCTTCGGAGATATTTTCATAATCTTCGGAGATATTTTCGTAACCTTCGGAGATATTATTCCATATCCAGATTTCGAGGCGATACAGCCTGTTCGTCGCTCTTATCTGCCTCGTACATATTAATCATCTTCAGCGTTGCCTTGATAGCTGCTTCTGTCTGGTCAGCATCCAAGCCTCGGGTACGCCAGATACGATCACCTTCACGCCAGGTAATGACGGTCTGAACGAGGGCATCGGTACGGCCACCAGGTGGGATGGTTACCTGATAATTGTCGAGCTTAGGGAAGGTTTTGCCGAGCTTCACCTTGTAGATGTTGCGGAGGGCTTTCACGAAAGCATCATACTGACCATCACCGGAGCTACGGTCTTCATACTCCTTACCCTCTATTTCTACCTTTACACTGGCTATAGGCTTCAAGCCGTATGAGGTTGATACCATGTAACTTACCAGTTTCACCTTATCCTCTGGAGCTCCATGCTTCAATACATCACTCACGATGTATGGCAGGTCGTCCTGGGTTACCAGTTCCTTGCGGTCGCCGAGTTCGGTGATTCGCTTGGTCACCGCCTTGGTCTGCTCAGGCGTCAGTTCCAATCCCAGTTCATTGAGGTTCTGCACGATATTCGCCTTACCAGAGTTCTTACCCAACGCATACTCACGATGTCTGCCGAAACGCTCAGGTACCAGGTCGTTGCAATAAAGCTTGTCCTTGTTGTCACCATCGGCATGCACACCAGCTACCTGGGTAAAGACGTTATCGCCTACTACCGGAGTATTCGGAGCCACGGCAATGCCACTATATCCTTCAACCAATCGGGAAATATCGTTCAGACGGTCTTCCTTAATATTGGTCTTTGCCTCGAACATGTCTTTCAGAATCACCTGAACACTTGCCAATGGTGCATTGCCACAACGCTCACCCAGACCATTCACGGTAACGTGGAGACCCTTGGCGCCGCTCAATACGGCAGCCAGCGAGTTGCTCACAGCCAGATCGTAGTCGTTATGGGCATGGAAGTCGAAGTGAGAATTCGGATAACGGCGCACCATCTGGCGCATATACTCTACACACTGCAATGGGTTCAGAATACCCAACGTATCAGGAAGCAGGAAGCGCTTGATAGGCAGTTTTACCAACTCATCCATCATCATGAAGAGATAGTCACGACTGTCACGCATACCGCTCGACCAGTCCTCCAAGTAGAGATTCACGGTGAATCCCTTGCTCAAAGCATAGTCGATGGTCTGCTTGATATGAGCGAGATGCTCCTCAGGCGACATCTTGAGTTGCTGGGTGCAATGCTTGTAGCTACCCTTAGCCAAGAGGTTGATGACATGACCGCCGCATTCAGCAATCCAATCCACACTCTTGTTGTTATCCACGAATCCCAATACCTCAACGGAATCCAGTTTACCTATAGTCTTGGCATAACGGCAAATTCGAGCGACAGCATCCTTTTCACCTTCTGACACACGCGCTGAAGCCACCTCAATGCGATCTACATTGATATCGTGCAACAGCATTCTTGCTATCATCAACTTCTCGTGAGGAAGGAAACTGACACCATTGGTCTGCTCGCCGTCGCGCAGCGTGCAGTCCATGATCTCAATCTCCTTGATGCGGGAATTATCTCTCTTTGCGTTAACGTTCATAATTACTTGTTTTTAGCTTCCCAAGCCTCAACCTTGTCGCGGTTCTGAACGAGGAAGTCTACATCGTCCAAACCATTCTCCAAACAGTGTTTCTTGTAGCCGTTGATTTCAAAGTGCTCGCTCTTGCCAGTAGCAAGATTGGTCACGGTCTGGTTAGGAAGATCTACCTTCACCTCTGTCTTGTGATCCTTGTCGATGCTCTCGAAGAGTTCCTTCAGGAATTCCTCGCTTACTACTACTGGCAATACGAGGTTATTCAACTCGTTGTTCTTGTGGATATCAGCAAAGAAAGAGCTGATGACTACACGGAAGCCTGCACCTGCGATAGCCCAGGCAGCGTGCTCACGGGAAGAACCTGAACCGAAGTTCTTGCCAGCTACGAGGATGACACCACTGTAAGATGGGTCGTTCATCACGAAGTCTGGCTTTGGAGTTCCGTCGGCATTGTAGCGCCAATCGCGGAAGAGGTTGTCGCCCATGCCCTCTTTATCGATGGCCTTGAGGAAACGGGCTGGGATGATCTGGTCTGTATCTACATTCTCCAAAGGAAGAGGAATGCAGCTTGATGTAATTACATTGAATTTCTGTTTCATTTCAATTTTTCATTTAACATTGAACACTTAACATTACATAAACTCTCTTGGGTCGGTAATCTTACCTGTAATAGCGGCAGCAGCTGCTACGTATGGACTGGCAAGGATGGTGCGGGAACCTGGTCCCTGACGACCCTCGAAGTTACGGTTGGATGTACTTACAGAGTACTTGCCTGCAGGAATCTTATCATCGTTCATTGCCAGGCAGGCAGAGCATCCAGGCTGACGGATTTCGAAGCCGGCAGCCTCAACAATCTTATCAATTCCCTCTTCACGTATTTGTTTATCAACCAGCCATGAACCTGGTACAAGCCAAGCAGTTACGCCATCTGCCTTTTTCTTTCCTTTAACAAGAGAAGCGAAAGCACGGAAGTCTTCAATACGACCATTGGTACATGCGCCCAAGAATACATAATCGATAGGATGACCCTCGAGTTTCTCGCCTGACTGGAAGCCCATGTAGTTGAGGCTCTTCTTGAAACCAGCCTGCTCTTCCTCAGGAATCTCATCGAGAGTTGGGATATTCTCGGTAATGCCGATACCCATACCTGGGTTGGTACCATAGGTGATACGTGGTTCGATATCCTTTGCCTCGAAAGTCAACTCTTTGTCGAAGACCGCATCATCGCCACTCTTCAAGGTCTTCCAGTAAGCCACAGCCTTGTCCCACTCTTCACCCTTAGGTGCATATTCACGACCCTTGATGTACTCGAATGTTGTCTCATCAGGAGCAACGAAACCACCACGGGCACCCATCTCGATAGAGAGGTTACAGAGGGTAAGACGACCTTCCATAGACATATCCTTCACTACATCGCCACTGTACTCAACGAAGTAACCGGTAGCACCTGAAGTAGTGAGCTGGCTCATCAGATAGAGAGCAACGTCCTTGGCAGTAACGCCCTTGCTGAGCTTACCGTTGATGCTGATACGCATAGACTTTGGCTTGCTCTGGAGAATACATTGTGAAGCCATCACCATCTCGACCTCAGAAGTACCGATACCGAAAGCTACAGCACCCATTGCACCATGAGTAGAAGTATGAGAGTCGCCGCAGACGATGGTCATACCAGGAAGAGAAAGACCCTTCTCAGGACCTACTACGTGGATGATACCATTATCCTTTGTGTTCATGGCAAAGTGAGTAACACCGAAATCAGCGGTATTCTTTGCCAAGGTATCTACCTGCTTCTTTGAGATAGGATCCTCAATTGGTTTATCCTGATCGTGGGTTGGAGTATTGTGGTCAGGCATACAGAAAATCTGGTCTGGACGGAACATCTTGAGTCCGCGTGCTCGCATACCAGCGAATGCCTGAGGTGATGTTACTTCGTGACAGTAGAGACGGTCGATGTAAAGCTGTGTAGGACCGTCCGGAACAATCTGGACAACGTGCTTGTCCCAAATCTTGTCGAATAATGTATTCATAATATCTCTTGTTATATATATGTTTATCTAATCTTAAACTTGTTAATACAATCAATGTAAGCCTCAACAGAAGCCGTAACGATGTCGGTATCTGCACCGAAACCATAATATACATGACCATCGTATTCTACCTGCATGTGAACCTTGCCCACATCATCAGAGCCCTTGTCGATAGCCTGGATAGTGAACTCCTTGAGGTTCATCTCCTTGGTGATGACCTTCTTGAGAGCATTGATAGCAGCATCTACCGGACCGTTACCAGATGATGCAGCCTCAAACTTCTGACCTGCAATATCAAGACCGATACTTGCCACGCTCTTCACGCCCTTACCTGTAGTAACCTGCAACCAGTCGAGCTGAACACCATGCTTATCAGCAGAATCAGCACCGGCAAGCATCAAAACATCCTCATCGGTAACTTCCTTCTTCTTATCAGCCAGCTGGAGGAACTTCTTGTAAATCTTGTCGAGCTTCTCCTCATCATTAATCTCTACACCATTGACATGGAGACGGTACTTCAATGCAGCACGACCAGAACGGGCTGTCAATACGATAGCATTGTCATCCAATCCCACATCCTTAGGATCAATGATTTCGTAAGTCTGAACATTCTTCAAGACACCATCCTGATGGATACCGGAAGAATGAGCAAATGCATTGCGACCCACGATAGCCTTGTTTGGCTGGACAGGCATATTCATCAGGCTGCTCACCATGCGTGAGGTAGGAATAATCTTGGTGGTATTGATGTTGGTATCAATATCGATATGCTTGTGACACTTAAGAATCATGGCAATCTCTTCGAGCGAAGTATTACCTGCACGCTCACCGATACCATTGATGGTAACCTCAACCTGGCGTGCACCATTTAAAACACCCTGCAGGGTATTGGCAGTAGCCATACCGAGGTCGTTATGACAGTGGGTAGAAAGGCGTGCCTTGTCAATGCCATCAACATGCTCCATGAGATACTTGATTTTGTCACCATATTCATCAGGCAGACAATAACCTGTAGTATCAGGAATGTTCACTACAGTAGCACCCGCCTTGACAACAGCCTCTACGACACGAGCCAGATACTCATTATCGGTACGGCCTGCATCCTCAGCATAGAACTCAACGTCCTCAACATACTTTTTAGCATACTTGACAGCAGCTACAGCACGTTCGATGATTTCCTCGCGGGTAGAATTGAACTTATACTTGATATGACTGTCGCTGGTACCGATACCGGTATGGATTCTCTTATGCTTGGCATACTGCAAAGCCTCAGCAGCACAATCAATATCTTTTTCTACGGCACGGGTAAGTGCACAAATAGTAGGCCAGGTTACAGCCTTAGAGATTTCTACCACTGAATTGAAGTCGCCCGGACTTGATATAGGAAATCCAGCCTCAATTACATCCACGCCCAACTGCTCCAGTTGCTTTGCCACCTGAATCTTCTCAACTGTGTTCAACTGACATCCCGGAACCTGTTCGCCATCGCGGAGGGTCGTGTCGAAAATGTATAATCTGTCACTCATATCTTTAAAATTTTAAATTTACACCTTATTATATATAAGAGCTACACATTCAGAACGCACTACGTTTATATAGCAATCCGTGCAGAAGCATCAGATAAAGTAAAAAGCCTTCCCCCACTCCATAGACGGAAGTGTAGAAAGGCTTTTAATATCTTAAGCGATGAACTATACGCACACCTTATCACTTCCGCCCACAAACTGCAGTCGAAGTCGAATAATAATGCTTGTAATGTTCAACAATGTTGTTCTCATATCTATCTTATTATGTTATATTCTTAAATTCGCATGCAAAGGTAACACTTTTATTTGATACTAGCAAACAATTTATAACTTTTTTAATAGAAATGATAACAAATTCCTATAATCTTATGGATTTTTTACCCAAAAACGTTAATCCTGTGCAAGAATTTGGCGAAAAAGCCAGTTTTTGAGTGAAAAAATTGACAAACTCTAACCTTAGAAAGGCAGATTCTCTGCAGGCGGCGGTGGTAGCGGACTACCATCCTGCCCTCCGCCATTCATCCTAGAGCCTACAATCTCACCACCTTCCTCGACAGGTGCTGCTGCAGCATCCTGCGGATCCTGGAATCGGGTAAATTCTCCACGGAAGTTCAGGAGAACATCTCCAACAGAGCCCTTACGGTGCTTGGCAATGATAATCTGTGCCATACCATGAAGGTCATTACCCTTTTCATCCTGATAGATGTGATAATATTCCGGGCGGTGAACGAAAAGCACCATATCGGCATCCTGCTCGATGGCACCGGATTCACGGAGGTCACTCAACTGAGGTCGCTTTCCTTCCAACCCCTCACGATTCTCTACATTACGGGAGAGCTGCGAAAGAGCAAGCACAGGAATGTTCAGCTCTTTGGCAATACCTTTGAGCGAACGGGAGATGGTAGATACCTCCTCCTGACGGCTACCAAACTTCATACCATTGGCATTCATCAGCTGGAGATAGTCGATCATCAACAGTTTAACACCCTTTTCCCTTACCAGTCGGCGCGCCTTGGTACGGAGTTCGAAAACAGAAAGACCAGGCGTATCATCAATATAAATAGGTGCACCTGTCAGTTTTCTCAGTTTTTTATCCAACCGTTCCCATTCTGGCTGTTCCAATTGTCCATTCAGTATTTTTTTACCCGAAATCTCGCAAACATTCGAGATGAGTCGGTTCACCAACTGAACGTTATTCATTTCCAGAGAGAAGAATCCGATAGGCACATCATAATCTACCGCCACATTCTTGGCAATACTCAATGCAAAGGAAGTCTTACCCATGGCAGGACGACCGGCGATAATCACAAGGTCGGATGGTTGCCAACCTGATGTTATATCATCCAACCCACGATAACCCGTAGGAATACCGGTAAGACCACCCGAGTTCTGAGCAGCGCGCTGCAAGATGGCAACAGCCTCCTTTACAACCGGATCAATCTGTGTATAATCCTGCTTCATATTGTTCTGCGAAAGCTGGAAGAGTTCACCTTCAGCTTTCTGCATCAGTTCATCCACATCCACACCTTCTTCATACGCCATCGTCTCGATGTCGCCGGCATAATGAATCAGCTGGCGCTGCATATATTTCTGCGCCAGGATACGGGCATGCGACTCTACATGGGCAGCCGAAGCCATGCCTGCAGAAATATCCATGAGATATTGTGCTCCTCCCACCTTATCCAGTTCGCCAGTCTTGGCTAACTGATCGGCAAGAGTCATGATATCCACAGGCCGTTCCTCCATGTTCATCACCTGGATAGCCTGATATATTCTCTTATGACGCGGGTCATAAAAAGTATCCGGCTTGAGCAACTCCGACACCACCGAAAAGGCATCAGAATCTATCATCAAGGCACCCAATACCGCCTGCTCCACATTCACAGCCTGCGGCTGCAAATGGGCGTAGGTTGGATCTATCTGTACCTTATTCTTATTTTTATTATTCTCCGCCATCTTTATTGTTTTTCCTTTCCTCGAAAACTTTTTTTGTTATAAATTCCAATTCTATAGGCGCAATACCACGATCATCAAGCCAATTTCCCATATCGAGCAGGCCGAATGCATCTATATCTGCCTTAGGGGAAAAAGCTGCATGACCAGATGCTTCATTCAAAAATCTGATAGCTGCAGTTCCTCCCTTTTTCACGAGAACGCAGAGTCCATAATAGAAAAATTTCATAGACTCCCATCTGTGGTCTTGTGGCTTGGAAACTTTGCTCACCATCGCAGATAACATTTTCATGAACATGCGTTCCTTATCATCCTTATCCATATCTGTCATGTCAGAATTCAATATTTCCCTGATCTCATTATCATCACTATTTTGCAGATAAGGTTCTATTAAAGCCATTGCATGGTCAATGTTTTTATCGCCTTCCGATTCTGAAAAGAGCAAAGAGAAAGCCAGTCTGCATTCAACCTGTTCTTCCTTAGGATACTGTTCATCCATCTGGAAAGCCCATTCCAAAGCCTCTTTATAATGATGGAGTTTCAATAAGAGATCGGTCTTTTTCAGCTTGAGCTTAAATTGCTTACTCTCATCTGATTCTTCTTTTATCAAGCAATTCAATGTTATTAAAGCCGCCGGGTCTTTTATCTCTTCTTCTATTTCTAATTTCAACTCCGTGGCAGCCTTATAAGTTGGGCTTGTATTCTTAATCACATAGAGATGTTCAAGCGCTTCATCATATTTTTCCTCCGATTTGTATGCCAATGCAAGCATCATATGCTCTTCGTCGGTATATTTTTCCAGATTACGCAAAATCTTGCTAACAAAGGCATAGTCACCTCTTTTAGCAGAGAAACGGGCCAGCGACAGGCGATACTTGTCATATTCCGGTTTAGCAAACAGTCCCGTAGTAAAGAAAGGAATTTCCTTCTGCACTTCGAAAGGATTATCAAATGCCTTCCTCATTGGAGAGAGAGTATAAAATCGGTAGAGGTCCTGCACATAGCGATGACGAACCCTGATTGCACGTTTCTTCTTTTCCTCTTCAGAGAGATTCTCTTCATGTTCCATTACCGAATCAAGCAGTGTGACATTTTCAGAATCCTTTGCTTCTGTAGAATCAGTCTCATCCTCTACTGGCTCTTCGGTATTCTGCTCTTTTTCCACCTCATCTTCTTCGTCATAAAAAACAGGACCAGACACCATATTTTCCGGGGTAACATCCAATGATTCAATAAATTCCTTAGATGTATTATTCAATGAAAGAATGATGCTATACAGATCGGTATCACACATAGAGGCGCCTCTCAAGAGATTGTTGATGAAATTGCGATGCTGTTTCATCGTAGCCCGAACATTCTTGAGCGTAGAATTACGGACATAGAAAGGAACAAACCAATTATAGAGTGAATGGAAATGACCGAAGCTCTTCTGGTTGGCAAACTGATGATAATAGACATCAACTCCTATATCTTCTGAATTCAACATATAGTCGAAGGCTCCCTTAAGGGCATCATCAGGATTCTCCCCATCTGCTGAGAAGCAATTAAGTCCCAATTCACCCGTTTGGTCTATCTTTTCGGCCAAATCCTGAGTAAAAGAAGTGAACATGGTCTTCACCACGGAATGCATCATCTCCTTGCTATCCTTTTTACTTGTAAGACATAGACGCATCTGGCGTTGGAGATCAACACAGGCTGCCAAAAATTCATCATCCATGATCAAGCCAGCAGCAGAATCCCAATATTTCTGTTTTTCACCCGAATTGGTTATTGCAGAGAAAACGAAACCCACCAAAGCTCGCTGGCGAACACTGCAAGTACTGTCGTCAGACTTGATTAAGCGCATCAAGACTGCAAGTCTAGGGGCATCAAAGAATACAGAGCATGACAATGAAACAGCCGAAACTATCATATTGATGGTGTATGGATCTACCAAATCGGAAGCGATGATATCAAGTATATTCTTGACAAAATCATCATTCCATTCATCAGTTGTCAAAATATAAGAAAACACCATATTGCGATAGGCATTAAGCTGCTCTTGTATCTTTTGTCTCTCCTCGTCTATCTGTTCTTCAGACAAGTCTACCCTCAAATTTAGCATAGCTTCATCTGTAGCAAATTTCTCAAAGGTTTCCTGTACCTCATCAAAACTTGTCAGATTCTGAGCTCTTTTGCGAAGTGCAACAAATGTAGACTCATTAGCCAAAATCCATTCGTGACGCACTTTACCAAAGAACATATCAGTATCAAGATCTAAAGTTTGAGCAAGATTATAAAGTTCTCGGTGTTTAAGTTTGCCGTCTATATAATCATGATACAAATCATCATATCTTTTTTCAATTTCAGCAATTCCAGGCTGACACGATTCGAGCCCCACTTCCTGGTCAATTATCTTGCGAATAGCCTCAATTCTGGATATAGTAGTGACATTTTCATGCGAAAACTTTGTCCAGCTAAAATCTTCTCTTTTCATAAGCCGCTTATTTTTGTGCTACAGCCAGGTCACGACGTCTTGGTTCCATAGCATGTTCATATTTAAGTTTTGGAAGATTACTGATGGTTTTAACATCGGCACCCGTATATTTTGTGATGATACTTGCATAATGCTGTACCCCACGACTGTTTATGCTATCAACAGCAATATTATACGCCTTGATAAACTTGGCAACTTGGTCTTTACGGCGCGGTTCTGAAAGTATTTTCTTGCGGAAAGCAACAACACCCAACTGCAAGTTCTTATCTCTGCTGTCAAAGAGTTTTACATGCTGTTCAAGTCGGGCTTTGGTAGCTTGAGGTTCTGGCAGCAACATGGCATCCATCTCGTTGTTAAGCAACATACGCAGACGGATGTTCAAATCGTTGATTTGAACCTTATAAGCATCATATTTAGGCTTACCGCTATCGATTGCTAAAGTAGCCAGATAATCAGTTGCAGAGTAGCGGGTCATTGCCACCATCTTATCTGACAGTTGTTTCAGTTCGGATATACGCGAACGCTTATTGGTGATAAACTGCCAATAAAGATTGGTAGAAATAGGGTACGTCAAAGCAGTACCCCGTTTCTCTATATGATGTGCACGAATCAGATCGGTCACGGCTCCCTCTACGCGCTTGCGCTCGATAGCTGTATCACAATCCATTTGTGCAGTATATCTACGCAAATGTACGTCTACACCTTGCTGCTGGAAGATACTGTCATCACATGCCAGAAAGATTGGCAGGCAGTCCATTGTTGGCATCACCGCTATCTTCAGCGCAGCACGGTCTAGGCTATCCAATCTAGCCTTTTCCTTCTTGCTCAAACGATGACGTTCTGCTTCCGACTTGCCACATCCTGCAAATCCTATAGCCAGCAAGAGCATCAAGGCTGTAAACGTTTTGAACTTATTCATTATCTATCCTTTAATCATTTGTTATTCTACATAGAGAACCAATCCCTTCAAATATTCACCTTCCGGATGATAAATATTGATAGGATGGTCGGCAGGCTGGTGCAACTGGTGCAAGATGCGAACCTTTCTTCCAGCCTGCGCTGCAGCAGTAAACACAGCATTGCGGAACTGATCCTTCGTAACCACCTGAGAGCAACTGAAGGTAAAAAGGATGCCGCCCTTCTTAATACGCTGCAAGCCCTTTACGTTCAGGCGGGTATAGCCCTTCAACGCATTGCGCAAAGCCGCACGGTGCTTGGCAAAAGCAGGAGGATCAAGAACAATCAGATCATACTGCTGGTCATGTTCATCAAGATACTTGAAGGCATCTTCGCAAATAGCCTCATGGCGTGCATCTCCAGGGAAATTGAGCGCAATATTCTCATTGGTCAATTCTATCGCCTTGGCACTGCTGTCTACGGAGTGAACAGCCTTAGCCTCGCCTCTCATCGCATAAACAGAAAAACCGCCGGTATAGCAGAACATGTTGAGCACACTCTTACCCTTGGCATAATGCTCGAGCAGCGAACGGTTCTCACGCTGATCTACGAAGAAACCCGTTTTCTGACCACGCAACCAGTCGATATGGAATTTCAGTCCATTCTCTACAGCAACATCGTCAGCATCACCTCCCAGTATAAAGCCATTTTCCTGTCTGAGGTCAGCCTTATATGGTAAGGTTGTCTCACTCTTATAGTAGATATTCTCTAGAGCTTCGCCCATCACCTTCTTCAAGGCTTTGGCTATCTCCATGCGGCAAACATGCATACCCACACTGTGAGCCTGCATGACAGCAGTAGGACCATAGCAGTCGATAACAAGTCCCGGCAAGTTATCACCCTCACCATGAACCAAGCGATAAGTAGTATTGGATGAATTACCGGCAATACCCAAAGCGAGTCTCATTTTATATGCCGAATCCAATCTGGCACACCAGTACTCCTCATCAATCTCAATATCTCTAAAAGAAAGAACACGTACAGCGATAGAACCGATCTGATAATGACCTATAGCAATGAATTCACCACTACGGGTAAACACTCTCACAATGTCGCCCTCCTCTATGCCCTCATCCATTGCCTGGATAGCACCCGAGAAGATCCATGGATGAAAACGCTTGAGCGATTCTTCCTTACCTTTCTTTAAATATACGCTTTTATACATATTTATATATGAAGTTTCTTACGATTATCAATTTCTATTCCTTACCACCTTATATCATACCCTGAGTTCATCGAGCTCGTAATCGCCTGTAGCAGACAAACGCTTGAATTCCTCATACAGATTAATACAGCACCAGGCATCTGTAGCTGCATAGAGAGCCTGCGATTCCTTCAAATCGCTAGCCTCCCAATTGCTCAACCGTTGCGCCTTGCTGATTTTCTGGTGAAACAGGTTAGCATACAGTTTCTGCAGACTCATGTCTGCGATACCAAAGTTCTTTGCAACTTCCTGCAACTCGATAAAGTAGCCAGCCTTAAAAGCAGCTCGCTTATGGAGCTGCAGCAAGTCATCGTGCCAGGAAAGTCCTACTTTTGGCACGGTGGTATCTTCGAGCAAGCGAATGATGGCAGGAGTCATGCCCGTATGATGCAGGCGGAAGAGATAACAAGTATCATGTGTACTCACCTGCAACAACGAAACATGGTAAGCCTGACCACGCTTGAATGATGGGCGCGTTTCTGTATCCACACCCAGTATATAATGGCTAAGTAGGTCATTAACAGCCGCTTCTGTATCTTCAGACTTGTCAACGACTACGATTTTGCCAGGAAACAAAGCTCTTGGCAAATTCGTGATTGCCGCCTTGTCGAAACTAGTGAAAATAATCTTCATTATGCTTTTTATTCTTTACAAGTTGCAAAATTAGAAAAAAAAGATGAGAAAAAGAATTGTTTTCTCAATTATTTTCGCTAATTTTGCAGATAAATTATTCAAAAATATATAAAATGGCTAAAAAAAGAACTGAAAAAAAGACCAAAACCTTTAGCGAAGCTATTGGTTTACAGTATATTTTCAACAATACTATCACCGACTTTTTCATTGGATTAGCCTTGGTAGTCATTGCTGTGGTTATCATCATCGCTATGATCTCCTTTCTCAACACAGGAGCCAATGACCAGAGTTTGCTCGAAAATCTGAAGCCGGGCGAATGGACCAACACGGAAAAACAGTTTCAGAACTACTGCGGATCCTGGGGAGCCATTGTATCCTATTGGCTCATTGCCATCAATTTCGGATTTCCAGCCTTCATGCTCCCATTCTTTGTCATTATGGTGGGATTGCAGATGATGCATGCCTACAAGTTGAACCTGTGGAAATGGTTCTTCTGCATGATTGTGGTCATGCTATGGATGTCGGTAACCTTTGCCAAGTTCATCGCACCTATCATGCCAAGCCTCACATTCAATCCGGGCGGAAAGCACGGACTCTTTGTCGTGCAGAATCTGGAGAACATCATGGGTCCTCCAGGACTTACTGCCATTCTTTTCTTCGTGGCGGTAGCATTCCTCACCTATCTCACCACTGAAACCATTACGGTAATCAGAAAAGCACTCAACCCTATCGGTTATATATCAAATAAGGTGAAATTTGAGATTACTAACCATGGAAAGAACAGGAAAGATACGGAAGCTATCGACGAGGTATACGCCAGCGCAGCATATGGGCCTGACACAGAGGATGAGAAAGAAGAATATAAGGAAGAAGAACCTGCCAAAGTCATCGACCTGAATCTGGATCCGGACCAGACTTTCGCAAACCCAGACACACCTTCTACGCCTGTTGAGCCAGAGGCAGACGGACAGGAAGCTACAGGAACAGAAGGTGATACAGAAAAAGATGAAACCATCGCTATAGCCAACGGCACGCAGAACGATAATATGTCACTCATTGCACGTCAGCGCGAACTCCGTACAAAACGGGCTGAAAAGGAAGCATTGGAAAAGCAAGCTGCCGAGGCTGCTGCAGCTTCTGAGCATATAGGTATGGACATCTCTGTAGCCACAGCCGACGAGAAGGCTACAGGCAACACCTTGAGCAATGCAGAAGTACTGAATACTCCGATCAATCCGAAGGAGCCATTCACCAGATATAAATATCCGGTACTCAACCTTCTGAAGAAGTATGAGGATGACGGCGTATCCATCGATGAGGAAGAGCAGCGCGCCAACAAAAACCGCATCATCGAGGTGCTGGGCAACTTTGGCGTACAGATCAAAACCATCCGTGCTACGGTTGGTCCTACCATCACACTCTACGAAATCCAGCCTGCAGAAGGCGTACGTATCTCTAAGATCAAGAATCTGGAAGATGACATCGCCTTGAGTCTGGCAGCTCTCGGCATCCGTATCATCGCTCCTATCCCAGGTAAGGGAACCATCGGTATTGAGGTACCTAACGCAAAGGCGAACATCGTTAGTATGGAAAGTACTTTAAACTCAAAGAAATTCCAGGAAACCAAGATGGAGTTACCTATCGCTTTGGGTAAGACCATTACCAACGAAGTGTTTATGGTTGATTTGGCAAAGATTCCTCACCTGCTTGTTGCGGGTGCTACCGGACAGGGTAAATCTGTAGGTTTGAATGCCATCATCACCTCTTTATTATACAAGAAACATCCAAACGAACTCAAACTGGTTCTCATCGACCCTAAGAAGGTGGAGTTTAGCGTCTACTCCCGTATTGCCAATAAGTTTATGGCTGCGGTTCCTGATGAGGAAGAACCTATCATAACCGACGTAACCAAGGTAGTTAGAACCCTTAACAGTCTGTGTGTACTGATGGATAGCCGTTACGACTTGCTCAAAAAGGCAGGAGCCCGTAACATCAAAGAATACAACCAGAAGTATATCAACCACAAGTTGAAGTTGACAGATGGACATGAGTATATGCCATACATCGTGGTGATTATAGATGAGTTCGGTGATCTGATCATGACAGCCGGCAAGGAAGTAGAACTTCCTATTGCCCGTATCGCCCAGCTGGCACGTGCCGTGGGTATCCACATGATTATTGCCACCCAGCGTCCTACAACCAGCATCATCACGGGTAATATCAAGGCTAACTTCCCTGGCCGTATCGCCTTTAAGGTTACATCTGCCATCGACTCAAAGACCATTCTTGACCGTACAGGAGCCAACCAGCTGATTGGTCGTGGTGATATGCTCTATCTCTGCGGCAACGAACCTGTCCGTGTACAGTGCGCCTTTGTTGATACACCTGAAATCGAGCGCATCAACGAGTATATCTGCGAACAGCCTGGCCCTATCGAACCTATGGAGTTGCCAGAACCAGCTAATGATGAAGGAAGCGCAGGTGGAAGCGGCAGCATCAGTGCCCGCGAACTGGATCCGTTCTTCGAAGAGGCAGCCCATGCGATTGTTCTTTCGCAGCAGGGTTCTACCAGCATGATCCAGCGCCGGTTCAGTATCGGCTATAACCGTGCAGGACGACTGATGGACCAGATGGAAGCTGCAGGCATCGTAGGTGCAGCACAGGGCAGCAAGCCTCGTGAGGTACTTATACAGGATGAAAACCAGCTTAATAATCTGTTAATGGCACTTCGAAACTCTTAATTTTAGTAAAGAACTAAGGGTATGAAAGAAGATAATATTGGAAAAGGTTAAATTATTAAACCTTGAAGCCGTGAAAACGTCTAAGAGAGAAAAGACGTTTTTACGGCTTTATGATAGAGTATGAAATTTTAGAAGATATAATATAACATAGAATTTTAAAAGAAAGGAAAAGATAAAAATGAAAAAGATTTTAGCATTGGCTTTCGTTGCAATGATGAGCATCGGAGCCATGGCGCAGACTGCGCAACAGGTACTTGATAAGACCGCTGCCGTTATTGGCAACAAAGGTGGAGCTAGCGCCAACTTCAAGATGAGCAGTTCTAAGTATGGGTCAGCAAGCGGCAGTATTGCCATCAAAGGCAACAAGTTTAACGCCCGTACCCCGCAAGCCATCGTCTGGTTCAACGGCAAGACCCAGTGGACTTATCTAAAGAAAACCAACGAGGTGAATGTCAGCAACCCTACACAGGCTCAGCAGATGTCCATGAACCCTTATACATTTATTAATATATATAAGACTGGTTATAAGTCAACGCTCAAGACAGCAGGCAGTAACTATGTAGTACATCTCGTAGCCAATAACCAGAAACGTTCTGTAGCCGAAATGTATATCACCATCAACAAAAAGACACATGTTCCATCAGTTGTCAAGATGCGACAGGGCAATACCTGGAGTACCATCACGGTAAGTAACTTCAGAGCCAAGAGCGTTTCTAACAGCACATTCAATTTCAACAGCAAGGAATGTCCAGGAGCTGAAGTCATCGACCTGAGATAATCGCCTGAAATATCGTATAAAGTTTATTTTCAAATAAGATTCCCCGCCACAACACTCCGGTAGCGTGACGGGGAATTACTTTTTCCAAAAGGGTTTTAGTATCAATAATTTCCAAAAGCGAATCATAGACTCTCCCTTTTTGCACAACAAATCTTAAAACAACTATGCAATTGTAAAATATTCAAAAATACATTGGAATTTTTGCAAAAATATTTGGCAGATACAAAAGAATTGCTTATCTTTGCATCAACAAATTATAAAAACAAGTAATTATGAAGCAGACAGAAGCCTATCAAAGACTCGTGGAGAAAGGTATCCGACCATCACTCCAGCGTATTGCCATTATGGATTGGCTCATCAAGCATCCCACTCATCCAACTATCGAGGATGTGTACAAAGGATTAGCCGAGAGTATCCCAACATTGAGCAAGACAACCGTTTACAACACACTCAGAATGTTGAGTGAGCACAATGCGGCTCAGATGATCACAATCGATGAACATCGCGTATGTTATGATGGAAATATTAAAAGCCACGTTCATTTCTATTGCAGAAATTGTGGCAAGGTAATTGACTTTTTCGGCGAACCAGCTCCAAAAGTGGAACCAGGAAAGGAAATTGAAGGAAACATCGTATTGGAAGAACAGCTCTACTACAGAGGAATCTGTGCAGAATGCGCTAAAAAAGGCGTAAAGTCACCTCTCACAGAGACTGTTCACTAATTCAAAAGACAATAATTATACAACAACATTTAAAACAAAAACATTATGAAGAAAAAGTTTATTTGCACCGTTTGCGGTTACATTTACGAAGGTACAGAAGCACCAGAGAAGTGCCCTATCTGCAAGGCTCCAGCCAGCAAGTTCAAAGAGATGGAAGATGCAGTAGATGACGATATGACATTTGCTACCGTTCACGTTCTCGGTCAGGCATATAAGGATGGCGTTAATGAAGACGTTATCAAGGGTTTGAAGGACCATTTCAATGGTGAGTGTGGCGAGGTAGGTATGTATCTTGCTATGGCACGCCAGGCAGATCGTGAAGGCTATCCTGAAATTGCAGAGGCTTACAAACGTTATGCCTATGAGGAGGCTGATCACGCTTCTCGTTTTGCAGAACTTCTCGGTGAGGTTTTGGGTGATACCAAGAGCAATCTCGAGGCTCGTATTGCAGCAGAGAAGGGTGCTTGTGAGGATAAGTTCCGCATTGCCAAGCTTGCTAAGGAGCAGGGTTCAGATGCTATCCACGATACCGTTCATGAAATGGCTAAGGATGAAGCCCGCCACTGTGCAGGTTTTGCAGGTCTCTACAAGAGATACTTCAAGTAATAGATTTTAAAAGACGTAACTTTAAAAATTATAATACGATTATTTAGTATTGTTAGTCTAGAAAACAGGAAAGCCGATTCTTGTATAGTAATATACTTGAATCGGCTTTCTTTATGGGATGATAAATATTGTTACTTTGTTTCAGGAACCAGGAACTTGTCTCCTGTTTGCTTAATAAGTTCCTTGGCATATTTCTCAGGATACCCAGGACGAACTGGGGTTGCACCTAACCCATAAGGAGTCTTCTCGAAACTGCCATCTTTTTGGGTTGGCTTGATAATCATGTCATTATACTTCACTACCATAAACTGGAAGAGCTGTTGCCAACGCGCCAACATCTGCTGTGCCTTCTCAATACCATAATCATTGAGATACTTGACAGCAGCCTGTGGATTCTGCGCATACAGTTCCTGAGCCTTAGCCTCAACACCTGGCTGTGCAGCAAAATAGCTGTTATCCAGACTATCACGAACCTCCTTCAAGGTTGGGAACATCTGGCTGTAACGAGGATAAACCATATTGCTGGTCATATTGCAAACCCAGTAAGCATTCTTGAAACTGAAATTCACTGCATCTGCTCCCGGTGTATTATAACACTCAGGACGAACTGTAGAAGAACAGTAGATTGGTGTGAACGCTACCATATTGGCATCATCATTACCAAACCAAAGAACACCGCCAATCTCTCTAGGCATCCATGAACGCATCTGGCTAACAAAAACAAAACCAGTCTGCTGGGTGCTGACCGGACGTTCGTTGAAGCACTGCTTTCCATCCACCTTAAACATCAATGGAGTTGGCCTGTAAGGCATCTGCCAGATACCACCTCCGATATCAGTGCCATCAGCAACAGAAAGAGGTGTACCCTCATAATGGTCACGCATGCAAGCCTCAACATCAGCAACACTCACCTTCTTGTTTGGAACCACCCAGAGAGGCATATCCTTCGCATTAGGATCCTTGCCCAAAGCCCAATCAAGATAAGGACTCATATCATAGAAATGATTCAAGAGAGCCCAAGCACGAGCATCGCAGAAACGACGTCCTGAGAAATCAGGCTTAGCATATGCCATTTTCCATGAGAAATCAGCATCCTTGCCCTGATACCATCCCTTACTGCGAGCAAAAGAAACGACATCCTTGGCATACATCACGTTTTTCTTATCCTTCATATTGAACTTGCCGATACGACTCTGGTTAGCATGTGCACAAACTGCATTATCAGGAATACGGAGAGCTACCCAAACCACGCCCTTAGAGCCTGGTCCCTTGCCCATCATCTCCATAATCCAAGCTTCGTTCGGATCACAGATGGTAAAGGTTTCGCCTTCTGAATTATAGCCGTAAGTATTGGCAATGGTTGTCATCACCTTGATAGCCTCACGGGCAGTCTTACTACGCTGCAGAGCTACATAGATGAGTGAACCATAGTCCATAATACCCGTAGAATCAGCCATTTCCTCACGTCCACCATAAGTAGTTTCACCGATGGTGACCTGCCATTCATTGATATTGCCAATCACATTATAAGTCTCGGCAGCCTCCGGAATCTCACCATGATATTTATTGGTATCCCAATCGTAAATCTTACGCATCTCGCCCTTAGCATGCTTACCGGCAGGAAAATGACAGAGATTTTGGAACATACCATAGTCATCGGCACTATATGAACACATCACAGATCCATCAACCGATGCTTTTTTTCCTACTATAAAGTTGGTACATGCCTCAGCCTCTGAGACACTGCCCAACATAGCCACAGCCATCAAGGCTGAAGCAAAAATCTTATTCATAAAATATACCTTAATTTATATATACAAAGTTTATATATACAAAAAGAGAAGAGCATTTGAATTCTTCACTCTTCCCTCTTCATTCTTTACTTATTCGCAAGCCTTGAAACTCATATCCAAGCCCTTCACACTATGTGTCAAGGCACCAACTGAGATGAAATCAACTCCCTGCTCTGCATAATCGCGGATGGTATCGTAAGTGATACCGCCAGAAGACTCAGTCTCATACTTACCTGCGATGATGTCTACTGCCTTCTTAGTATCAGGCACAGAGAAGTTATCGAGCATGATACGATTTACACCACCATGCTTCAATACCTGGTCGAGCTCATCGAAGCTGCGAACCTCGATTTCAATCTTCAGATCGAGACCCTTCTCCTTGAGATAAGCATGGCAACGGTCGATAGCATTGTCGATGCCACCGGCGAAATCGATATGGTTATCTTTCAAGAGAATCATATCAAAAAGACCGATGCGATGGTTCATACCACCACCGATCTTCACAGCCTGCTTCTCCAACATGCGAAGACCTGGAGTTGTCTTACGGGTATCAAGGATATGAGTCTTTGTACCCTCAAGACGCTTAACATACTTAGCAGTCATGGTAGCAATGCCACTCATACGCTGCATGATATTGAGCATCAAACGCTCTGTCTGGAGCAAAGAACGGGTCTTACCCTCTACAATCATTGCAATGTCACCCTTCTTAACATGGGTCCCATCCTGAAGCAACACTTCTACCTTCATGGTAGGATCGAAACGGGCAAATACCTTCTTTGCCATTTCAACACCTGCCAACACGCCATCTTCCTTGATAAGCAAGTGGCTCTTACCCATGGCGTCTTCTGGGATACAACACAAGGTTGTGTGGTCGCCATCACCGATATCCTCAGCAAATGCCAAGTCTATCAACTTGTCTTCTAATTGATCTACGCTTAACATATTATTAATGTTTATGTTTAATGTTTATTGATTACTTTTCCGTTCCACAGGGCACGGAGGATGCCTTCCTCATCGCGTTCCACCCGGATTTCGCCGCCTAACCATTCGGTCATCGGCAACTCCTCGCGAAACTCGAAGTAGTTCACCACCCTGCCCTCTAGTATTTCTACCACAGCCTGCTGCAATATCGAGCCATCCGGCAATATCACCTGATGGGCTCCGCATCTTCTCATTTCAGCCATATCTTAAACATCCAGACTAATTACTCGTCATCTGAATAGGTTTATCAGGCATAGGAACCGGTGCACTGGTCGGAGGCGCCAAAGCTCCATCCGGACGTGCTGGAACACTCGGACCTGGTATACGGGTCTTACGAGCAGTATCTACTTTTGCCGAATCAGAAGATGCTGCAGAAGAAGAAACCGGTGCCACCTTTTTAGGATGCATACGGATGAGACGAATCTTATTGACAAACATCAGTTTAAGAGTCGTCAAAGAACCGGCATCAGAACTGAAGCCACCCTCATTCAACATAAAGTACCCCTTTATACATTTGACTCCAAGGCTATCATTATCAGCGAGTTCTACACTATAGTGCTGAGCACTCTGAATATGAATTACAGTCTGTGCCACACTATCGTTCTTGAACTGAACAGCCAGCAAAGCGATACCATCACGCATACCATCCTGGAAGATAAACTGCGATTCGAAATCAAGACGGAACCGGTCACCCTTATGGAAAGCAGTATCAGCTTCAATTTTAAAACTGCGACTGTTGAAGCCCTCATCAGGCGAGAATACCATCGAAGTAGCATCCTTCCAGATATTGGCAGTATCGCCAACAGCAGTAAGATTGTCAAAATCACTATTTCCTGCACTGTTTCCACCCAATGCAACCACCTCTTTATCCAATCTTTCAGCCAAATCCTTATACACATCATGCAGCAATTCTGTATGGCGCATATAATAAACCATCGAACTGTCGAAGTCTGCCGAGGTGACATCATGTTTCTTCAGTACAGCCTCGCGATAAGCCAGACTATTCTTCTCACTACCACCGTCTTCGCTCTGCGCCATAGCAAGAGCTATGTGATAATCGAAGAGAATATCCGTCATCTTTCCTTTAGAGAGCACATCTCTTGGCAGCGAAGGCTTGCAAGAAGCGAAGGCTGCACAAAAGGTTACTATCCAACAGAGATAAAGAAAAGCTTTCTTCATGATTACTTGTCCTCCTTATTTTCTTGAGATTGAGACTTTATCTTTTCTTCAGCAGTTTCAATAAAAGAAGAATCTTTAACCTTCTTCTTCTTATCACCACCTCCGAGAGTTTCCAGTTCTTTTCTACAGAAAAGCAAGAGGGAAATGATGCCGACTGATACACAGGAATCTGCAAAATTGAATACAGGATCGAAGAATGTACCATGCTGTCCACCCCAGAAAGGGAACCATTCAGGCCATGTATAGGTGAAGAACGGAAAGCGGAACATATCAACCACCTTGCCCATGAGCACGGGTGCATACCCCTCGCCGAAAGGCACAAGATAAGATACATAATAAGGTGAAGCACCGGTGAAGATAAGTCCGTAGAAGATGGAATCAATCATATTGCCGATTGCACCCGTCAGAACCAACGCCACCAAAATGATGTATAAC
Organism: Segatella copri; assembly: GCF_026015295.1. Lineage (NCBI taxonomy): Bacteria > Pseudomonadati > Bacteroidota > Bacteroidia > Bacteroidales > Prevotellaceae > Segatella > Segatella copri. The sequence goes on along the minus strand of NZ_JAPDUW010000001.1, from coordinate 700,274 downwards.
ATGCGATAGGTACCACGCTTAATGATGCGATGCAGATAAATGCTCAACGCACAGATGGCCACCAGGCGCAACAGACTTAGCCAGAACTTGCCGATAAACGACATACCCCAAGCCATTCCGTTGTTCTCAACAAATTCGATATAAAACCAATCAGTAACACGAACAGACTCGCCAAGGCAAAAATGGGTCTTGATGTACACCTTGATAATCTGATCGATAACAAGAAGCACAACCACCATTGCCGTGACGAGCCATCCGTATTTAATTTTACTTGTTTTCTCCATTTATTACTTCTTTCTAGCCTCCTTAGAAGCTACACTCAAAGTGGCATGAGGTACAGCACGCAAACGCTCCTTAGGAATCAACTCACCTGTTTCGCGGTCAATACCATAGGTCTTGTTCTGGATACGAACCAAAGCTGCTTCCAATCCCTTAATGAACTTCTGCTGACGCTGAGCCATCTGGATGATTTCTTCCTTGCTTTGTGCTTCACTACCCTCCTCAAGAGCCTTGTAGGTTGGTGATGTATCTACCACATCATTACTGTCTGAGTGGTTCAGCTGAGCCATACAATCATGATAAGTCTGCTTTGCCACCTTCAATTTCTCATCAATGATAGCGCGGAACTCCTCGAGCTCCTGATCGCTATAACGTAGTTTTTCGTTAGCCATAGATGTTATCTATTATGTTATTTGTTAATGTTTTTAGGGAATAAGGGCTAGAAAGTTAGAAGCAAGCAGTTTGGAAATGCTCCTAACTTCTAACTCCTAACTCCTAACTATTTAATTCTTCTCTACGAGAATGTTCAACTTAAAGTCATCAAACTCGGTCTCAACACCTGCGTTGTCGCCGATTTCGATGCTGTCTGCCAATACCTGACCCTTGATGTAGTCGGCGAATGCCTCGATGGCTGCGTCAGTCTCCTCATTAGGAGCCACAGTTACGTTGATGCGGTCGGTAATCTCCAAACCTGTCTCCTTGCGGAGGTTCTGAATACGGTTGATCAACTCACGAGCCATACCCTCCTTCTTCAATTCTGGGGTCAACTCTACCTCAAGCGCTACGGTCAGATTGCCCTCGTTAGAAACGAGCCATCCTGGAATATCCTCAGAGATAATCTCCACGTCGGCTACCTCTACCACGGCTTCCTGTCCGTCAATATTCAATGTGATGTTGCCTGCCTTCTCGAAGGCTGCAATCTGGTCCTGTTCGAGCGCTGACATCTGGGCAGCAACACCCTTCATCAGCTTGCCGAACTTCTTACCCATCACTCTAAAGTTACACTTCACCTTCTTTACGAGAATGCCCTGACCCTCAATGAAGTTAACCTCCTTCACGTTCACCTCGTTCTTCAACAGTCCGGCTACTGCCTCGATGTGTGCCTTCTGTACATCATCTACTGCAGGAATCATGATCTGCTGGAGTGGCTGACGCACCTTGATGTTCACCTTGCGGCGCAATGCCAATACCATAGAAGTAATCTTCTGGGCGATGGCCATACGTTCCTCCAGGTCGGCATCGATAGCAGCTTCATCTGCTACAGGGAACTTGTCGAGATGTACGCTCTCCAACTCGCCGCCCAAGTCGTGATACAACTCGTCTGCATAGAATGGAGCGAATGGTGCCAGCAGCTTAGCCACTGTCATCAGGCAGGTATAGAGAGTCTGGTAAGCACTCAGCTTATCCTCGCTCATCTCCTTACCCCAGAAACGTTTACGGTTCAGACGAACGTACCAGTTAGAGAGGTCATCGTTGACGAAAGCATCGATGAGACGGCCTGCGCGGGTTGGATCATAGCCAGCCAACTCTCTGTCAACGCCCTTGATGAGGGTATTGAGTGAAGAGAGAATCCAGCGGTCAATCTCTGGGCGCTTCTCGAATGGTACCTGAGCAGCCTCAGCATCGAAACCATCTACATTAGCATAGAGGGCGAAGAAGCTGTAGGTATTATATAAGGTACCGAAGAACTTGCGACGGGTCTCATCCACACCATTAGGGTCGAACTTGAGGTTGTCCCAAGGCTCGCTGTTGGTCATCATATAGAAACGAACAGGATCGGCACCATACTTGTCAATCATCTCGAATGGGTTAGTCACGTTACCCACGTGCTTACTCATCTTGTTGCCCTTGGCATCGAGAACGAGACCAGAAGAGATTACGTTCTTGAAGGCTACGCTATCGAATACCATGGTAGCGATGGCGTGCAGGGTGAAGAACCATCCACGGGTCTGATCCACGCCCTCGTTGATGAAGTCGGCTGGATAGAACTTAGGAGGAATAGCATATCCCTCATAGGTGCTGTGGATGAGTGCATCGCGGTCTGCCTCTGTGCCACGGGCCATCTCACCCTCGAATGGGTAGTGGAGCTGGGCGTAAGGCATTGAACCTGAATCGAACCAAACGTCGATGAGGTCGCTCTCACGATACATTGGCTTGCCCTCCTCGTTAACCAATACAATCTTGTCAACGTATGGACGGTGGAGGTCAATCTTATCATAGTTCTCCTGACTGTAGTCGCCAGGAACGAAACCATTCTCCTTCAATGGGTTGCTCTGCATGATGCCGGCAGCCACAGACTTCTCGATTTCAGCATAGAGTTCCTCAAGACTGCCGATACACTTCTCGCCACGGTTCTCATCACGCCAGATTGGCAATGGAGTACCCCAGAAGCGGGAACGTGAAAGGTTCCAGTCGTTCAGGTTCTCGAGCCAGTTGCCGAAACGGCCTGTACCGGTGCTCTCAGGCTGCCAGTTGATGGTCTTGTTGAGTTCTACCATGCGCTCCTTGCGGGCTGTATCCTTGATAAACCAGCTATCCAATGGATAATAGAGGATAGGCTTGTCGGTACGCCAGCAGTGAGGATAGTTGTGCACGTGCTTCTCGCTCTTGAAAGCCTTGCCCTCCTGCTTCAACTCGTAGCAGAGTACGATGTTCAGGTCTTCAGCCTTCTCAGAAGCCTTCTTGTCCCAGACGCCATCCACATTAAACTGTGGGTCGTAGGCATTCTTCACGTAGTCGCCTGCGTGATGAACGTATGCCTCCTTGTTGACACAAGCGTTCACGAAGTTGGCATCGAGATCTTCGATGAGATAGAACTTACCCTGGAGGTCAACCATTGGGCGGGTCTCACCCTTCTTATTAATAAGGTAGAGGGCAGGGATGTTGGCATCCTTAGCCACCTTGGCATCATCGGCACCGAATGTAGGAGCGATGTGAACGATACCTGTACCATCATCGGTAGTAACGTAGTCGCCGAGGATTACGCGGAAAGCCTCACTCTCCATCTCGACGAACTGATCGCGACCATCCTCAGAAGCGAACACCTTCTCAGGATGAGCAGCAGCATACTCTGTTACGAAAGCCGGTGCGAAGAGATCAACCTTCTCGCATGGCTTTACCCATGGCAGGAGCTGCTCGTAGTGCATGCCTTCGAGGTCGGTACCCTTCATGTGGTCGATAATGCGCCAAGGGCACTGCTTCTTCTCCTTGTCGAATGGCAGAAGATCGCCTTCCTTGCACTCCTGGTCTGCCTTCAGATATGAACCTACCAGCGCCTCAGCCATCACGAGTGTCATAGGCTCGCCATTGTAGAGGTTGTAGGTCTCGATGGCTACATAGTCAATCTTAGGACCCACACAGAGAGCCACGTTTGATGGCAGAGTCCAAGGTGTAGTGGTCCATGCGATGAAGTATGGCTTGCCCCACTTGGTCCACTCAGCCTTAGGATCCTTGATGAGGAACTGGGCTGTGGTGGTGAGGTCCTTTACATCGCGGTAGCATCCAGGCTGGTTCAACTCGTGAGAGCTCAAACCTGTACCTGCACCTGGAGAGTATGGCTGGATGGTGTAACCCTTGTAGAGCAGGCCCTTGTTGTAGAGCTGCTTGAGGAGCCACCAGAGAGTCTCGATATACTTGTTATCGTAGGTGATATAAGGATGATCGAGATCTACGAAGTAACCCATCTTCTCGGTCAACTCGCGCCACTCAGCGGTGAACTTCATCACGTTCTCGCGGCACTTGTGGTTGTAATCCTCTGTAGAGATATACTTCTCTGAAGCCTTGTTGTCGATATCCTTCTTGGTGATGCCGAGTTCCTTCTCGACACCGAGTTCAACAGGGAGTCCGTGGGTATCCCATCCCGCCTTGCGGTGAACCTGGAAACCCTTCATGGTCTTGTATCTGTTGAATGTATCCTTGATACTACGTGCCAACACGTGGTGAATACCCGGGTGGCCATTAGCTGATGGAGGTCCCTCGAAGAAGATAAACTGAGGGCAGCCTTCACGCTCGTCGATAGACTTGTGGAAGATATCATTTTTCTCCCACGCTGCTAGTACGTCATTGTTTGTCTGAGTCAAATTCAGACCGTTGTGCTCGGCAAATTTCTTAGCCATATTATCTTATATTTTTATAATGTTTTTACTTTTGGGCGCAAAGTTACAAAAAAAATATGTTTTACCCAAAAATAGAAAGACTTTTTATATAATTATTTTATTATAAACGAAAAAGTTAGGAGTTGGAACAGCGCCCCGACTCCTAACTTTTTATTTTCCGTTTTATTAAAACTTCGCTACCATGTATTATAAATTTTCAGCCTCTTGCAGCCAGATGGCTGAAGCTGCATCACTAGGCATACGCCAGTCGCCACGAGGACTGAGGCTTACGCTACCTACTTTCGGACCGTCAGGCAGACAGCTGCGCTTGAACTGCTGATTGAAGAAACGGCGCACGAAGGTCTTCAGCCACTTTTTGATAGTCTCCTCATCATAGCTGTCAGGATCATTATCACTGATCTTTACACGCTCCAGTTCGGAATCAATAAATGCCTTCTTTGCCAACATGTAAATCTTGGAAGGACGGAAACCGAAACGCAGGAAATAGTAGAGGAAGAAATCATGCAGTTCGTATGGTCCCACCAAATCTTCCGTCTTCTGCTTGATATTTCCATTCTCATCTGCCGGAATCAACTCTGGACTGATAGGAGTATCGATGATATCACGAAGAGTGATGCGGCTCTGTTCGTCTACCCCACTCTCTGCTACATGATTTACGAGATGGCGGATCAGGGTCTTAGGAATGCTGGCATTCACGCCATACATACTCATGTGGTCACCATTATAGGTAGCCCATCCTAATGCCAACTCTGAAAGGTCGCCGGTACCGATAACCATACCACCCATCTTATTGGCTAAATCCATCAGGATCTGGGTACGTTCACGAGCCTGGGAATTCTCGTAAGTCACATCATGCACACTGGCATCCTGACCGATGTCCTCAAAGTGCTGGGTTACAGCCTTGGCGATGCTGATTTCCTTAATGGTAATACCAAGACTCTGCATCAGCGAGATAGCATTATTGTAGGTTCTGTCTGTGGTTCCGAATCCCGGCATAGTGACACCTACGATACCCTTTCGGTTCATTTTGAGTTTATCAAAAGCTTTTACACAAACGAGTAAGGCCAGCGTAGAATCCAAACCACCGCTAATACCGATTACTACGGTCTTGGCATGGGTATGAACGATACGCTTGGCTAGTCCCATGAGTTGGATATTGAAAATTTCCTCGCAAGAGGCATTCATATCGCTGCTGGTAGGAATAAACGGATGCGGATTCACCTCACGTTCCAACACAAAATCGCGTTCATTTTCGGTAGGTTCGGCTTCAATATTACGGATATTGAACTGACCGCCGAGAACAGAATACTTAATATTGCGCTGGGCATTTACATAAGTAGAATTCGTACGACGCTCAGAGCGGAGTTTCTCTACATCTATCTGTGAGATAACCATCTGCGGTTCAATAGAGAAACGTTCACTCTGTGAAAGTAAAACTCCATTCTCATAAATCAGGGCATTTCCACCATAAACCACATCCTGCGTACTCTCACCGAATCCGCAGGAACTGTAGATATATCCGGTCATGGTACGGGCACTCTGCTGGCTGAGCAGACTCTTCAGATAATGATGTTTTCCGATGAGTTCGTCGCTTGCAGAAAGATTGAAAATCAGGTCTGCTCCTGCTAGCGCCAGTTTGTTGCTAGGAGGAGCCGGAGCCCATACATCTTCGCAGATTTCCACACCAAACTGTACGCCATCGAAAGTTTGAAAAATCTGAACATCAGGCGTCAGTTTCACCTTATGTCCGGCATAACGGACTTCGCAATCTCTCAGGTCCTGAGCCGAGGCAAACCAGCGTTTCTCATAAAACTCGCTGTAGTTTGGAAGATATGTTTTCGGTACAATACCGAGAATCTGTCCATGCTGGATAACGATACCACAATTGAGCAACAAGTCGCCCGCTATCACCGGCGCCCCCACGATAGAGATGACATCGAGTTTGCGTGTGAAATCGAGCAACATCATCACCGCCTGCTCAGATGATTCGAGAAGCATCTGCTGACGGAAGAGATCCTGACAGGAATAGCCCGTAACAGAGAGTTCCGGAAATGTAATGATCTCTACACCCTTTCCCTCAGCCAGCGCTATCTGTTCCTCTATCTGCTGGGTATTGAAAATGACATCACCCACCTTTACGGCAGGGATGGCACTGGCTACCTTAATAAATCCGTACTTCATAATAAATTACTTTATTGTTACCTGTGTAGCACCATAGCCATACTCCTGGAAAGAAGCATCCTGATAGGTGCAACTCTTATAGCGATAGTTCAACTCATGAATGAGAGTCTGGCGCAACACGCCTTCACCCTTTCCATGAATAAAGATAATTTTCTGTCCCTTCTTTTTCTTATATTCCTCCATGGTCTTCTTGAAGATATCCATCTGATAATGAAGAATATCGGCAGAATTCATTCCAGCAGTTGTTTCAAGCACTTCATCCGCATGAAGATCTATCACAAGGGTACCATCATCCTTCTTGCTCTTCTTCTTGCTGGTGTTGGCAACAACCTTCTCATCCTTATACATCTGCTCTTTCAGACGCTTGGAATCGATAACCAGCGGACGGGCTATTTCATCGTTCTCTACAATCGTAAAGAGATAGGCTGGAGTCTCGAAGAAATCATTCTCCTCGAAAAGATGAAGTTTGTAGAATTTCACGGGATCGAGACGGAACTGAACATCTGTTGCCGGCTTCAGGAGAAATGGCTTGTCCTTCTTGTAAGCTATCATCTGGATGGCGATATGCTCCATCTCGTTTAGAGCCTCACGACCGAATTCCTCGATGAAGAGTTTGGTGTTCGGTTCTATTTCTCCCTCTGCTTTCAGAGTCCATGCATTTCCCTCAGCCACGAGATAGGTATAGCGGAGATAGTAGTTGCTGTCATTCACCATATAGGTCTCGAAACGGGTATTGGTTACGTCCTTGATGTTGATAGGTACAAAGGCGAGATAAGCACTGAGTTTGTTGCCACCCGTACGTTCCTCAACCGGTTTCACAAAGGTTATCTCACGGTCGGCAGCATCATATTCCTCTACATCCATATCCACGTCATCGTGATCATTCAAGATGGCCTTGATACTCCGGCTGTCCTGATGCAGTTCGGTATTGGCATGCTCCTCAGCCTTCTGCTGCGCATCCATCTTAGCCGAAATCATCTTGCCCATGGAGTATTCATCCTGCTCCACCACAACCACCTCGTTGATAGGCATCGGAATCTCAAAACCATCCTCATCCTCAACGAGCACAATATTTTTACCTTGGAAGCCGGCAACCTTTCCGCCACCCACTTCGCTCAAGAATCTGACTTTATCTCCTTTTTTCATAATCTATTAATAATTTGTAATTGCAAAGATACAAAAGATATTGCAAAACAGGGCTTATTTTAATATTTTTAATGCTACAGATAAAAATAATCCTGCAAAAGATGCACCATGTTAGATATTTTTCCGTATCTTTGCAAAGAAAAAGAAATAGTAACGAACCCTTTAAACTGAAAAGTTATGATTACATTTCCTTGCGCCAAGATCAATCTTGGTTTAAATATAGTTAGCAAGCGGAAAGATGGATACCACAATCTTGAAACGGTGTTCTACCCTATTCCGCTGACCGATGCACTTGAAATCAAGCTCATGGGCGATGAATTCCCTAGCGATGTTCCTTGTGATCTGAAGATTACAGGTAACGCAGTGGATTGCGATGAACAGAACAATCTCGTTGTAAAAGCTTATAATCTCCTGGCTGCCGACTTCAGGATTCCACGCATCCATGCTCATCTGGTAAAGCGTATTCCTTCGCAGGCTGGTTTGGGTGGCGGTTCTGCCGATGCAGCCTTCATGATTCGTTTGCTTGACGAGCGTTTCCGTCTCAATATCGGTAATCCGGAGATGGAAAGATACGCTGCCAAGCTGGGCGCAGACTGTGCCTACTTCATTTCAGCCGATCCCGAGGATGGCGATACTGCTTGCTATGCAGAAGGCATCGGCGAAGAACTGATGCCGGTAAGTGGTCCTGGCGATAATCTGAGGGGCTATCATCTGGTTGTGGTGAAGCGCGATGACATTGCCGTCAGCACCAAAGAGGCTTATGCAGCCATCACCCCACAGGCACCAGCCAAATGTTGCCGCGACATTGTACGCCAGCCTATCGAGACTTGGAAAGAGGAACTTGTCAACGATTTTGAGGCACCTATCTTCAAGATGCACCCGGAACTGGCAGAAATCAAACAGAAGCTGTACAACCTGGGTGCCGTATATGCAGCGATGAGTGGTAGCGGAAGTGCCATCTTCGGTATCTTCAAGCATAAACCTGCAAATATAGAGGAACAGTTCGAAGGAATGTTCTGTAAAATAATGAAACTTTAATTTAGTTAATAGTTTACTCAAATTATAATGAACGAAGAAACACATCAGAAACTGATGACTATCAAGCGAAGCTTCCGCTTGCTGATGAATGGTCCGGGATCGCAATCTATGCGCGATAAGGGACTGGGATATAAACTGAATTGGGGCGTACCATTCTATGAACTGAAAAAGATGGCTGAGGAATATGGTAAAGACTATGACCTCGCCATCGAACTGTGGAAGGAAGATATCCGGGAGTGCAAGATTCTGGCTACACTCATCATGCCTGCCGATAAGATGCTTCCGGAAATCACAGATTTATGGATGGAACAGGTACAGAGTCAGGAGATGGCAGAGATGCTTGCCTTCAACCTTTTGCAGCACGTAGATTATGCGCCTGTCATCGCCTACCAGTGGATCGCGAGTGACAAGCCGCTCTATGAGATTGCCGGTTTCCAACTCCTTGCCCGTCTCTTTGCCAATGGGAAAGAGCCTAACGAGCGTGGCATCAACGAATTCCTGGATCAGGCTGCCACTGCATTGCAGGGTGACAACATGGGAATAAAACATGCTGTCTCTAATGCGGTTCTCCGTTTCTGCGACTTCGGTGAAGATTTCGAGAAAATTGCAAGAGGCGCACTCAAGGGTATCTACGAGATTTAACGGTTCTGCAGATGCGGTCAGAAACAGGCCACAACCCTGCTGAAAATACGTCCCGACGTAGCATTTGCTGCGTCCCGACATACAAAAAAATACGTCCCGATGCAGCAAACGCTACGTCGGGACGTATTTTTATGGCTATTTTCGTCATTACATGAAATACTTCTGGTATTCGTTTTCGAAGTTCGGAGTGAAAACACCCTTGCCGATGTTTTCGCTGATTTCATCCTTGGTCCAGAATCTGCCACCGGCCAATTCTTCCTGGCTCGGTTTCACCTCGCCATCATATACACAGCGATGTACATAAACCAGTTCCTTTTCCCGCTGACTCTCAAAGACATAATGCCCAAGAGATTCCGGTTCAAAATCGGTGATACCCAATTCTTCCCTTACCTCGCGATGCAATGCCTGACTCACACTTTCGCCTAAATCAACATGACCGCCGCAGGCTGTATCCCATTTATCCGGCTGGATATCCTTCCAGGCTGGACGATGCTGCAGATACAGATCACCCCGGCTGTTGAATACATGCAGATGAACAACCGGATGCAATATCTTGCTTCCGTCATGGGCATGACCGCGGGTAACAGCGCCCAGGATGTTGCCCATTTCATCTACTATCGGAAATTCCTCGTTCTTATTATCTATCATCATTTTAAAAGTTTATAGTTAACAGTTTATAGCGGCTTCGCCGTATAGCATGGTTGCCGTATAGCAAGAATGCCCTATAAACTATCAACTCTTAACTATTAACTTTCTAAAGCGTTCCGTATTCATCAGAGTAGCGCAACATCTGGTCGACATAGCTCTCCTCGTAATCCAATACTACGTCTGTAATTTCGCCTTCTTCATCCATCTCCAGCGTCATCTTCGGATTGATGAATCCCTTGTATGGAGCGAGATTCAGTTTCTTGTATCTTGCCAGTATCTCGCGGTGCAATTCCGGATCAATATTCACGGCATACTTCTCTACCAACAGGCGGGCAGCCTCGAAATCACCCTCACTCTTGATGCGCTGAATTTCAGCAAGCAACTCACCGAAGAGATGGCGGAGCTTGGCATAATCATTAATCTTCACATAAGTCTTCGTCGTAATGATATTGCCCTCACTGTCCTTCAAAGCATCCTCGGCAGAAGCATAGTTCATATCCATCTTCACCAGTTCCACAGCACCCTCGACATGTTCCATCACCCACCAGGCTATCAGCGCACGGTTGCGCATGTGGGCTTCCTCTATCTTGTCGCCTTCCTTGATGCGGATAGTCTGGGTGAGCAGACCGTTCATCAGATAACCGTAATACTGAGCCTTGTATGCCTCATCATTCGGAGTCAGACCCAGTTCTACCAATTTATGGTCGGCTACATAATAGAGTCCGAAAAGATCGGCTCTCGCCTCTTCTATCGTACTGCCATACGCCTTCAGTGCATCAGGGTCGGTACCAGGCAAGAGCTGTCCGCTACCATGTCCCAGACACTCATGCAGGTCGGTATGCAGATCATCTGTAATATCCTCGTACTGATTCATCAGACTGATGGTATCCTCGTCGATAACGAATTCATCGCGGAAGCCATTGCCTTGAGCTGCCTTGTTATATGCCTCGGTCAGGTTACCGATAGTCACACTCTTAGAACCATATTCCTGACGGATCCAGTTGGCATTCGGAAGATTGATGCCGATGGCAGAAGCTGGATACTCTTCGCCACCCAACATCGCAGCACAGATGACATTGGCCGTAACACCCTTCACCTCCGGCTTGCGGAAACGTGGGTCTACAGGTGAATGATCCTCAAACCACTGGGCATTCTGACTGATGGTCTGGGTGCGCTTCGTAGCTTCAAGATCCTTATATTCTACGATGCCTTCCCATGTACCTTTCAGTCCGAGCGGATCGCCATACACTTCGATAAATCCGTTGATGAAATCAATCATTCCCTCGTGCTGCTGCACCCAAGCAATGCTGTAACGGTCGAAATCCTTGAGATCGCCTGTACGGTAATACTTCACCAGGAGATCGATGAGATGTTTCTGTTCCTCATTTTCTGCATATTTCTGAGCACGGAGCAACCAGGAAACAATCTCCTTGATAGCTGCACCATAGAGGCCGTCTTCTGTCCATTTCAGCTCCACCAGTTCACCATTACGCTTGGTCAGTTTAGAGTTCAGTCCATACGAAGGTGCCTGTTCGTTGCCCTCTTCCTTCATCCTGGCATAGAAACGTTCTACTTCTGCCTGAGAAACATTCTCATAGAAATTGCAGGCTGAAGTCTGCACCAGATCCTCGCCATCCGTCTGATTCACGCGCTTAGGCATGACTTCCGGATTGAAGATGATAGGCACCAGAATGCCCAACAGGTCTTCCTTGCTCTGTCCCTTGGAAAGAGGCAGGTATTCATCGGCTACAGCCCCAACCATCTCATAGAAAGATTCCTCTGAAAATCCTGGCACAAACTTTTCACATCCATAGTGATGATGGATGCCGCTGGCAAACCAGACACGCTTCAGGTAAACTTCGAAAGCCTTGAAATCTTCGCTTTCGCGATTACCCTCGTAATGAAGGTATACAGCCTCCAGGGTTTTACGGATGCGCAGGTTGTATTTGCCCTGCTGGTCGAAGGTGATATCACGTCCCAAGAGGGTTGCCTTCGACAAGCAATAAATATAAATTTTCTGTGTGAGCGACAGGTTTTCGAAACCCTTCAGCTCATAACGGAGCATCTGGATATCGGCAAATCGCTCTTGAGTGTTTACATTACATTTTGCCATTTTTATCTGTATTTACCATGCAAAAGTAATACATTTTTTCCACATACCAAACTTTTCCTCCTGTTTTTCGCTCTTTGCAAAGTTTTTTACTTGAAATATGCACTTTTTCTTGGAGAAAACTTTTATTTATGCAGATTATTCATTACCTTTGCATGAAAATCAAGACAAAAACATGCCGGTAAAGGCAGAAATCATAAAACGGCAATCATGCAGATAAACGAGATATTAAAAAGCTATTTTGGATACGATTCCTTCCGCCCCAACCAGGAAGCGATTATCAGAGAGGTAATGCAGGGACACGACTGTCTGGTTCTCATGCCGACTGGTGGTGGAAAGAGTCTGTGCTACCAGGTTCCCGCATTAGCAATGGAAGGTACAGCTGTGGTCATTTCACCGCTCATCAGTCTGATGCACGACCAGGTGGAGGCGCTCAAGGCAAACGGTATCCCGGCTGAGGCACTGAACAGCGGAAACGACACGACCGATGAACTTATCATCCGACGCCGATGCGAGAAGGGAGAACTGAAACTCCTTTATGTTTCGCCCGAAAAACTCATCAGCGAGATACCTTATTTATTCAGCAACATCAAGATTTCGCTCTTTGCCGTTGACGAGGCCCACTGCATCAGCCAGTGGGGACACGATTTCCGTCCGGAGTATTCGCAACTCGGTATGCTGCACGAGAATTTCCGCAATGTCCCGGTGATGGCGCTCACAGCCACAGCCGACAAGATAACGCGCGAAGATATCATACGCCAGCTTCATCTCAATGGGCAGACGTTCGTAAGCAGTTTCGACCGCCCCAACCTCTCCCTCACCGTAAGACAGGAGAGCACCAAAAAGGCAAAGCTCCAATACATCACCCGCTTCATCAGTAATCATCCAGAAGAAGCAGGCATCATCTACTGTCTCTCCCGCAAGAACACCGAAATGGTAGCTCAGGAACTTATCGATCTGGGTATCAATGCCGCAGCCTATCACGCCGGAATGACTGCCCAGACCAGAGCATCAGTACAGGAGCGGTTCAAGATGGACCAGATTCAGGTGGTATGTGCTACCATCGCTTTCGGAATGGGCATCGACAAGAGTAATGTGCGCTGGGTAATCCACTATAATATGCCTAAAAGCATCGAGAGTTTCTATCAGGAAATAGGTAGAGCCGGAAGAGATGGAGCACCATCAGATACCGTACTGTTCTATTCGATGGCCGACATCATCACCCTCCGTTCTTTCTGTGAAGAAAGCGGACAGCGTGATGTAAATATGGAGAAACTGCGCCGCATGGAGGAATATGCCGAATCGAGAGTATGCCGACGACGCATTCTGCTGAATTATTTTGGCGAGACATCATCCTGCAACTGCGGCAACTGTGATGTTTGCAAGAATCCTCCACGCACCTTCGACGGCACCATCAGAGCCCAGAAAGCCCTGAGTGCCGTGGTCCGTTCGGGTGAGCATATTGCAGTAGGTACCTGCATCGAGATTCTGAGAGGCATGCATTCTTCTGCAGTTGTGAAAAACAAATACAACGAGATGAAAACCTTCGGTGTGGGCAGGGATACAACATCTAAGGACTGGAATGCTTATCTGCTGCAGATGCTGCAGATGGGATTCTTCGAGATTGCCTACAACAACCACAACTACATGAAGGTTACCGATTTAGGCTGGAAGGTACTGAAGGGAGAACATCATGTTTCGCTGGCTTATATCGAAGAAGATGATAAAGCCACCCGCCCAAAGAGAACGGTACGCAACAGGAAGGGCGCCATCGCCCAGCCGGGAAATCTCATTCCTGAGGTGCATGCCGAACGTGTCATCTTCCAGGAAGACTCGAAAGGCGTGGAAGACAAAGGGCTCTTTGAACACCTCAGAAAGATACGCAAGAACCTTGCCGACGAACAGGGTTATCCTCCATATATCGTACTCAGCGACAAGAGCCTTCATGAACTCGCAAGAATGAAACCTACCACCAAGAATGCCATGAGTCTGATCAGTGGTATCGGAGAATTCAAGCTCAATAAATATGGCGATACCTTCATCAAGGCTATCAGGAAATATACAGGACTATAACAGAAATTTTCTGCATTTTCAGCTTGTCTTGCCACTCATCTTGAAGGCGTCGGCATAGTGCTTTGCGTCTATCTGGGCGAGAGCCTCCTCGGCACTCTTGTTGAACTTCAAAATCCCCGAAACAACCAAGCATTTCTACGATTTTAACAAAAAAAACAATCCCGGCCCAGAGATTCCTTTTTGAATCTCCGAGCCGGGAATAGCATATATTAAAATATAGAGAATTAAATTTCATCTAAATTAAAAACTGGATAATCCTCTGCGTAAATACTAAAACTTAAGAGATCATCATCTGTCATTTCCTGCTTATGAGACTTCAGTTTCTCCCATACTTCTGAGATGAGACTAGCTATCAGAGTTGCCTCTTCTGCGATGTAAGAATACTTATAATAAGCTTTTGCCCACCATTGAAGACTTTTATAAATCTGTTGCCAAGATTTATTCTCCAACATCTTTGCAAAGTCAGCCTTGCCTTTTACAAAATCGTTGATTGACTGATAAGGCAAATCTTCTGGAGCGAGATAGGCCTTGCAAAACATCTTGGGACTCATTACCACCCACTCCTTTTTTGAGACATTGGAATACCTTTTAGAGAACATCCAACGAATCGCTTGTTGATACAGCAATTCATTAAAAACAAATATTGCCTTGTCAGAAACTAGACAAACAGCAGGATTCAACAGTTCAAGAGTATGCGATACTTTACGATTCAAGCTAGCAGTCTCTAGTCCATCAGTCGATTTATACCCCAACCTCAACTCAACCATTAGCAACTTACCGGTAGTCTTACGGTTATTTTCGTAATCAGCGATGCCTATTACCGCATCCATTGTAGCTTGCTTTTGCCCGCCACAAATCATTGTCTCATAGGTATCCATGTCCAAACATTCTATTCGCTCGTCAAAAAAATTATCTTTATAATCCCTTTTACAAACGTCACTTAGTAGCGCCCCAGCTTTTTCATAAATGGGGTGCGACTCTACACACCCATTATCAAAGATCTGTATCGCCATATTGCTGAATCCTTTCCAATGCTATATTGAACGAATTGAAGATAGGCTCGATGTCACTGCCGAGAGGCTTAAAAGCATATTGAAACCCATCATCATCCACACTCTGAGCTAAATAGAAGTTTGTTTCATCCAAGATTTGTTCCTTTTTGGCTATTGCCTTGATGGCAGCGACAAAGTCAGGATTATGACTCGCCAAGACTATTTTCACTCCCAATGACTTACGGATAAGAATCAATAATCTAGCAAAGACAACAATCCACTGAGGGTGCAAATGAACTTCCGGCTCATCTATCATAAGAACCGTCTTGTCATCCAAATGACCATTCTTTATCAACTGGAAAAGATAGGCAAACGACTTCATACCAGTAGCGATTTTATCCAAAGGAAGCAACAGCTTGCCATCCTTGCGCTCATAATACATTTCTTTATTGCCCAACAAACTGTCAGAAACATTAATTTTTCCATTTAGAATTTCTGATATGCGATATAGCAACCGTATGTTTTGCTTATTATGGCAACCATTTTCCTCTAGCATTAATTTTCTTAATCTTTGCCAAAACACATTCTTTAGGAAGTCATCCAAGCCGAAAGCCATTGGAGTGTCTATGTAAATCGCTTTGTCCAGATTAAAGAGAGAGCCTAATCTCCCATCAGATATAATGTTGACCCCTTCCTCTTGCAAGGAGATTTTAAAAGGAACCATCTCATCTTCATATAGATATGTATGAAGAAAAGACAAGACATCTGTCAAGGAGCGATCCTCGCTTTTATACAATACCTCTTGCTGCATTTTATCTACCTGTAGGCTTATCAACTCAGCAAAAGTTTGAGCATTCCTAGCCTTTTCCTCACCATCCAAATTCTGATTCAAGAAATTAAGAACTCTGTCTTTTCGTTGTTCTTGAACATTCTCGGCATTCAAGAATTTATCCAGTTGTAAGGCAAATTCACCTATAAACAAATGTAGCTTACCAGAGTATTCGCCTATTGAGTCTAATGAGAAATTATCATCGAGTTTTAAATCGTCAACAGATTGCAAAATATTCTGTCCATTGTTAATGCCTCTATGTAGTTCCCACATTTCCCTGATGGCACGACTGACATTTTGCAGCAATGAATTTATTTCTGTTTTATATCCTTTAACCAGATAGGAGTCAAAGTCCGTAGCAATATCTATCATATAATACAACCATTTAGATATAGTACTCTTACCACATCCATTTGGCCCTGCCAACACGGTGATACCATCTATCAGGATATCAGCCTCCTTGATAGCATGATAGCTACATATAGAAAAACGATACTTGCTCATTTATTCAATCATTTATAATTATTTTCGCAAAGGTACAACTATTATATGAAAACACCTAAGATTTCATAGTTTTTAACACGAAAAGCCATCACACTTTCCCCCATGCAGCCACGCCCCCATCCACCACCTTCACAAACGCAAAAATCCCGACCCAGAGATTCCTTTTTGAATCTCAGAGCCGGGATCTCTTATTCCTATCTACCAGCTTATCTTTCCGAAGCTTGGTATTCCGTTATTTATCCAATGCCTGATATTTAGAATGCTGACTCTTGTACTCAGGAACGATTCGCTTCATCATACCCACGATTTTCATATCATCAAAGGTCTGGGCTATGCATGACAGTTCGTCCAGTTCCTTGCATACATCGGCATAGTCATACTCACGCACCTTCGCAATCTTGATTTTCTTGTGGAAGGTAGGGAGCGTCACTTCCTTGTCGTTGAGCACCTCCTCGTACAGTTTCTCACCATCACGAAGACCGGTAAACTTGATTTCAATATTCTTAGCACCGCTCAACTTAATCATGCGCTTAGCCAAATCCACAATCTTCACAGGCTGTCCCATGTCGAACACGAAAATCTCACCGCCATTTCCCATTGTACCAGCCTCCAAAACCAGTTTGCAAGCCTCAGGTATCAACATGAAGAAGCGGATGATGTCGGGATGCGTCACCGTCACAGGACCGCCGTTTTTAATCTGCTCCTTGAAGAGTGGAATCACCGAACCATTACTACCCAACACGTTACCAAAACGAGTAGTAACAAACTGCGTCACAGCCTTCACAGGCATACCAGCGTCATCCAGACAAGCATCAGCATAAATCTTTCCCTCCTTGATAGCCTTGTCCAGACTCTGCACATAGATTTCGCAGATACGCTTCGAACAGCCCATCACGTTGGTAGGGTTCACCGCCTTATCGGTGGAAATCATCACAAACTTCCTCACGCCATACTTCACGCTCAAGTCGGCTATCACCCTCGTGCCATCCACATTGTTTTGGATGCTCTCGCTCGGATTGTCCTCCATCATCGGCACATGCTTGTAGGCTGCGGCGTGGAATACGTAGTCAGGCCTGTGTTCACGGAAGATTTTCTCCATCCTAGGCTTGTTCTGTATGCTCGCCATCAAGGTGAACGCCTCGATTTGCGGAAAATTCTTCGCCATCATCAGACGCACGTCATGCAATGGAGTCTCAGCCTGATCCACCAAGATGAGTTCATTCGGCTGATAGATGGCAATCTGTCTCACCATCTCACTACCAATGCTACCAGCTGCACCCGTTATCAGGATACGCTTACCAGACAGCAGATTACCCACAGCCTTCATATCAACCTCAATCTTCTCACGAGGCAGAAGATCCTCGATGTCCACTTCCTTAATTTGCGAATGCGAGAAGTTGGTCTTGCCATCCCATTCCTGCGCACCCGCCAACACGAAGAGTTTGATGTCGTTATCTACCAGGCTGTTAATCATCTCCGTATTCTTGCGCAGTTCCTCACTCTTCAAAGGAGAAACCAGCAAAGCATCAGCATTCTCCTTCTTCATTTCATCCACCAGATGCGCATCGTTGCGGAATATCTCCACGCCCATCATATACTTGCCCTTTCCATTCACGGTATCACTCACGAATCCCTTCAGGACAAATCGAGAAGGTTTGGTGCTGCGAATCATCTTCGCCAACCCAACGCCTCCACTGTGCGTACCATAGATAAACACACGTGTCGCCTTGCCCGTATGCATCGAGTCGTATAACATTTTTACAACCACACGCAAAGCCGTCATCATCAGAGTAGCGATGAGGAAGGTAAAGAACAGTTCACGTATACGCACTGGCTCCAACCATCTATCCACATGAACGTAATATCGGGCTATGGCAATGATAACGAAGCCGATGGCATTGGCAGATGCGATACGACTCAAATCCACAAACGAAGAGTAGCGGATGATAGCCTGGTAAGTGTGCATCAGCCGGATGCCTATCAGATAGGCAATGAGATAGACGCATAGCGTACCCAGCAGCGGCCAGAAGTTATTTGTCAGTTCGCTGCCCCCATGATCCAAATAATAGCATAATACACCTGAAAACAAAAGGATCAGACAGTCGAGGATAAGCACACACCAGTAAGGAAGGGCATTTTTAGTAAAATACCATTCTCTAAGTTTTGAAATAAATTTCATAAAGAGTTTCTCTAAGTCTCGTTGTTTTAGTACTCAATAGCTTCCTTGATGCACTCCACAATATAGCGCACATCATCATCGCTCACCATAGGACCGGCAGGCAAACACATACCAATCTTGAAGATAGCCTCGCTCACGCCATTCACATAAGCAGGAGCATCCTGATATACAGGCTGCTTGTGCATCGGTTTCCACACAGGGCGAGCCTCAATCTTCTTCGAAAGCATGAACACACGCATCGCCTCCACGTTCTCGTTAGGCTGGCAGTCGGTAGTAGGCGAATCCACCACATGAATCACGCCAGCGGCACCACCCACGGCAGTCTTCACCACCTCCTTGTAAGCATTCTCCTGCCCCTTGACTTTCAGTTTATCATCCAGCACGATGGTGCAGAGCCAGAAGTTAGAATCATAGTCAGCATTAGGCGCCTCATGCAGCGTGATGCCCTCCACACCTTTCAACAGTTCCTTGTAGAGTTGCTGCACGTGCTTGTGGTGAGCAATATGGTCTTCGAGCACCGTCATCTGCCCCCTTCCTATGCCAGCGCACACGTTGCTCATTCGGTAGTTGTAGCCGATGGCGGTATGTTGGTAGTAAGGATAGGAGTCGCGAGCCTGCGTGGCATACCACATGATTTGGTTCTTGTCCTCCGCATTGCGGCATATCAAGGCACCGCCTCCCGAGGTGGTAATCATCTTGTTGCCGTTGAAACTCAGCACGCCAAACTTACCGAAAGT
This sequence comes from Segatella copri, assembly GCF_026015295.1. Taxonomy (NCBI): domain Bacteria; kingdom Pseudomonadati; phylum Bacteroidota; class Bacteroidia; order Bacteroidales; family Prevotellaceae; genus Segatella; species Segatella copri. The sequence goes on along the minus strand of NZ_JAPDUW010000001.1, from coordinate 680,801 downwards.
GCCCAGCACCTGTCCTTTGTAGCGTGATCCGAATCCCTCAGCGGCATCCTCCACCACAGGAATACCATACTTGTCGGCTATCGCCATGATGCGGTCGCAGTCGTAAGGCATGCCATAGAGAGCCACTGGCACGATAGCCTTCGGATACTTACCCGTCTTCTCCTTGCGGTCGATGATGGCTTTTTCCAGCAGATCAGGATCCATGTTCCATGTGTTTGGTTCCGAGTCGATGAATATAGGCGTAGCACCAAGATAAGTAATAGGATGAGAAGAAGCACAGAAAGTAAAACTCTGTACGCAAACCTCATCACCAGGACCTACACCGCAAGCCAGCAAACCCAAGTGAACAGCAGCAGTACCAGCGCTCAGCGCCACCACCTCACGAGACAACTCAGAGCCATCGCTGTTCTTAGAAACGAAAGTTTTCAAGTCGTCCTCGAATCCGTTCACGTTAGGTCCCAGCGGCACCACCCAGTTGGTATCGAAAGCCTCCTTCACGTATTTCTGTTCCATACCCTCCTCGCTCATGTGGGCGAGGCACAAGTAAATCGTTTTTCTTTCCTTATCCATAGTAATATCTTTTATATTGTTTCTCCAGCATATTTCATTTTCTTTCCCAGCACCGTACAAAAAATCATCTGTATGTCCTTGCAGAAAGAATAATGCTCATAATAATACCTATTGATACGTACCTTGTCGGGGTAAATCACCTGGTCGTTATACTCCACGGCAATATCTTGCGCCGCACGATGGTCTCCCTCCAGTTGCCTCTTGGCTACATAATCTGAGATCATCTCGTCCTCCAGTCGGTATTTCAAGGTAGCGGGTCCCGTGATACCAGGACGGAGTTTAAGCACCACCCTGTCATCGCCCTTCAACTGGTCTGCGTAGCCTGGCACGTCTGGGCGAGGTCCCACGAAACTCATGTTACCAACAAGTACATCCCATAACTCGGGCAGTTCATCCAACTTATAGTGTCTCAACTTAGCCCCCAAAGGCGTGATGCGATTGTCGCCTGCCACCGAAACCGACGAGCCATTGTGCTTCACTGTCATGGAGCGAAACTTATGGCAGGTGAACAGCTTGCCATTCTTCCCCACCCTCTTCTGACAGAAGAAAGCAGGACCACCTGGCATTTTCACACGAATCAATATAGCCACGACCAGCAAAACCGGCCATAGCACCATCAGACCAACCAATGCCATCAGTCGGTCAAATATCCATTTCATAATCATATTTTCCTTTTTAAATATTTTCTAGGGCAAAGACATAACCGGCATTTATCCGAAACCACCGAGCATTTCCTTGCTTGTAACTATTGTGGGAGATAGTCCACTCCATGAATAATGCAGTCTGAAAAAACAAAGAATCGCTTTTTTATCCTCACTTTCCAATAAGCCAAGGACAGCAACCGTTCTTTATACTGTAGCAATTTCACCAAAGAGCACACCTCGAAAGATGTGTTTTCCCTTTTAGGTTTTGCCTTATTTTCAGCAGCTTTCAAGGCTTGCTCAAAAAGATAATCTCTAAGAGCTATATCAATTGCTAAATTATTTAGTTCACCTTTCTTCGCATACTCTAGTCTGACAAAACGGCGAAAATACTTCAAAGAGAAAACTACCTTGAAACTCTCTGCGAAATAAGCTACTTTGTCAGTCGTGTCATTCACTTGAATGCTTGTCTTTACAACAATTTGATTAGTACGTGGTTCTATCTCGTATATTGGAATATCAAAATGAAAGGTTAAATCGTGAAGTTCTTCTATTGGAATTGCTTCGCCATGATATTGGCAATAAAAATCTACTTTCACCCTGTTGACAATAATACCTTCGGAAGTAAAAGCAGGGAAAGACACCGCTTCTTCATCATCTTTCTTTACTTGAGCTTCCACGAACACATCGTCATTTCCATCTTTCAGTATGATTCGGGGATTGGGAAACTCTATTGTCATATCAATCCATGGAGCAGCCCGATGCCAGTCCCATCCATCTTGCAAATTCAGTGACTGTATCATGAATCTATCCAAGAGGAATTTCCAATGTTCTACAAGACTTCCATCCCATTTAAACTTTCCCCTATCAACATCCACGAATGGCATCACAAACAGATAGACAACATCATAAATCCAAAGGATACCTGTACAATAAGGTCCATCCTCTTCTTTGTTGAAACAAACATCCAGTGCAGGTTGTTTATAAAATAGTTTTTCTTTTGAACTGCCAAAAATAATGCTAGGTAAGACATCAGAAGACCAGATTTCCTCTGAACGCAACCACTTGATGGTATTTGTAAAATGGCATAGCCTGTCTGATGGCATTAAATCTATCACCATTTTAGCCAAAGCCTTATATATCCCCTCGTTCGTGACGTTAGCCTTATGATGCAAACGATACCCAAAAGGCTTGTCGATATTTATATGGAGGGCTTCAATAGGTTCTTTTTTCAGATAGAGCACAGCATCCCCATTCTCATCAGGATGCAACGCAAAGTTATCTCCAATCACATGAGGAGATTTTGTCGAATTCTTTCGAGCTATATGGAAGATACATCTTCTCACATCCATCAGATGCAAGAAATGATCCTCTACAGCATTCAACTTATGATTGCAGGCATCGCACTCTTCGTAACATACGAGCAATTTATTACCCAATGAGTCTTGGATAGCATGAGCTACATCCTTGTATTTACCAGGATCTGTACAACCGCAAAATCTACACTTTCTCTTACTCTTATCTGGCTCACCCACAGCGACCTTTATTCCGTCAAAGCCATAGCCATATACATCAAAAAAACGTTCAACTTCAAAGTAATTATGATAATGTTGATTGTGATACATAGCTAACTCAACGTATGAAGTCGACGAGATTCTGAGTTCATCTATAGCCAATCTCCTATCGCTCCATTTTGCCGTGCCTGCATCGAAGACAAAAAATCGTTCATTTTCTGCCAGACCATTAGCACTGATGAACATCGTTAGCTTACGTATCTCACGATGGTTTGCATCATATTTGCTTTGCAACACATGCAGTGCATCCCTTGTCTTCTGAGTATTGAGGAGTACCACGCCACAAGAATTGACAAAGCGTTCAATCTCGCAATCATGAGTTAGAGTTCTCCTGATGTCATCAATAAATGACTCCTGCTCATCCTTATCAGAAAAGAAAGGATTAAGTCTTGCGTTCCGAGAATATATGTAGAGTCTTAACGTTGCCATAATCACCTTAAATAACGATAACAAAGTTTTTTCACCCATGCTGGAGAAATCTGCATTAAGAAAGTAGCATAGGCATAAAGATATGACATTACCCCATATTTTAATCCTCGATTCACTTCCAACCTATCAGCAAGTTGTCTCATTGCAAGATTCCATCCATTGCGACGTTTACGAAACAAATCATTAGTCACTCGGAATTGCAAAACTACATCAGGGACGTTAGCCATTTTGCACCCTGCCATCAGTCCATCCAACCAAAGCATCGTATCTTGATTCTTTGGATGATCTGCACGATATGCACCTTTTAACTTTTCAAAGAAACTATATCTGAACAAAACCGCAGGATGTGCCAGCGGATTACGCTTCTCGAAGAAGTTCACACATTCTTGATGAGTTAAGGGATAAATTATCGTTTTTCCACGAGAAATAGATTGTTTATCCATTTCTTCAATAGCACCTCCCACAACATCAATATCTTTATGAGACTCCATATAAGACATTTGTTTTTGCAAACGACTAGACAACATAACATCATCAGCATCCATACGTGCTAAATAGTCAAAGCCTTGTACATGAGCGATAGCTATCAAGTCATTCAGGACACAAGCTAACCCTCGATTTTTGGGGAACCAACACACCTCTACATCGCCTCGCTTATCCATTTCTTGGAGATAAGTTTTTGTAGCATAAGGAACCTCCCCATCAACACCTACAAAAATCTTATAGTTATGAAAAGTTTGAGAAAAGACACTATTAAGTGAGAGCTTAAAATATTCCAAACTATCGTTTTTATATATCGGCAGAAGAACCGCCACACATTTTTTCATACAAACGGCTTATTAAATTGATACCACATATAACCCTCGATGTCCTTCAAATACGCTATCAAAACATATCGCCTTTCCGTCTTGTCTCCAACGCGGATGTAAATCACAACGAGTATCATTGTCATATTTAAAAGGAGAAAAAACTTTTACTATAGTTTTCACACTTTCCCCTGTCGTATCTGTATCATAGCCCAATTTTAATTCTTGGACTCGACATCTACTTGGATAAGTGTCAAATATAACTAGATTATTATCTGTAGGACAATAACTAGGATGACCATCATTACTTAATTGTGGCCATAAATGCGTATATTCTTGTGTTTTGTCCTTCATCAAATAATAGCCTGGGCCATCTGACTTTTTACGTTCAAATGCAATTATCTCCTGGTCATTTTTCCAGAAACAATGGCTAACCATATCATCATCACTCAATAGATACATATCTGTTCCATCTATATTGCAAGTAATCAAACGAGTATATTTTCTTTGTCCACAAAACCAACGATACAATACCATAAAGCGTTTTCCATTAGGCGAAATCATCAAATGGTTCACTTTATGAACAGAGCCTTTTTCTTGCATTTCATGGCGTGGTTGAAATCCAGAGAAATCTGTATATTTTAGCAAATCAACAACTTCACCAGTTTCCAAGTTCATCCTCCAAATAGCAGCAGTATCTGGAAGAGCAATGCCTTTAGTTTTTTCAGGAAGAGCAGCATATCCATATCCCAATCGCAAGTTATGCAAACGAGAAAAATCCAAGGATAACGCAGTTTTACCATCCGATGACACCGTATAACATGGCAAAGGCAATATTCGTTCTTCACCTGTAACGATATCCAAGATTACAGAGCAATACTTACCATTACGCATATCATTATACAAAATACGAGATTTAAAATCTGGACCAAGCCATTGCGCCATACAACCTTGCTGAACATTCCACGTATGAGTAGTTGCGATTTTTCTCACCCCATTATTGACGTCAGTATCGATCAGCAATATATCTGCAGTCCCTTTCGGGTCAGGTTCGCTCCAAGTATTAATCGCCCTCATACAAATCAAATAGCGCATACTTGCATCCCATGGCGACTTATCGTAATAACCAAAAAAGTACTCTTTATCGTCATTTGGCGAAACCTTTTCGATGTTCCCCTCTGATTTTATCTTCTTACTCACAGTATAACATCCTAACTGATATGCACGTTTGATGTATTTCTTCACACCAGGAACTTTGTTCAACTGATAATTAATTTTTTGCTCTAAACTCATACCGTTTAATTCTATATATTCTTCATTAATTTCCAATCTGGCATTTGCGGTTTATCCGTCAAACCTTGTCGATGCATCCATTCAAAAGGAGCAATAACAATTTTACCAGCATGCCCATTTAGCCACGCTGCCCACCAACTAAAAGAGCTATGAGCTATTATATTATGTTTACACATTGACATTAATTGCATGTCAACATAAGCCTTTTCAGCTGAATTTCCTGAGACCAACGTTACAGTATCACATAATGGTACAATATGCTCATTACACCAATCAATATCATTAGAAAATATAAAGAAATGAGGATTAGCAACATTATTTTTTATATATGATATTGCATTGCTATAATAAGGCACATCACATATACCAGCATATTCATCCTCCAACAAATAATCTCCTCTTCTTATATGTATAGAAACACTATTGGTTGATTCCACCAAATTAGCGATTTGTAAATTTTCGCCTTGAAGCTTGTCTTTAAAGGAAAAAGCATTACGAATATCAACCTCTATGTCTTCGAAGTAGTTGAAATTTTGCCAGCTTCCCTCAAAATAGCAATTACCCTTTATTGCATTTATATCGTGACTCCAATCAGTAAACAATCTTGGCTCGATGTACTCAGACTTCCGATGTGGGAAAACTCTTCTCACAAGCCGTGAGAGTTTATAATTTGGAACAAAATATGATACCTTCATTAAGTCAACAGATGAAGCAACATCCAAGAGTTTCAAGCCAAAAACTCGTTCTAATTCATATCCATTGTGTAATGGGTAACCTTTAAAATGAGACAAATCAATTTTAATAGCCTCATGAGGAAATTTGGATTTTAGACCTAAAGCAAATGCATACTGGAACATTTGGTTACCTAATCCCCCTATTATATTTACAATTTTCATTTTTTTGCTTATAATTTGCCAAGAAGAACCTTGGCTGTGATTTTATTTTTCTTCAAACCTTCTACGATGCAGAACGTCAGAAACAAGCATAACACAAAACTAAGACCAACAATAACAGCATCGCTACCTGAAGGCAATAGTATTCTCACTCCACTTACGACCCATCCCTTGAGTGAATCGGCCCAAAGTAAACGTTTGCTTTGTATCATTTTTCAAAGATTCTGTTCAATTTTTCCTTATTTAACACCTTGTCTATGTCATATTTGCATACCTCCTTTTGAACAGCCATAGACATAATCGGTATTCTTGAAGGGTTTTCTATAAATTCAAGCATTGTTGATTTCAAACTATCGACATCTTTTGGCTTTATGAGCACACCTAATGAAGAGTTTGAAATAACATCTGGATTTGCATGGAAATCTGAAGCTATCACGGGAAGACCAGCCTTGAAAGCATCAATCAACACACCTGGAAATCCCTCGCCCTCAAAATATGTAGGGAATACCATCACGTCATATTCAGAAAGTTGTCTCAATCCCTCTTTCGACTTCAAGTTTAAAAAGCCACCATACGACATGTAATCACAATCCAAGGTGTCAAAATATCCCTGTGAATATGTATTTGTTTGCGAACCGTAAAAAGTCACTAAAAATTTCTTGCCATATTCTTCATACAATTTTCTGGATGCATCTATGAGCAAGCCAACACCTTTCTCCTCTATCAAACGTCCTAAAAATACGAACTTAATGCCCCCAGTTGGGCGATTTCTTTTCGCAGGCAACTCTCCTATCGGCTTAAAGTTAGGCAAGACTTCTACATTGCTCAGCCCCACATTGTTAAGCTGAACCTTCATGTAATGTCCCTGTACTAAAATCTTATGAAATGATTTTAATACAGAGACATTATTCAAATGCCCCTCTACTTTTTTTCCCAAGTCTCCTCCTATAACAAAGTAAATGACTTGTCTATGAACATGCAAGATTTTCAAGATCTTGCCTAACCACAAAGCACCACGCCCAGAGATAGACAACACGCATTTACACTTATAAAGAATTACATAAACGAGAGCAGACAACAAACAGACAATAGAACTCTTGTTCCAAGTATCAAAGAACCTCACGTCATAATACTTTTTAAGATGTGCCAACAACAATTGATTTTTGGCTTGCGCCCCACCACCAGTGGGAGGTTCTCCATATTGAATGGAAGCAATAAAAAGCAACTTTTCCATCAAGATTTGATTAATAAATAACTATATTTGATTTTCTCTTTACGAACTAATGCCAGAATAGTCAAAGAAACGACATAGACCAAAGAAAACAGTAACATACTTGCAAACAGATTATAAGCAAGAATCATAAAAACAGAGGTCAGTATTTCCATGCAAATTACAAACCTATCCAATTTAACGTTCAAATAACGATATAGATAAAACTGACACAAATAACTTCTCAACATGATACTAACCAACATACCCATAACAAGCATATTAATACAATTCACCACATTCGAAGACAGATAATAAAAGAATACAGCAAACAGCACTGAAGCCAAATTGATTTTCAACAATACAATTTGCTTTCTGAACGTCTTGAAATAGGTACCGAAAACCAATACCATCCGCGTCTCAAAAAGAGCTATAGGACATAAAATCATCAAATAGCTCAGGCTGTCCACATACTTTGGTATCCAAGTCTTTATTATCAATGACAGAGGAACGAAGCCGATAAAGCAAACCATCGCAAAGAGTCCTATAACAAAAGTTAGCATATCCAACATCTGCCTTTGTTTATCCTTTTCCATCCTACAAAGGTACGGAAACAAAACTAACCCTATCTGTGAAATGAATGTCAAAACGAACATAGACAAAGATACTGCAAACGATATCTTGGCAAAAACAGAAATACCCCAATTATGCTCTACAAAGAAACGACCAGAGCCTATGATGAAGGTACTCAACAAATTGGAAATTGTCAACGATATTCCCACTATCATATTTCCACATGTAGCACGTAGATTATTTCTGACAAACAAATTGGATGTGACTGTGAAATCGAAGAATCTCCCAAAGCAAGTGGAAACAAATGCTAAGGCTATGAAACGGGCACAAAGATAAGAGAAAATAACATTGACAAATGAATCTTTGTTAAAGAGAACCAGAAACACAAACAAAAGCCCCAAGAAGGTCACCTTGTCTATTACAACAGTCTTGGAATAATAACGCATTTTATCGGTTGCCATCAAGACAAACGACAACAACTTATATACATTCTCAATAATGATATAAACACCGAGGAAATAAAAAACAACCTGATAAGCGCCTTTCAGAAACAGGTACGAATATAGAGCAACCAATAAGGCTATGACCATTTGAAGAAACGACACCAACAGCAATTGGGGATAATACTGTTTCCTGTTGATTTCGGAAAACTTCTTACCGCCCAAAGCCAAATATATACCATCGCTAAAGCCGAAATGAAGAAGCCCTACATAACTACTACACAAGAAGAAATATTGCCAATAACCAAATTGTTCGATTCCTAAAATTTTTGGAAGCAATAAAGATGTAACTAGCCCACAACACAAGGATACAACTTGTGAAAACACGGCATAAGAAGAAGTCTTAAGGAAACTCTTTTTATTTGAATTCATAAACTTAACATTCTATTCAACCAACTTGCCATTTTATACTTCTCAACGATAGCGTCACTTAATTTTACATAAGGAGATTGAATAAAAGCCTTAAAACCAGATTCATCATCCTTACCTAGAATAAATATATTATGAGAATTGTAAAAATCGTAATTGACAATATGTTGGTTGTTGGTGACTAATTTCTTCTCATAAAACATAGATTCAAAAGCTCTCAAAGAAATTCCTTCTTGTCCTTCCTGAAGAATCTCAATAACAGAATTGCTTGCTTGAACATTTTTGCATACTACATTATAATCAATATGCCAAGAATATCTTCTGCTAAACAAAGCCTTACGGTTATTAACTAAAATAATTCTCGACTGTAATCGGTTCTTCCTATATAAACTTGCAACTTTATAAAGCATTTCTCTTCTCCCCTTATCTTGCCCTATGAAAAGCCCATCCCATTTAGTTGTTAATACGTCTTCTGTTAATACGTTTTTGAAATAAAATGAACCTACATAAATGAATCCAGCGCAAGCAGCATCTTTTTTTGAAAAAGTCGCTTTAATCCACCTTTCACTTAATCTAGAATGAGCTTTAGACTCGCAGAGTGGATTCCAAGAATAAAATATTAATCTTGCAGTTGGACTACAAACTCTTTCTATACGTCTCGCTACCTCGTCATAATTCTTTCTTGTGTCAAATAGAATGATAACATCCATTTGTTGGATCACATTTTCCAAATTAGGATTATCTTCCAAATATAATTTATGTGTAAACAAGCTAAGAAGTCTCTTCCATATAGGTGGAGACAAGAAACTCGAAACGCAACTCACCTGACTGATTTGTGTATATTTAGCAAAGCTAAAATCTACTAACAATACATGCTGTTTCATTATTCGTGCTTTAATCGATTTAAACGCTCTTGATAATAAATATTCTTTCTATGGTTTAACTCATCATAAGGAATATCATCAAAAATTGAGTAATATGGGTAATATATTTGATAAAAATAATAACCATGAGAAGTGGAACTTACCCAATCAGAAACATCTCTAGCCTGATGTTTTACCACACCAAATATAAAATTAGCATATAAGGCAAAAATTAATATTTTCTTCGCTCCATAGTGGTTCCAGATAAAATCACCCAATAATATTAAATAATATATCTGAAAGTAATTTACAAAACGAGTGGAAAAAATAGGTAGAAAAAGTCCTAAGATCTGTGTCAGCAAATAAAACTTCGCTCCTACAATAACTGTCGCAGACATACAGTTATTAGCAGTCTCATACTGTTTCACTAAATAAGCTACTAATAAAACTATTAAACAAGATCTAACACTACCAAAAATCGTTGCTCTTTTCATTTGAGAATATTCCTCAAAAGAATCTGAAAAAAATGGCAAGAAACTTCCTACAATATGTTTAAGCAAAAAACTACTAAAAATAAAACCAATAATCAACAGAATTAGAAGTTGTTTATAATTAATAGTTGATGCAGAATACCTATACAAAAAAGGAATTACCAATAACACTATACCAGACTTGTGAAAAGACAGAGCAAGTAAACTCCAAGAAAAATATTGTACCCATTTTTTTTCTTTATAATGATTCATTGCCAGTAAACCACAGCTCAGACTGAGTGACTCTCTTAAAATCTCGCAGTTGAAATAAAGCATTGTCGCAACTACATAGAAGAATATTACAGTAAAACGATACTGACAATACTTGCTAACTATGTAGAATATAACTCCATTAACTAATATTGCATGAAATATTTGGAATGAATAGAAATTAGAATTGATGGTTTTACAAAAACTGTTGGTTATATACCACATAGGAGCATACTTGGCGTGCAAAAAGTCAAATTTAGAAAGTCCTTCCAGAAAAGGAATCTTTTTCCACATATCCATATAACCGATTGTATCGCCACCAACATAATTTCTCAGTCCCAAGAACAACACGACCACAATATAAAGAAAAAAGTAATATCCTTTATATGTATTCCCTCTCTCATAACTGTTCCCGTAATTCCACAATTTATAATCACAAGCATATACGGGAAATAGAAACAATAATATAAGAATTAAATAAATCATTTGCTACTTTATCAAACGGTTTTCCTATCCTTAAATCCTTTGTGGGAAATAATTCGAGCAGGAACACCTGCCAATACGACATTCTCTTCATCAAAAGACTTAGTAACTACAGCATTAGCACCAACTATAGTATGGTTTCCAAGATGAACTCCTATTAAGATTTTTGCGCCAGCTCCAAGGTAACAATGTTGCCCCCCCAGACCTTATCGGAGACATTAACACCATTCTGAATGACACAATTATCTCCAAAACGAACGGTACCATTCACTACAATAGCACCATAATGAGGAATATATAAACCTTTGCCAAAGGTGTTAGGAGGTATAGAGATTCCAGTTAAAACACTAAGATTCCTAAACTTGTAACGATACCATAAGAGTAATATTTTGGACAATTTTCCTTGTCTACAATTGGTAAGATATTCTATCTTTCTCATATACTTTAAGTAACGCCATGTCTTATTAAAAAACAAAGACAAACCGGAAATATGGTTTGCCCTTCTATCCGCATCTAAATATATTTTTAAATCTTGTTTTGAAGCAATCATAAAAATCACATAATTAGTGTTCAATGAATATATTTATTTTAACTAAATTTTCTCACATAATATCTCTTGTACCACTGTGCAAACGCCCTAAGTCCCTCTCTAAGCGACGTATCTGGCTTATACCCAAAGTCTTGATCCAATGGTGTAGTATCAGCGTAGGTTACAGGCACATCACCAGGCTGCATTGGTACAAGTTCCTTATGCGCCTCGAAGTCATAATCCTTAGGAAGCACACCAGCACGAATCAACTCTTTCTGTAAAATCGTAACGAAATCTAAAAGATTCTCTGGGTGACTGTTACCTATATTATATACCTTGTATGGAGGGATAGGCAGACCATCCTCACCATTCTGTTTCTCCGGCGCATGCTGCATCACTCTTACGATGCCCTCTACAATATCATCTATATAAGTGAAATCACGCTTGCAGTTTCCATAATTGAAAATCTTGATGGTTTCACCATTCACCAGTTTATTGGTAAAACCAAAGTATGCCATATCTGGACGACCAGCAGGACCATAAACGGTGAAGAAACGCAAACCAGTGCTTGGGATATTATAAAGCTTAGAGTAAGCATGAGCCATCAGCTCGTTGCTCTTCTTGGTAGCTGCATACAGACTTACAGGATTATCCACCTTATCATCAGTAGAATAAGGAACTTTTTTGTTACTACCATAAACAGATGAAGAAGAAGCATAAACCAAATGCTCTACCTCATGATGACGGCAAGCCTCCAGAATGTTATAGAATCCTATCAGATTGCTCTGGATATAAGCATCTGGATTGGTGATGCTATAGCGCACACCTGCCTGAGCTGCTAAGTTGACTACTAAAGAGATTTTATTTTCAGAGAAAATCTTCTCTACAGCTTCCTTGTTGGCAATGGAGTCATGAACGAATGTCCAATCCTTATCTAAAGCTTCAATCTCCTTCAATCGCTCATACTTGATGTTCACATCATAATAATCGGTAATGCTATCGATACCGATTACCTTGATGTTCTTAGCATCATTAAAAAGGCGCTTTACAAGATTGCTTCCGATGAATCCTGCCGCACCTGTCACCAAGATGGTCTTACCATCTAGACTAATATTATAATCTACCATAACTAGTCTCTTCTAAATATATCTCGTGTATATACCTTATCTTTTACATCATCCAAACAAGCATCATAGCGGTTGGCAATGATGGCTTGGCTCTGAGCCTTGAATGCTGCCATATCGTTCACCACCTTACTACCGAAGAAGGTGCTGCCATCTTCCAATGTTGGCTCAAAGACGATTACCTCTGCACCCTTTGCCTTGATACGCTTCATAATGCCTTGGATGGCAGACTGGCGGAAATTATCGCTGTTACTCTTCATCGTCAGGCGATAAACTCCTATCACACAATTGTGCTCCTTGCTTGCATCATAGCTACTATTCTCATTATAATAACCAGCCTTTCTGAGCACAGCATCTGCGATATAATCCTTGCGAGTACGATTACTCTCAACAATTGCCTCAATCAAGTTCTCCGGAACATCGGCATAGTTTGCCAGAAGCTGCTTGGTATCCTTTGGTAGGCAATAACCACCATATCCGAAACTTGGGTTATTGTAATGGGTTCCAATACGTGGGTCAAGACCTATGCCATCAATGATTGCCTTGGTATCCAAGCCCTTGACCTCTGCGTATGTATCCAACTCATTGAAGTAACTTACTCTTAGGGCAAGATAGGTATTGGCGAAGAGCTTGACGGCTTCTGCTTCCTTCATGCCCATAAACAAACAAGGGATGCCCTTGTTTTCTAATGTTGAATGTTGAGTGTTAAGTGTTGAATTGCCTACGGACTGTGATGCGATAGCGCCTTCAACAAGAAGTTGAGAGAAGGTCTTGGCAGCTTCCTTCATCATCTCGACATTGGTTACAGTCTTGATTGCCTCGTTTTCTTCTGCGAACTCAGGGCGCTCGATAATCTTTGGATAACCAACGATAATGCGGCTTGGATAAAGATTATCATAGAGTGCCTTACTCTCTCGGAGGAACTCCGGGGAGAAAAGGAGATTGAATTGCTTCACTCCCTTCTTAGCATACTTCTGATATAGGCTTCGAGTGTAACCTACTGGGATGGTACTCTTGATTACCATCACTGCATCGGGATTCACCTCCAGGACCAAGTCGATAACTTCTTCTACATGAGTGGTGTCGAAGAAGTTCTTCACTGGGTCGTAGTTCGTTGGTGCTGCAATGACTACGAAGTCTGCATCTTTATAAGCTGACTTGCCGTCCAAGGTTGCTGTGAGATGCAGAGGTTTCTCTGCCAGATATTTTTCGATATACTCATCTTGTATCGGTGATATATGATGATTCAGTTTATCTACTTTCTCGGGAATTACATCTACTGCTGTTACCTCATGATGTTGGGATAAAAGCGTAGCAATACTGAGTCCTACGTAACCGGTTCCGGCTACGGCAATTTTTAATTGATTAAAATTACGCATTGTTTTAAGTTCTTGAATAATAAGCATCCTGAGCCTCTTTCGGGACTTACTTCCCGAATGAGAACTACAGGATGCGTTGTGGGTGATTATGTAGCGCCCACACTACTAAGCTACTTTTCGCTGTATAATCTTTTGTTATAAAGCATCCTGAATCTTGGGGAGGATAGCTTTTTCTCTCGTAGAAATCAGGATGCCATAGTGAGGAGGGAATGCCTTTTCCCCTCTCAAAGTATTTTTGGGTGGGTGTGAAGGGGGTGTATAAGAACTTTTGTATATACAACGTGCGCAAAAGATAAAGAGAAAGGGTATCAGATAGTTATGCCTTCTTTTTAACACTCTTTTCACGCTAAAGTTCATATACCCCCTTCACACTTCACGCTTTGTTTGCTAATCTAAAAATCGCTCATTTCGGCGACAATGGTTCCAGCAACCCGTCAATCAGACGAAGCAGCTCGTCCCTGTGAGCCTCGCCAACCAACGACTCCATCCAACGTATCGCGCCCCAGTAGTCGTCGATGGAAACATCACGGTCCATCGCCTCCAGACTCTTGGTGTACGCATCAGACAGCCGGAACTCCTTGCGGATGGCTGACTTGGTGGAAGCCCAATGCTTCTCCTCCTCAGTAAGACCACCCTCAAAACGGTCTTCCTTCAGTTCTTCACGCATAGCCCAGAACACGTTGTGGACTAAAAGATTAAAACACTTGTGGACAGAAATCATGTCCGTCTGTAGTCGTAGGAATCCTTGATTCCCATGACTTCACTTTTGATTTTTTTGAAAAACATACTGAAAATTTTATGTTATGTTCCAAAATCGGAACTTTTTGTTTTCAATGCCAAATTTTATGCTTAGCTTTGCGGCGGAATCTGTATGATTCAATTTTACATCAACTTCTAATCATTGGCTTAAAAATGACAACAAAAGAACAACAACAAAGACAAGAAATGGTATTACCATCTTTCTTCTATGCTATCGCCTCCAGCGAAAGCAGACAACTCATCAGTCTTGATGAACTGCAGCGAATTATCACCCTCGACGCCATGACCCAGGCTCGTACCGAAGACTACCGCAAGAACATGCGCATCAGCAGCGAGCTCGCTCATCAAACCAAGGTGATGATGCCAGGCATCACTACCTCCGTGCTCATGGACGGACGGGGCAAGGAACTGCGCAACGTGGTGAAGACCACCCAGATGATCGCCGTGGATATCGACAAGATTCCTGCAGAAAAGATGAAGGAGGTCGTACAGAAGGCGGACGCCGACCCTCACACCATGATGAGGTTCATCACCGTGAGCCAACGAGGCCTGCGCATCATCTCCAGATACCTGCCCATAGATGACGACGAGGTGACCGCACTGGAACTTTTCGATGTGATCATACGCAAGGCGATGAGCTATTACAGTAAGTTGCTAGGCGTGCCTGCCGACGAGCAATGCGTAGACATCACCCGGATGTGCGGACTCGCCCACGACCCTACCGCCTACTTCCATTGGGACGCAGAGCCTTTCGGCCTGGACACCCACGACCTGAAGGCGCTCTACACCAAGAAGGCCAACGAGGCGAAATATGCCAAACGTGCCAGCAAGCGCAAGCGAAACAGCCAGAAGATGGTGGCACTGGGCAAAGGGGTACCCTCTATGGACGAGGCAGCGCAGCACATACTGAACCTACTCGACACGTGGGGCTACAAGTTTGAGAGCGGTGCCCACAACGAGTATGTGCTCCACTTCGGCAAGGTGTGCGTGCGCTATGGCATAGACAAGGAAGAGGCAATGACCTACGCCAAAAGCAACTTCAGCTCCGACTATCCCGATGCTGACAGCGTGATGAAATCATGCTACAAGCACACCGAGAAACTAGGCACCTGGCACTTCTACCGCAAAGGCGAGGGCTTCTCGGGTAAGCCGACAGTCAAGGTAATCAAGCAGTGGCTCTCGATGAGATACGAGTTTCACCACAATGAGGTGACGGGATTTCACGAGGTGCTGAGTCGCGATATAATCAAAGGCAAATACCATAAGTGGACCCGCATCGACGACAACATAGAGAACACCATCTGGACCCAGATGGACGAAATGGGACTCGAAGTGACCGCCATCAAGCTGCACGCCATCATCAACAGCGACTTCAGCGAGCCTTGGAATCCCTTTGACGAATATCTCAGGAGTCTGCCCAAATGGGACGGAAAGACCGACTACATCGACGAGCTTGCCAATCGGGTAACCATCAACTATTGCCCTGGCTACCACCACTCGCAGGAAGAGTTCAGATACTTCTTCAAGAAATGGCTCGTATCGATGGTGGTGGCATGGGTATCGCCGAGAGTGGTGAGCCAGACCATCCTGATATTCATCGGGAGGGGTGGCATCAACAAAACCACATTCTTCTATTATATCCTGCCACCATGCCTGCGCCAGTACTTCATCAACGAGTCAACCGCCAACTATACCGACAAGGACTTCATGGAGGCTTTCTCAAGCAAGGCACTCATATGCCTCGACGAGCTGGAGTCTACCTTCGGCAAGGGGCTGAGCGCCCTCAAGAGCAACGTCACCAAGCTGGTGTTCTCCATCCGCCGCCCCTACGACAAGTATCGTTCGGAACTGCTGCACCGTGGTGCCCTCTGTGGCACCAGCAACAGCATACAGATCATCACCGACGAGGAGAACCGCCGCTACTCACCATGGTTCGTAGACAATATCGAGAGCCCTAGGGAGACACCCATCGACTACCAGCACGTCTATGCCCAGGCTGTAGCTCTGGGACAAGAGGTAACCAATCGGGTGAAGAACCAGGAAGAGGGTTGGGTATACTGGCTCACCACCGTCGACATCGACGTGATGAGGGAGCACAACGGCATGTTCATGGTTTCCAACTTCATGGAAGACCAGATACTGCGCTTCTACAAGGTGCCGAAATCAGACACCGCCCCTCAATATGTAAAGTTCCGCTATTCATCGGAAATCATGGAGCGCATAGGCGGAAGTCCCGCCCTGAGCCGCAACATGAGTCACCAGAATCTGAGCGCCGTGATGCAGAGACTGGGATTCAAGAAGGTACACCGCGCCAAAGGCAACGGATGGCTCGTAATAGAGAAAAATCCGGGAGAAATCAACACCGAGGCGATCTGCAGTCCAAACGAATGCGCAGAAACGTACCTGAAACCGTACAGAACCATAGCTACGGATAGCCAGAATGGTTCTGACCAACAATAAGCAGCATTCTGGCAAGTGCTAACCAGCATTGCCAGCAACGCTAAGTATCATCAAGAGAAACGCTAAGTATTATTACCGCGATTCATAAAAGTCAAATCTATATGAAAATCAAGATATACAAAAAATTCGAGCTTGCCAAGCTCTACTTTCCGGAGCAGTCGAAACACGTGGCACTAAACCACCTGATGCGAATGGTAAACCACTGTCCGCCTCTGCTTGAAGCCTTGCGAAGAGAGGGCTACGAACGGTTGGCGAAGACCTTCACCATGCGCCAGACGCTGCTCATCTATGAGTATCTGGGCGAGCCATAATACTGAGTTTTCCAGTTTTATGCCCCATCGTATCCCTATCTCACCCCTATCGTACAGAAGCCTCTTCTGAAAGTCGTATCTTTGCAACCGTAAACAAGAAACAAGCACTGCGCAGCGCTTTAATACACGAAACACGAACCATAAAACAATTTATTAGCCTTATGATTGAGTACGATTTAAAGAAGAACAACAACAAGAAGAACGTGAAGGCTTATGGCAAGTACTACGCCAAGCCCCACATTAGTGAAACTGTAGATCTCGATGAGCTCGCCGACCACATGCATGGTCACAACTCTCCATTCTCAGCCGGGACCATCAAGGGCATCCTCATCGATGCCGTGACCCACATCAAGGAGCTCCTGCTCATGGGCAAGAATGTAAAGCTCGACAACCTCGCCATCTTCTACATCAGCATCAAGAACAAGATGGGTGCAGAGAACGCCGACGACTTCAACGTATCTAAGAACATCGAAGGAGTAAGAATGAAAGCCCGCGCCACGGGCGACTTCCGCTCTGTGAATCTCAACCTCGACGCCAACTTGAAGAAGTATGGTGCTAAGAAAAAGAAGTCTTCGACCACCACCGACACCGAAACAACTACACCATCGGGAGATACAGGCAAGAGCGACTCTGGCTCTACCACTAACCCAGGCAGCAGTTCGGAAGGCGATGGACTTGAGTAACCGGGGATTGAAAATCCCCTTAACAAGTTTTTAAAATCAATTGACCGAAAATGACACAAGATCGATTTCCGATGACGATTGGCGGCGAGGAGGTGCTCAATGAGCATCTCCTGCTCGCCTACACAGAGAACGGCGAGATGATGGACTCACCTCTGAGCGTCCGTTTTCTCGTAATTCATTGCTCGGCAACACGTGCCGACCGTAACTACACCGACAAGCAACTGATGCGCGACCACAAGAAGCGTGGATTCCGCACCGTGGGCTACCACTTCTATGTCCACAAGGACGGAAGCATCACGCAGTTCAGAAAGCTGCTGGAGGTGGGCTCACATGCCCGCCCATACAACCGCTGCTCCATCGGCATCTGCTACGAGGGCGGGCTGGATGACGAGGGGCGTCCTGCCGACACCCTTACCCGGGCCCAGTATGACGCAATGTGGAATCTGCTGCGCAAGCTCAAGATCACGTTCCCACAGGCTAAGATAGTGGGTCATCGTGACTTGCCGGGCACCACCCCGAAGGCATGCCCTTGCTTCGATGCAGCGAAAAAATTTCCACTTTAATGCTTAATGTTGAATGTTGAGTGTTGAATTTTTAATTTTAATTTGAACTATGAAGAAAGAAACCATCAAGAAGGTGATCAATTTCATCATCACCGTACTTACCGCCGTAGCTAGCGCATTCTGCGTACAGAGCTGCCAGTAAATTCCCAGTAATCAAACCTTAACCTTAAGTTCTAATTCTACCAGTATTGCCAGAAGATGCCGAGGCGGTGCATGTCGGAGCCCACCATGTCGTACATATCGTGCTTCATAAGCCACTTGCATCGTTTCTGCACCTTCTTGCCATACTGCCCATCTATCGAGAACGCATTTCGCTGGAACTTTATGCCCATCAACTTGAGCTTCTCGTAATCGCGCTTCTCCATATAGAGGTAGCGCTCAGGATGGGCAAGCACGGGCGTGTAGCCCTTGTTCTTGATGCGCTCCAGGAGGGCATGAAAATTCATCGGGGCAGAGAAGATGCTCGTCTCCACCAACAGAAGCTTGCCATCCTCGCCCAGCGGCAACAGGTCGTTTGCCTTCAGGCGCTTTTCGAAGAGCGCATCTAGCATATTTTCGGCTGCGAGATGCAGCCGGAGCATTTTTCTGTCAGCAGGGTTTCGCTCGGCGAAGTCCTGCTGATATTGTTTCTGGAAGTCGGCAAATACTTGGCGCAAATGGGTGGTCTCGTTGGGTACGTCTTCCATAATATGAGGCGTAAACCAGACATCCCTCATGCCTGCGCCTTCGTAAAGGCACAACATTTCCAACGACTTCTTTACCTCTTGAAATCCGTCATCCACGCCGGGCAGGATGTGGCAGTGCCAGTCGATGCCGCCGGGGAGTCTCTCTGATGATGCTTTCTTGCTTGCCGTCGGATTGCAAATCCAACGGAACGCCTCACGGAATATATTCATATTTTTCTATTCTTTTATCCAATTTTCTACTTTCCTATTTTTGCCCCCCATTCTTGTCGGAGCCGTAGTGGTAGCCGTAGCCATAGCCATAGTGGTAGCCATAGCGATAGTAGTGGCCGTAGCGGCCGCCCTGAGCCTTGGTTCCGTTCAGAATGAGCGACATATTCTTAAATTTCTTGTCCTTGTAGAACTGCTCGATGTCGCCCAGCATACTGCGCTGCATCAAGCCCGAGCGTACCACGAAGATGGTGCGGTCGGCAAGTTTCTCTATAATCTGGGTATCTGCCACGATTTCCACTGGTGGACAGTCGATGAACACATAATCGTACTCACCCCTCATCTGCCTGATCATCTTCTCCAGACGGTCGGTGAAGAGGAGCTCCGTAGGGTTAGGCGGCATGGTACCGATAGGCAGCACGTCGAAATCCTTCACCAGTCCATACTCCTCGCCATGGCAGATGATGCCCTCCAGGTCATCGGTCCTGCCGTTGAGATAGTCGCTGAGTCCCTCGCCAGGGCTGCCCACGAGCATGGATGTGGAACCATGGCGGAGGTCACCATCGATGACGAGCACCTTCTTCTTCTTGATGGCGAGCGACATGGCGATGTTGCCTGCCAGGTGACTCTTGCCCGAGCCTGGGTTGAAAGACGTAAGGATGATGACGTTCTGCTCGGGATGGGTGCCTATCATAAACTCCATGTTGGTGCGCAGCACGCGGAACGCCTCGTTCACGATGTCGCGCTTGCCTGCCTTCACCACAATCTGTCGCGTCTCCTTCGGCTTCTTCCAGAACTGGATGCGCTGCAGAAGAGTTGGTCTGTTCTTGCGACTGATGCAGTATGGTATCTCACCGAGGAATGGTATGGTGATGTTCTTGAGGTCGTTTCTGCCCCTCACCGTCGTGTTCATGTTCTCACGGATAAAGATGACTACCACAGGTATCAGGAATCCGAGAACGAAAGCCACGAGGATGATGTTGCGGCGCACAGGCTGCACGGGCTTGATGTCGCCCGTAGGAGGGGTGATGATGCGCGTGTTGTAGGCGGTGAAAGCCTTGGAAAGCTCGTTTTCCTCTCTCTTCTGCAAGAGGAAGAGGTAGAGCGCCTCCTTCACCTTCTGCTGGCGACCCACCGTTTGCAGGTACTTTGCCTGGCTAGGGTTGCTGGCTATCTGGCTGGTGGTCTGCGCCTCGTTTGCCTGCAGGTTGCCAAGCTGCGAGTTGAGTGTCACCACGAAGTTGTCGATACTGGTTACGATGCTATGGCGCATGGAGGCGAGGCTCTGGTCATAGTCAGCCACCAATGGGTTCTGCTCGCTGGAGTTAGCCACCAGGTTGTTGCGCTCCAGCTGCTGCTTGTTGTATTCGGTAATCTGCTGCTCGATGCCCGGGCTGTTGATGCCGATATTGGCTGGCAGGAGCTGGTTCTTGCCCACCTTGCCCGTCAGGAAGTCGCGCAGGTAGCGTGCCATGGAGAGGCGTGAGTTCAGCTCGAGTATCTGCTTGTCTACGTCGCCGCTCTTCTGCATGTATTGCTGTGCGGCGGTCTCTACGTCGGGCAGCAGATTGCGGCTCTTGAACGAGGAGATGTCATTGTCTACGTCGCCCAGTTCTCGCTCGATGACGCCCAGGCGCTCGGTGATGAAATGGGAGGTGGAGACGGTCATCTGGTTCTTGTCCTCTATCCAGTTCTTGCGGTATACGGAGATGATAGTGTTCAGCACGTCCTCGGCGCGCTGGGTGAGCTGGTCCTTATAGGTCAGGTCGATGACTGTTGCCTTCTCCTCGCTGATGCTTGCCGAGAGCGACGCCTTGATATGGTCGGTCATGGCATAGAGGTTGGTGCGGGTCACATGCAGTTTCCTGCTCTCATGTCCATTGACGAAGGCTGAATAGCCCGGTGCCTGGTCTACGCATACATAGCCCATCGCCGTGCGGACGGTCTGGCCCAGCTTGCCCTGTACCTCCTCGTCCGATTCCACTTCGTTTCCAGCCTTGTCGGTGCCACTCACATGTACGATGGAAAACAGGTTGCCATGCTTTACCTCTACATCCAAATTAGCGCTCTGCATATCGTTCAAGCTATAGAAACGAACGGTTACAGGCAGCGTTCTGCCATAGAGAGCCACAGGATGGAAGGTACCGTCTTCACTGTAGTTTACGTCGAGTTTAAGCTGCTTGCCTGCCTCCAGCAAGACGGCTGGCGACTGAATGGCAATCAACTCGTTGTTGACGTTCGACTTGCCTCCCGAGAGTCCCATGTCGGAGAACATACTGGCCACATCGCTGTTGATGCTCTGGCTCTTGCCGTCTTCCTTGATGAGGATGGATGCCGTGCGCTGATAGACACCCGGCGTGGAGAGGAGGTAATAAGTGGCTATGCCCAGGGTGACGACGAGCGAGATAACAAACCATCGCCAGCGCACAAGGCACAGATACATTAAGTCTTGCAGACGAATGAAGTCTTCTGCCTGCTGGGGGCGACGACCCGAAGCATTCTGCATCGTCGCTTGATTATTCTGAATCATTGTTTGAATGTTGAGTGTTGAATGTTGAGTGGTGAGTGTTCACTCTACTCTTACATTATTTCTTGATAAGTACTGCCACGCTGGTGGCAAGTGAGGCAAGGCTAATCCAGAAGCCCGTGCTCCTGACATTGTTGCCATTGACCGTGCTCTGGCGAGCCTTGGTCTCGTTGGGGCTGATGTAAACCACGTCGTTCTGCTGCAGGTAATATACCGGACTGTTGAACACGCTGTTTCCCGAGCAGAGATTGATCTTGTATATCTTCTGGTGGCCGTTTTCCTGGCGCAACACCATCACGTCTTCGCGGGTGCCATAGATGGTCAGGTCGCCCGCCTTGCTAAGGGCATCGAGAATAGTCACTTTCTCGTCCTCGATTTCATACTGTCCAGGGCGTGCCACCTCACCAATCACCGAATAGTGGAGATTTGTCAGGCTGACGGTCACCACGGGATCCTTCACCAAGTTGCGCTCCACGAGAACTTTCTTGATTTCCTCGGCAATCTGCTCTCGGGTACGACTTGCCACATGCAGGGTGCCCAGCACAGGAAAGTCGATGTTGCCCTTGCTGTCTACCGTATAATAATAGGCATCCTTGGCGATGGACGACGTAGAGTAGCTGGTGGCGGTTCCCGTAAGGTTGAAGAGCTGTGTGATCTGTGGATCCTTGCTCTTCACGCCGATGTAGAGTTTATCTGTTGGCTTGGCGGTAATCACCGCACTTTTCAGATTGATTAGCGTGTCAGGATTTTGGTTAAAATCCTGGAAATAAGCTATTTGTCGTGGGGTTCCACAAGCTGACAGGACAAGAAGTCCCGTACAAAAAGCTCCAGAAAGCAATGAATTACAATATTTCATATGATTTTATATTTTTTCTAGAAAACATCTTGGTATATAGGTGGTGGCGACGGCACAGATTCCCTCTATCATAACGATGAGCCGATGGTCGCCATTGATGCGCTTGATTTCGCCCTCCAGACCTTTGAACCTGCCGTCGATGACCCTGACTCGTTCACCTTTCTTCCAGTTGAAGGCTCCATCCTCGAAATATTCCAGCCCCTCCTGATCGCCCGACGATACCATCATGAACATCTGCATCTGTCGGTTGGGAATGGCGATGGGCTGTGGGTCGAAGTCCACCAGCTGGCGATATAGCCTTGCCTTGCCACACAGTTCCCGCTCCAGGCATAGCGCCTGTCGCTTGTTGCTGCGCATGAAGAAAAGCGAGGGTATGAGTGGGCGCTCCACCACAATCTTCTTGCCTTGGCTGTTTACATGTCTCTCTTTTACGAAGGGGGCGTAATATTCCATCACATCGCCCATCATATCTTCGGGGAATGTGTTTTTCATCTGGTCAGGATCCTTAAGCACGTTGTTGAACAGGTTGAACAAGTCCCGGCAAAGCGCCTCTTTGTTCATGAACACGCGCATGGCATACCATGATGCCTCTGTCTTGGCTGGTTCGCCAAGAGTCTCGGCTTGTATGCTTAGAGAATGATTGATATCTTTTATTGAATTGTCCATTCTTTCATTTTAAGTATTCTTATACAGACACATTTTCTCTTCCCCCTTATGTCGAAACGAGTCGTCACAAGCAGCAAGGAGATTGAGACAGTATACTTCTCGTAAAGCTTCTGTCGTTCGGAGCAACCCTGATCCAGGCGATGCTGTACCCGCAATCCCATTTGGGTAACTAAGCCTCATATTTCCTGGTTTAGTTCTCAAACGCGCCGCAAAGTTAACAAAAAAAAAAAAAAAACGAAAGAATGTTAGCGCAACTTTAGCTAAAATTAGTTTTTTTAACCGTTTTCCTAATATGTGTTAATTTTACTATTTTATTTGCATACAAAACATAAAATCGGGGTAAATCTCTTTCAATAAGTGATTTACCCCGATTAAACATTATACAGATGGAAGGAAACTTAGTTGTTTACGCTACCTCCCACAATATCAAGCAATTCATTGGTAATGGCCTGTTGACGACTCTTGTTGTACTGCAAGTTGAGTTCGCGCAAGAGTTCATCGGCATTATCCGTAGCGGTCTGCATGGCCACCATTCTGGCAGCATGCTCACTCGCCTGGCTATCCAGCAACGCTGTATAAATCATCAGACGAAGCTGCTTAGGAATCAAGACTTCCAAAACAGTCTCCAAGTCTGGCTCTACAATGAAGTCATCATTCAGAGGTTTTGCCTCAGAACTCTGGCGTCCGTCAGCTTCAGCCTGCTTTTGGCGCAGATATTCCTGAGCCTTTGCCGTAGCCACATTAGAGGTAAGGTCACGATCGTTGTCCACTCCTATCGACTCAGTGCTGAGGTCAATAGGCAAGAAAGTCTTGCGGGTCAGAATCTGTGAACCGGCACTCTTAAAGTGATGATAAATCATCTCCACCTTATCGAGCTCACCAGCAGCATACTGCTTGGCAAGTGAATGGGCGATATCTGCACAGGCGCTGGCATGAGGATGATCGGCAAGATCATTAAAGTTACCGCCAATCTTCAAACCCAGTTTCTGTGCCTTCTCTGCCACTTTTCGTCCGATAGGATATACCGTGATGTCGTCAATGCCTTGAGCCTTATACTCGTCCACCGCATGCATCATCATCTTGATAACGTTGGAATTGAATCCACCACACAAGCTGCTGTTAGAACTGTATACCACAAGAGCTACACGCTTGATTTCCTTGTGCTCCAACTGCAACGGATGGTCGACATTCGGAGTACTTACCAGGAAACTCTTGAGGATATGTTCCAGCATATTTCCATAAGGCAGCATATTTTGGATAGCTACCTGAGCATGATGCAACTTACTGGAAGCCACCATCTTCATCGCACTCGTAATCTTACGGGTACTGTTAACGCTGGCTATGCGAGTTTTAATCTCTTTTAATGACGGCATAGGCTATTACGCTTTATATTGTCCTGCAACATTAGCCATGGTCTCCTCGACTGCCTTAATGGCATCGTCGGTGAGTTTACCATCGCCCAAAGTCTCAATCACATCAGCGTGCTGGCTGCGCATTGCATCGAGGAACAGATCCTGACAGTCGCGAACCTTATTCATTGGCACGTCGTGCATCAATCCGTGAACACCACAGTAGAGAATAGCTACCTGCTCGCCTACCGGCATTGGGCGGTACTGAGGCTGAACCAGCAACTGGTCGTTCTTACGGCCACGGTCCAGAGTCATCGCTGTTACGGCATCCATATCGCTAGAGAACTTTGAGAAAGCCTCCAGCTCACGATACTGAGCCATATCAATCTTCAGTGTACCAGCTACCTTCTTCATACTCTTGATCTGGGCAGAACCACCTACACGAGATACGGAGATACCTACGTTGATAGCTGGACGGAAGCCCTGGTTGAAGAGGTCGGTCTCAAGGAAGATCTGACCGTCGGTGATGGAAATCACGTTGGTTGGGATGTATGCTGATACGTCACCTGCCTGTGTTTCGATGATAGGGAGGGCTGTCAAAGAACCACCACCCTTAACGTGACCCTTCATGCACTCTGGAAGGTCGTTCATCTGCTCGGCTACCTCCTGCTGGTCGTTGATACGAGCGGCACGCTCCAACAGACGAGAGTGGAGATAGAAGACATCACCAGGGTAAGCCTCACGTCCGGATGGACGGCGGAGGATCAGAGATACCTCACGGTAAGCCACAGCCTGCTTACTCAAGTCATCGTATACGACGAGAGCTGAGTAACCACGGTCGCGGAAGTACTCACCGATAGCTGCACCGGCAAATGGTGCGTAATATTGCATGGCTGCAGGATCGGCAGCGGTAGCACTTACGATGATGGTATATGGCAGGGCTCCATGCTCCTTGAGGTTCTGTACCAATGCAGCAACGGTAGATGCTTTCTGACCGATAGCTACATAGATACAATATACTGGCTTGCCAGCCTCATAGAAACTCTTCTGGTTGATGATGGTATCCACTGCGATGGCAGTCTTACCGGTCTGACGGTCACCGATGATCAACTCACGCTGTCCACGACCGATAGGAATCATAGAGTCTACCGCCTTCAAACCAGTCTGAAGAGGTTCCTTTACTGGCTGACGATAGATTACACCAGGTGCCTTACGATCCAAAGGCATCTCGAAAGAATCGGTGAGGTCGATGTCACCCAGACCATCAATAGCCTGACCCAGAGGGTTTACGACACGTCCGAGGAAGTTGTCGTTTACGCGGATAGAAGCAATACGGTGTGTACGCTTCACGCTCTGTCCCTCCTTGATGCCAGCTGTAGGACCTAAGAGGACACAACCTACATTGTCTTCCTCCAAGTTCATGACGATAGCCATGGTTCCATTCTCAAACTCAAGAAGTTCATTAGCCTCGGCATTACGCAGACCATAGATACGAGCCACGCCATCGCTGACGGTAAGCACGGTACCCACCTCGTCAAACTGCTGAGAGCCATTAACCTCCTGGAGCTGCTGCTGAAGAACCTCAGACACCTCACTTGGTTTAATTTTATCTGACATTTTGTTATTTACTTTAATTAATTTTACTTTTTGAGCTGTGTCAGAATGTTGTTGAGCTTAGTCTTTACGCTCGCATCCATTCTGTAAGTATCATACTCAAGGATGAAACCGCCAATCAGTTCAGGGTTCACCTCGGTCTTGAACTCCACAGTACCTTTCGTTCTCTGCTCCACCATCTTGCGCATCTTGTCCTCTGTAGAGGCGTCAACGGCAGTGGCGGTGATCAGCTTACCGCGGATGATGTTCTTCTGTTTCCTGTAAAGAGTGATATACGAAGCAGCCATGAATTGCAGGGTGCTCTCCCTATCCTCTTTCAAGACGAGAGCGATAAACTTCTTGCTCAGTTCCGTAGGCTCTTTGCCCAGGGCTGTGATGAGAAGTGCCTCTTTCTTGTCTTTGGAAAGCATAGGGTTGTCTATCGTAAATCTCAGTTCAGGCACGTCGATGTAGCTCTTAAAGAGCGTCTGCATCTCCTGGTAGACCTGATCTTCGAGCTTCATGCCGAGTGCAGCCTTGATGAGGGCACGGGCATAACGCACCGATATTACACCTATATCCATAAGCTTTACTATTTGTTGTCAGAAGAAACCTCGTCCAGCAGTCGATTTATCATATCCATCTGTGCCTTGTCGTCAGAGAGCTTAGCCTTGAGCACCTTCTCTGCAATCTGAACAGAGAGTTCTGCTACCTGGCCGCGGATTTCACGAATGGCATTCTGCTTCTCGGTCTCAATCTGCTTCTTGGCATCAGAGAGGAGACGCGCGCCTTCTTCGCGTGCTTTATCCTGTGCTTTCTCTACAATGGCATCGCGGGTTTCGGCAGCCTCCTTGAGGAGGGCAGCCTGCTTCTCGCGAGCTTCCTGCAAGATGGATTCACCTTCTTTTTGGATATTGGCAAGCTTCTCGTTGGCTTCGTGAGCCTTCTTCAGACTATCATCAATGAAAGCCTTGCGCTCGTTCACCATCTTAATGATGGCTGGGAATCCAGCCTTCCAAAGAATGATGAAGACGATGATGAAGACCAGCGTCATCCAGAAGAGCAAACCGCTATCAGGAATTAATAAATCCATATATACTGGTTAAAGTTTTACTTAAACGTTTTATTTTAACTAACTCTAGAATCATCTCTATCATGCCCCGGAAAGACATCAGGCTGATGCCTGAGACTTCCATTTATCGGGACAGATGATAGTGACAGATGAGATGATTACATAACGATTGCCAGGATGGCGATGATGACAGCGAAGAACGCAACACCCTCAACCAACGCAGCTGCGATAATCATAGAAGAACGGAGGTCGCCCATCTTCTCTGGCTGACGAGCCATAGCGTCCATAGCCTGGCCACCAATGCGACCGATACCAATACCTGCGCCAATAGCGGCCAAACCTGCACCTACTGCGGCACCCAACTTTGCAATCTCTGCTGCTAATAAAAGTGATAACATAATCTTAATAATTTAAGTTGTTTATATTTTCTTTGTTTATTATCTGAATGAAATTAGATCCGTAATCTATAATCTATAAACTACTTCACTACCTCTGGCTCAGCCTCATGAGACTTTACATGAGCCAGCGAGATGAATACTGCACTCAGCATGGTGAATACCAATGCCTGAATGTAGCTTACCAATACTTCGAGGAGCATCATAAAGGCGCTCATCGCAACACTTACTATTGTCATACCCGTACCTGCCACATAGTTGGCGATAGCATTCTCACTGATGTTGAACATAATGAAAATGATAGCCGCAAACGAAAGTGCGATGGCGTGACCCGCCATCATGTTGGCGAAGAGTCGGATAATCAGAGCCAGCGGTTTCGTAAAGATTCCGAAGAGCTCGATGAATGGCATCAGTGGCACAGGGACCTTCAACCAGGTTGGTACCTCCGGCCAGAAGATATCCTTCCAGTATTCCTTGGTACCGGTGAAGTTGGTGATCAGGAATGTCGTTACACCGAAGAATACGGTGCAGGCGATATTACCCGTCAGGTTACCACCACCTGGAGGGAATGGTACGATACCCATGATGTTCGCCACGAAGATAAAGAAGAAGCAAGTAAGCAACCATGGTGCGTACTTTGGCGCCTCCTTACCCAGGGTGGCCTCAATTACATCGGTATATACCGACATGATGAACATGTGCATCAGTCCCACAAATCCCTTTGGTGCAGGGTCATCCACCTTGTGCTTCCTGCACCAGCGGGCTGGTATCAGGACACAGAGCAACAGGATGATAGCATCGATGAAGAGCACGCAAACGGTCTTCGTGATGGAGATGTCAAGCGGACGAACCTCCTGGCCTCCCACCTTCTCTACTATCTTGTTGGGATTCGCCTGCGCATCAGCGTTCTTAATCACCAGGTTGAAAGGTCCTGGACGGTCTCCATTGGCATCTTTCTCTTCCGAGAATTCGCTGCTGCAGAACACGTGCCAGCCCGAAGTGGTGTTAACGATGATTGGCAGATGAATCACTACGGGATGATCTCCCACCTTGGTGATATGCCATTCATAAGAATCCTTGATATGACCCCACAATATCTCTTTCACATCGATGTTCTCCTTAGCCGATACCTGCAGAGGTGCCAGCGTGAAGAGCAGCATCGCCATCAAGAGGAATTGCTTGAGATGTTTCATATTCTTTAATTCTTACTTTTGTTTATTAATTATTTGTTTCAGAACCGCTTATGAAAGACGGTTCTTTTTCTCTACCCGAGCGAAGTAGATGCAGTCGAACACGAGAAGTACGACATAGAAAAGGGCAAAGATGGCGGTAAAGCCCAGAATGTTCTGCTTGTCGCATACCAGCACGTAGATGAGGAACACCAGCGTGCCTGCCATCAGCTTCAGCACCAATGCTGCCAGGTAGAACTTGGCGAGATTAGCAGGCGATGACTTTGCAACAGCCTTCCATGCTTCACCATAAGCAGTACTTGCAACGAGTGAGAATATCGCACTCACTACCAGCGGGTTAACAACCTGGGCTATCATATCATCGCATTGAGCAGATAATCTGCAGGCAAAGAGCACGGCAAGAGCCACTGCTGCTGTAAGCCACAAAGAAATCTGCTTATACCTGATACTCGCCTGTCTGATAGTCTGCAAGCGCAACTTTTCGTCTTTTTCCATTATCTAATAATTAATCACTAAAAATTAATCACTTATCTAAACTTCTACGCAAAGGCTTACTTCGTTTTTCTTACATTCCACGAATCCGCCCTTGATGTTCATTACCTGCTTGCCTTCCTTGGTAGTGTATTCCACCTTGCCCACTTCGAGCGAAGAGATGATAGGCGCGTGATCCTTGAGAATCTCGAACGAGCCGAGGGTTCCCGGAACCAGTACGCTCTCTACCTCACCCTGGAAGACTACTTTCTCAGGAGATACTATCTTTAGCTGTAACATAAGCCGTGGATTTAAAGATTACGCCTGTGCTGCTGCGAGCAACTGCTTAGCCTTCTCCTTGGCATCCTCGATAGTACCTACGTTGAGGAATGCCTGCTCAGGCAGGTCATCTACCTCACCGTCGAGGATGGCGTTGAAGCCCTTGATAGTCTCTTCGATAGGAACCATCACACCCTTCAAACCGGTGAACTGCTCTGCTACGGTGAATGGCTGGCTCAGGAAACGCTGTACACGGCGTGCACGGTTCACGGTCAACTTATCCTCATCAGAGAGCTCATCCATACCGAGGATGGCGATGATATCCTGCAACTCGTTGTAACGCTGCAACAACTGCTTTACTCGCTGTGCACAATCGTAGTGTGCCTTGCCCACAATCAGCGGGTCGAGGATACGAGAGGTAGAACCCAGCGGGTCTACGGCAGGATAGATACCGAGAGATGCAATCTTACGGGAAAGCTCAGTGGTAGCATCCAGGTGAGTAAATGTGGTAGCTGGAGCAGGGTCGGTCAAGTCATCGGCAGGCACATAAACGGCCTGTACAGAGGTGATGGAACCATTCTTGGTAGAAGTGATTCGCTCCTGCATGGCACCCATCTCAGAAGCCAGCGTTGGCTGATAACCTACGGCTGATGGCATACGACCCAACAGCGCAGATACCTCAGAACCAGCCTGGGTGAAACGGAAGATGTTATCGATGAAGAACATGATATCCGCTGCCTCACCATTCTTACCTCCGTGATCACGGAACTCCTCAGCTACGGTCAAACCAGAGAGAGCTACAGAAGCACGTGCCCCAGGTGGCTCATTCATCTGACCATATACCAGGGTAGCCTGACTCTTGGCAAGTTCCTCAGGATCGACAAGTGAGAGATCCCACTTACCTTCTTCCATCGCTTTACGGAACTTCTCGCCATACTTGATAACACCAGACTCGAGCATGTCTCGAATCAAGTCGTTACCCTCACGGGTACGCTCACCTACTCCGGCAAATACAGAGTAACCGTTGTGTCCCTTGGCAATGTTGTTGATCAACTCCATGATAAGCACTGTCTTACCTACACCGGCACCACCGAAAAGACCAATCTTACCACCCTTCATGTAAGGCTCAAGCAGGTCAATCACCTTAATACCGGTAGCAAGCATCTCCTTGTGAGTAGAAAGTTCGTCAAACTTCGGAGCCTCACGGTGGATAGGATAAGCGCCCTTCATGTCCAATTCATTCATACCATCAATAGGCTGTCCGATGACATTCATCATACGGCCCTTGATCTGCTCTCCGGCTGGCATCTGGATTGGGTTACCTGTAGGGATAACCTCCAAGCCGCGCTGCAAACCGTCAGTATTATCCATAGCGACACAGCGAACTGTATCCTCACCGATGTGCTGCTGCACCTCGATGACAAGCTCGCGGCCGTCTGGACGTTTTACCTTCAGAGCTTCATAAATTTTAGGAAGCACCTTCTCTGGATTCTCGCCCTTTGTATCGAAGTAAACGTCGATAACAGGACCGATAATCTGAGAGATACGTCCGTTAATTTGTGACATAAGCTTATTAGTTTAAAAGTTATATATATTTATATTATTCTTGACTGCAAAAGTAACAACAATTTATGGAAACCACAAATTAATTAAAAGTTTTATTCGGCTTTTATACCTAATTAAACCATTTTTAGTTCCCTTTAAACCATTTTCCTATGCAAAAGCAAGAAGTCAGGAGTCCAAACTCCCTTCTTCTTACTCCAATCTCTATAAATTAGATACTCAACTCGTCCAAAACCTTGATGAGTTTACGGTCGAATGGCTTATCTGAGCGGATGGCTTCAGAAAGCGGAACGTATACCACCTCGTTATTGCGTACACCAATCATCACATTGCGCTGTCCCTGCATGATAGCCTCGATGGCACCACAACCGGTACGGCTCGCAAGAATACGGTCACGGGCTGATGGACGGCCGCCACGCTGCAAGTGACCCAGGATAGATACACGTACATCAAACTCAGGGAACTCCTTGCGCACACGGTCGGCATAATAAAGAGCACCGCACTTAGGACTCTCTGACACGATGACGATACAACTCTTCTTAGACTTACGGATACCACGCTCCATGAACTGAGCCAACTGGTCTACATCGGTAGAATCCTCTGGAATGATAGCTGCCTCAGCTCCACTGGCGATAGCTGAATTCTGCGCCAGGAAACCGGCATCACGGCCCATCACCTCGATAAAGAAGATACGCTCGTGGCTCTGCGCAGTATCACGGATGCGGTCTACACATTCTACGATGGTATTCATCGTAGTATCATAACCGATTGTATTGTCTGTACCATAAAGGTCATTATCAATTGTTCCTGGCAATCCGATGCAGCATACATCAAACTCACGTGCGAAATTCATCGCACCGGTCAGCGAACCGTTACCGCCAATCACGACAAGCGCATCTATTTCCTCTTTCTGAATCGTTTCAAATGCTTTCTGACGACCTTCCTCGGTCATGAATTCCTTAGAACGGGCTGTCTTCAGCATCGTACCACCTGTGCCGATGATACCGCTTACATTCTCTGTAGAAAAGGTTTTAATTTCATCATTGATGAGACCATCGTAACCACGATAGATACCTTTCACAGTGAAACCGTTGTAGATAGCCGAACGGGTAACCGCACGGATAGCAGCATTCATACCTGGAGCATCTCCTCCAGATGTTAAAATTCCAATAGTCTTAATCTTTGCCATAACTATACCTTATTATATTATATATATTTTTTTAATGTTAGTTTATTATCCTCTCAGGATGATGTTTTTCATCCATTACCCCTACATATACAGTAGGTATCCAAGGGTATACCCCTTGCTTTGTTTGGGCTTATCGATTTAAATAATTAGGTTTGCGGCACCAGCCACCAGGATATGGGAGAGCCAAAGGATAGCAAGTCCGATGACGCCACCCATCAAAGCTTTCCAGCCAATATTGCGGAAATACCATCCCATGTGCATACGTTCCATCTTCATCAGGGCAAGACCGCTGATTGTACCGATACCAAGAACGTTACCACCAGCCATTACGCAATATGCAATCATCTGCCAGTAGATACCATTGGTATGATAATCAGTAAGCATACTGAATGAAGGATCATTCACATTTGCCAGATCATGAAGGGAGAAAAAGTTCATGGCTGTAGCAAAGTTGTCAAGTACAGTACTGATGATACCCGCCAAGACGCCATGCAACAGCACGCCAGGACGCTTATCATCCATACCGACAGAGTTAAGAAGAGTAGAAAAATCGTCAAAAGCTCCGGTCTCCTTCACCACTCCGATGGCAAGCATGATACCCATCACGAAGAGAATCATCTGGACAACTCCGTATTGGAACACTCTAGGAGTACGACGGTCAGCCATCGCATCCATATTCATGAGTTTACGGTTGAATATCTCGTTCACAATCCAAAGTACGCCCAATACGCAGAGCGCACCGAGGAAAGGACTTAATTTCGTAATATTATGGAAGGTAGGGATAAACCACAATCCACCGATGCCCACAAAGAGCATCAGCAAGCGCTGCCATACATTGAGACGGGTATCATCCCCGCGGTATGGCATAGCAATCCATTCTGTCTCTACTCTTTCAGGCAGCATGCGCTGCATCATCAACAACGGAATGAGCCAGGCTGCAAGACATGGCAGCAGAAGCGACAGGAAATAATGAGTAGCCGTTACAGCACCCATATTCCACATCACCAGTCCTTCCGGATTTCCGATAACGGTAAGAGCTCCGCCACAGTTGGCAGAAAGAAGAATGGCACCTCCATACACCATGCGCTGACGACGGTTTGGAATCACCCCATGCATCATCGTAAGCATCATCACTGTTGTAGTAAGATTATCGAGATTTGCCGAGATAACAAAGGTTACGGCAGCGAGAATCCATAGCATTTTCTTGGCGCTTCGGGTACGTAACAACTGGCGTATGAAATCGAAGCATCCGTTGTTATTGAGAATTTCAACTATCGTCATAGTGGCTAGCAGGAAGAGTACGATTTCTGCTGCTCTACCCACATAAGGAAGGAAGATGTTACGGGCAATAAAATACTTCACCGTTGTACTGGTGGATTCTATCTCGTTCCACATTCCGAGATTCAGATAGCGTGAATAATCAGAAGAGTGTTCACTGGTCACAAAGTCCATACCGAAACAGATATAGAGAACCCATCCTACCGTTCCAGCAAAGATGGCTACGGCAGCACGGTTCACCTTGGTAATATTCTCGGTTGCAATGAGAATATATGCCAATATCAGTATGGCAAGGATGACTAGTGTCATATTATTATTTTATTATATTCATTACATTTTGGGCGCAAAGGTAACAATTATTTTGTTATCGCCAACATTTCGGTGTCTTTTTTTAATGAATTTAACTCATTTTCATACAAATGAAAATTTCGTCCAGTTTTTTCTTTCGCCATTATTTTTCTTCCCTCTTCATTTTCATCATAGAATCAGATGAAAACTCGGATAACAGAGAAGAACATCACAGGAAGAAATATCGAGGAGGAAGTTACTAGAACATTTAAAAGGTTATGCGTATATATATATTATGTATTTCCCCGAAGGAACCCACCAAAAACAGTGATTTTAGTTAAATATTACTAACAAAAAGAAGAAAGTCAAGAGTAAATGCCTGTAACTCAAAGAAAATGAGTAATTTTGCGCCCGATTTATACAATTCACATAAAGTCAAACTTTATTAATTTTAATTTTTTAATTATTTTTTATGTCAGATTTAAAGAACGTAAAGCCATTGGACGACTTCAATTGGGATGAGTTTGAGAATGGCACAAGCGCAAACGTCAGCAAAACAGACCTCGAGAAGGCCTATGACGAAACTCTTAACAAGGTAACAGAACACCAGGTTGTAGAGGGTACAGTAATCTCTGTAGACAAGAAAGAGGTTATCGTAAACATCGGTTACAAGAGCGATGGTATTATCCCTGCTTCTGAATTCCGTTACAACCCAGACCTCAAGGTAGGCGACAAGGTTGAGGTTTATGTAGAGAACCAGGAGGACGTAAAGGGCCAGTTGGTACTCTCTCACAAGAAGGCTCGCCTCAGCAAGTCTTGGGAGCGTGTTAATGCAGCTCTCGAGAACGAGGAAGTTATCCAGGGTTACATCAAGTGCCGCACTAAGGGCGGTATGATCGTTGACGTTTTCGGTATCGAAGCTTTCTTGCCAGGAAGCCAGATCGACGTTCACCCTATACGCGACTACGACGTATTCGTAGGCAAGACAATGGAGTTCAAGGTTGTAAAGATCAACCAGGAGTTCCGCAATGTCGTTGTATCTCACAAGGCTCTCATCGAGCAGGAGCTCGAGCAGCAGCGTAAGGAGATCATCGGCAAGCTCGAGAAGGGTCAGATCCTCGAGGGTACCGTTAAGAACATCACTACTTACGGTGTATTCGTTGACCTCGGCGGTGTTGACGGTTTGATCCACATCACAGACCTCTCTTGGGGCCGCGTAAGCGATCCACACGAGGTTGTATCTCTCGACCAGAAGATCAACGTTGTTATCCTCGACTTCGATGAGGAGAAGAAGCGTATCGCTCTCGGTTTGAAGCAGCTCACTCCACATCCATGGGATGCACTTGATCCAAACCTCAAGGTAGGTGATCACGTGAAGGGTAAGGTAGTGGTTATGGCTGACTACGGTGCATTCGTTGAGATTGCTCCAGGTGTAGAGGGCTTGATCCACGTATCTGAGATGTCTTGGAGCCAGCACTTGCGTTCTGCTCAGGACTTCATGAAGGTAGGTGACGAGGTAGAGGCAGTTATCCTGACTCTCGACCGCGCTGAGCGCAAGATGAGCCTTGGTATCAAGCAGCTCAAGGAAGATCCATGGGAGGCTATCGAGACTAAGTATCCTGTTGGCAGCAAGCACACAGCTAAGGTTCGCAACTTCACTAACTTCGGTATCTTCGTAGAGCTCGAGGAAGGTGTTGATGGTTTGATCCACATCTCTGACCTCTCTTGGACTAAGAAGGTTAAGCACCCATCTGAGTTCACTTCTGTAGGCGCTTCTATCGATGTAGTAGTTCTCGAAATCGATAAGGAGAACCGTCGCTTGAGCCTCGGCCACAAGCAGTTGGAGAAGAACCCATGGGATGAGTATGAGGCAATCTACACTCCAGGTTCTGTTCACCAGGGTACTATCACTGAGTTGATGGACAAGGGTGCTGTTGTAGCTCTCGCTGAGGGTGGTGAAGGTTTCGCTACTCCTAAGCACCTCACTAAGGAGGACGGCACAATGGCTAAGAAGGGCGAGACTCTCGACTTCAAGGTTATCGAGTTCGTTAAGGAGACAAAGCGCATCATCCTCTCTCACTCTCGTACATTCGAGGAGGGTAACGAGCCAGTTGCTAAGCCAACTCACAAGCGTGCAAACGGCGGTCGCAAGAACAACAACGAGACAGCTATGATCAACAACGTTGCTGCTAGCACATCACTCGGTGATATCGATGCACTCGCTAAGTTGAAGGCTCAGATGGAGGGCAAGGCTTAATCTTAAACAGATCAGGCTTTTGCTATTCATTAGCTAAATAACATTCAGGGGACTGAAATTTCAGTAATGAGATTTCAGTTCCCTTTTTTATTATGTGTTAAAAAAAAAACTATCAAGTGATACCTACCAACTCCAGTAACTCTACTCCATTAATTCATGTTCTAAAACCGCTAATTCATGGCATTTTTCTAGCAAAACATGTCGAAAAACACAAAAACATTTGGTAGTTTCAGGTTTTCTGCTTATCTTTGCAACCGATAAAGCAATAAATTATATGAACTAGAGAAATCATTCTCTCAAGAATTATCTGAAAAGAAAGAGAAGCGATTCTCCAGATTACAAAAGGAATAAAAGTTCAAGATATGAAACAGTCTAGATTTATAGTAGCCGCTCTATCAATGAGTTGCATCACTACCCTCTCCTCCTGCTTCAAGGAAGAACCACTCAATGCCGAATGCGACATCGAGCAGGCATACATACATGCAGACAACAAGAATTTATTGAACTTATTGTTTACTAATCCATCTGATAC
Organism: Segatella copri; assembly: GCF_026015295.1. Classification (NCBI taxonomy): domain Bacteria; kingdom Pseudomonadati; phylum Bacteroidota; class Bacteroidia; order Bacteroidales; family Prevotellaceae; genus Segatella; species Segatella copri. Next base: position 643,651 of record NZ_JAPDUW010000001.1, on the reverse strand, counting down.
ATTGGTCAATGTGCAGAGTGATCAGACAAACATCGAGTTCACAATGAGACCATTTGCCGCCCTTACCAAACAGGCGCCAATATTCCGCCTCACACCTGGAGCGACCATCTCACCTGAAAGTGGAAGCCTTCAGGATTTCTCAAAAGGACCTGTAACATATACAGTTACTTCTGAAGACAAGCAATGGAGCCGCACCTATCAGGTAAGCATCAAGAAGGGACAGACCACCATGCCAAACGAGATTGAATTCGAATTTGAAAACGCATACCTCAGCAAGGGATACTACAACTGGCAAGAGAACTGGAACGGCAATAAACTCGACATCTGGGCTACCGGAAACTCAGGATTCCAAATGAGTAACAGTTCATCTAAACCGGAAGAATATCCTACCGTGATGATAGAAGATGGGCACAAGGGAAAGGGCGTGAAGCTCACTACTCAGCGCACAAGCAAGATCGCTTATATGGTACACAAGCCTATCGCTGCCGGCAACCTCTTCATCGGACAGTTTGATGCCACCGATGCCCTGCGCGATGCAATGAAGGCAACAAAGTTCGGTCATCCATTCAGCTTCAGTGCCAAGCCTGCTAAGTTAGAAGGATGGTATAAGTATCAGGCTGGCGAAAAATTCACCGACAAGAATATGAAAGAACTTGACCGCCATGACTACGGAACCATATATGCTGTACTCTATGAGAACATCGATGAAAAGGGAAATGCCGTATTGCTCTACGGAGATAATGTACAGACCAGCAAACAGATAGTAGCACTTGCTCTGGTAGGTGAAACCCATGATGACAACGGAAAAGTTGCCATTGGAAACACGCCGGAATGGCATCACTTCAGCGTGGATTTCGAGTATAAGAAAGCCATAGACCCAATCAAGTTGAAGAATGGTGGCTACAGTCTCACTATTGTCAGTTCATCCAGTTCAGATGGAGCTAACTTCCTGGGTGCCAAAGGTAGTACCCTTTGGATAGACAGTTTCAAGTTGATTTGCAAATAAGCTAAGGAGGATACTATATAATGAAGAAGATAATAATATTAGCTCTCCTGCTGACATGGGGCACTGCCTCATGGGCAGGAGAAAATGAGAATCAGAAGACTGAGGAGCACAAGCAGGTAGAAGAAAGCAAGCGCACCTCGTGGAACAAATATCTTCACGGCTACCAGTATCAGGCTCGTGTGGCATATAATTTGGGAGGTACAGCCCCTATCGGTCTTCCAGCCACCATCCGTACACTACACAGTTATACCCTGCAACCTAACTTCAGTCTGGGTATCGATGCTTATCACCCACTTTCAGGCAAATGGGGATTCGTTGGAGGACTTCACTTCGAAAACAAGGGCATGAAGATTGATGCAGGCGTAAAAAACTATTATATGAGGATAGTTCGTGGAGGCGATGAGCTGAAAGGTATATTTACAGGCAACGTGGTTACGAAGGTAGACATGAGTCTTATCACAGTACCATTGCAGGCAACATACGACATTTGCGACAACCTCCGTTTCAAGTTGGGTCCGTATGTTAGCTATGTGACATCAAAGAAGTTTGAAGGTTGGGCATACGATGGTTACTTGCGCCGCCAGGAGGAAGGTCATCCTAAGGGCGATCCTACTGGACAGAAGGTAAAATTGGGTCATGACGAAGGCGAGCGTGGTGATTACGATTTCAGCGATGACATGCGCAACTGGCATGTGGGCGTAGATTTCGGAATTGACTGGCGCTTGAACAACCGTTGGGGCATCTGTGCTGATCTGAGTTGGGGCTTAAATGGTATCTTCAAGAAAGATTTCGAGACCATTGAGCAGACGATGTATCCTATCTACGGCAGCGTAGGTATCACGTATCAGCTGAAGTAATATATAATATAATGTACGCGTACATTATTATATAAATAGAAACAATACAATAATTATTTATTAATACACAAAAAAGAGAAGAAAAATGAAAAAGTTTATTTATTTGATGGCCATGGTTTGCACCCTTGGCTTCTTCACTGCTTGTAGCAGCGATGACGACAATGATGAGAAGGAATTTGTGCGCAACGAGAAGATTGAAGGAACCTGGAAGGTACAGGAAGCAGGTTTTGATGCAAATGGCAATCCTACAGGTTCAGTTGTATTAAACTGGGAAGGTTCTAATGATGCAACCATTACTATCCCAGGCTTGATGGATGAACCATATCCTGTAAAGGATGCCATCAAAATGGCTCCAATGCTGCTTAACAGCCAGCTCAGAAGCGTTCTGCAGGATGTAACCTTCAATGAGAAGGGTCAGATTTCTGCAACCTATAAGGAAGAGGCTGATGACAAGGACTGGAAGGTAGCTAACGATTACGCTACATACCAGGTAGTTAACGAGAATATGATTACCTTGTTCCTGAACACTGCCAAGATTACAGAAGACATCGACGATGCTCAGGAGAAGGCTATGGTAGCCGGCATGTTGGATCAGTTTAAGACCGGTATTCCAGTACACGTATCTTATCCAGCAGCCAACAAGGTATATTTCTATGTTGACAAGGATTTCGTAGCTCCTATCATCGCAATGCTTTATGCTCAGGTTAACAAGATTCCTACTACAGGTATGGACAAGGAAGATCAGGCAAAATTCCTGATTTTGAAGAATGTTGTCAATCAGCTTACTGCCATTATGGATAAGACTACCAAGTTTGAGGCAGGTCTTGAGTTGATCAAGTAAAGAGAAAGAACTATAAATCATCAAGCTGAGGGTGTTTCATAAGTCCATGATAATGGAACATGACACACCCTTATTTTATTAATCGGCTTATTGTTGTACAAATAAAGGATGTATAGTCGTACAACCAAAAGGCATATAGTTGTACAACTAAAAGGGGTATAGTCGTACAACTAAAAGGTGAAATGTCGTACAACTAAAAGGAGTTGTCACTAGGCTCGGCAGAGCTGCCGACTGCAGTCAGCAGAGCTGCTGACTAGGCTCAGCAGGTCTGCCGAGCCTAGTGGGAATCTTCTAGAAGCAGTCTTCTCATACTTTAGAATCCATCTCCTTTCACCTCATATTCTATATCTTTGAACCTGACTAAACGTCTCACTTCGCTTACTCAGTAATCTCGTTCTGCTTACCCAGCAGTCTTATTTCGCTTATCCAGCAATCTCATTTCGCTTGCTCAACCATATTACTTCGCCTACTCAAGTCTGATTAGGTAGCGCTTTAGACGTTCTTACAAGCGAGAACGTCTGGATTTTATGGCACAAAAAAAGATTGCATCAGCGGAAATACTTCCAACCAATGCAATCTTCAGTTTTCTTTAATCTAGAGGCTAAACACTTTCTTACGAGAAAAAATCACGGAAGAAAAGAGCCTAGCGTCGGATTTACTTCACCTTTGCAACGATAGCCTTGAAAGCCTCAGGGTTGTTTACAGCGAGGTCAGCGAGAACCTTACGGTTAATCTCGATACCAGCCTTGTGAAGAGCACCCATCAACTGGCTGTAGCTCATACCATCGAGGCGAGCAGCAGCGTTGATACGCTGGATCCACAATGCGCGGAATGTGCGCTTCTTGTTACGACGATCGCGATAAGCGTAGGTAAGACCCTTCTCCCAAGTGTTCTTAGCTACTGTCCATACATTCTTGCGAGCTCCATAGTAACCCTTAGTGAGCTTCAAGATTCTTGTTCTTTTTGCTTTTGATGCAACGTGATTTACTGATCTTGGCATAATTTTTTTTCTTTAAAAGTTCGACTAAAAAGTTAATAATTAACGGAGGCAGAGCAAGTCGCGAACCTGCTTCAAGTTTGAACGGTCTACGAGAGTCTCACCAAGGAGATTTCTCTTCTGCTTCTTTGTCTTCTTAGTCAAGATGTGACTGTGGAAAGCGTGATGACGCTTAATCTTACCTGTACCGGTGAAACGGAATCTCTTCTTTGCGCCGGAATTAGTCTTTACTTTTGGCATTTTTACTTTTAATTTTAAATTGTTATTTATTATAGCGATGGCAACGCATATACCAGGGCGTTACGCATCTTTTTCTCTTAATCCTCTGTTCCTTCTGCGAGTTTCTTCAGGGCATCGCCGCCTTTAGCATTGGCTAGCAAGCCATTCTTCTCTGCATTAGCAGCGCGCTCTGCATCTGCAGCAGCCTTAGCTTCAGCCTCTCGCTTCTCACGGTCCATCTTCTGCTGGCTCTTCTTAGCAGTACCAGCCTTCTTAGGACTCATGTAGAGGAACATCTTCTTACCTTCGAGCTTTGGCATCTGCTCCACCTTTCCGTACTCTTCCAAATCATTGGCGAAACGGAGAAGAAGAACCTCACCCTGCTCCTTGAAGAGAATTGAGCGACCACGGAAGAAAACGTATGCACGAACCTTGTTACCCTCGTTGAGGAACTCCATAGCGTGCTTGAGCTTGAACTGATAGTCGTGCTCATCGGTCTGAGGTCCGAAACGGATTTCCTTGGTCTCCACCTTTACCTGCTTCTGCTTCATTTCCTTTGCATGCTTCTTCTGCTGGTAAAGGAATTTAGAATAGTCAACTATACGGCAAACTGGTGGTTGCGCATTAGGAGATATCTCGACTAAGTCAAGCTCTTGCTGACGAGCCAACTCCAACGCCTTACGTGCTGGCATCACTTCTGCTCCACCATCACTCACTACTCTCACGTCGCGTGCACGAATCTGTTCGTTTACGCGGTACTGATTTTTCATTTTGTCATTTTTCATTAACTATTCGATATATTCTTTTTTGTCTTTTTGATTAAACGGCTGCAAAGTTACGATTATTTTGTGAAACCACCAAATTTTCAGTGGGTTATTTTCATTTTTGCCCGCAGATTCTTTGTTTTTCTAATAGATTTAAGGTTTTAACCCCACAGATTGATATATTTAATCCCGCAAATTGATATATTTTAGTCCCACAGATTTCACAGATTAACACAGATCTTTATGATAAAGAAACTAAATCTGTAAAAATCTGTGAAATCTGTGGGACTTAAAAAACAATAAATCAGAGGGACTTAAGAAAACAATAAATCAGTGGGGACTAAGAAAAGCTTTCAATCCATGGGAGTATATCCATTGACTTTACGGAAGATTGATTTTCGTATATCTGTGGTGGAAAAATTGACCAATATTCCAAGATGCTTCTTCGCCACACGCAAATACGTAAGCAATTGCTTATGAAAGACATCTTTCATTTCTGCCACAGACTTCAGTTCGACTATGACTTTATCTTCTACAAGAATATCCAGACGGAAATCTACAGGCAAAACCTTACCATCATACATGACATCCAACTTTACCTGATTCTCTACCCTAAGTCCATCTTTGCGCAACTGATAGCACAGAGCTGCTTCATAAACCGACTCAAGTAAACCTGGTCCCAATTCATTATAAACCTTATAAATAGCTCCAATGATCTTATAAGATATCTCATTTTCTGTCATAACCAAACGATTTTAAAATCCTCCTTAACAAAAAAATCTCCCACAGACGTCACAGTTGTTACAGATATTCAACAGAACACACAAAAATCTGTGTAAATCTGTGAAATCTGTGGGAATAAACCCTCAACACAAAAAATCTGTGGGACAGAGCCCTCAACAGAAAAAATCTGTGTAAATCTGTGAAATCTGCGGGAGATTAGAAAATATCAATCTGCGGGATTACTCCTCAGCTGCCTTCAGCTGCTCTGCAACCTCGGCATTGATGCGCTGAGCGAACTCTTCCATGCTCATGGTAGCCTGTTCGCCACCACCCTGCTTACGCATAGATACCAAGCCCTCGGCACTCTCCTTCTCACCTACGATGACCATGTAAGGAACACGCTTCAACTCGTTGTCGCGAATCTTGCGGCCAATCTTCTCGTTACGGTCATCAACGAGAGCACGTACACCCTGCTTGTCAAAGTACTGACGTACCTTCTGAGCATAATCGTTGAACTTCTCAGAGATAGGAAGAATTGCAACCTGGTCTGGAGTCAACCACAATGGGAAGTGACCGGCTGTATGCTCGATGAGAACGGCTGTGAATCGCTCCAGTGAACCGAATGGTGCACGGTGAATCATCACAGGAGTCTTCTTAGAGTTATCCTCAGCTGTATATTCCAGCTTGAAACGCTCAGGCAAGTTGTAATCCACCTGGATGGTACCCAACTGCCAGCGACGACCGATGGCATCCTTTACCATGAAGTCGAGCTTAGGACCATAGAAGGCAGCCTCGCCAACCTCCTCATGAGTCTCAAGGCCCTTCTCCTTGCAAGCCTCGCGGATAGCATTCTCGCTCTCTTCCCAAATCTCATCAGAACCGATATACTTCTCTGTATCCTTAGGATCGCGGAGAGAAATCTGTGCCTCGTAGTTCTCGAAACCGAAGATCTTGAATACCTTCAAGATTACGTCGATTACATTCTCGAACTCAGACTTCACCTGATCTGAACGAACGAAGATGTGAGCATCATCCTGTGTAAAGGTACGAACACGAGTCAAACCGTGGAGCTCACCGCTCTTCTCATAGCGGAATACGGTACCGAACTCTGCGATACGCAAAGGAAGATCCTTGTAAGAACGAGGCTTACGAGCGTAGACCTCGCAGTGGTGAGGACAGTTCATTGGCTTGAGCATATACTCCTCATCCTCCTCAGGAGTCTGGATAGGCTGGAATGCATCCTTGCCATAGTGAGCATAGTGACCAGATGTAACATAAAGACTCTTGCCACCGATACCTGGGCAGATAACCTCCTGATAGTTGTAAGGCTTCAGGAGAGAACGAAGCAACTCCTGCAGACGCAGGCGGAGCTGAGTACCCTTTGGCAACCAGATAGGAAGACCCTTACCTACACGCTCTGAGAACATGAAGAGTTCCATCTCCTTACCAATCTTACGGTGGTCACGCTTCTTAGCCTCTTCGAGAATTACCAAGTACTCGTCGAGCATCTTCTTCTTAGGGAAGCTGATACCGTAGATACGGGTCATCTGCTCGCGCTTGGCATCACCGCGCCAGAAAGCACCAGCCACACTTGTAATCTTCACAGCCTTGATAAGGCCAGTGTTCATCAAGTGAGGACCACGGCAAAGATCGGTGAAATTGCCCTGGGTATATGTGGTGATGGTACCATCCTCCAAGTCCTGCTCAATATGCTCGCACTTGTAAGTCTGACCGTCAGCCTTGAACTCAGCGAGAGCATCAGCCTTAGCCACCTCCTTGCGAACCACAGGTTCGTTCTTCTTGGCAAGTTCCATCATCTTAGCCTCAATCTTGGCGAAGTCATTCTCTGAGATCACCTGACCCTCGGCTGGCATCACGTCGTAGAAGAAACCACTCTCTACGGCTGGACCGAAACCGAACTGGATGCCTGGGTAAAGCTCCTGAAGAGCCTCAGCCAACAAGTGGGCAGATGTATGCCAGAATGTGTGCTTACCCTGCTCATCCTCAAACTTGTAGAGTTCTACATTTGCATCCTCATTGATAGGACGGTTCAACTCTACTGTCTCACCATTAACACCGCAAGATACAACGTTGCGAGCGAGAGCCGGTGAGATGCTCTCGGCGATTTGTAAGCCAGTTACGCCCTGTTCATACTCACGAACAGATCCGTCTGGGAATGTGATTTTTACCATAACAACTTAGTATTTTTATTAAATCGCCTGCAAAAGTACGATTTCTTTTTGTAACAAGCGAATAAAAATGCATTTATTTTGCTAAACTTTGCTAATACCTCTTTATATTAAGGGCTTTTAAGACCGGAAATGCTGACATATTGAAGTTTTCATCTGCTTTTCTACCAATATTTCGTAACACTTTGTAAAATCCAGATACATTTTTAGCCAATATGTTTTGGAGAAACAAATATTTTCATTATCTTTGCATCCGATAACGTGACAAAATGTAAAGAAACATAGAAAATGGCAAAACCAAAGATTCTCATCATCTATACCGGTGGTACCATCGGTATGGGAAAGGACCCGATGACAGGTGTACTGGAACCTCTTGATTTCAATCACCTCGTTTCTTCCATGCCCGAATTCAAGCTCATTCAGGCAGAAATCGATGTGCGAAAATTCGACCCACCTATCGATTCCAGCGACATGGATCCTATGCGCTGGGCAGAAATCGTAAGCATGATATCCAACAACTACAACGACTATGACGGATTCGTAATCCTTCATGGCACCGATACAATGGCTTACACTTCGTCTGCCCTATCTTTCATGCTTGAGAATCTGACCAAGCCTGTAATATTGACGGGTAGCCAGTTGCCTATCGGTGAATTGCGAACCGACGGCAAGGAGAATCTGATGACAGCCATCGAGATTGCTTCTGCCAAGAATGCTGAAGGACGCCCTATGGTGCCCGAGGTATGCATCTTTTTCAACGGCAAGCTGATTCGCGGTAACCGTGCCATCAAGATCAATGCCGAGGGATTTCATGCTTTCGAATCATTCAACTACCCTCACCTCTGCGATGTAGGAATCAATTTTCAATATCACGACCATCACATTCTTACGCCGGATTACAGAAAGCCAATGGTTCCACACCTGAAGCTCGATCCGAACGTCATCGTGTTCAGTCTCTTCCCGGGTATCCAAGATAACATTGTGCGCCACGTGATGGAATCACCAGACCTCCGCGGCATCGTGATGCGTACTTTCGGTTCAGGCAATGCTCCTCACACGCCATGGATCATACGTCTTCTGGATCAGGCTGCCCATCGCGGAGTAAACATCGTGAATATCAGCCAATGTCTTACGGGCAGTGTAGAGATGGAACGCTACGGAGCCGGCTTCCAGTTGAAAGCTGCTCATGTGATAAGCGGATACGATTCTACGGTAGAGGCTATGGTCACCAAGATGATGTATCTGCAGGGAAGATATGCAGATAACAAAAAGGTAAGAGAAAAACTGACCGAATCCCTGGCGGGCGAAATCTCTTTATAATATAAGGTGAAATTTTCATCCATATAATGAAGCAATGAAGTAAATGACAGTCTCCTGATAGTGTATACGATTAAACTACAATTAGAAGACTGTCATTTACCCGCTCATTATGAGGTATTTAGCGAATACAAACAAAAATATTCTACTAAAACAGAATAGTATTGCAGGAAATATGCAGAAAACTTTTAAAGAAGGTTAAATATCGACAGATTTTTAGCCAAAAAACTTGTTGCATATCATTTTTTTGTGTAACTTTGCAGCGTAGAAAAAAAGTAAAAGATCAGTATCCTTAATAGATACCAATCCGTAATATAAATTAATAAATCAACAAACCCTACAAATTATGAACATTAACAAGGTAAAGGAGTATGGTGAGTTCGTAGAAATTACGGCTCCTGTAGAAAGAGCAACAGCTGAAGAGTATCCAACAGTATTAGGCGGAGAAATTTGGTACAACTAAGAACTTCCTGCTAAGGATTCCTATCCTTTGTATCAGATAGTTTTCCTTTAGCAGACTTGAAACAAGAGGCTATTTTTATTTGATTCAGAACATCTTATAATTTTTAGCAGACACATTATTAGCTCAATGATAAAGGCTCAATCCTCGAATAAAATCGGGAACTGAGCCTTTATTGTGTTTATATCTTACCATCGAGATATACGGAATCGGAAATTAGTGCTTACCACAGCAACCGCCCTCTCCGTGATGATGCTCGTGCTTGATGCCGCCCTCTACAGCCTGATGCTGATCGCGGAGCAGATCATTCACGGTCTTCACTGGGTTGAATGTACCGAGAGGAACCTCTACGAATACTGTATTCCAGTCACTCATCGCACCATTCCAGAGACCTGGCAACTCGAGTGCCTTCAAATCCTTACCATTCTTACTCTTGCTGGAGATGAAACCGGTAGATGGATCAACGAACTTAGGAAGATCGAAGGCATTGCCCTGGTAATCCTTGGTAGCACAGACGAGGTCTACCGGGTTGAAGTGTGTTCCCTCGGTAAACATCTTCATATACTCCTCGTTATTCTTGTCAATCTGAGAGCTCTCCAGAATCTGAAGGCTTACAGTGCCATCCTGATTATAGGTAAGGAATGGACCACCACCAGGCTCGCCTACGTTCTTAACGACACCGCAGACACGCATAGGGCGGTTCAACTTCTTACGCAGATAGATAACCAGTTCGGCATCCTCCAGCTCCTTGATATCAGCCTTGCGGCAGCAGAGGTCGCGCTGAACGAAGCGGATAATCTCCTCCAGCTTCTTATGGTTGTACTGACCAGAATCCAAAACCTCCAGATAATCGAAAGCCTGCTTCTGCAGAGTAACCAATACACCTGCAATCACCTGCTTCCAGGTAACAGTCTCAGCCTTCAGGCGATCAGGAACCACATTGTCTATATTCTTGATGAATACCACATCAGCATCAATCTCGTTTAGGTTCTCGATGAGTGCACCATGACCGCCCGGACGGAACAGCAAAGAGCCATCCTCGTTACGGAAAGGAGTATTGTCTGGATTGGCAGCGATGGTATCGGTGCTAGGCTTCTGCTCTGAGAATGAGATGTTATACTTGATGCCGTAGCGCTGTGCATACTTATCTACCTTCTCGGCTACCATCTGCTTGAAGAGTTCCAGGTGGTCGTGAGAAACGGTGAAGTGAACATTTGCCTCGCCGTTGCTGCTAGCATAGAGCGCAGCCTCAACCAGGTGCTCCTCCATTGGGGTGCGAACCTCGTCCTCATACTCGTGGAACTGGAGTAATCCCTTAGGCAACTGTCCGTAGTTCAATCCCTCTGGCTTGAGGAGATTAGCCACAACAGCCTTGTAATCGCCCTTCTTGATAAGGCACATGATACCCTTCTCGTTGTTTACATGGCACTTGTCGCAGAGTGCCTTGCGGAAAGCAAACTTCTTGATATTCTCGAAGAATTGTTTTTCGAAGTCAGTAGTAGGAACATCGTATGGAGCATCGAGGAATGCAAACATGTTCTTGAACATGCGGCTTGCCGCACCTGAAGCAGGTACGAACTTCACAATCTTGTGACCCTCAGCCTTGTAGTCGATCCACGCCTTCTCGTAGTTCTCTACTTCCTGAGCTGTAGGAGCCATGATACCCTTACCGATGGCAGCCGCACCCTCGAGCTTGAGGAATGGGAAGCCATTCTTGATTTGTTCCAACTGGTGTTCAATCTGCTGCTCGGAGATACCGCGAGCAGCGATTTGGTTTAGATCTTGCTGATTCATAATACCATATTTATGTTAAATTTACACTATATGTGCTACAAAGATACTAGTTTTTTCTGATAATCAGAAATATTTCCGCTTTTTTTTGTACCTTTGCATTGAAAATTTAACGAAGTACGCGGTTTTTAACGCCGAAACGCCATTGTTTGTCAAATTTAAAATGGAATATTGCGACATGGTTAGTAAATTATCAAAAGAGCACGACAGAAGGTCGGGGCTATCACATTACCTCTATGGGGTATCTAACTTGTTCATCAGCGGAACCGGTATAGGCGGATTATCTCCAATGATTACCGGTGACGAGATGGGGGTAAATAATATACTCTGCCTTGTACTTGGAGCAATAGCAGCTTTTGTATTTGCGTATAGTGCAAACAGAGTTATGAAGTATAACGATAAATAAGAAACAATATGGAACTATATACTATATTTATGGGGCTAGGAGCCTTGATAGGTGCCAGCTTTGCCATCTGGCTTAACACTAAGTCTGGTCAGAAGTGGATAGACGAGTTATAATGACTCAATAAATATATCATCAGCAGGAGGGAACGACAATGAACGAAACACCTTTTAAATTCACATCCGAAGAAAAGGAACAGACACTCCAGATACTGGAGCGCCTGAGAACCGCCGTGGGCGACACATTCAAGCCAGGCGACGAGCAGCATCTGCGTGAAGACATACAGCATGCCTTCATCAACCATCAGATTAAGCGCAATGTCTTCGGAATGAATCCAATACTCGCTGCCCTGCAAACCGCAGAAATCGCAGTAAACGAGATAGGTCTGAAACGAGATGGCATCATCGCCATCCTGATGCAGACCAGCGTCATCGATGGTTATCAGACCATCGAAGAGATACAGAAGAAATACGGAGATAGCGTAGCCCACATTATCAGTGGTCTGCTTCGCATCCACGATTTATATAAGCGCAACCCTATCATAGAGAGCGAAAACTTCAGAAATCTGCTTATCTCATTCTCTGAGGATATGCGCGTCATCCTCATCATGATTGCCGACCGCGTGAACGTGATGAGACAGATACGCGATACCAAACAGGAAGAGGCAAAACATGAAGTAAGCGAAGAGGCAAGCTACCTCTATGCCCCACTCGCCCACAAACTGGGACTCTACAAGCTGAAGAGCGAACTGGAAGACCTCAGTCTGAAGTATCTCGAGCACGACGCCTACTATATGATAAAGGACAAGCTGAACGCCACCAAGGCTTCGCGCGATGCCTATATCGCCCGCTTCATCCAGCCAATCCAGGAGAAGCTCGATGCTGCCGGCCTGAAATATCACATGAAAGGCCGCACCAAGAGTATCCACTCCATCTGGCAGAAGATGAAGAAGCAGAAGTGCGCCTTCGAGGGTGTATACGATCTCTTTGCCATCCGTATTATCCTCGATGCACCAAGAGAGAAAGAGTATATGCAGTGCTGGCAGACCTTTGCCCTCATCACCGACATGTATCAGCCAAACCCAAAGCGTATGCGCGACTGGCTCAGCGTGCCTAAGAGCAACGGTTATGAAAGTCTGCATACCACCGTACTGGGTCCTGAAAACAAATGGGTAGAGGTACAGATCAGGACCGAGCGCATGGACGATATTGCAGAGCACGGACTCGCTGCCCACTGGCGCTACAAGGGCATCAAGCAGGGAGAAGGCGGTATCGACGAATGGCTTGCCAATATCCGTGCTGCCCTGGAAAGCAACGATGATCTGCAGCTGATGGACCAGTTTACCACCGACCTGAAGGAAGACGAAGTATACGTGTTCACTCCAAAAGGCGACCTGCTGAACTTCCAGAAGGGAGCTACGGTACTCGACTTTGCCTACTATATCCACTCCCGCATCGGCAATACCTGTGTGGGCGGAAAGATTAACGGAAGAGCCGTCACCTTCCGACAGGAACTCCATTCGGGAGATCAGGTAGAAATCCTCACACAGAGCAACCAGAAGCCACGCCGCGAATGGCTCAACATCGTGCAGACATCCAAGGCTAAGGCCAAGATTCGTCTAGCGCTGAAGGAAACCCAGAAGAAGGACGGCCTCTATGCCAAGGAACTTCTGGAACGCCGATTCAAGAACAGAAAACTGGATATTGATGAGAGCATCATGGCGCGCATCATCAAGAAAATGGGATATAAGGAGAACTCAGACTTCTATAAGGATGTAGCCGAGGAGAAAATCGATGTGAACAGCATCATCGAGAGATACATCGAGGAGCGCGACCACGACCTGAACCTCGCCAATACCAACAAGCCTGCAGAAAGTGCAGAGAATTTCGAGTTTGAGAATCCTACCGAGGAACTGATGAAGCAGAGCGATGACGTGCTGGTTATCGATGAGCACCTCAAGGGCATCGATTTCGAACTGGCTCATTGCTGCCACCCTATCTACGGCGACCCAATCTTCGGATTCGTTACCATCAGCAAGGGTATCAAGGTACATCGCATGGATTGTCCTAACGCCAAGGAACTGCGCCGCCGTTTCGGTTACCGCATCGTGAAGGCGAAATGGAGCGGCAAGGGAACATCCAAGTATGCCATCACGCTCCGCATCATCGGAAACGACGATATCGGTATCGTGAGCAACATCACCAACATCATTTCCAAAGAAGACAAACTCATCATGCGAGGCATCAACATCTCTTCCAAGGATGGTCTCTTCTCTGGCAATGTTACCGTAATGATTGATGATGCCGGAAAGACCGATGCACTCATCAAGAAACTGAGCGCCGTGAAGGGCGTTAAGCAGGTAACGAGAATATAAAACCGGAATACAGAAATACATAAAAAAAATCCCGCAGAGAAAATCTGCGGGATTTTTTTTTATTTCGACTTATTCAAGCGCTTGATCACAGAATAAGCATCATACAAACCAAGTTCTCCTGCCTTTGAAAGATCCTGGATGGCAGTCTGCTTATTGCCACTCTTGGCTCGTGCTATACCTCTATTATAATAAGCCTCTGCAAGGCGGTTATCAAATCTCAAGGCAATGGTATAATCATCTATTGCCTTTGAAAGTTCGTTTCTGCCTGCATGAAGATTACCTCTATTATAATAGATGTAAGCATTGTTGCTGTTCTGGCGGATGGCATCACTGAAATCAGCCTCGGCAGAATGGATGTTCAGAACACCCTTGCCCTCAGCCTTATTAAATTCATCCATCTCAGCCTGGCAGACAGCACGCTGCCAGTAAGCCAAAGAGTTCTTGTCATCGAGCGAGATATAATAGGTGAAATCACTGATGGCAGCCTCAAAATCACGAAGTACACTATGAGCGATGGCCCTGCGCATCAGGAGACGTTTTCTGGTTTCATTATCGCTCGCCACACTCAACTCTGCCGAAAGTTTATCAATCATCGAGAATATCTTCATAGAACCATTCTCATCGAGCTGCTCCTTACTGCAAACGATATAAACCTTGTCTGCCTTGGTATGCTGATTGAGCGCATCAACCTCCTTGTCATAAGCCTGAACTCCATTTACATTCTGATTGTTTGGGAAATAAGAGAGCTGATACATCGGCAGGAAGGCGGTTTCTACCTGACGGTTCTGAACCTTACCACGATACTCGCTCTTATAGTTGTGTTCATACTTCGGTTCGTCATCTACTACCAGCGAAGCAAACTTATTCGGGTCAACCTCAGAGCGCTTACGCATCTCCTTCTTGGTCTTTGCGCTCCATCTCGGCTGGATTCCGATATGCTTGTTCATCTGCGCCTTGAAGATACGGAATTCATCCATCTCTGCCTTGGCTGTCATGCCCAAGCGTCGGTAACAGCTGGCACGGTTAGACAAACCGGTCCAGAAGTTAGGGAACTGGTTGATAACCTTAGTATAATCCCTGATGGCTGCTCTCAGATTACCGGTCTTGTCATGCAATAGAGCTCGGTTGAAGATAGCCATGAAGTTCTGGGGTTCCATCTTGATAATGAAGTCAAAATCGGTGATAGCACGGTTATCATCACCCAACTGTACACGCATCAGTCCTCTATTATAATGAGCCAGGAAATTGTTCGGATCCAGCTCAAGGGCATTGTCATAATCGCTCATCGCCCCCCTGAGATTATTCAGATTAATACGCGCCAAAGCACGGTTAATGTAACTGTTCACATTGTTAGGTTTGAAATGCAGACTCTTGGTCAGCGCCTCATCAGCCGTTTTCCATTCCTTTCTAGCCAGCGCCATATAGGCACGCGTAGTCCAGGCATCCCCATCATACGGATTGAGCTGCAGGCTCTTGTCTAGCCATTTCTCAGCCTGCACGGTATCTTTCTGATGCAGATACACTTCAGCCTTGAGCGAATAAGCATTCGACCAGTCTTTCCATTTTCCCACAATGGTATCCAGTTCCTGCTGCGCCGCCTCATACCTTTTGTTTTCCATCTGGCAGATAGCCCGGTTGAACCAGTAATTTCGGTTGCGCGGTTCCAGTCTGATAGCCTCATTATAGTCAGCTATCGCATCATCAAACCTGTTTTGTCTGATGCGACAGATGGCTCTCAAGTCATAAATATCATTGATATAGGGATTGAGATGCAACGCCTCGCTGGCATCACTTTCGGCACCCGTAAAGTCATCCAGATTAAATTTTGCCACACTGCGGTAATACCAAGGCTCATACAGATAAGGCTTGGCACCTATAGCCAGATTAAAATACTTGATTGAAAGGACGAAATCCTCATAATACAATGCACTCCGACCGGCCGTAACAAGTCGGTCTACACGATATTGGGCAGAAGTCGACATGGCGCCCATTACCATAAAAAGAACTAAGAGAATCTTCTTCATCTGTTCGTAACTCTCTGAAATAAAACCTATTGAATGTAGAATAAAAAAATATAGTAAGCCCAATCGTCACGATTACCATGAAGCTTACTATATTTTCGGAAGAACTATCGACGTATCTTAGTACGATAGGCAGCACGGAAATTGCCCTTGATGATACTCTTGAGCTTTCCTGCTATCATGTTCTTGCGAAGAGGAGACACACGGTCAACAAACATTGTACCCTCCAAATGGTCGAATTCATGCTGCATCACGCGAGCCAGATATCCCCCTATCCACTCATCATGTTCATTAAAATCCTCATCCATATACTTTACATGGATGCGTGTAGGACGAACCACCTTCTCATTGATACCAGGAATAGAAAGACATCCCTCTTCAGAAGAGTCGGTATTTTCCTCATCACGCTCTAGGATATGGGCATTGATGAAAGCATGACGGAATCCTTTATACTCAGGGAAATCCTCGCTGAGCACATCCAGGTCGATAACAACGAGGCGGATAGGCAAGCCAATCTGAGGTGCAGCCAGTCCGATGCCGTTGCTGGAATCAAGGGTTTCATACATATTATTAATCAACACCTTGAGATCTGGATAATCAGGTGTAATATCTTCAGCCACTTTTCTCAGCACTGGCTGACCATAAATATAAATCGGTAAAATCATTATCTTCTTGATTGCAAATAATCCTGTAATATGATGGTAGCACTTATCTCGTCTACCAATCCTTTATTTTCTTTTCTCACTTTCTTCTTTACACCTCCATCAATCATGGCTCTATGTGCCAGGACTGATGTAAATCTTTCGTCATAATATTCAATTGGAATTTCAGGATGAGCCTTTCGCCAACGGTTGTAGAAGTTTTCTACTCTTGCCAGGTTTTCACTTGGCTGCCCGTTAGGTTGCATCGGTTTTCCGATAACAATGCGCTCCACCTGTTCTTTCTGAATATAAGTTTCGATATAAGTGAAAAGTTCATGTGTAGAAACTGTGGCCAACCCATTGGCAATAATCTGCAATGGGTCGGTCACAGCCAGTCCGGTACGTTTTTTACCGTAATCTATTGATAAAATTCGCATTAATCTACGGATATCTTATCCTTATATAATATCAGATTACTTCTTAAGGAGTAACCAAGCATCAGGATACTTACCAGCGCGAAGCTGATTGCGGCTCTTGACAGCAGCAGCCTTATCAGCAAATGTAGAAGCTACCACGCGATACATGTTACGCTCTTTGTTCAGGGCAATCTGAGCATCGTAGCCAGCGCTCTTCAATGTACTAGCCAATCCCTCAGCGTTAGCCTTGAGAGAGAAAGAACCAACTACTACGCTATAGCTTGACAAGCCAGAACCAGAGATGAGAGAAACATCCTCAGAACGAACAGTGGCATTATCAACCTCTGTCTGCTCATCAGAAGGAGCCTGAGTCTCGAGAGGAGCTACAACTGGTTCCTGAGCAACAGGAGCCTGAGCAGCCTGCTGTTCCTGCTGCTGAGCCTTCTCATATGCCTTCTTATATGCACTTTCCTTAGATGTACCACAACTTGCGAGCGCCAAAACTGCGCACATTCCCATGCTTAATACTGTAATTTTCTTCATAATTCTTATTCGTTTTATTGTTTATTATTGTTGTTCATTCAATATAAATTTCGCGTTATGCGTTTTTTACTCTGCGAAAATACAAAAAAATGCCCGAAAAACGAAGAATATGCCGCCTAAAGTTTGTTAAATAAGGCTATTAAAACATTTTTAATGAAAAATTAAGGCTAAAAGGCTTGTTTTTTAAAGAGAATTTAGTATATTTGCATTGTCAAATGAAAATGACAAGAAGATAATCGTTTAACGTTTAAAATTTATAGCATATGAAAACATTAGGTTACATTGGTGCTTTCCTCGGCGGTGCTATCGCTGGTACAGCACTCGGTTTGATTTTCGCTCCTGAGAAGGGTGAGGATACACGTAGTAAGATTGCAGGTGCAGTAGACGATTTCTGCAAGAAGCACGACATCAAGTTGAGCCGTAAGGACGTTGATGATCTGGTTGACGATATCAAGGACGCAGCTCCTGAGGTTTAATCATCACCTATCATGATGTTCTCTAACGATAAAAATGTAGAAACTATCGGGCAGCTCATTGAGGTGCTTAAACATTACATCGGGCTTCAGAGCGAATTTCTGAAGCTCGATGTTGTGGATAAGGTGGTACGCCTGCTTACAGTCATCACCATGACGGTGGTACTCCTGGGCTTACTTACGCTTACCCTCATTTACCTATCCTTTGGCGCTGCTTTTGCATTGGCAGACTTAATAGGTAGTCTGACTTTCGGATTCTGCATTGTTGCTGCAGTATACCTATTTATATTAATATTATTTGTAATTTTCCGCCATAAGTGGATCGAGAGACCATTGGTCAGATTTCTGGCAAGCCTCTTGATGGAAAAATAACCTCCTTTTCGCAACATGACAAATCATTCAGAAATCACAGAATATAATTCCTTAAACGATATCCGACTCAAAAAAGAGGCGATACGCAAGGAAATTGATGCCGATGATGCCAAGATTCAGACTTTATGGAACTCGCTTTTCACAAAACCTGAAATCCTGTCACGCAATGCGAGTCCTAGCAAGCGACTGCAGAGTTTGCTGCAGGTGGGAGCAGGAGCATTCGACGGTGCACTGTTGGCTTGGAAACTTTACCGGAGATTCAAACCTCGGAAGAGATGAATCATATACCATTTTGGGGAAAGGAAAGATGCCTTGGAAAAAGGTATTTTTTAGTCACCAAAAAGGGCATAAAAACAAAAAAGGGTCGCCGCTGCGACCCCAATACCTTGTTAACCTTAAATCTAATACTATGAAAAACACACATGCAAATATAGAAATAATCTATGATACTCGCAAATTTTTCTTAGCAAAAGACCTATTATTTTGATTTAATTAACTTTTATCAACCAGTTTTTAAACCTTTTTCAATAAAAGTTCATCTATTTTCTACATATATCTCCATTCCATCGAAGCCAAATTCAAAGCCTTCGGGCAGCCTTTTATTCGCCTCATCGTGAAAACCTATCTGATGAGTCACATGGATAAAATAAGTATGTTTTGCTCCTATCCTGCGCGACACCTCAATAGCATCAGATACAAGCTGATGGCTGTGATGTGTTTTCTCAAATCTGAGTGCGTTAATTACGAGTGTTTCCACACCATCCAAATAAGCATATTCTTCATCACCCATAGATTTCATATCAGTAATATAGGCAAACTTACCAAACCGATAGCCGAGAATAGGCATCTTATCGTGCATCACACGGATAGGAACAAACTCAATGTCACCTATCTGATAATGCTCATGCGGATGAATGGTATGCAATTTGAGTTTAGGAGCTCCCGGATAGAGTTTTTCTGCATTCTTCGGAAAGCAGTAAGGCATCGTATGAGGCAGCCCCGCAGTAACGATTTCATCGCCATAGATATTGATATCACCAAAGATACAGAAAGGGCGCAAATCATCAATACCACCAACATGGTCGTAATGGATATGCGTAACCAGGACGCCATCTATCTTTCTGAAAGGCACACGTAACAACTGTTGTCGGATATCAGGTCCGGCATCTATCAGAATACGGGTATTCTCCGTTTCTATCATTGCCGCACTGCGCAATCTTTTATCATGCGGATCCGTACTTCGGCACACTTCACAGTTACACCCCAACGAAGGAACACCGCCCGATGTGCCTGTACCTAATAAAGTTACCTTCATTAATTATCAAATATTTTTCCGAAAACAACCGAATTCTTCACTTCACATTCACTTCCGGATGAATCTCTATACCAAACTTCTGCTTCACATCCTCCTGGATGGTCTCACAGAGTTTTACGATTTCCTCGCCCGTAGCACCGCCACGATTCACTAGCACCAGTGCCTGCTTATCATGCACACCGGCCCGTCCCAGACTCTTTCCCTTCCAGCCACACTGATCAATCATCCAGCCAGCCGGAATCTTTTCATGAGATTCATCGATGGTATAATGAGGCATACCCGGATAACGAGCAGCCAGTTCTTCGTACTTAGCCTTCTCTACAATAGGATTCATAAAGAAACTGCCTGCATTACCCAGCACTTTAGGATCAGGCAATTTTGCCTCTCTAATTTCTATGATGACATCGCGAAGCTGCTGGGCTGTAGGCTCAGCAATACGCTTAGCCTCGAGCGCAGAACGGATATTACCATAATCCAGATCCGGACGGAAGGTCTTCTGCAAACGGTAAATCACATGCGTCACCAGATACTTATCCTTCCACTCATGCTTAAATTTACTCTGACGGTAACTATACTCGCAGTCAGCATTATCAAACACCACTACCCTGCCCGTAGCTATCTCAACCGCTTCCACCTTATATATAATATCCTTAGCTTCCACACCATAGGCACCGATATTCTGAACCGCGCTGGCACCTACTTCACCCGGAATAATACTCAGATTCTCCGCTCCATGATAACCATGCTCTACGGCATAAGCTACCACATCATCAAACACCTCGCCACTACCACAGGAAAGGAATACCCAATCCGGATTGCACAAAGCATCATCCCCCTCTGCAGCTGCCAAAGTCTTGTTGTCAAGAACCTCAATACCCATAATAGCCGAATGGAGCACAGTACCTGCATAATCACCAGTCAGCAAGAGATTGCTGCCGCCACCCAGAATGAGCAGCGGCTGATCTGCCTCTGTCAACAAGCCCACTATCTGTCGGGCTTCCTCAACCGATTCATACTCTAGAAATCTGCTGCATTTGGCATCGATGCCAAACGTATTGTGAGCCAAAAGGCTGTAGTTACGAATATCTTTCATATCTGGTAAAACTATTACTACTAACTAAAAAGCTACATATTCAGCTTGATCAGTTCCCATTTTCCTCCAATCTTTTTGAAAGTAAGAGAGGTTTCCATACCATTGGCAATACCACGAATCACGAAGATTTTCTGGTTGCTCTCGGTATATTTCTGACCATAGATTATATTGTAAATCATGCCGTGAGGCAGTTGAGGCGCAAAGGCAGGCCATGTTTCCGGTTCTATATCGCCTGTCATCGTACTGAAATCATCATCAGGATCAGGACCGGTAAACTTCACCGGATTATGGAGGTGGCGAGCCTGGAAAGCGGTATCTGTAGCAAAATGGCCGTAAAACTTCAGAAAACTGCCATTATTATTCTGATACATAGGCTTGTAGCAGATGCTAGTCATCATCCACTGACCATTGATGCGATTAAACACGAACTGCTGAACCGTTTTTCTACTATAGAACACCTTCTCTATTATTACATGATCGATAGTGGTATCCTTCATCAGTTTCATCTGTTTCTGATTATCAAAGATCAGCGTGTAATAATCCTGGCGCATGAAGAAATGTTCCATCTTCCAATGTTTTTTTTCTATCTTCTTGGTCAGTTTCTTACCGTGATATACCGGCAGCGGGAAGACAATACGACTTTTCTGCAACTTTCTGTTAGCTGCAAAATTAAACACGAAATCATCAAAAAGCTCGTCAGCCGCCTTTGGCATCGGAGTCTCCTCTATCAGCTGTTCTGTAGAGTCCATCGCTTGGGTGTCGGCAATCACCGTATCAGATGAAGCCGAATCAATGGCAGGCGCAGGCTTCTTGTCTGTGCATCCCACAGACGTGAAACAAACGATGGTAAGCACCGCCATTAACACCGTTAATAAACAGAGTTTTTTCATAAACCTATTAAATTTCTCAAATTTTCCATGCAAAAGTACAACTTTCTTTTGAATTATTTCATCTTTTAAGCAAAAAATGTTATCTTTGCAGTCAAAAAAGATAAAAATATAGATATGTTATTAGAAAAAATAGACGAACTCTTGAAAGAAGTGAGCACTTTGACTGCCCAAAACGCAGAAGAAGTAGAGCAGCTTCGAATCAAGTATCTGAGCAAAAAGGGCGAGATTAATGCCCTTATGGCCGACTTCCGCACAGTGCCAGCCGACCAGAAGAAAGAGGTTGGTGTAAAAATCAACGAGCTGAAGAACGCAGCCCTTGAAAAGATCAACGGACTGAAGGAGCAGATGGAAGAAGCCGAGGCATCAAGCGATGATATCGACTTGACCCGTACCGCCTACCCTGTAGCACTCGGTACCCGCCATCCACTCACCGTAGTGAAGAATCAGATTATCGACATTTTCGCTCGCATGGGCTTTACCCTTTTCCAGGGTCCTGAGGTAGATGACGACAAGCACGTATTTACGATGCTCAACTTTGCTGCCGACCACCCGGCCCGCGATATGCAGGACACCTTCTTTATAGAGAAGACCAACAGCGACGACGTTACCAAGAATGTGCTCCTCCGCAGCCATACTTCTGGCGACGAGGCTCACTATATGGAAACTCATGAGCCACCTATCCGTGTGCTCTGCCCAGGCCGCGTTTACCGTAACGAGGCTATCAGCGCCCGCGCTCACTGTTTCTTCCATCAGGTAGAAGGTCTCTATGTAGATAAGAACGTAAGTTTCACCGACCTCAAGCAGGTGCTCCTTACATTTGCCCGTGAGATGTTTGGTGCAGATACCAAGATTCGTCTCCGTCCTAGCTACTTCCCATTCACAGAGCCTAGTGCCGAGATGGATATCTCCTGCAACATCTGTGGCGGTAAGGGTTGCAACTTCTGCAAGCATACCGGATGGGTTGAGATTTTAGGTTGCGGTATGGTTGACCCTCATGATCTTGAGGCTTGCGGTATCGACAGCAATGTCTATACGGGTTATGCCTTCGGTATGGGTGTTGAGCGTATCACCAACTTGAAATATCGCGTGAGCGACCTTCGCCTCTTCTCTGAGAACGATACTCGTTTCTTGCGCGAGTTTGAGTCTGCTAAGTAAAAGATACTCAACATATAAATTAATTAATGACTATGAAGAAAAATTTAACTAAACCTGTCATCGCAGTCCTGTTGGGCGCCTTGACATTCAGTTCTTGCATCGGCTCATTTGGCCTGACAAATTCCGTACTAGACTGGAACAAGAGAGCAACAGACAACAAGTTTGTAAACGAGATTATCTTCGTGCTTATCTCTCCAGCTTACGCAGTATGTTCATTTGCAGACCTTCTCGTTATCAACTCTATTGAGTTCTGGACAGGCGACAAGGTGATTGGTCAGGTAGGAACCACTAAGGACGTAATGGGTAAGGATGGTCGCATGTATGCCATCAAGACATTGAAGAATGGCTACGAGATTACCGACCCAGATGGTGAGAAATCATACTTTGTGTTCGACAAGAAGCACAAGAGTTGGTCATACAGCAAGGATGGCGATATCCGTGAGCTTTTCAGCTTCAATGAGGATGGCAGCATCCAGGCTTGCTTGCCAAGTGGCGAGAAGATCAACGTCCCAGCAGATGCCAATGGTTTATACCAGGTTCGCATGGCTATGAATGATGGTTTGTTCTATGCATTCAACAAGTAAATAATCATAACAATTCCAGCCCGATAAAAGTCGACTTTTATCGGGCTTTTTTATAATCTCCTTTCTCTTTTCCTAAGCAAGTTCATAGTTCTCCGTTCCCAACCAAACTCTCCTTAAAATGTCCAAATGCAAAAAAGTGTTTAATACAAAACAAGAAAGTGCCTTCACCACCCTTCACCCGTAACTCTCTGACCATCAAAAGAATCGCCAAAAAGGTGAAGGGTGAAGGTTTGAAAACTCTTTTTTATATATACGCGTGAAGGGTTAGGGTAAAAACCGGAAAAAAGACCCTAGGGTCAAAAATCGGAAAAACCCTAAAATAAAGAATATAATATAAAGATTAAAAATACACCCTTCACCTTCACCTCCCAAAAATCACATCCAAAATCCTGTTCTGCATGCAACAGAAAATCATCTGCAGCAATCTGTGCCGGGATATATAATCTGGAGACAATTCTCTTTCGGAGATATCATTTTATCCTTCGGAGATATTTTCCTATTTATCGGAGATATTATTTTATCCTTCGGAGATAATTTTCTATTCTTCGGAAATATTTCTTCGAATTTCAAGATAAGGCATAAAAATATAATTTTCGCCAACTTTATTTCCCGAATCCACACAATTGTCACAAATCGCATAGCTGTAAAACAGAAAAGAATGTATCTTTGCAGCATCAATCATAAAGGTTGATGTAGATATGGTCTCGTCATGACTGCCAAATCGGGCTGACGCAAATGCATTACAACCAGTGACATTCATCAAAACTTGCAACCATCTACAATATTTTTCAGTTTTTCTCGTTAATAAAAGTATGAAAAATAGATTATTGATACTCACAATATGCCTCATCGCAACCATTAAGATGATGGCGCAGGAGTTTACCCTTCACGGCAAAGTGGTAGACGAGAACAACCAGCCACTGGAGTTTGCCATCGTTTCGGTGGCTAGCCAGGGAAAGACTGCCGTTACTTCGCTCAAGGGAGACTATAGCCTCAAACTGCATTCTGCAGACAGCGTGGTAGTCAAATTCTCATATATCGGCTTCAAGACAAAAACAAAAGTACTGAGAAGACCGCGAGGAAAACAAACCCTGCAGGTGGTACTTCGCGAAGCATCCACCACCCTCGATGAGGTGAATATCAAGGGAGAAAAAATACAGTCGGACCAGATACAGGAACTGAAGACTAAGGACATGAAGATGACGCCATCTGCCAACGGGAATGGGGTGGAAAGTCTGGTTCAGCAACAGGCTGGCGTAAGTACCCACAACGAACTCTCTTCGCAATATAATGTACGTGGCGGTGCCTTCGATGAGAACTCAGTATACATCAACAACGTAGAAGTATTCCGCCCATTCCTGGTTCGCAGCGGACAGCAGGAAGGCCTCTCCGTCATCAACCCTTATATGGTAGATAAAATCGGTTTCTCAACCGGAGGATATGCTGCCAAATACGGAGACAAGATGAGTTCGGCTCTCGACATCACCTACAAAACCCTGAAAGCAAAAAGCAAGAAGCCGGTGGTTGAAGGCAGTCTGGCTGCCAGTCTGCTGGGTGCTGACGCATACATCGGTCTGGGAACCCAGAAACTTTCATGGCTCAACAGCGTGCGCTACAAAACTACCTCTTACCTGCTCGGTTCGATGGAAACCAAAGGCGAATACAAGCCAAACTATCTGGACTATCAGACCTATCTGAGTTACCAGCCCAACAAACGCTGGAAGCTTGACTTCATAGGCTACATCTCTGATAATCACTACAACTTCGAACCGGAAGACCGAGAAACGAAGTTCGGAACAATGGAAAACGTAAAGAGCTTCAGAGTATATTTTGACGGTCAGGAGAAAGACCGTTTCCTCACCTACTTCGGTACACTCGGCATTACCCGACAGTTTACAGCCAACACCAGTCTCTCGCTTCTGGGCAGTGCTTTCTATACCAAGGAACAGGAGAAATATGACATTCAGGGGCAATACTGGCTTGACGAAACCGAAACCTCAGAAAACCTGGGTGTAGGTACCTATTTCGAACATGCCCGAAACTATCTTACGGCTCGCGTGATGAGTGCCAAACTGATGCTCAAGCACAAGGTGAAGAAACATCAGATGGAAGCCGCAGTAAGTCTGAAGCGTGAACATATCGAGGAGAATTCAGTAGAATATGAGATGCGCGATTCTGCAGGATACAGTATTCCGCACAATGGCAAAGACCTCTATATGGTTTATTCACTGAAGGCTCGCAACGAACTGAATGCCAACCGAATGGAAGCTTATATCCAAGACACCTACCGTTTTTCGGGAGGAACAGCCGACAGTACCGGGAACGGACAGACACATTACACTCTGAACTATGGTATCAGAATGAGTCATTGGAACTTCAACAGAGAAACCATCGTGAGTCCTCGTCTGTCGCTCGCCATCATACCAGCCAACCATGAGAATACAACTCTCCGTTTTGCGGCAGGTCTGTATTATCAGGCTCCATTCTTCAAGGAATTGAGAGATACATCTACGGTGAACGGCATAACCATCGCATCGCTGAACGAGAAAATCAAGAGCCAGCGAAGCATCCACTTCATCGCAGGCTACGACTATAGGTTCAAGCTAGGAGACCAACGCTATAAATTCTCTGCCGAAGCCTATTACAAGGCTTTGAGTAATCTGGTTCCTTATTCGGTTAGTAACGTGAAGGTAGTTTATTACGGACAGAACGAATGCAGCGGTCATGCGGCAGGACTCGACTTCAAGCTCTACGGAGAATTTGTTCCGGGTACCGATTCCTGGCTCAGTCTTTCGCTCATGGATACCAAGATGAAACTGGGTGGCAAGAGCATCCCTTTGCCTACCGACCAGCGTTATGCGGTAAACCTCTTCTTCACCGATTATTTCCCGGGCAGCAAAAAGTGGCGCATGTCTTTGAAACTCGCCTTTGCCGATGGTCTTCCTTTTGCAGCACCCCACAGAGAGCTGGAGACCAACAGTTTCCGTGCCACCGCCTATCGCCGTGCAGATATCGGTATGAGCTATCAGCTGCTCGACAACAGCCGCCGGGAGAAGAAGACCTTCCTGAAGAATGTGATGTTGGGGGTAGATTGTCTCAACCTCTTCGGCATAGACAACGTAAACAGCTATTACTGGGTGACAGATGTAACCAGCCAGCAATACGCCGTACCTAATTATCTTACCGGCAGACAGCTCAATGCCCGCATTCTTTTGGAATTTTAGGACCAAATAATAGTGATTTTTCACATTATTCTAAATATTTAACCGTAGATAGTTCGCTATCTGCGTTTTTTTTCGTATCTTTGCGCCCGAATTATGCGATGACGGTTCGTCCGCTCATTCCATGGATTCAGGAAACCATTCTATAAAGAATAAAGAAATAATACATAATAATCAATTATGAGCAAACAAGTAGAAAAGATTAAGGAGCTGATCGCTAAGCGCGAACAGGCTCGTCTTGGCGGTGGCGAGAAGGCCATCGAGAAGCAGCATGCACGTGGCAAATATACCGCTCGTGAGCGTATCGAAATGTTGGTAGATGCCGGCAGTTTCGAGGAGTATGATATGTTCAAGTTGCATCGTTGCACTAACTTTGGCATGGAGAAGAAGCAGTACCTCGGTGATGGTGTTGTAGCTGGTAGCGCTACTATAGCCGGCCGTCTGGTTTACGTATATGCTCAGGACTTCACCGTAAATGGTGGTTCACTCTCTGAGACTATGGCACAGAAGATCTGCAAGGTAATGGATATGGCTATGACTATGGGTGCACCTGTTATCTGTATGAACGACTCAGGTGGTGCTCGTATTCAGGAAGGTATCTGCGCCCTCGCTGGTTATGGTGAGATTTTCGAGCGCAACATCCTCGCTTCTGGTGTCATCCCACAGATTTCTGCTATCATGGGCCCTTGCGCCGGTGGTGCCGTTTACTCTCCAGGTTTGACCGACTTCATCATCATGAAGGAGCAGACTTCTTACATGTTCCTGACTGGTCCTAAGGTTGTCAAGACCGTAACCGGTGAGGACATCGATGCAGAGCACCTCGGTGGTGCATCTGTTCACGCAACCAAGAGTGGTGTTACCCACTTCGCTGCTAAGACTGAGGAAGAGGCTATCGAGATGATCAAGAGCCTGCTCTCTTACATCCCTAGCAACAATACAGAAGAGGCTCCACGCGTAGAGTGCACAGACCCTATCGACCGCATGGACGATACTCTGAACGAGATTATCCCAGACGATCCTAACCAGGCATACGATATGTATAAGGTGATTGGTGCTGTAACCGATAACGGAGAGTTCTTCGAGGTTCAGCCTAAGTTTGCAAAGAACATCATTACAGGTTTCGCCCGCTTTAATGGTCAGAGCGTTGGTATCGTAGCCAACCAGCCAGCAGCTTACGCAGGTGTACTCGATGTAAACGCTAGCCGCAAGGCAGCCCGCTTCGTCCGTTTCTGCGATGCCTTCAATATTCCTATCGTATCTCTCGTTGACGTACCAGGATTCTTGCCAGGTACAGGTCAGGAGTACAACGCTGTCATCCTCCACGGTGCACAGCTGCTCTACGCTTACGGCGAGGCTACCGTGCCAAAGATTACTATCACATTGCGTAAGAGCTATGGTGGTAGCCACATCGTGATGGGTTGCAAGCAGTTGCGTGCTGACTTGAACTTCGCTTGGCCATCTTCAGAGATTGCTGTAATGGGTGCCAGCGGTGCCGTTGCCGTTCTCTGTGGTAAGGAAGCTAAGGCTAAGAAGGAAGCTGGCGAGGATGTAAAGGCATTCCTGGCTGAGAAGGAGCAGGAGTATACTGACAAGTTTGCTAATCCATATCAGGCAGCTCAGTATGGTTACATCGATGATGTCATCGAGCCACGTAACACCCGTTTCCGCATCTGCCGTGGTTTGGCTCAGCTCGCTACCAAGCGTCAGAGCTTGCCAGCTAAGAAGCATGGCTGTATGCCAATGTAATATAGAAATGTTGAATGTTGAGTGTAGAATGTTGAGTTATATACAGACTCAACATAACAGAAGGGCGCAAGCCTAATTCAACACTCAACAATCAACACTCAAAATTAAAGTAAAAACGAATGGATAAGAATATTTATGCTGCGATTGCCATGGCACTCTATGAGTATCAGGGCAATAACGTACACGACAAGGAGCCTGGCATCATCACTATCAAGCCACGTCAGACGATGTGGAACGCCAAGTTCTTGAGTTTAACAGCTAAACCATAATGTAATAGAAATGAAAGAGTTTAAATATACAATTGACGGAAAAGAATACAAGGTTCAGATTGACGCTGTTGAGGGTAACATCGCAAGCGTGAACGTGAATGGCGAAGCTTACAAGGTTGAGATGGAACAGGAGGCTGAGCCAGAGAAGAAGAAGGTTGTGCTCGGTCAGCCAGCTGCTGCATCTGATGATGCTGAGGCTACTCCAGCTGCCAACGTAAATACAGCCAACGCTGTAAAGGCTCCTCTCCCTGGTACTATCACCAGCATCGAGGTGGCTGTTGGTCAGGAGGTAAAGGCAGGTGATACTGTTGTCGTTCTCGAGGCTATGAAGATGCAGAACAACATCGAGGCTGAGAAGGATGGTAAGGTTACTGCTATCTGCGTAAAACCTGGACAGGCTGTGCTCGAAGAGGATGCACTCGTAGTTATCGAGTAAATCAAGAATTAGAGAATTATACTTCCAGATTCGGGATTATAATTCGGGTTCTTATAAAGAATATCAAAGGTCGCAAGCAATCATAGCTTGCGACCTTTTTCTATATATGTACAAATCCCGCAGGACCGTTCAGTCTCTGGCCTTTGGTTCTTACATATTTCAGGAACTCAACCACCACAGGGTTCTTGGGTTTACCGGCAGTTACGAGATAGAGATTCCGGGCTGGCGGTGCAGGATATTTTCCTATGGCGATGGCATCCATCAGTTTATCCAGCGTATCATAGAATTTCTCATCTGCATCCAGTTTTCCATTCCCGTTTACATCTATCGGAACGATGGCGATACCCTTCGTAGGCTTATGCGTCTTGTCGTTGTAGGCGTAACCGATGTTGTTGAATCCGATGCCGTTCACATCCTTCTGCAAGGTCTCTGCAACGCCCGGATCTCCGAAGACGCCCGTTCCCTTCAGGTCTTCCTGCTTCTTTCCCAGAAACGCAGCCCAGGTCTCGGCAGCACCACAGGCATCGCTTCGGGTGTAGACATTCAGTCGGGTCTTTCCCTCCCATATCGCCAGTGCCTGCTTCTGGCTCAATCCCGTCTTCAATAATTCCCGATATACCGGATTGCTGGCGTTGATGGTTGCCACTACCGCATCCTTTGCCACAGCATACGCCAGGGCACCTTTCTCCTTCTCCTGCGGCTTTAGTTCTCGGCTCACCATCGCAATATCTACCTGGTCGGCAAGAACATCGGTAATTCCCTTTCCTGCTCCACCAGCCGAGATATCAATATCCACATCGGGGTGAAGGCGATGAAACTCATCTGCCCACTGTATCGCCAGCGGATAAAGGGCGAAAGCACCCGACAACGTAATGTAACCACTCAGCACCTGCTTGCCGTCAGCACTACGCCTCACCTCTCCCCTACTTCCGCAACTCGCTAACAGTAAGGAGGTTCCTATCACTATCATTCCTATGATTTTCTTTCTCATATCTATACCTTATTATATATAATACTAACTGGCTGCAAAGGTATAAAGATTATGCAGATGGGGCAATACCACAATCGTACCATTCCCATATACCACATATAGGGTATGAAATTACCCCATATAAGGTATTGCCCAATAAGCAAAATCGTCGTACCTTTGCAAACGAAAATAAGAAGTATAAACGCTGAGGATTACACCTTATTATATATAGGGAGTATGAATCTTAAAATATAGGAGATTTAGATATGACTACAAAGTTTGTTCACAACAATCATGCACAGCTCGACACCAAGAACTTGAATGTATATATTAATGGTGCACAAATCTTGAAAGATGTAAATGTAAGTATTCCTAAGGGAAAGATTACTTGCATCATCGGTCCTTCAGGCTGCGGCAAGTCTACGCTTCTCCGTACCTTCAACCGATTGAACGACCGCGTGGAAGGTTTGAAGATGAATGGAGAGGTGAATCTCGGAGACAATAACATCCTCGAGGCAAGCAGCAGCAAACTCTCTGAAGTGCGCCGCAACATCGGTCTTGTTCCTCAGCGTCCATGCCCTCTCCCTATGAGCATCTACGACAATGTGGCTTACGGTTGCCGCATCCATGGTATCCGCAACAAGAAGAAACTGGACAGCATCGTAGAGCATTATCTCAAGGCAGTAGGTCTCTGGGAGGAAGTGAAGGATAGACTGAAGAGTCCGGCTTCCAAGTTGAGCGGCGGTCAGCAGCAGCGCCTCTGTCTGGCACGCAGCCTTGCCGTAGAGCCTAGTTATCTGCTTGCAGATGAGAGTACTTCCGCCCTCGACCCTATCAGCAGCAAGAAGGTGGAGCAGCTCTTCACCGAACTGAAGAAGGATTACAGCATCGTGATGGTAACCCACACCCTTCGCCAGGCTCTCCGTATCGCCGACCACGTCATCTTCATGTATCTGGGTGAGGTGATTGAAGAAGGAAGCGCTGAGGAAGTATTCCATCATCCTAAGCACGAGCTGACACAGGAATATCTCAACGGCGCTTTCAGTTAAGTGAAACGGCACATTCAGCTAAAAAGAAAATAACAACATAAAATTTGAAAGAATATGGCACAGATTATTGTAAACGACGAAAAGCAGGAAGTATCTCTTCCTTTGACATTGGCAGAACTCATTAAGATCAACAAGGTGTTCCAGCCAGAGATGGTAACTATCCAGGTGAACGAGGACTTTGCTGAGAAAGAAGACTATGAGAAGATTCAGCTCAAGGACGGTGACCGTGTAGATTTTCTCTACTTCATGGGAGGAGGCGCCTGCTAAAAAAGTAAACAAGTAGTACAATAAAAGGCTTATTAGGCAGTTCTTATATATAAGATTACGTCGGTCGTTAATGTACGTTTTTTGTATCGTTGACGCATTTAATAAGTTACAGTATTCATCCATAAAAGAAATCAGAAACAAGATGATAGATTTAACAGAAGAACAGATAGAGAGATACAGCCGCCACATCCTCCTTCAGGATGTAGGACTCGAAGGTCAGGAGAAACTTCTCAATGCCAAGGTGCTCATCGTAGGTGCCGGTGGCTTGGGCTCTCCAGTTGCCCTCTACCTCGCTGCAGCAGGTGTGGGACATATCGGTATCGTGGATGCTGACGTGGTAGACCTCAGTAACCTGCAGCGCCAGGTGATTCATCAGACCAAGGATCTGGGCACTCCAAAGGTGGAGAGCGCCAAGGAGAAGATGATTGCCATCAATCCGGATGTGGAAGTGACCACTTATCACGACTTCCTCGATTCTCACAATGCCGAGGAAATCATCAAGCCATGGGATTTCGTCATCGACGGAACAGACAACTTCCCGGTAAAGTTCCTTATCAATGATGCCTGCGTACGTCTGGGCAAAGCCTTCTCGCATGGCGGCATCTTGAGATTCCAGGGACAGACCTTTACCCACTTGCCAGGCACGGCATGTTACCGTTGCTTCTTCAAGGAACCACCTCCAGCAGGCGCAGTTCCTACCTGTAGTCAGGCAGGCGTTCTGGGAGCCATCGCCGGTATGCTCGGAACCATTCAGGCAGCAGAGGCTTTGAAGTACTTACTCGGTGTAGGCGATTTGCTCACCGACCGATTGCTCACCTTCGATGCCAAGACGATGAACTTCCGCACCATCAAGGTGAAGAAGCGTGCATCCTGCGAAATCTGCGGCGACCACCCTACCATCGACCATCTCATCGATTACGAGCAGGCAGCCTGCGATTTGAAACACCACTAAGATTTAGTGATTATTTATTAGTGATTATTTTTGCTATAGCTTATGAAGATTAACGACGACGTAATCAAGGTTATTATCGAGCAAGCTAAGAAGGATGCGCCCATCGAGAGCTGCGGACTTCTGTTAGGCAAGGATGATGTGGTGACGGAAAGCTACTGGATGGAGAACATCGACCATAGCGAGGAGCATTTTGCCTTTGCTCCGAAAGACCAGTTTGCGGCTCTGAAATACGCCCGAAGCAAGGGTTTGAAGATTCTCGCCAACTGGCACAGTCACCCAGCATCGCCTTCCCGCCCATCGCAGGAAGACCTTCGGCTGGCTAACGATCCCAACATCCGTTATGCCATCCTCTCATTGCTCGACGGAAAGATTCACCTCAATTCATTCAAGGTTCTGAATGGAGAGGTGGTGGATAAGGAAGTTCACTTCGAACAAAACTAAAACGATACAAGAACATGTACAGAATACCTTCTACATTAAATGGAGACTTGGACTATACCCAGTCACTCATCGACCAATTCAAGGCGGGCGAGATTCAGGCAGGTCAGTTGAAGTCGAACCGTGTACCTATGGGCATCTACGAGCAGCGCAAGAACCAGCACTATATGTTGCGTCTTCGTTGTGCCGGCGGTCTGGTCACCCCAGAGCAGCTTGCCAAGATTGCCTTTGTGGGTCACCAGCTCTCCACTTCGCATCTCCACGTTACCACCCGACAGGAGATTCAGATTCACAATGTTGATATCGAAGATGCCATTCCGGCTCTGAAAAAACTGGAAAAGGTGGGCATCTCCAGCGCAGGTGGCGGTGGAAACACCGTAAGAAACATGATGGTGGATGACCGGAGCGGACTCACTGCCGATGAGGAATTCGATGTCTATCCATACGTGGAAGAACTCACCTCCCGACTCATCGCCGAGAAAGATTCGTTCACGATGCCTAGAAAATACAAGGTGGCAATAGATACCAGTGTGGCTACGGCCAACTACTCCTACATCGCCGACCTGGGTCTGCAGGCACGCATCAAGGACGGACAGCGAGGATTCAGAGTGCTCATCGCCGGTAGTGCCGCCAGCAACGCCCACACCGGTTGGGAGGTATTCGACTTCCTTCCAGAGAAGGACCTCTACCGTGCAGCCAAGGCTCTGAAAAACTGGTTCCATAAATACGGAAACAGAAGAAACCGCCACAAGGCACGCATGAGATACGTGTTCTACAAATACGGCACAGAAGAAGCCAAGCGATTGTATCTCGAAGAGTTTGAGGAACTTAAGAAAGATGGTTCAATAGATTTCGAGGCTCCGGCTTTGCCATTGGAACATCACAAGCCCAACTTCCCTGCACTTAAAGCTCCAACCGATTTTGAAACCTGGAAGCGCCGTTACGCCCACAAGCAGACCAATGCCGAGGGTTTGAAAGAGAACCTCTGGTATGCCTACATCCCATTGCGCCACGGCAACAACTCCACGGATTTCTTCGCAGAAGTAGCCGAATACCTGGGCAACTATGGCAACGATGTAATCCGCTTTACCAAGAAAGAGCAGATTCAGGTACGAAATATCCCAGAGGAATATCTCACCAATATCTACGCCTTCTTCAAGAAACTGGGCGTCTATCAGATAGATTATCCTGTGGTGGTTACCAACCTCACCTGCTGTACGGGAGCCGATACCTGCCGCCTCGGCATCTGTTTGCCAAAGGGCGCCATCGACGGTATCGCCAAGCAACTTCTCAATAGCAATCTGAACCTCGATGCCATTCCTGACTTCGAACTCCGCATGAACGGCTGTACCAACATCTGTGCGCTAGCCACCTGGGGAGATTTAGGATTCAGCGGACGTGTAGGACGAGTGGGCGATGACCCATATCCTGCCTACACCATCTGGCTTCCGGTAAAGGGCAAGCACGAGATTGACCTGCAGCAGGGTTATATCACCGCCAAGAAGATTCCGGCATTTGTTGAAGATTATCTCCGTGATGTGATAGCCGAACAAGCCAACTATGCCGATTATTACGACTATGTGGCAAAGAGAGGCGTGAACATCGTGAAGGAACTGATTGCAAAATACAAGGAGGTGGCTCCTTATTCAGAAGAGCCTGATACCTTCTTCGATTTCGGAGATGACGAGAAGTTCTCACTCATCAAATACGGTAAGGCAGAGTGTTCAGCCGGACTCTTCGATATCATCGAAATCGACCAGGATACCATCAGAGAGAAGCGGAAGGAAGTGGAGCTATTGATGGGAAATATCCCGCAAGGCGTTCCGGCAGATTTGCAATCCGACGGCAAGCAAGCAACAAGCAAGATAGAGAAACTTCTCCACGATATCGTTTTCTCCGAGAACCGAATGCTTCTCGTTACCCGTGGTCTAGACCCTCGTACCGATGAAGATGTATATAATGGATTTGAGAAAGAATTCATCGCTGCCGGCATCATCCCTCAGAAGTTCAAGGTATTGACCGATAAGGCAAGAAACAACGAATCATTGATTGAGCAAAAGCCATTGATCGATGAACTCGCTGATTTGCTCAACGATCTCTATCAGAACATGGACGATTCGCTCCAGTTCAAACTTCCTGCAGAAAAGACTCCAGTAGAGCAGGTTGCTGAAGAAAAAAACGCCGAAGAAAAAGCTCCTGCAGAGCAGGTTTCTGAAGAAAAAGCTCCAGCAGAGAAAGCCTCAGCTGCAGAAGAAACAGAAACCATTGTTCCTGATGTAAAGAAGGATTTCCGAGGCGTGATGTGTCCGATGAACTTCGTGAAGACGAAGATTGCTCTCACCCCAATGCAGAGCGGACAGATTCTGGAGATTCTCCTCGACGACGGTGCTCCTATCGAGAACGTACCGGGAAGTGTGAAGAACGAGGGCCACACCATCCTCTCTACCGAGAAAGTAGAAAACTACTGGAAGGTTCTCATCAAAAAGAAATAAAATTCAATCTATGTCTAAATGGACTATCTTCCAATAACGATTAAAATCGTCTCCGCCAACATACTTATCGTTGGCGGAGGGAAGGTAGCGACCCACAAGGCTCAGATTCTCGCCCGTTTCACCGACCAAGCTATGGTGGTGGCACCAGAGATTACAGATGAGCTCAAGGCACTACCCTTCCAAACAAAAGAGAAGGCTTTCGAGCCGAGCGACCTGGATGGCGTGCAACTCCTCTTCGTCTGTACGGGCGACCATGAGTTGAACCATCAGATCAAACAGCTCGCAGCCGAACGGCATATCCTGACCAGTGTCTGCGATGATCCGGCACAGTGTGATTTCATCTCGCCCGCCATCTATCGCAACGACAACCTCACCATTGCCGTGGGAAGCGATTCGAGGGATGTGAAACGAAGCATCCGAGTAAGAAACAGAATAAAAGAGTTGATAGAAAATGATACATTACAAATCGATTGACCAAAGCCAGTTCGCTGAAGGAACCGACATCAAGGAGCAGGAAAGAGTCTTCGATGATTTTCTACAAGATACACTCTTGGAAATACAAGGAAGTCATATCAACAAGACAAACAGAATTCCCCATCATGTTTATATCAGCAACCAGCCCGATGAGGAAGTTCCTTATATCTTCCTGAAGACGTGCAACCGCAGCGAGATATACTACGGCGAAGGCGAAGTTCCCGATGAGGTAGCCCGCCATCTCTTCCGTGTGGTATCGGGCTTGGAATCAGCCATCGTTGGCGAAAGAGCCGTTCAGGGACAGGTAAAGGAAGCATACTATACCGCCAAGGCGCAGCGCCCGTTGACCGCCGAACTCCATCGCCTTTTCCAAAGCGCATTGCAGGTTGGCAAGCGGGTTCGCAATGAAACCGAGATTTCTCATGGTGCCGTATCCCACAGTCTTGCAGCCCTCGAGATTATTGAATCTTTCGGGAATGTAGATTTAAGGAACGCGAGAATCACGATTATCGGTGTCAACAAACTGACTGCCGACATTCTGAAGTTCCTCCAGAACAAAGGAGCCAAGATGGTGTTCCTCGCCAACCGCAGTCAGATCAAGGCACATTACCTTGCCGATCCGCTCGGTATCAAGGTATATACGCTGGATGAGAAGCAGGAGTTCCTGGCACAAACGGATATCCTCATCAGCGCCACCTCAGCCCCTCATCTCATCATCCGCAAGGAAGACATCCCGGAGCAGAAACGCCTGCTCGCCATCGACCTCGCCTTCCCTCGCGACATCGATTCCCGCCTCAGCGAACTCCCCAACGTCCAGCTCTACAACATCAGAGACGTGGAGAAGAAAGTGCGTGAGAACATCGAAGTGAGAGGAGCCGAAGTGGAGAAAGCAGAAGCCATCATCGAAGAAGAGATTCAGGAGATGCAGGAGGCTTTGGAAAGGAGAAAGAAATATATTTCATAATAATTTTATTCATAAACTTAACCGACATTTTTAAAAGATGAATAAAAAGATTAGAGTTATTGCAAGAGGCAGTCGTCTCTCCCGACTGCAAGTAGAGGAGGTTTTCAAGAACTTCCCGGAACTCGCCTACGAGATCAAATACCTGGAATCTTACGGCGACAAGAACCAGCAGATTTCACTCCTGAATGGTGAAGCTCCTGCTGATATCTTTACGAGAGAACTCGACGATGCCATCCGTCAGGGAGATGCCGACATCGCCATCCATTCGGCGAAAGACCTGCCCTATCCTCTGCCTGAGGATATCGAAGTCATCGCCCTCTTCCCTGCTTTCGACACCACCGATTCGCTCGTAAGCAGAGACCACAAGAAACTGGCAGAACTCCCTGCCGGAAGTATCATCGGAACCAGCAGTCCGCTCCGCAAGAAAGGTTTAAACGAATTACGTCCAGACCTGACAATCAAAGGAATACGTGGTTGTATTGAAGAAAGAGTTCAGCAGGTGAAAGATGGCAAATACGATGCTGCCATCGTTGCCACCTGTGCTCTGAAGCGACTCGGCATGGAGGATGAAATCGCCGAAGTGCTTCCTTTCCCAACCCATCCTCTTCAAGGATTCCTTGCCGTCACAGCTAAGAAAGGAAGCCAAGACTTGAAGCAGGCATTCGCTTCTAAGAGCATCCTCGATAAGCAAGGTTCCGTATCCCTCGTCGGCTTTGGTCCCGGCGAACCGGACCTCCTTACCATCAAGGCAGCGAAAGCCATTGATGCCGCCGACATCATCTTCTACGATGACCTCATCGACGATTCCTATCTGGCAGATAAGAAAGCCGAGAAGATCTACGTGGGCAAGCGTGCCGGCTATCATCACAAGGAGCAGGCAGACATCAACCGTCTTCTGCTCGATGCGGCACGAGAGGGAAAGAACGTGGTTCGTCTGAAAGGTGGCGACCCGATGATCTTCGCTCACGGCAGCGAGGAAATCGAATACCTGGAGAGTAATCTGATAAAAGTGAATGTCATCCCAGGCATCACCACAGCCTCAGCCCTTGCCGCATCCCAGAAAATCAGTCTCACCCATCGCGACTTCTCATCAAGCGTTGCCCTGGTCAGCGGTCATACTCCGCAACCCGTAACTCCCGATGCAGAAACCCTGGTATATTATATGGGTGCCAAACAGCTGCAGACCATCGCTACCCAGCTCATCGACAAGGAAGGCTGGGCATTCAATACCCCTGTGCTCCTCACCTACAACGTGAGCCGCCCCGATGAACAGACCTTCGAGACCACCCTCTGGAATCTGAGAAACGGCGAGATGCAGAATCTCCCAACCCCTCTCATCGCCCTCATCGGCTACGTGGCAGGATTGAAGCATCATCAGGCATCAGACATCAAGCCAACCCTCTATACAGGTACACTTCCTGCCATAGAGAAGCGCAAGGCAGATTACACCTATACGCCGCTGATAGAGATTAGTTATCACCCAAGTTATTTTACGAAAATCCTCGAAGATAATTATTGTGAGCATTACGATGGAAAAAGTTTTACCGAGTATTGTGAGTGGGATGAAAGTCAAGCTTTATATTATATCTTTACAAGCCAATATGGCGTTCAAGCAACACTTGATTACTACGATTTGATACTCAAAGAGCAAGAAGAGCATGTGTTTATCTCCATTGGTGACACTACAACAGAGGCTTTACATAAGGCTGGCGTCAAAGATGTTATACAGGTAGAGCAAGACAATCGCTATGGGGTGATAGAATGGTTCAAAAAAGAGAAAGAAAGACTTGATGCTGCAAGACCACAATACGAGCATTCTTATGAATTGTTTGAAAAGATGGATTTAGATAATTATGATCACGAGTTAGCAGACTTCGTGTATCGGTATGAAAATAGATTAGTTTTCTATCCTCATTCATCCCTATCACCAGAAGATATTCCTTTGGCTTTGCAGAAATTAGGTTTCAACGTGCTAAGCGCCGTTGTTTACAACAATGAACTCCCGAAGAATCCGCGCCGTGTGAATCTCAACCATTACAAGCGCATTGTCTTCACATCGCCTTCTACCATCGACAACTTCATCAAGCTGTATGGCAAGTTGCCTGAGAACACCGAGTTCATCACCCGTGGTCCTATCACCCAGGCGCATCTGGAAGAAGTATTGAATAAATAATATAAAACAGACATAGATATGAAAAGATTTAGAGAATTACGTAAAGACCAGGCTACTCGCGACAAGTATGCCGATGTATCATTGAGTGCCGCAGACTTCATCTACCCTTACTTCGTAGTAGAGGGAGAATACCAGAAGGAAGAGATTTCCACCATGCCAGGCATCTATCGCTTCAGCATCGATACCCTTCTGAAGGACATCGAAGAAATCAAGAACCTCGGCATCAACAAGGTGCTCCTCTTCGGAGTGATTCCTGATGAGCAGAAGGATGAACGAGGCAGCGCTGCCTATGCCGATGATGCCCTCATCGCCCGTGCCGTAAAAGCCATCAAGGCTGAGTTTGGCAAGGAAATCATCGTCTTCACCGACGTCTGCCTCTGCGAATACACCAGTCATGGTCATTGCGGACTCCTGCATCATCACGATGTAGATAACGATTCCACCCTCCCATTGCTCGCCGAGGAAGCCTACGTTCATGCCAAGGCTGGTGCCGACTTCGTAGCTCCATCAGCCATGATGGACGGACAGGTAGAAGCCATCAAGAACCGTCTTCGCGAAGGTGGTCTCGACAAGCAATGCAAGGTATTGGCATATTCTGCGAAATACGCCTCAGCCTTCTATGGTCCTTTCAGAGATGCTGCCGATTCAGCTCCAAGTTTCGGAGACAGAAAGAGCTACCAGATGGACTTCCGCACCCACGACCAGGGTCTTGATGAAATTGCAGCCGATATAGAAGAAGGAGCCGACTGGACGATGGTGAAGCCAGCGATGCCATATCTCGACATGATAGCCCGCGGCGTAGAGAAGTTCCCTAACATCCCGATGGTAGCCTATCAGGTAAGTGGCGAGTATTCGATGCTGAAGGCAGCCGCCAAGCTCGGTTATCTGGATGAGAGCCGTGTAGCATTCGAGAGCCTCATCGCCATCAAGCGTGCCGGTGCCCAGTACATCATCACCTATTATGCCAAGGAGATTATTGAAAAAGCAGAAGAATGGCATCTCGAAATAGGATAAAAGGAAAGAGAAAAAGAAAAAGGAAGAAGAAGGAAGAAAGCAGGAGAACCAAGTCCCCCTCTCGTCCCCGTTCCCAGCGATTCCATCGCTGGTCCCCCTCCTAAAAAGAACCAAGAACATGAAAGAAAGAAAGAACTCAGCCGCCGCTTTCGAGCAGGCAAAACAGATAATACCTGGCGGAGTAAATTCGCCAGTAAGAGCTCTGAAGAGCGTAGGAACCACCCCGCTCTTCGTCCGTGACGCCAAGGGTCCATACATCTACGATATCGATGACAACAAGTTTATCGATTTCTGCATGTCATGGGGCGTCTTTATTCTAGGTCACAACAACGACAAGGTGAGCAAGGCAGCATCCGATGCCATCTTCCACGGAAGCAGCTTCGGCATCCCTACCCTTGCCGAAACCACCCTTGCCGAGAAAGTAAGAGAATCCTTCCCATCGATGGAGCGCCTGCGCTTCGTTAACAGCGGAACCGAGGCTACCATGTCAGCCATCCGTGTGGCTCGCGGTTTCACCGGTCGCGACATCCTCGTTAAGTTCGAGGGCTGCTATCATGGTCATGCCGACCATCTTCTGGTAAGCGCCGGATCTGCCGTAGCCAAGCTCAACAATGCATCATCAGCCGGAGTACCAGCCGGTTTCACCCAATACACCGTGGTACTGCCCTACAATGATACCGAGGCTTTGGAGAAGTATTTCGCCGAGAATGGCGACAAGGTAGCTGCGCTCATCATCGAACCGGTAGCCTGCAACATGGGTGTGGTTCCTCCAACCCGTGAGTTTATCGAGGCAACCCGCAAGGTAACCCGGGAGCATGGCGCCATCCTGATCTTCGATGAAGTCATCACCGGTTTCCGTCTCTCTTATGGCGGTGCCCAGAAGCGATTCGGCATCACTCCGGATATGACTACCGTTGGAAAGATAGTTGGTGGCGGCTTCCCTGCCGCAGCCTTCGGAGGTAGAGCCGACATCATGAGCGTTCTGGCTCCAGAAGGTCCAGTTTATCAGGCAGGCACCCTGAGTGGTAACCCAGTAGCAATGGCAGCCGGTTATGAAACCTTGAAGCAGTTGGGCGAACCGGGTGTTTACGAACTCCTGGAAGAGCGCAGCAACCGCTTCCTCTCCCGTCTTGAGAAGATAGTAGAAGGCAAGGGCATCCAGGTGAACCACGTGGGCACGATGTTCACGATGTTCTTCAACGACCAGCCTGTCCGCAACTTCCAGGACACGAAGAAGAGCGACCAGGAACGTTTCGCCCGCTATTTCCGCAACATGCTGGACCGTGGCATCTACGTAAGTCCATCGCAGTTTGAGGGCAACTTCATCTCCCTCTGCCACACCGATGAGATACTCGACTACGTATTGAAGTCGATAGAAGAGAGTATCGAATAAACACATATAACAAAAAGCAAAGTCACAATACCCAGCTCTATCAGCTAGGTATTGTGACTTTTTTTTCAGTACCGTCCCCAAGCCCAACAAAGAACAAAAACCTTGATTATAAGATACTTTATAAAACATTTCTCCCATTTTTCTTGCATGATTCAGATAATAATCGTAAATTTGCAGCAGATAAAATACGCAAGCTTATGAAAGAGAAAAGATATACATTGCCAGAAGAGCAGAAAGATGCAGCTTTCGCAGCAGAGCCTGCACCAGCCTATCACGGAAATGCCGCCATAGCACTTCCCGAGGATGAATGTGCAGAAGAAGATATTGACTGGAACAAGATTCCTGTTGGCTGGCATCCGGCTAATGAAGAAGAAGCCGTGGCTAGGATTGAAGCTATTGAGGCGGAGTATGAAAGGACAGGCATTAGCTATAGTGTAGAAGAGTTTTTCAATAAACTAAACGAAGAACGAACATGGCTAAAGTAACACTACGCAATAGCTTTCTTCAAATTTATAAAGAAACAACCGACTATAGTTATCAAAACTTTGGTCGACTTTGCGTTCAAAGATTTGACGAAAGCTTGCAAGCAATAATAAACAGACTTTGCAAACATCCTCTTTCTTCACCCAGAGAGCCATTGCTTAAGCGATTCCACCGCCCTTACCATAG
The DNA here is from genome assembly GCF_026015295.1 of Segatella copri. Classification (NCBI taxonomy): domain Bacteria; kingdom Pseudomonadati; phylum Bacteroidota; class Bacteroidia; order Bacteroidales; family Prevotellaceae; genus Segatella; species Segatella copri. The sequence continues at coordinate 601,680 of NZ_JAPDUW010000001.1, read as the reverse complement.
TGCGATTATCAAGGAGAATTGGAAGATTATCTACCGCTACGATGAAGCCAACGACCTCGTCATTTTCGTAGACTTATGGGATATGAGAAGAAGTCCTAGATATTTGATCAGACAATTCAAAAGAAAACTATAAAGGAAAGAGCTTATGAAGGAGAATACCCCATGGCACTCATGCCATGGGGTATCATTATTATTGGGGGTGAGGCTTTTTAATCAGCCCAAATGCTGCCACTTGCATCGCGATAGTCACTAACCGATCCTTCGCTATAATCCTCTTCCTTTGCTTTCACTATTTCAGAGCCAGCGAGGATAGATGTAGTCTCCATTTGGTAAACATTCAGTTCTGGCTTTATATATTCTTTCTTTTTCATAATTCTCATTTTTTTTATTTGATGATAACTTTCATTGTCTTGCTGCCACGCTTTACGATGTTGATGCCCTTCTGAGGAGCGTTGAGGCGATTGCCCTGCAGGTCGTAGTATATGGCATTGTCGTCTGCAATGGTGTTGAGGCTGTCGATGGCTGTTGTGCTGTCACCGATGGCGATGCTAAACATCTTGGCTCCAGCAGATGATGAAGTGTTGTCTACCATGTAAGCACGGAAAGGCTTGCTGCCCACCTGTGTTGTGCTTGTGTTCTCCAACAACTTGGTAGGGTTCATCAGCTTGTCGCCCTTCACGATGTAGCAATTGTTGTCAGCAACCTTGTCGAACACCTTTTGGGTATAGATGCCCTGGAGCTGATAGTTACCATCAGCAGCAGATACTACCTTTTGCGCAATCTCCTTGTTAGCTTCAGAGATGCTGAGAGTGGTCTCACCGTTGTTCATCTTGATGATAACAGGAGTGCCTGCTGTGATGCTTGTCGTAATCTCTTCGAGCTGAATGGTGCTTGTACTCTCGTTAGCCGAAAGAAGCTTGAAGGCACGGAAGTTCTTATCTGCAAGCGACACCTCGAAAGGCAGACAGAGCGTAGCCCATGCGGTGCCAGCCTTCATTTCGCGGTTGTAAGTAGCTGTTGTAGCTGTGAATGGTTCGTAAGCCACGAAGTCCTTTTCATCGTCAAGAGCAAGACTCGCTGCTGTAAGAGTTTCTCCTGATGCTCCAATCTTTTCGTCGCCATTCTTACCTACCAACTTGCTGAAGTAGCCAGTCTCATAGTTGGCGTAAGTGTCGTCAAACTTGTTTTCATCATAAGCTATTGCGCCTTTGAGCGAGGTGCAGCCATAGAACATGCTTCCTCTTTCTGTTACGTTTGTTGTAACAAATTTATCGCTGACATAAATAGTAGTGAGGGCTGAGCAGAGTATCAACATACCACCCATATCCACTACCTTTGCTGTATTGAAGTTTGTGAGGTCGAGTAAGGTGAGGGCGGAGCAATTAAAGAACATAAAGCTCATATCGGTTACATTACCCGTATTGAAATGAGAAACATCAAGAGAGGTGAGTTTACCACATTCATAGAACATACATGACATATCTGTTACTTTCTTGGTATTGAAGTGAGAAACATCAAGAGAGGTGAGTCCGCTACAACCCAAAAATATGCATGTCATATTTGTTACGTTCTCGGTATTGAAGCTTGAAACATCAAGAGAAGTGAGTCCGCTACATCTATTGAACATGTGTTCCAAATTAGTTACTTTTTGGGTATTAAAGTGAGAAACATCAAGAGAAGTGAGTCCGCGACAATCCATGAACATCCAGCTCATATCGGTTACCTCTTCGGTATTAAGATGCTCAATACCTTCAATTTGAGTCAGCATATCACAACCACTGAACCAATAATAGCAACTCGTAGGACGTGCTTTTGCAAACGAGGCATCGAATACGACCTTCTTGATATTGTTTCTTATTGCAACCCATCCTGGATATGATGGCTTTTCATTCAAATCATAAGCCCCCGCAGGCTTTGCGCCATAACCGAATGTAAGTGTGCTGTTATCTGCATCAAATACAGCATAGGCTTGAAAACCGCCTTTTGGAGTGAAGTAGCCATTCGTGTAGTTGGCGTAGGTGCAGTCGGTCTTGTTGGCATCATAATCTATTGCACCCTTGAGAGCGGTGCAACCATCGAACACGATATTTCCTCTTGTTACATTTGTTGTAATAAATTTGTCACTAACATAGATAGTAGTGAGAGATGAGCAGTCATGGAACATTCCTATAATACTCGTTACTTTCTCAGTATTGAAGTTTGTAAGGTCGAGCGTTTTGAGAGATGAGCAACCTTCGAACATATAGCCCAAATCCGTTACATTCGCAGTATTGAAGTTTGTAAGGTCGAGCGTTTTGAGAGATGAGCAACAATGGAACATTGTGTACATATCTGTTACCTTCGCTGTATTGAAGTTAGAAACGTCGAGAGAGGTAAGAGATGAGCAGCTATTGAACATAACTCCCATATCCGTCACCTTCGCGGTATTGAAGTGAGTAACATCGAGCGAGGCGAGAGCCTTGCAGCCCATGAACATCCAGCTCATATCGGTTACCTCTTCGGTATTAAGATGCTCAATACCTTCAATTTGAGTCAGTTTTTCACAATATCTAAACCAATTATAGCAACTCGTAGGTCTTGCTTTAGCAAACGAGGCAGCAAAGACTACCTTCTTTATATTGGCTGCATGTTTCGCCCACGTAGGGGAATTAGTGCCTTCATTCAAATCATAAGCTCCTTCGGGCTTGAATCCCTTGTAACGGAATGTAAGAGTTTCAGTGGCATTATCAAACTCGGCATACCCACATCCAGGAGTAAAGTAACCATCCGTGCCGCAGTTGGCATAGTTGTGGTTTGTCTTGCTTCTGTCATAGTTTTTGAGTTTTTCGCAGCCAGCGAACATATTAGATCCATTACTTACGTTTGTTGTGACAAATTTGTCGCCAACATAGATGGTTGTAAGATTAGAGCAATCTATGAACATAGCACTCATATCTTTTACGTTCTGAGTATCGAAGTTAGTGAGGTCGAGTGAGGTAAGCTCAGAGCACGTCCAGAACATACAGCACATATCTGTCACGTTCTGAGTATTGAAGTTAGAGAGGTCGAGCGAGCCAATACCTTTACAGGCATTGAACATACCTCTCATACTTGTCACGTTCCGAGTATCGAAGTTAGAGAGGTCGAGCGAGGGAAGATTAGAGTAGCCAGAGAACATCCAGTCCATGTTGGTTACTTTTTCGGTATTAAGATATTCAATACCTTCAATTTGTGCCAAGTTATTAAAAGCCCAGAACCATTTATAACAACTCGTTGGTCTTGCATTAGCAAACGAGGCATCAAAGACTACCTTTTCGATATTGGCTCGTTGTTTCTCCCACGCAGGGGAATTAGTGCCTTCATTCAAGTCATAAGCTCCTTCAGGCTTGGAAGGGCCGTATCTGAATGTAAGTGTTCTTGTGCTTCCGTCAAACACGGCGTAACCCTTATATAAAAGGCTGGCATAACTTACCTCTTGAGTGGCATCCACATCGCTAAAGTATTTGTGGCATACATTACACAGCCAGTGTTCCTTTATCGCATCTGTAGCTTCATGGTGAGTGAGTGTATGCTTCTTTAGCTCATCAGTCTTATATTCTTTTACAGTTGAGTGGCAAATAGAGCATTTGTATGTGGTATAGCCATGCTCGGTGCAAGTAGCTTCTACGTTTTCTATTGGATCGCCAAGTGCAGACGAACCATCAGTATTTGTGTGCGTACAAGTTTGGAGTTTGAGTTCGAATTCGCCTACTTGCAACACGTCTCCGCTTTGAATAGCCGATATTTCCCATTTGAAATATTGATAAGATGTTTTTCCCTTCTCGCAGGTGAAGTCGTAAGAAGTACAGTTCACATCCTGAAGCTTCGTATCGTTGTTCACCTCCTGGATCAGCGTCCAATTGCCATTTTGACCTTCATTGTTACCATAGAGCTTCCACGACTTAGGGTTACGACCATTCCAATTGGAGTTGTCGTTGCCTGTAGTGATAGTGTAGCCCACAGGAATTCCTGCCTTGCTGGCTTTGAAGATGACATAGGCACTGCTATAGAAATTGCAGCACCACTTGGTGGAATTGCCTTCTTTCTTTTGGCCATCAAAGAGTTTATGGTAACTTTCTGCATCAGATATGCCCAAAGGATTACCCTCTAAGGCTGTGAAGGTAACTGTGTTGTCGTAATCTGTCTGCGCCATCATGCGGGTAGGCAGAAGCAACAACGTGAGCAACATCAATGGGAACAGAGCGATCCTTCGGAACCTACCTCCACCATTGTTAATACGGTCGGCATGCGACCCATTGAATTGATTGGTAAATTTTTTCATAAATTAATATTATAATTGTTATTTAAATTTGTCTGCTTATTGTTAAGTTCACTCCAGAAAATACAAGAGGTTTATTAAGAAGATAAATATGGATGCACCCCCCGATGATAATCAAGGCTAACTCTATCCTTGGTATAGTTTCTATATTTCCTTCATGTTGCAAATATAGTGAATTTCTCCGAAAGAGGGTGCAGCTTTCCCCTGTTCAAATCTTTATCAATCTGAAGTTCATTTATCTGCTGGTGCAAAGTTTCCAAATCTATTTTCTTTGCTATATCGGTGTCTCTTAGCCCTATAAATATGCTCCACCGATTCCCTAAGCAGAGAAGATTGTTAGAAACAGGATTGCTATTATAAAATGATGGCGTAGGAATCTTATTACCCTTAGCCTCATCCTTGCCTTTCAGGTACCTCGGAATGGACCACAGCGTCAAGGATAAGAAGCAACAGAAGCCTACGCCAAGCAGGTATATATATGATAGCATAGGGTGTACCCCCTCAGTCGAAGGGGCACACCTATGCCATGTGTATATACACAGTGGGTAGACGCCCACCGCAGTCTCCATCTGAACGCTTATGAAATTTCCGAGGTTTCGAAAGGTCAGAAGAAACGTCAAGCAAACGTCTTCAATTTAAAATAGGCCAAGCCATGGATTTTTATCTAGCCAGCGACTCATCGCCAGCCATTCACAGCAAGACGATTGCAAAAGTACGAAAAAGAATTGGCTTCACAAAATTTTAGGTCTTTTTTCTTGCATATCTCATTTACTTTTCCTATCTTTGCCACCAAATTAATAACAATAACATTAAAAAGAAGGTTATTATGCAAGCAACAAAGAACAATACAAAGGAGGAAAACATCAGAAAGTTTAAACAACTCCTAAAACATAAAGAGGAGATGCTCGAAAGAGCAAAACAATATGATGGCATTGACATTTATGCTAAAACAGAAATCCACTATTAGATGATATCAAAGCTGATTTCGAAAAATCGGCAAATGACTTAAAAGAGAAATAGTTTCTTGCAAATCACAATAAAATAGTTGATGATTTACTTCTTAAACAAATCAGAATGGGTTCCTGTATCAAGTAAACATAGGATTAACTCATCATTATCATACTTCCATACCAAAACCCAATCAGGAAGAATATGACAATCATTCCATCCTTCATAATTTCCATGCAAAGGATGATTCTTATACTTTGCTGGCAATGGTTCTCCTCTCAACAAAATAGACACAACTTCCTCGAACAAGGACTTGTCGTATCCTCGTTTGATACATTTCCTGTACGATTTTTTAAACCTCCCAGAAAGCTGTAACTTATACATAACTAAGCCTCCAGATAGTTCATCATATCCTCCAAAGTATCGAAGTTTTTGACATTTCCCTCCTTTACATCAAGAATTGCCTTATCTAACTCTGACATTTTAGAGTTAGACTTCACTTTGCTAGCAACCCATCCCATTCTTTTAGCCAATTCTTTCAAAAATTGCATATCGGAACTAGGAAGTTGCAAATTTATTGTTTGTAATGTTGCATCCATAACACTATCATTTTAATAACACCGCAAAAGTAATAAAAAGAATTGGGATTTGCAAGAAAATCGGAAAGTTTCTTGCAAATCCCAATAAAATAGTATAAAAACTCATTTTTATTTATTCTTTTCTCTTTACCCAAACCTTATGGCTGCCACGGCCTAGTGAATCTATCGGCGAAGATTTATCACAGGTCAGCTCCTTCAGTTCCATAGAGGCGGCAGTACGGCTCAGGTTGTTGATGGAGGCATAATCGCCTAGGGTGAGGACTCCGTTCTTCTCTATCACCTCCAGGGCTCGGGCGATGCGCTCTTCCTTGGAATAGAGCTGCTTGCGGATAACCTTTACACCACCCATATCACGCTCCAGGTCACGGTCGGTTTCACGCTTCACCTCCTTGATAAACTCAGGAGACGCCTTGAAGTTGATGTCCTTCACGCCCACCTTGCGATACGTCATCTTATCATCTGGATTCAGAATTTCCCTAGGCTTCTCATCCTCGAAAGCGAGGGAGAGGGAGAAGGTGCCGAAACCTTCCAGATTCACGTTGTAACCCATGGAGAGCATGTCTGTCAGCATATCAACCACATCGGTCAATACAGCCTCCGTGGTACTTTCCGAAATACCGCGATGGTAGTTCTGCATCATCTTGACGAACTCTTTTCGGGATAGTGTACGGTTGGTCACCATCTTGGGATAAACTCTGCGCTTGCCATCATAGCGCATATCCCCCATTTCCTGCAATTTGTACTTAGCCATATCAGTTTCCTTTCCTACTTTAGTTTATTAGTATTTCTAATTGCAACAGCCTTTACATCCTATAGTATTTATTGTTATACTTAAGAAGAAAAGACCACAAACCTAGGAAGAAAAGTATTTAATCCTAGGAGAAATCTCCGTTCATAGACACTGAACCGACATTCAAAGTCTATGAACCGCCGTTCAAAGACACTGAACGGACATTCAATGTTTATGAACGAAGATTTCTACCTTGCAAAGATACAACTTTATCAGATATAAAACAAGACTTTTCCTGAATATCTTTACTTTTCCGGCCATAATTCTTCGTTTTTTGAGCTTATTTCTTTGCGTATCCCAAATAATTGTGTTAACTTTGTAGTCAGATTGCAAGCCAAAGGTCAAAGGATTGCAAACCAAAGGTTAAAGGTTTGTAAGCCAAAGACAAAGAAAAAGACTAAGATTAGACATTCTTATGAGTATGAAGATATTAGCAACCAGCGACTGGCATCTGGGCAACCTGTTTCACGGCAACGACCGTCTGCCGGAACACAAGCATTTCCTGAAATGGCTCCTGGAACAAATCGCTGAACAAAAGCCCGATGCTCTCCTCATCGCAGGAGACATCTTTGATAACGGAAATCCATCGGCAGCGGCACAGACCGTTTATTACGAGTTTCTTGCCGATGCTACCCAACTGTGCCCTAACATGCAGGTTATCATTACCGCCGGCAACCACGATTCCGCCAGCCGACTGGAGGCTCCCCGTCCGCTACTCACCCGATACCACGTGGAAATAAGAGGAAACGTAAGGAAAATCTGGAAGCAGGGAGAAAGCGGGGACGATGATAAAACCGGCGGACATTGGATCTATTCCTTCGATGACCTCATCATCCCCGTAACCAACGAGGCAGGAGAAGAAGTCATCATCCTCGCCGTACCTTTCCTAAGAAGCGATGTGGTGCAGAACGCCAGTTACTCGCAGGGAGTCAACGACTTTCTGAGAGAACTGACGGCTGAAGCTCGAAAGAAACACCCGGGCAGGAAGTGCATCATGATGGCACACATGTACGCCAAGGGTTCGGATATCGCCAAAAAGGATGCGAGCGAGAAAATCATCATCGGCGGACAGGAGGAAGTGGACCTGGAAGGATGGAACGACCATCCCGACTATATGACTTGCGGACACATTCACAAACGGCAACATATCTGGAACACCGACTGGGCAAGATACACGGGAAGTATCCTCCCGATGTCGTTCGCCGAGAAAGACTACACCCACGGCATCGACCTCATCACCATAGAACACGGAGAAGAGGATGAAGGAAAGGAAACCGGCAAAAGTAAGGAATGGAAAGTAGATTTCCTGGAATACAAGCCTCAGCACGCCCTCCGCATCCTGCCCGAAGATGAGGAAGAACTGACCTTCAAGAAATGGCAGAAGCTCATCAATTCTGAACTCTCGGAGAGAACAGACGGCGAACTGAGCGACCACTTCGACTACGTGATGCTGAAGGTGAAACAGGAGAAACTGACCAGCGATGACATCAAGGAACTGGAGAAGCTCGTCAACGAAAAGGATGCCGTGCTCTGCAAAATCCAGCGCATCATCCCGCAACTGGACCTCTCCACCATCCAGGGTTCCCAGCACATCACCAGCATAGAAGACATCATCAACCGTCCTCCGCTCGACACGCTGAAAGAAGCCTTCGCCATCAGGCACAACGCTCCGATGAACGAAAGACAGGAGAAAATGTTATCCGATTTATTAACGACATCATCATTATGAAATTCCTACAACTCGAAATACTCAACCTCGCTTCGCTTGACAAACAGGGAGGCGAGGTCATCAACTTTGAAGAAGGTGCCTTAGGCGAGAGCACCATCTTCAGCATCGTAGGTCCGACGGGAAGTGGCAAGTCTACCCTACTCGACGCCATCTGCCTTGCCCTCTACAACCGCGCCCCTCGCTATCCCAGGAAGAAAGGAGACAAGAACCAGAACATCGAGATTTTCGGAGCTGCCGATGCCAGCGAAAGTAACCGTCTGGCTCCTACCGACAGCCGAAACATCCTGACACGTGGCAAGAAGGAAGGCTACAGCAAACTCACCTTCCTTGCCAACAACGGCAGCATCTACCGCGCAGAATGGCACGTCAGATTCCAGAGAGTGCGCTACGAAAACGCCAAGACTGCGCTTTATAAAATCACGAGAAACGGAGAAGAGGTAACAGAGGAAACTGCCGACTGGAACGAGCTGCCGAACATCATCGGACTCGACTACGACCAGTTTCTCCGTACCGTACTCATCGCCCAAGGCTCGTTTGCCAACTTCCTGACGGCAAAGGAAAACGAGCGGTACGAACTTCTGGAAAAACTCATCGGATGCGAGGAAACTTATACGAACATCGCTACTGAAATCAAGAAGGCGAAAGACCAGGCGACGGATGCCTACAACCAGATGGCAGCATCGGTGGAAGCCGTAAAACAGAACCTGCTGAACGATGAAGAACTTGCCCAACTGAAGGAGGAAATCGCCCGGTTGGAAAAGGCTGAGAAGGAACTCGACAGCCAGTTGCAAGCCATTTCGAAAGACCTGCAATGGTTTGAGGAAAACGATAAGCAAATAAAACAAATCGCTATCTGCCAGACAGATATGGAGCAAGCAGCAGATGCCATTAAAGCGATGCAAGCCCAGATTCTCCGTCTGCAGTTGCACGATGAAGTACAGCCTGCCGTCAACCTGCTGCAGGAAGTAGAGCGACAGACGCAAAGCATCCAAGAGCAGGAAGAAAACATTCTGAAAGCGGAAGCAAACATCAAAAGTCAAGAGTCTGCCATCAGCGAAAGCGAGAAAACTCTCGCCAGTCTGAAGGAAGCAGTAAGCAAGGCACAGGAACAGCTGGAAAAGGCGCTGCCGGTCATCGCTGAAGCAAGAGCGCTGAAAACAAAAATGGAAGCGGCGATGCCGAATCTGAAAGAAAAGAAAGAGGCATTGGAGTTGGCGCAGAAAGAGAATCTAACTGCCCAGAAAGACGTGGAGGAAAACGCCCGAAACATCCAAAAATGGGAAGCCGAAACGGAGAAAGCAAACCTTGCCCTCAAAACGACAAATGAAGAGATTGCCAAGCAGAAACAGGTTCTGCACGAAGCGACGCAAGCCGCAGAACAGGCTTGGGAGAAGGAAAGAAATAAGACTGCCGGACAGAATATAGAGGAACTGCAGAACAGCAAGACTGTAGCCGACAGGAAACTGCAGGATGTCCAGCAAGCCATCAAGGTTGTGGCTCATCTCGATGCTGCCACAACAGAAAAGCTGAAGAATGAGGAGCGCATCCTGGTCTTGGACAAGAGAAACGCAGAGATAGATGAAGCGCTGAGCAAGTTGACCATCGAGGCGCTGACCCAAGAGACCCTGACGCTGAGAAATGCCTATACCCTCATGGTGAGTGAGAAATGGGAGATTCATCGTGCCAACCTGACCGAAGGCAAGCCTTGTCCGCTCTGTGGCAGCACGACCCATCCTTATCATACCGACAACAGACAGTTTGTGGAAGCCACCACGGAACTCTCTCAACTTCTGAAAGCCAAGGAGGATCTACTGAAACTGCAGCAGAAAGAGGAGAAGGATCTTTCCGGCGAAAGAAAACAGAACGATGGCGAAGTACAGACGCTCCAGAAACAACAGGAAAAGCTGTCGGGTGAAATCGCAACTTACGAAGAGGAATGGAAGGCGCTCATCGCCCAGTATCCAAAGATTCCAAAGGCAGAGGCAGAACTGAAATTGCTCTTGCCTATCTATGAAAACAAGGCGAAAGATGCGAGCAGCAAACTGAGCCTCTTTAACAAGATTCAGAAAGAGATAGAACGGCTGACGCAACTCAAGGACAAGGCTGTGAAGGATGAAGCTGCGTATGAAAGCAAGGCTTCTACTATACAGAATAAAGCCCAAGAAAACACATCAACCTGCGCCACAAAACTAGCTGAGCAAAAAGCACTTACCATCAACCTTGCTTCGCAGAAAAAGAGCAAAGAGGAGGCTTACGGGAAAGCCCTTCAGGCATGGAATAGTACCAAGAAGGAAATGGAGGAATGGCAGGAGAAATACAAGCAGATTCTGAATGGAGAAGAGCCCGATGCGGCAGAACAAAGACTGACAGCAGCAAAGGATGAGGCTACGAAAGCAGCTGATACTCAGAACGAGAACATCAACAAACTGAAGGCTGAACTCGCCAACAGTAAAGGTTCGCATCAAACCATGCTGTCTCAGAACAAAACGATGAAAGAGAATCTGCAAACGAAGGAAAAGGAACTCGACCTTTGGATTGAGGAATATAACAAGCAGCTTGAAGAAAAGAGCATCGAAGGAAAAGACTCCGAAGAGGAAGGCATCGAGGAAAGAAGTATCGAACCAAGCCTTATCGACCGAAACACCATCCGGGAGATGCTTCACTCTGCCGAAGACTGGAACACTATCCGACGGGAAAAGGACGAAAAGGAGAAAGCCGTGGCTTCAACTACCGCCCTTTACCAGAGCGCAGAAAAGGCGCATCAGCAGCACTTGGAACATCAGCCTGCCCAAACCCGTGATGCTCTCTTGACCATTCAGCAGGAGTATCAGGAGAGAAGCCAGCGCAACGAACTGATTGCTGCCAACGCCAGGATGCAGAACCACCAGGAAGCCGTGAAGCAGTTGGGTGACAAGGCTGAGGCTCTGCAACTCGTAACACAGGAAAAGGATGACTGGACAGCCATTACGGATGCCATCGGAGCAGACGGAAAGACGCTGCGCAAGATAGCCCAATGCTACACACTCAGTTTCCTGATAGCGCACGCCAACCAGGAAATCAGAAAGTTCAACAGCCGCTACGAACTGCAGCAGGTAAAGCATTCGCTGGGCATCCGAGTCATCGACCACGACCGTGCCGACGATATCCGAGACACCACCTCCCTATCAGGTGGCGAAACCTTCATCGTGAGTCTCGGTCTCGCCTTGGGCCTGTCGGCATTATCCTCCCGCAACATCTCCTTCGAGAATCTGTTCATCGACGAAGGCTTCGGAACCCTCGACCCCGATACCCTAGCCACCGTCATCGACTCCCTCGCCATGCTGCAAAGTTCGCAAGGCAAGAAGGTGGGCGTCATCAGTCATACCGACACGATGAGCGAGCGCATCACCACCCAGATAAGGATTATCAAGAATGGCAACTCCGGCAGCAGCCATATCGAGATCTATCCGTAACAGAACGAAATATCTGACGATAGCAAGTTATGCTCTGAATAACTCCAAACCATTCGAGTTACTTTAGAAAGCACTTGCTATCGTACAGAAATATATGTATTTTATAATACGTTTTACACGTCATTATCCAATACTACCCAATAACCATTCTTACGACCTCCTTCACGTTTCAAGACCTGAAATACTTCCTGTAAAGACTTTAGTTCCTGAGAAATCTTTCTTGCAGATATGCCCATCTTTCTTGCTAATTCTGGTATTGTTAACTTAGCATTCTCAGACAACGCACCCATGATAAGCATCTGTAATTCAGACAGTTCTTTCTTGCATTCTTTCTTGCATTCTTTCTTGCATTCTTTACCAATAGGCACACCGATATAGTCTAAATTACATGGTATATCTATTAAGAAATATGTACGTTCCTCATCGGTCTCAATTATTGCACGAGGCGAACCGTTTTCCTGCAACTTCTGCTGAATAGTAGGAATCCCCGTAGCTCTACCCTCTGTCAAATTCAATTCCTTTAAGAACTCTCCCAATCGGCGGTTTGTGTATCGACGAGAACGAAGCATACGAGCTTCTTTTATAGCCTGCATAGATATTGTGTGATTAGGTCCTCCAAAATTGAGAATACTAATCTTATCTGGTTCGATAGTTATCTCAACAGGTTCTCTTTCAATATAACTGCGATGATAAAGGCTGTTTACGACAGCTTCTTCCAAAGCTTGATAAGGATAATTATATGTAACAACGGAACGTTCTGTATTCTCTGGCTTATGAATTGTCTTCTGAATAATATTTGTCTTGAGATAATTCATCGTATCACGAATCATCTTAGGCACACAACCCCTTATCGGTGCAACCTCTATCATATTATCAGGATCTTGTAATCTCCCCTTAGGGAATATCACGATTTCAACCTGGGTCATTTTGAAGAATTTCTCAGGATGCTCACAGAACATCATCGCAGCAACATTCTTGACCTTGAAGCCTTCTGGTGTAGTTTCCAACAAGTCCATTTGGTCAAGAACTATTTTCAAGTTTTCACCCGATAGATCTTGATCAGCCAAATCACTACCTACTTCAACAAGAAAGTCTCTCAACAAAGTAGCCGAAATATCCCTAAGACTTATCTGATCATTGCCACGGTCGTCAAAAGGAGTACGATTAGCCAAATTTATCAGCTCACGTTCATACTCATCTTTCGGCACAATGCTACTACTATTATAGCGGATATAATAGTTGAAGTCCTTCTGCTTTGCAGTAATACGATCAGGCACCTTATATGGACGGCGTTCTCCTGCCGTCACTTTGATTACAAGAATAGTCTTGCCATCAACCTCTTCAATGAAAAGACGAGGTTGATAGTATGGACGGATAAGATTATTGTAACCAACCATATCCTTCTCTATCTGTTCTATCAAATTAGGATTAACACCTAAAACAGGACGAACAGCATGACCGCGTTCTTCCTTTACACCAACAATGATATACCCACCACCAGTGTCTTCAAAATCATTGGCAAAGGCACAGATGCTACGATATATTGTATCTGGATTCCAACCTTCCTTGTATTCAAGCTGGTTGCTTTCTACTGCACTTCCACTAAGAAGGCTTTCTATATTTATCGGTAATGCCATGATTTATTAATTTTATATCGTACAAATATACTCTTTTTATTTGATACTAACAACTTCTTTATAATTATTTAGCAATAAAATGAAGATACTATTTTAATTGGTCTATACCAATTACACCTTATTATATATAGGATACATATTCTAATCCATCATACATACCATACGTTTGGCAGCCTTATACCAAATGTATGGTATGTTCTTTACTCCCTGTATGGTAGTCTTTTTACTCCCCATGTGGTATTGCCCAAGTGGGGAAATCGCAGTACCTTTGCACCCAGAAAATAATAATAAAAAAAGACATAGATTATGGACAATAAGACTATCAAACATCTCAAGGAACTGGAGGCAGAATCTATCTACGTGCTCCGCGAAGTAGCTGCCCAGTTCGAGCGTCCAGTCATTCTCTTTTCGGGTGGCAAGGATTCTATCGTGATAACATATCTCGCCTACAAGGCTTTCTATCCGGCGAAGATTCCATTCCCTCTGTTGCACATCGACACGGGACATAACTTTGAGGAAACCATCCAGTATCGTGATGAACTGGCGAAGAAACTCGGAGCCGAACTCATCGTGGGCAGCGTGCAGGAAAGCATCGACAAGGGACGAGTGAAGGAAGAAACGGGTTATTATGCTTCCCGCAACAAACTGCAGACCACTACCCTGCTCGATACCCTGGAGGAATATAAATTCGATGCAGCCATCGGTGGTGCCCGAAGAGATGAGGAGAAGGCGCGTGCCAAGGAACGCTTCTTCAGTCATCGTGACGAGTTCGGACAATGGAATCCGAAGAACCAGCGCCCAGAACTCTGGAACATCTTCAACGGCAGAAAGAACATGGGCGAACACTTCCGTGTGTTCCCTATCTCCAACTGGACGGAGATGGATGTATGGCAGTATATCTTCCTGGAGAACATTCCGATGCCTTCGCTCTACTTCACCCACGAAAGAGAGGTATTCAACCGCGACGGACAGTGGCTCGCAGCCCTGCCTTGCATCAAGCGCAAGCCTACAGAAGAAGTGGTAAAGAAGCTGGTTCGCTGCCGCACCATCGGTGACATTACCTGCACCGGACTCACGGAATCGAAGGCGACAACCGTAGCGGATATCATCGACGAGATTGCTTCTACACGCGTTACTGAACGTGGAGGAAGAGCCGATGACAAGCGAAGCGAAACGGCAATGGAAGACCGCAAGAAGGCGGGATACTTCTAATTTTCAATGTTGAATGTTAAATGTTGAATGTTGAATTAGCATAGCAGTCATATACAGCAAACAACTTAACACTTAACATTTAACACTTAACATTTAAATCAAGGTGAAGGTGAGGGCGCTAGCCCATTTAACATTTAACACTTAACATTAAAAGAAACATGGATAGAGGTTATTTAGATATGGAGCTGCTCCGCTTCTCTACTGCGGGCAGCGTGGACGATGGAAAGAGTACTTTGATAGGAAGATTGCTTTATGACAGCAAGTCGATTTTCGAAGACCAGTTGGAGGCGGTGGAGGCTGCTAGCAAGAGCCGCGGTAATGAAGAAGTGAACCTGGCTTTGCTAACGGATGGTCTCCGTGCTGAGCGTGAACAGGGCATCACCATCGATGTGGCTTACCGCTATTTCGCTACACCGAAGCGCAAGTTTATCATCGCTGATACTCCGGGACATATTCAGTATACCCGCAACATGGTAACAGGTGCAAGTACTGCCGACCTGAGCATCATTCTGATTGATGCACGTCATGGCGTACTGGAGCAGACCGTGCGCCACAGCTATATTTCTTCGCTGCTCGGTATACCACATATCCTGGTGGCTATCAACAAGATGGATCTGGTTGATTTCTGTAAAGATGTATACGACAAGATTGTTGCCGACTACAAGAAAATGTCGGAGGCATTGGATATCAAGAACGTGGTGTTTATCCCTATCAGCGCCAAGGATGGCGACAACGTGGTGAACAAGAGTGAGAAGACTCCTTGGTATGAGGGACCTACCCTGCTGAACTATCTGGAGACCGTTCCGGTAGGTCATAAGACGGTGAGCGATTTCTTCCGTTTCCCTGTACAGTATGTGATTCGTCCTATCAGCAGCCAGTTCCCTGACTACCGCGGTTATGCGGGCAGAGTGAGTGGCGGCATCATCCGTCCGGGCGATAAGATAAGAGTATTGCCATCGGGCACGGAGAGCACCGTGAAGAGCATCGACTTCGTAGAGGAGCACTTGGAGGAGGCTTATGCCCCTATGAGCATTACTCTGACGCTGAACGATGACATCGACATTTCGCGTGGCGACACCCTCGTAAAGGCAGATGAGAAGCAGCCTAGCATCGAACAGGATATCACGCTGGATGTCTGCTGGTTCAACGAGCGCCCTGCTGCCGTAAGAAACAAATACGTAGTTCGTCAGGCCACCTTCGAAACCCAGGGTTTGATTCGCAGCATCAACTATCGCCGCAATATCAACACGCTGGAGAAGGAAGAGGGTGTATCGGAATTAAAGATGAACGATATTGCCGAAATCACCATCCACACCGCCAACCCATTGGTATTCGATAAATATACGGAGAATAAGGTAACAGGCAGCCTCATCTTCATCGACCCGGATACAAACGAGACCGTGGGAGCGGGACTTATTAAATAATGTTGAATGTTAAATGTTGAATGTTGAATGTTCAAAGTAATATAGAGTAATCATAAAGTTCAAAGTTCAATGATCAAAGTTCAAAGTAATATAAAGGATTTGGTTCCGGAACTCAATAAGAAATTCAGCGATGCGCCTGCCGAGGATATTGTCGGTTATTTCCTTCAGGCATTCAAAGGGCGCATCGCTCTTTCTTCTTCCCTCAGCATCGAGGACCAGACGCTTACCGACATCATCGTGAAGACGGATAAATCTGCCCGCATCTTCACACTCGATACAGGCAGACTCTTCCCGGAGACCTACCAGCTCATCGACAAGACCAACATGACGTATGGCATCAACCTGGAAGTGTTCTTCCCAAACTATGAGGCGGTGCAGCAGATGGTGAAGGAAGAGGGCATCAACCTCTTCTATAATTCGATAGAAAGCCGACACCGCTGCTGCCAGGTAAGAAAACTGGAACCGCTGAAGCGGGCAATGCAGGGACTGGATGTATGGATCTGCGGATTGAGAAAGCAGCAGAGCGTAACCCGCAAGGATATGCAGGTAGTGGAATGGGACGACATTCATAACCTGATTAAGGTGAACCCGCTCATCAACTGGAGCGAAGAGGATGTGGAGCAATATGTAAAAAAGCACCATGTGCCTTATAACAAGCTGCAGGACAAGGGATATCCGAGCATCGGTTGCCAACCTTGTACAAGAGCCATCAAGCCAGGCGAGGATATCCGAGCCGGAAGATGGTGGTGGGAATCGCCGGAACATCGCGAATGCGGATTGCATCAGAGAAGCTAGGTTTTAAGTGAAGAACGAAGAGTGAAGAATTCAAATGTTTTAGGAAGGGAATGAGCATGAAGAATTTAATCATCAATATCTTGGAGGCAGCGGCATTCCTGCTGTTGGGATTGGGCGTTAGCCTGCTTGGATAATAAAATACGAGTATGGATTATAGAATAGCAAAGGATAAGATAGCAGGACAGGTGATGTTTCTCTTGACCATCGCCTCCATATTCCTGGTAATCATCATGGCGGTGGGACTGTTTATCAAGTCGGAACCGATATTGAGCCAGTATAATCTGTGGGAACTCCTCACGGAGAGCAACTGGCGACCGATGGAAGGCAAGTTCGGATTCCTGCCTTTCCTCGCCGGCACCTTCTGGTGTACGGCACTCGCCATTCTCATCGCTCTCCCCATCTCCCTGCTCATGGCCATCTATCTCACGGAATACGCCCACCGCAGCATCCGGAAATACGTATATCCGCTGCTCGATATTCTAGCCGGATTGCCTTCCGTCATCTATGGCGTATGGGGGAGCCTACTCATCGTGCCTTGGGTTTCGAAACACGTAGCTCCCCTCTTCGTGGAATTTTCTTCGGGATATACGGTTCTGGCGGGCGGCATCGTATTGAGCGTGATGATCATCCCGCTTCTGGTGAGCCTGTTTATGGAGATATTCGATAACATATCAACAGATTTGAGAGAAGCTTCGCTCTCGCTGGGCGCTACACAATGGCAAACCATCAAGCATGTTGTGCTGAGAAAGGCACGACCGGGAATGATTGCCGCTGTAGTCTTGGCGCTGAGCCGAACGCTGGGCGAAACGATAGCTGTACTGATGGTGTGCGGAAACCTCGCCATTGTTCCGGGAAGCGTGCTCGATGCCTGCTACCCGATACCGGCACTCATCGCCAATAATTATGGTGAAATGCTTTCGGTTCCGCTTTATGACAGCGCCCTGATGTTTGCCGCCTTCCTGCTGTTTTTCGTGGTAGTGATATTGAATCTCGGCTCGAGAATCGTGCTATTAAAGGTAAAAGAGTAAAAGGGTAAAAGAGTAAAAAAAGGCTTATGAAATACTTGGAAGAAAGAATCGTGAAATTACTGATGCTCGGGTCGATAGGCATTGTAGGCTTCTTCGTACTGAGCGTTCTCTGGACCATCTTTAGGCGAGGCTTTCCTGTGCTCTCCTGGGAGATGGTGAGCCAGTTGCCTAGCGGTGGCTTCTATCTGGGCGGCAAGGGCGGATTCCTCAATGCCATTGTGGGCAGCCTTTATATCGTGGGCGGCTCTACCTTGCTCGGTCTGCTTATCTCGCTGCCCGTAGTGTTCTATATGAATGTATATCTCAAACCCAACTCAAAATTCGGATACATCGCCCGTCTGGCTTATGATACCCTCTTCGGAATTCCGAGCATCGTATATGGCTCCTTTGCCTTTACGGTGATGGTTTGGCTGGGCATCAGGGCATCGCTGGGCGGAGGTATTCTCGTCACCACCCTGCTCATCGTTCCGATACTCATCCGTTCGATGGACGAAGTGGCGAAGACGATTCCACAGGAGATACTCGATTCCTCCTACAGTCTGGGAGCCACGAGGATAGAAACTATCGGCGTGGTACTGAGACAGATAGCCCCAGCCATCGCTACCGCCACCTTATTAAGTATCGGTAGAGCCATCGGCGATTGTGCCGGAGTGATGTTTACGGCAGGATTCTCCGATCATATTCCTCATGGACTGAACCAGCAGGCAGCCACCCTCCCATTGAGCGTGTTCTTCCAGTTGAGCGCCCCGCAGGAGGATGTTCAGAACAGAGCCTACGCCGCCGCTGTGGTACTCACCATTATCGTATTGGTGTTGAGTTTCGGAGGCAGGTACATCATGAGTCATTTCTCGAAGAATAAAATATAAAACAGAAGAGGGTGTGTCATTTGTCTATGACACACCCTCTTCTGTTTTATATTTCCTTTGATTTTTAAACCTTATTTCCCTCTTTAGGGAAAACCACGGTTGGCTTGAAGGTCTTAGCCTCCTCAAAGTCCATCAGGGCATAAGCGATGATGATGACGGTATCGCCCACCTGCACCTTGCGGGCTGCAGCACCGTTCAGGCAGATACAACCGCTGCCACGCTCACCCTTGATAATATAGGTCTCCAAGCGCTCACCATTGTTGTTGTCTACAATCTGAACCTTCTCGCCTGCTATCAGATTAGCAGCGTCCATCAAGTCCTCATCGATGGTGATGCTACCCATATAATTCAGGTTAGCCTCAGTTACGGTCACACAATGGAGCTTACTCTTCAATACTTCTATCTGCATTGTTCTGTTATTACTTGATCTGTTACGGATTAAACTTAATAAAGAATATCTATAGAGGAATTTATCCCTTATACTTGATATGGTCGATGAGACGGATAGGAGTCTTACCGCAATAAACGGTGATGCAACCTACCACGTATGCACTATCCTCCCATGTAGAAACATCCTGCAGGCTGTCGCCATCCACAATCTGGAAATACTCTACCTCCAGACCCTCTACAGCATTGATGTCGGCAACCACCTTATCGTGAGTTTCCTGTACGGTATGAGTCTTGGCATACTCCACACTCTCCTTCAGAGCCTTATAGATGTTTGGCGCAATGGCACGCTCATCAGGAGCCAGCAAAGTATTACGGCTGCTCTTAGCCAAACCATCCTCATCACGGATGATAGGACACTCCACAATCTGCACATTGCTGTTGATGTACTTCACGAGCTGCTTGATGACAGCAATCTGCTGCCAATCCTTCTCACCGAAATAAGCACGGGTTGGTCGAACGATATAGAAAAGACGGCTCACTACCTGACATACACCATTGAAATGACCCGGGCGCTTGGCACCCTCCATCACGGTAGAAACAGGTGGAAACTCAAAGTGGCGTGTATCTGGTGTAGGATACATCTCCTTCACCGATGGTGCAAACACATAGTCAGCACCACAAGCCTCCAAGAGCTTGCAGTCAGCATCGAGGGTACGAGGATAGCGATCCAAGTCACCCTGATCATTAAACTGTGTAGGATTCAGGAACACAGAAACCACAGTCACGCCATTTTCCTTCACACTGCGCTTAACAAGAGAGGCGTGACCCTCATGCAGCGCACCCATAGTTGGCACAAGGCCGATTTCCTTTCCCTCCTTACGACACATGAAGAGTTCGTTCTGGAGGTCAACAATCTTATTGAATACTTTCATCGTCATAATCTGTTTTCGGGTGCAAAATAACAACTTTTTTCTCAAATGAGAAAGAAAAAACCTAAAAATATGCGAATTATTGCCGAAAATAATGAATTTCGGAGAAAAAATGCCCCTATTTGAAGTTTTTTTTGTACCTTTGCACGTAATTCGTAAGAATAAAATTTAAATTTTATGGCAAAAAAAGTATTATTTATCAATCAGGAGATCGACCCATACGTAGCCGAGTCTCACATGTCAATCATGGGACGCGAACTGCCTCAGAAGATGCAGGAAGCAGGTTTTGAGATCCGCACCTTCATGCCTAAGTGGGGCACCATCAACGAGCGTCGCGGACAATTGCACGAGGTCATTCGCCTGTCTGGTATGAACCTTATCATAGATGATACAGACCATCCGCTAATCATCAAGGTTGCATCTATACCAACAACACGACAGCAGATTTATTTCATCGATAATGACGACTATTTCAAGAGCCGCCAGATGGGCACCGATGAAAACGGAAAGGAATATGCCGACAACGGAGAAAGAGCTATCTTCTTTGCACGTGGCGTATTGGAAACCGTAAAGAAGCTCCGCTGGCAGCCTGATGTAATCGTCTGCCAGGGTTGGGCTAGCGCAGTAGTGCCATTCTATGTAAAGACAGCCTACAGCGAAGAGCCTTCATTTGCAGAATCAAAGGTGATTACCGCTCTCTATACCAACGAACTCAAGGGTGAACTGGGTACCAACTTCAAACGTTGCGTTGCCTTCCGCGATGCCAAGTCTGAACTGCTCGACGGCTATCAGGACGACTTCGACTTCATTGAGCTCGGCAAACTCGCCATCGACTATAGCGACGGTGTGGTAGAAGGTGAAGAAGAAGCTACCCAGATTCTCTTTGATTATGCGAAGGAGAAGAACAAGCCTGTACTGACTTATCCGGGAGAAGATATCCAGGAGCCATACGCAGACTTCATCAACAAGGTTTGTCCTGACGCAGAATAAAATTCCGACAACAGAGACACATACATACAAGGATAATGAAAATTTTAAGACTCTTAACAGTATTAGTAATAGCAGCGCTTACTTTCGCTGCATGTGATGATACCACCGAGGGAATCGGTGGTAGCATCACTAATAAGATAGACAACATTAACATTTCCGACTCAGCGTTCAATGTTACCACAAAGTCTATAGTAGCAGGTGCCGTATTGAGCCGCAACAACACGGGGCTCATCGGAAAGATGAAAGACCCGGAAACCGGCAACTATGTAAAGGGCGACTACATGACCCAGTTGAGCGTATTGCCTACTTTCTCTGTAGATACACTCGATTACATCAAGCAGGCAAACAACGGTTCTATCGAAGCAGACTCATGCTACCTCCTGGTTTCATACAATGCCAGCTACGGCGATACCATTGCCCCAATGAAGGTGACAGCCTATGAGATGACAAAGCCGATGTCAGAAGATAAGGAGTATTACTCTGATTATGATGCCT
Organism: Segatella copri; assembly: GCF_026015295.1. NCBI lineage: Bacteria > Pseudomonadati > Bacteroidota > Bacteroidia > Bacteroidales > Prevotellaceae > Segatella > Segatella copri. The sequence continues at coordinate 580,099 of NZ_JAPDUW010000001.1, read as the reverse complement.
TCGAGAAAGGCTGGGTAAACGAAAACAACCAGCATTGGAGCAGTAATTACAACTTGAGCAATACATCAGATGTCAAGAACTTCAAGATTTACTTGAATAAGAAGTACAAAAAAGATGGTAAGACATACAAGAACTATGGTTCTTACATCATGCAAACATACGCTGAACATCCTGAGTACTTCAAGACCAACTTCAAGTTCCTGCACAATGTCTGCCCTGGCTTCTACATCAAGAATGTAGGTGGTACGGGTAACATGGCTAAGATCTGGAATACAGAGCTTATCTTCTACTGGACCCGTCACAAGACCATCAATAAAGACAGTACAGCTGTAAGCATCGGATACAACCGTTTCGATGGTACAGAAGAGGTATTGCAGCTCAACAAGATTGAGAACGATACCGAGAACTTGAAGAAGTTGGCAAGTAAGGATCAGGAGAAATGTACTTATCTCAAGTCACCGGCAGGTATCTTCACCGAGGTTACCCTCCCTATCGGAGATATCATGAAAGGTCATGAGAAGGATACGCTCAACACAGCTACCATCTCTTTCCCACGACTCAACAATGAAAACGAAGACAACCCATACAACTTTGCTACACCAAGCACCATCCTGATGGTTCAGAAAGACAGTTTGAAGTCGTTCTTCGAAAAGAGCAAGTTGGCTGACAACCGTACTTCTTATACGGCAAGCTACAGCAGTACCGGCACCTACAAGAATGCCTATACATTCCAGAATATCGCCAATCTGGTTTCTGCCATGTATAAGAACAAGGGCAAGGGGGAAAACTGGAATAAAGTAGTACTGGTTCCTGTAAACGTCATCACAACCACACAGGGCTATACTACCGTCATCTCCAAGATTAATCACGATATGTCACTCGCTTCTACCCGACTCATCGTGGGTACGGATGATCCTGACAAGGATTATACCACAGACAAGAAGACTGGTAAGAAGGTGGCATCTGGTCCGATCCGAATCAAGGTGATTTACAGTAAGTTTAAAGAAGAATAAGCATTCATAACGCAAAGTAAAAAAGGAAACGAAACATGGCAGATAATTTTTTGGAGCGTCATCGCGAAGAATACGAGATACGCAAGGCTGCATGGCTCAAGAAGAAGAAACTATTCATGAAGTCAGGCAAGAAACAGAAGCCCCAGACACAGATGCCACGTCCTGAAGACGAAGCGTTATAAACACGACAATATTCAGAATCCTGAGAAAGAGGGTGTATCATAAAGCATTTGATTGTTTATGATACACCCTCTTTACTTTGCCGGTTAATCCTTAAAAACCGCCGCATAAGTACAATAAAAGCCATTTAATACAAAATAAAGCAAAATTAATTTGGAGTTTACCCATTTTTTTTATATCTTTGCATTGTGAACTTAAAGTATTAAATATTAAACAGACAAAAAGCAATAAAATAAAAATAATCAAGATATTAGTAGAGATACTGGTCTATGGGTTTAACTTTTCTAAGAACTTGCATTTAAGGATACAAGATATTTGCAGGATACAAGTTACTTGCAATATATGAGATACTTGGTTTATGTTTATAGATAATGGAGAAATTACTCTCATAAAGAATTTGTTTTTAAGTTTAAACAAAAATGCTAAAGTTAGATGTTAGTAATTATAAGTCCCCGTAGTGACCGTGAGGCTACTGCGGGGACGCTTTTTCAATTTATAGTATATAGAAACAAAAAGGGCAAGACCAGAGATGGTCTTGCCCAATCTATTTTTATAACTCTTTATCTATATTATAAGATTCTACCTGTAAGAGAGAACTTCAAAACAGGATAAACCTTCAAGTCTTTTACGAACTTAGAGAGATCATCCTCGCCAGCATCTTCCAATGCCTTATTGATATCTATCTCGTTACCATTCTGGTAAACCTTGAGCTTACCCATGAACTGGCAACCCAACTCAAAGCGGCAACCGATACGGTTCTTAGGAACCAGACGGCCGAAACCTAAACCGAGGTATGGACGAACATTCTTGCAACGGATATCACCCTGAACATTATAGTTCTCATCGAGTTCCAAGTTGTAACCACCCAGGTTAGCTGATAAAGCCTTACGGAACTGACTCTCCAAGTTTGGATTATCTTTCAAGTATCTATTAGAGAAGTCACGAAGTTCATCGCAAGAACCAGTAACCTCGGCAATCTTCTCACCACCAATTGACAAACCAGCAGCGATAAAGAACTTGCTGCCACCACCGAATGGATAGAGATTAGCCTTTACATTAAAGGTGGTACGGTCGAATGAGCCTTCTGCATGAATGGTTGCACCGGTTGGGTAGTGAACATTAGGTACTTGAGGCAAAGAACTGGTATTGACATCTACATCCAAATCACCAGACAGTTTGAAAGATGGCATGATGTTCACACCTGCTTCTACCTCAAGGAAGTTAGTAACAGGAGCAGCCACACCAACACTAATACCCTCGGTACCTGCACCCACATTAAGACCTACATGGTTAAAGATACCGCGCTTGTAATCGCTCTGTGCCATTACACTTCCTACACCAGCAAGCAGAATTACTGCCATCATCATTAATTTCTTCATAATCGTTCTGTTTATAAGTTAAATATTAAACGTTTTTTGCATATCGTTCGTAAATATGCTACAAATATAAACAAAAGTTACAAGAAGAACAAATAATTACACAAGAAATTAAGACTCTTTAGTACTTTAGCATACTAAAGAGCCCTAATATATTATTAAAAACGCAAAATCAGACTACTGAACTTAATCTACTACCGTAAACTTGGCATATTTCAGCAGAAGCTGTTTGGTGCCAGAATGAACGAACTCAACCGTAGCCTTTGTATTCTCACCAGTACCTTCAATCTTCAATACCGTTCCCCGTCCAAAACGCTGATGGTCTATCTTCATTCCCTCCTGCAAACCACAAGATGAACTGCCAGCAGATGAAGCTGTAGAAGAAGAAACTGATGCTGCAGAAGATCCAGTACCGCGAGAAGCAGGATGAGAAGAATGCGTCTCCATGTAACGCTTCGCTGCATTCAGCGCTCTAACAGACTTGAAATTACCTTCAGAGAGAGATGAGCGTCCGGAAACAGACGAGCGTCCGGAAGTACGTGAGGTCTCTGGTTCATCATCAAAGAGAGAAGGCTTAGGATCTGCCACAAACTGCGATGCTACCGGTTTGGAATTCTGATACCTGCTACTGTATCTAGGCTGCTCAGCATCCTCCCACGGTCTGCGAGGACGTTGCGCTCTCGCCCACTCCGGCTGGTCAGACATAGAGCCAAACAAGCTTCCACCAGCCTCATCCTGGCTATCAATCAACTTGCCGTCAATCTCATCGATAAACCGACTCGGATTATCAAACTCCATCTTGCCATATCGCCAGCGGTTCTTGGCGTTCGTCAGGATACAATGTTTCTCAGCTCGCGTAATGGCAACGTAAAGCAATCTCCGTTCCTCCTCCAGTTCTCTGAGCGAAGCAGCAGAAAGCGGACTCGGGAAGATATTCTCTTCCAAACCAACCACGAAGACCGTAGGAAACTCCAGACCCTTGGCAGCATGAACCGTCATCAGAGAAACACGAGGTTCATCCTTATCACCATCGCTGTCAGCATCGGTAAGCAGTGCCACATCCTGCAGATAATCCTGCAGGAAGAGTTCATCGAACCTACCCTCTTCACGGCGTTCCTCCACAAAAGCCGACATACCGCTCAAGAATTCCTCCAGGTTCTCCTGACGTGCCAGATCATCGGCATCCTTGCCCGACATGATATCCTGACTGATACCACTCTCCTTGATAATGGCATCACCCAATTCATAGACATCTGTAGTTTGAGCCCGTTCGATAAACGAAGAAATCAGCAATCTGAAGGTTTCCAGCTTGTTCATCGTACCCTTGTTAACCGCCAGTCCATACCGCTCAGGGGCACCGATTACCTCCCAGAAACTCACCTGGTTCTGATGGGCACAGTCAGCAATCTTCAGCACCGTAGTAGCCCCTATTCCACGTGCCGGATAGTTGATGATACGCTTGATAGCCTCTTCATCATCCGGATTCGCCACCAGACGGAAATAAGCAATAATATCCTTAATTTCCTTGCGCTGGTAGAAACTCAGTCCGCCATAAATGCGATAAGGAATACCCTGCTTTCTGAACTCCTCCTCGAAGCTGCGGCTCTGGGCATTGGTGCGGTAGAGAATGGCAAAATCACTATACTGGCATCCATCCTCGCGCCGGATACGCTTCACGTCCTTCGCCACAATCGCCGCCTCTTCCTTGTCGCTGTAAGCAGGCTTATACTGAATCTTCTCACCCTTCGCATTCTCGCTGAACACATCCTTAGGAATCTGGTTGCGGTTATGCTTGATCAGACTGTTAGCCGCCTCAACGATGGTCTGGGTAGAGCGGTAGTTCTGTTCCAGTTTGAAGAGACGCGTGCCCTGAAACTGGCGCTGATAGTTGAGAATATTATCGATATTGGCACCACGGAAACTATAGATACTCTGCGAGTCATCACCCACGGCACAAACACGCTGTTTCTCCTGACAGAGTTGCATGACGATAGACATCTGAACGTGGTTGGTATCCTGATACTCATCCACCAGGACATAATCGAAGCGGGCGGCATATTTGTGGCGAATATCCTCATGTTCCCTGAAGAGCTGATAGGTAAGTGTCAGCAAATCATCGAAATCCATGGCATTGGCCTGCTTGCAGCGCTGCACGTAAGCCACGAAAATCTTACCAACCTCAGGCATCTGCGCACGCTTGTTCTGCTCGAAGATAGCCGCATCGCTCTCATAAGCCGCAGCACTCATCAGGTTGTTCTTCGCCATCGAAATCTTGGCATGAACGGCAGCAGGCTTATACTTCTTATCATCCAGCCCCATCTCCTTCACTATCGCCTTGATCAGCGAGCGCGAGTCACTTTCGTCATAAATGGTAAAGTTGTTGTTGAAGCCGATATGCTCAGCCTCCGCTCTCAGGATTCGGGAGAAGATGCTGTGGAAGGTACCCATATAGAGATGCTGGGCGAGATCATTTCCCACCAGTTTTCCGATACGTTCCTTCATCTCCCTTGCCGCCTTATTGGTAAAGGTGAGCGCCATGATGCTCCAGGGTTTCATGCCCTGGCTCAGGAGATAAGCTATCTTATAAGTAAGCACACGCGTTTTACCCGAACCTGCACCGGCAATCACCAGTGAAGGTCCGTCAATATATTCTACCGCAGCACGCTGCGCTTCGTTCAAGTCTTTCAGTAAATCCATGAATCAATATTTGAGGCAAAAAACTATTTTAAGGTCACCCCTATCAACTATAAACTATAAACTATCAACTAAGTATTACTTTCCCCTATATCCTCCCACAGCCGTGCCCGGGTCGAAATCTTCGCCCTCACGAGGGAAGGTAGGGATAAATCTCATCTGATGTTCTATCTGTCGCTGGCGCTTCTTCATATAAGCGCTAGGATGCAGCGAACTGAATTTGCGCGGATTAGGAAGTGTAGCTGCTATCAGCGCACACTCGCCACGAAACAGATCTTTCGCTTTCTTGTCGAAATGATATTCTGCAACCGCATCCACACCATAGATACCCGGTCCCATCTCAATGCTGTTGAGATAAACCTCCATGATGCGCTGCTTGCTCCACATCATTTCGATGAGGAAGGTAAAGTAGACTTCAAATCCCTTGCGGGTCCATGAACGGCCAGGCCACAGGAAGACATTCTTAGCAGTCTGCTGACTGATGGTACTGGCTCCATGCACCTTTCCACCACGTGCATTATTCTTCGCCGCACTCTCGATGGCATTGAAGTCGAAACCGTGATGCTTCAGGAATCTCGCATCTTCGCTCGCCATTACCGCCACTGGCATGTGAGGCGAAATCTTATCCATCGAAACCCAATGATGATGCAGGGTAATACTCTCTCCATCAGCTACTTGCTGGAAGCATCGGATAAACATCAGAGGAGTGACATATACAGGAATGAACCTATATGCCACTACAGCAAGAATGGTGGTACTGAAAAACAGCACCACCACCCATTTTACTATATTCTTGATTTTCTTCAAAATCATCTATTTAGTTTTTCCCTTCCGGGAGCATGAAACTTATTACTTCAATGTACCGTTGTTGGCTGCGTTAACCATAGCCTGACTAGCATACATGTAAACCTCTACACGACGGTTCTGGGCGCAAGCAGCAGTAGTATTAACAACAGGGTTAGCAGAACCAAAACCCTGAACATTCTTTACCTGACGGCTGGTAACACCGCAAGAAGCAAGATAGTTGTAAACTGCCTCAGCACGCTTCTGGCTCAATGGCAAGTTGATACCATCATTACCTGTAGCATCGGTATAACCCTGGATAGAAACCTCGCAGTCGGTATTGTTCTTCAATACGCCGGCAAACTGAGCCAAATCAGTCTTTGCGCTGCTGCTGAGAGTAGAACCGTTAGTTGGGAAGAGGATACCAGAAGCAAATGTTACCTTAACGGCAGACAAGCCATTGGCATCTGTTACAGTCTCAACCTGTGCATTCTTCACCCGTTCAGCCTCAGCCTTCACCTTATCCATGTGCTTTCCGATGAGGTTACCAGCACCGCCACCAACAGCTGCACCGATAGCAGCACCTACAAGAGCACCTGTACCACGATGGCTATTGTTGAGCAATCCACCAACGAGAGCACCCAGAGCTGCACCAGAACCGGCACCTACAGCTGTACCAGTCTTCTGATTGGTTCCACAACTTGAGAAAAGCAAGCACAAAGAGAGGCCTGCAACTGCAAAATTAGTCTTTTTCATTTTAAAATCTCCTATATTTATGTTATTTAATTGCAAAGATAACTCTTTTTTCTCCATAATGGAGAGTTTTCTAATATTTTTTTGTATTTTTGCATGCAAATTTAAGGGTATTTGTCGAAATAGAGCTAGGAAATCACCTATTTGGGGGTGGAAAATCCCTAAAAGTAGGATTTCAGACACCTGCAGACAGATGAACTGCCGTCAGCAGATGATGAAGGCTCATGCTTATACCTTAATATATAAGTAACAGAAGAAATAAAAAACAAAATAAATAGAATAAAGCAATATGGCTAAAGAACTCAAGAATTTAACCAAGCGCGCTGACAACTACAGTCAGTGGTACAATGATTTGGTAGTAAAGGCTGATCTCGCTGAGTTGTCACCAGTTCGTGGTTGTATGATTATCAAACCATACGGTTACGCTATCTGGGAGAAGATGCAGCAGCAGCTCGACAAGATGTTTAAGCAGACAGGTGTACAGAACGCATACTTCCCTCTCCTCATCCCGAAGAGTTTCTTCTCTCGTGAGGCTGAGCACGTGGCAGGTTTCGCCAAGGAGTGTGCCGTAGTTACCCACTACCGCCTCCGTTCTACAGAGGATGGCAAAGAGGTTGAGGTTGATCCTAACGCAAAGCTCGATGAGGAGCTCATCATCCGTCCTACTTCTGAGACCATCATCTGGAACACCTATAAGAACTGGATCCATTCATGGCGTGATCTCCCTATCCTCTGCAACCAGTGGTGTAACGTAATGCGTTGGGAGATGCGTACCCGTCCGTTCCTCCGTACTTCTGAGTTCCTCTGGCAGGAGGGTCATACCGCTCATGCCACTAAGGAAGAGGCTGAGGCAAAGGCTCAGGAGATGCTCAAGGTTTACGCTGATTTTGCAGAAAACTACATGGGTGTTCCTGTATTGCAGGGTGTGAAGAGTGAGACTGAGCGTTTCGCCGGTGCCCTGAACACTTATACCATCGAGGCAATGATGCAGGATGGCAAGGCTCTCCAGAGCGGTACTTCTCACTTCCTGGGTCAGAACTTCGCCAAGAGTTTCGATGTAACATACTTGAACAAGGAGAACAAGCCTGAGTATGTATGGGCTACTTCATGGGGTGTTTCTACCCGACTGATGGGTGCCCTCATCATGGTTCATAGCGATGACAACGGTCTCGTATTGCCTCCAAAGCTGGCTCCTATCCAGGTGGTTATCGTTCCTATCAACAAGGGCGACGAGCAGTTGGCTCAGATTACTGCTAAGTTGCAGCCTGTCATCGACCAGCTCCGCGAGTTGGGCATCACCGTGAAGTATGATGACAACCCTGCCAAGCGTCCTGGATTCAAGTTCGCTGACTATGAGTTGAAGGGTGTTCCTGTACGTCTGGCTATGGGTGGCCGTGACTTGGAGAACAACACCATCGAGATTATGCGTCGCGATACCTTGGAGAAGGAGAACGTAAGCTTCGACGGTATCGTTGAGCGCGTAAAGAATATGTTGGAAGACATCCAAAAGAATATCTTCGAGAAGGCTCGTGCTTACCGTGATGCTCACGTTTACGAGTGCGACAACTACGAAGAGTTCAAGGAGCGTGTGAAGAACGGTGGTTTCTTCCTCTGCCACTGGGACGGTACAGCCGAGACCGAGGCTAAGATCAAGGAGGAGACTCAGGCTACCATCCGCTGCGTACCTTTCGCTTACGAGCAGACTCCAGGTGTAGATATGGTAAGCGGCAAGCCAGCCGTAGCCCGTGTCATCATCGCAAGAAGCTATTAATCATCCCCGGTGTCGGGAGTTCATCCTGACACTATAATATATTTAATATGAGGCAGTTGATACTATACATCCTTTTTCTGGTGTCCATGGTCTTCTCAGGCTATGGAGAGGTATCTGCTGCCTCTATTTCTTTTACTCCCGAGGATTCTTATACCGAAGATGCAAGCCATAAGAAAGATGGTTTGGCGAAGGTTGAGTATGACAAGAGCCAGCCTGAGGCACAGCTTGAAAACGCCTCACAGCTTGCTTACCGCATCTGTAGCAGCCGTCCGCAGCGCTTATTGCCAAGTGGCAACATGCACAACAGTCAGACTGCCAGTAGATTGCTTACAAATAGAATCCGTTATTTATCATCCCTTTTATCAGCTATAGAAGGTGGCATGGAGCCTTTCCGACAGGAAACAGCCCCAATCCACTTTGATGTCGCCAGCAAGTATTATGTCATTTGCCTGCGACATCTGCTCTGTTAGTGCTTATTCTTTTCTCTTTTTAAAATTTCATATAGGTTTATCGCATCATTCCTAAGATTTGCGATAAGACTGGTTACACCCCTATTCAAAACAAAAAACAGTTCAATATATATTATTTTTCAAGAATTAAGAATAAGCAAATAACAGTATAAAATTATGGCAAAGATTAATCATTTAGAGATGGGTGCTGATGTTTTGGCACTCCAGGATGTACAGGTAAAGAAAGGTTTCATGGGTTTGACAGTCAAGCTCATCTATCAACCTACCAACAGTGTGATTAAGATAAAAGAGAAGGAATATTCTGCAGAGGATGGAAGAAAGCTTGAGAACATCCTCAGCGCAGCCCCAAAGGATGTAGAAACAGCGATCAGCAACTTCCCTGTTTCTGCCATCAGCATGGGTAATATGAAGTTACAGGCTTGCATCTCTGACGACCACCAGTTTGTTGCCACACAACTCCTTGCCTTCAAGGATTTCGGTTACAAGCCGGTTACAGAGATGAAGACCTATACAGGAAAGACAGCCGAAGCTTTCGCTCAGTTGTTTTAGTTATATCACAGTTTCGGGACAGGGGACAGCACAATTCCTCTGTCCCTTTTTTATTTTATAGGTATAGGATGAAATCTTTATTTGAAAGAAGGCGGTTCATTCCCCTCTTCCCAATTACGGTAATGCTTAGGCGACAGACCGGTATGTTTCTTGAAGAAGGTTCCGAAGGCTGAAGCATTGGGAAAACTGAGTTCATTGGCTATCTGCTGTATCGTCTTCGTGGTGTTCTTCATCAGATAGATACTGCGACGGATCATCGCTTTGAAAAGCAACTGCTGGACCGTCTGACCGCAAACTGACTTGACCAGTACCGACAGATATTTCGGTGTAAGACAGAGTTCATCTGCATAGAAAGCCACACTGCGCTCACGCATATAGTTCTTCTCTATCAACAGCACCAGCGACTCAAAGATGGCAATCTTCCGTTCCATCTCCTTGCCGGCAGCCTTGAACGATGCCGAGAAGATGCTGCACAACCGGTACGTAACAGCCATCAGCAACAGTTTCTGCTCATGCACACAATAGGCATCCAATTCACCACTCTTCTCTTTTTCCAGCTCCAGTTTCCTCAGCATCAGGGCATAAGAAGTAAGCATATCCTCATAGCCCGTCGTCCTGACATGGCAGGGTTTGGGATAAATCGTAGCATAAAGACGCATGGTAACCACGGTATTGCCCAACATGTGACGAATCTGTTCAGCACGGTAAAAAAGAAGGGTATATTTAAGGTTCTTTCCCGTTTCCTGCACATGAAACATCACTCCTTTGGAGAGGAAAACGGTCTCACCCTCAGATGCAACAAAGGATGTTCCGTCTACGCAGAAACGGAACATCCCCTGATGACAGATTACGATTCCGACATAATCGGAGTAGAAAGGCTGCATCAACAGCTGAGGAAACTCATGAGCCTCATATATGATGATATTATCTGTTATTTTCATGATGAATATGGGTCTGTTATCTTCAGATTTAACTGCGAAGATAACAAAAATATCCATTCATCAGATGAGCAGCCTGTATCTTTTATGATATTTTAGCACTCCCCTACCTTCTTCCCAGGGATTTCACATCTACATTCTTCAGCAGATACTCACGCGTCAGTTCCCCGATATTGCGCTTGCGCCAAGGGAGAACGAGCATCAGTCCGGCACACAGCAGACAGCCGTAGAAGGTCCAGCCTGCCATCTCCTTGATACTCACCAGCGTGGCCTGTACCTGTACCTTTCCCTTAGTACTCATGGCCGCCATGTTCTGCGCCTCGGTTACACTCTTGCCCTGATATTGCATGCCTCTCACCGTCTGGTCGTAAGTCTTTGCCGTCTCGATGTTCGTGCGGTCGTAATCCTGGGCAAAGCGGGTTACATAATACTGCTGTCTGTGCTGCAGCACATTGGTATAGAGCGCAGAGCCGATGCAAGGGGCAATGACCATACGAACGGTAAGCATGATGCAAACCCAGGTTGACATGAAGCGGTAAGGCATGCGCTGGTTGGCTATCGTAGAGATGAGCGAATAGAGCAGCATCATTCCCGTAGAACGGATGATGATAGGCCATTTCATACGCTCATACATACCGTCGTTCTGTACCTCGAAATACATGTATAGCGCATAGGCTCCGATAAAGAGGAAGCCCAGACAGTACATCCACTTCAGGTGAACATTCTTGGCTCTGGCGATGACGGCGAATATCAGTCCCACGGTGTAGCCCACCATCACCCAGTTGCCTAGCGTGGCATTCTGCCAGTTATCTATCTTCATACTCACATTGGTGAACACGTTGACAAACATGGCACTCGAATTGCAGACCATCAGCAGGAAGAAGAGCAGGATGCCGTAGTTGATGACCCTGAGCTGGAACACCTCCATGATGAAATAAGGTGAACGCCTCGTCTTCTCCAGATAGATGAACAGGGCGGTAAAGATAAGACAGACCACCGAAGAGAAGCGGATGGTAGGATCATCAAACCAGTCGAGTGTCTTACCAAATACCATGACATAAGCAAACGAACAGAGCATGATACTGAACACCGTAACATTGCCAAACTTCGACATCGTTATCGGGAACTTAGGCGTCGGATACTCATGATAAGGCATGGTGAAGAACACGATGATGATGCCTGCCAGCATGAATGCCATCATGAAATGATAAACATACTGCCACTCATAGGCATAGGCAAGCCATGCCGTTAGCCAGGTTCCCAACTGTCCGATAATCATGAAGAAGAGATAGATGACCGGCTGCGAAACCATCTTCTCCGAATCTACCGCATCCCATGCTTCCTCGGTAGTAGGCTCACATCCCGGCGTGATATTCCTCGTAGCCTCTATTCCGAAACCGTATCTGATGAGCACAAAGAGATGCGCCATCAGCAACGTCTGGCGGACAAAACCCATCAGCAGACTGCACAGTCCGAGTATAAACAGCGAGTCGGTCTGGGCACACACGAAACTGAGGATAAAGAGAATGGAGAAGCCCACGATACACATCATCTTCTCTCTACGGATGCACACCAGATCATAGAAGAACGGCGAGAAAGCCGCCATTCCTATCGAGGTACAGAAGCCCGCAAAGGCGATGTATTCCGACTGGATGCCGAGCCCGCTCATCATCTCGCCGCTGTTGGCAGAATAGACGCCACTCATCGTAATCATCGGCACGAAGAGGATGATCATGAAGATGATGCCGAGCGGTTTGGGCACCCAATCATAAAACGGATAATTCTTATATTCTTCTTCCATATATTACTTCATTTCCATCTAGCTGTTTTTTACTTTCTCTCAGCCTTGACAACCACCATCATGCCGGCAGCAAGATGCTCATTATCCTCTTTGCTGAGGTTGTTGAAATCGATTCTTACAGGCACACGCTGCTGAATCTTGACAAAGTTGCCAGCCGAATTGTCTGTAGGTACCAGCGAATATTTCGAACCGGTAGCACCAGAAATGGCGGTCACCGTACCCTCAAACTCCTTGTTACTGATGGCATCTACGGTCATACGCACCTTCTGTCCTACATAGAGATTCTCTATCTGGGTTTCCTTATAGTTGGCAATCACCCATTTGTTGTTGGTTGGAATGATGTAGGTAATGGTGGTTCCTGCATTCACCATCTGTCCCTCCTCGATAGAGCGGCGACCCAGTTTACCGTCGCAAGGGGCCACAACCACACAGTAAGAGAGATTCAGCTTTGCCATCTCTACGGCAGCCTCGGCACGCTCGATGGAGGCAGCCACATTCTGCTTGCGGGTAGTTACCTCGTTTACTCCCTTATAGGCAGCAGCCTGCTGCTTCTTTACCCCTTCAAGTTTCTTCCTGGTAGCTGCATATTCCACCTCCAGCTGTTCGAGCTGGATAGGAGTAGCCGCCTTCTTTTCTACCAGGTTGCGATAGCGTTCGCAGTCCTTGGCAAGTTTGGCAAGTCGTACATTTATTTCATCGATAGATGCCTGATAGATAGAAGCTGATGTCTCGGTGGTCTGCTCTGTAGCGTTGATGACATTGGCTCCTGCCTTGGCATCCTTGAGGGCTGCTTCAGCCTCCATCAGACGGATACGATACTCCCGGTCGTCGAGCACAAGGAGGGTATCTCCCTTGTGTACTTCCTGATGTTCTCTGAAGCATACCTTGGCGATATAGCCGGATGCACGGAGATTAACCGGCGAGATATATTGCTCTATCTGAGCATCATTGCTCGTTTCGTTAGAGTTATAATCGAGGAAGAGGCATACGATTTTCCAGAGTCCGAAAGCCAGAATAGCAACACCTATCAGACTGGCAACAATCTGTCTTACGCGCTGTTTCTTGAGTTTCTTCCTGGTTTCTTCGTGAGATACCTGTGTAGCCTCTGCTGTTTCTACATTTTTATTTTCGTTCTGTTCCATAGTTATATTGTAATTTGGAATCAGGGAATATGAAGTAAACTTTTTTACATCCCGTTTTCCTGTTTATATTATATTTTTTAATGATTTATTCTTCTCCGTTATTTAGCAACCGAAATCTGGTTGAGCTGTCCAGTCAGCTTGAGCAGCGAGAGATTGGCAACCTTGTAGCGATAGTAGGCTGTGAGATAATTGTTCATCGCCTCACTCATGCGCATCTCGTCCTGCAGCACCGCTGTCATCGAAGCCACACCCTCCTTATACTGGTCGGCTGTTACGTTGTAAACATCCTGCGCCATGGTATAATTATCAAACTGTTTCTTGTAGTTGCGCTGACTGTTGTTCACCTCGCTCACCGCATTCATATAGTTTGCCTGCAGTCCCTTCAGGGCGTCCTCGTAACCGATGCGTGCATTCTCCTCCTCTATCTTCGCCTTTCTGATTTTAGAACGCTTTTCAAAACCATCGAATACAGGCACTCGCAGCTGGATGCCCAGACCATTGGACCCATACCAGTGGTTTGATTCGCCCGAATGAATCCAGTGATCAATCCTATCGGTAAAGGCAGAATACATCAGGTTTCCGGTCAGCGAGAGCGATGGCAGATAGCCGTCCTTGGCTAGTTTGGTCTGCTTCTGGGTGAGCAGTTTCTTCTGTTCCAGCAACTGGAGTTCGTAGAGTCCCGTATCCAGTCCGTCAGCCTTCACCATCTCAATCTTTCCCGGATCTACGGCTGTCACCTTCATCTCCTTCTCGGCAGGATAATCTATCACATACTTGAGCATGGTATACTGCTGTTCGAGCATGGCGATGGCGTTATCGCGCTGCACGGTGAGGTTCTCGATATTGAGATTCACACGCTTCAGATCGACCTCCAGACTCATCTGGTTGTCATAGAATGCCTGGGTGATGTTTCTGAGTTCTACCAGTCGCTTGATGTTGTCATCCGTCAGCCGAATCTGCTCAGATGTGTTCTGCGCCATGTAATACATCTTGGCAGTCTGCACGATGAGGTCTTCACGCGCCTTCTCATAAGAGAGTTGGTTGAGTTTATCGGCAATCTTGGTAATATCGATGGCGGTAAGAATCATCTGGTTATACAGTGGCATCTGCAATTGTACACCCGCCGATGTATTATACTGCAACGTCTTGGTTACATTATAAGGCTTGCCGTAAGCCGAGCCGTCGGTAACCGAAACAGGCGGCGTAAAGTTGTCGTTGAGCTGTGCCACCGCATTGATCTGCGGATAGAGTTTAGCCTGATTTTCGCTGATAGCGTACTTTCCCTTAGCTATTTCGTTTCGGCTGCTCTGGAGCGACAGGTTATTATCCACTGCCATCTGCAGACACTGGCTGAGCGTAAGCGTCTCCTGTGCGCCAAGAGTATGGAAAGCTCCGAGCGCGAAACATAAGATGATTATTTTCTTCATTTCTTCTTAATGATTTCTATTGATTTACGTTTCATTCATTATCTGGGTGCAAAGGTACGGCTTTTCGGTGATAAATGACTATTCACATCTTATCACAATATGTTCAAAATTTCCGAAAATAACAGGATATGGTTCAGTATCAGCCTCATCGGCCTACTGGCTTTCAGCTATGCGCTTCTCCAGAACCTTCTTCAGGTTATCAGCAGAGCCCATTCCCAACTTCTTTCTGATGTTGGCCCGCTGGGTAGTGATGTTCGATTCCGACTTGTTGAGCAGCGTGCAAATCTCACTCAGCTTTCTGTTCTGCAGGATAAGGTAACAGATTTCCTGTTCAGAGGCACTCAACTCGGGAAAGACGCGTTCTATGTTCTGTTTGCTCAATTCGCGGGTCTGGAGATATTGCATCACATTGTCTATGACATTCTTCTGCGAAGCCTCACCCAGAAGATCCAGCAAATGCGCGGTAAGTTTAACATCATGCCTTTCCTTCGCCAGAGCCACGTATGCCTTAATCTGCTTTTTGTTAATCTTCAGCACCTGGAGCAGTTCTTCCTCATCACGCTGCAACGTTCTGTTCGCATTGACAAGATACTCACCGTTTCTGGCAACAGCCAGACTCAGCACGCTGATAAAAAGCAATATGAGCATCATCATGAAGAAATAATCCATGAGCGATTCATCCCCCGTTACAATCACACTCAATATATAAACCCCAAAAGCTATTCCCACCAGCCAGCGTGTGAGACGCGCCTGATAAGCCGCCAGCGAGAAAAACATGTTGCCTGAAAGGATAAGCATATTGATGAGAATCACCATTCTGTTATCTTTCAGCGTAGGCATAAAGGCACTGTAGAGGATATCGGCTCCAATAAAGCACTGGGTGGCGATAGCGATACAAACGATTGCCCTCACCATTGGGATTTTCCCGAAGAGATAAGCCATGAAGGAGGATAACACGACAATAAGAAAAACGATGTTAGACACGGTAAAAAACGGATCAAAGGCTCCAGAAAAGCCCAGGATATTTGACAGGATGCCCAAAGAGAGCATCACGGAGAAACACACAAGGATAGCTTGACGTTGGCGGTCCAAGTAATTAGATTCTCTCTTCAGGAAAGAGAATCCTAACTGATGTATCTTAGATTTCTTTGCGTTCTTTTCTTTCATATTCATAATGGATAGATAAATTATTTCGTATTGACAGATGAGGCAGGTTTGCCCTGACTGACGAATCATTTTGCACAGACAGACGAATCGCTTTTTCTTCTTGCAAAAATAATAAAAAGGATTGGTTTTGATGTATTTTGAGGGATATTTTTTTATAATTCCAGAAAAATCAGCATTTTTCAGTGTACTTTTCTCCCTACCGAGAGTGGTTTTCCATTACTTTTGCATTTGAAAATTCAAATCATTTATCAATCATTTAATACTAATTAGGTATGAAAAAGAATATCACTTTCAACAGTAAGCACATACAATGGTTTCTGTTTTTATGCTTAAGTTTCAGCATCACATTCTGTATGTTTCTGCTATCTTCATGCAGCGATGATGACCATGAAGAAGTAAACTATCAGGCACACTATCAGGACGTACCAGCCAGTCTACTGACCGATGCCAAGAAACTGGAGATGGTCCGGTCCATCCAGGACTTGAAAGACGGAAGATTCTTCTATCTTGACTATACGGAGGATTACAAACTCTCTACCATATCAGGCTATAATCTTACCGACAACACCCAACTGATTGGTGCCGTATTGAAAACCCTCTGCGACAAAACACCATCCTGGCTCAAGGCAAGAGTCAAGCTGGATGCCGGCTGCAGTGCTTTTGCTGTTACGACACCAGATACTGGTGATTATCTGATGGGGCGCAACTTTGACTACTCTCACGATAATGAACCGATTGCAGCAGCCCTGGTTCGCACGGCTCCAGAAGGTGGACTGAAATCCATCAGCATGGTGGATGCCTACTGGATAGGTTACCGACAGGATCTCTGGCATTACATTCTATATAACAAGGAACAGTTTGAGAAGTATAAGACACAAGACCTTTCCTATATCATGGCATTCCCATATCTTCTGATGGACGGCATGAACGAGGCAGGCTTTGCCGTTTCCGTTCTTCATCTTGACGGCAAACCAACCCAGCAGGCAAGCACGGGCAAGAAACTGACTACAACCCTGGCCTTACGCATGATGCTGGATCATGCCAAGACGGTAGATGAAGCTCTCAAGATTCTGGACGGATATGACCTCTGGATACCGGATAATGACGGCAACTATCATTTCTACATGGCAGATGCCACGGGCCGTTATGCCATCGTAGAATTCGTATATGACAAGGATCACCAAAGCAAGATTTACATCGACGATGAATATACGGGTGAAGACGGAAAGACTCATTTCAAATATCCTGACGTATTGCCAAACACCCGCGAGGTGATAGAAAAGCGCTATGCCAGCAACTTCTATGTATCTGAAACCATGGCATGTTCAGATAAAGGTCCGAAACTCTCGAACCACGGCAAGACCCGCTACGACATAATGGAATTCGTCATCAAGCAGAACAGTAACCAGTTGTCAGAGGAAGGAGCCATGAATCTGCTCAATGGTGTGAGTCAGGCAGAAACTCCAGGCAATCCAACGAGCCATACCCAGTGGTCGGTGGTATACAATCTCTCCCAGCGCAAGGCAACCGTCTGCGTGAACAGAGACTACAAGAACAAGTTTACGTTCTATGCAAAATAACACATTTTATGCAAAAGAAGATTTTGCCGAGAAATAATATAAAAACAGGTCTAGCTACACCGCTCTTTGCGGGGTCGCTAGACCTATCTTCTTATAGTTCTTTCTTCAGTTCATTTTGGCATCCATGTGGAATGGACCCACTTTCAAACCTGCTGTAACCTCAGCACCAGCATCAAGAGCCGAGCTGCTTGACTGAAGGGTCTATACGCCCACCTCTCATCGTGGCATATAGACCCTTGTCGTTTTCCCGTGAGGCGCAATGTGCACCAAACCTGTTAATTATAAGTAATAAAAACAAAAAACCTATCGTTTTTGTTACTTATGTGAAACAAAAAGAGTATCTTTGCGAAAAGTTTTACTCGTATGAAACAAAAAATATTAGAAAGACTAGGGTATTCCAATCGTATCGAACGCATGTTTGGACGTGGAATGATGATGCTTCCTTGAACCTGTATCTGCAGTATGGCGGGCTCCCTCAGTTGCGCAGTTTTGGATTGGAAAATACGGATTTGGTAGAAGATTATCTTGACAATGTGTATAATACGATAGTACTTCGTGATATCATAGAGCGAGAAAACATCAGAAACATACCATTGTTGCGAACGCTGCTGAAGTTTGTGAGTGATAATATCGGTAAACAATTCTCAGCAACGAGTATTGTAAAATTTCTGAAAAGCCAGAACACCGAAACGTCTGCCAAGATGATTCTCACGTATTTGGAGTATTTAAGCAATGCTTTTATTATCGATCGAGTTAACAGATACGACATTCATGGCAAGCGACTTTTCGAGTTAGGCGACAAGTTCTATTTCGAAGACCTGGGAATCAGGAATCATATTATAGGTGGCAACAGGCGTTTTGATATCGAAAAGGTGATGGAGAACGCTGTATATATCCATTTGTGCAGGATGGGGTATAAAGTATATGTTGGTCAGATGTATAAGGCTGAGATTGATTTTGTTGCCGAAAAAGCGGATAGTGTGGCGTATGTGCAAGTTACCTATCTGCTGGCTTCTGAGGAAACGGTAGAGCGTGAATTCGGCAATTTGAAACTGATAAAAGACAGTCATCCCAAATACGTGATTTCTATGGATAGGCTTTATGGTCAAACCAATATTGATGGCATTAAGCACATTCATCTGCGAGATTTTCTGAAAATGACTACTTTGGTTTGATGCCAGGTAGATTACAAATATCACCATATAATCAAGGGTCTATACGCCACCTGTTCATCGTGGCATATAGACCCTTGCCAACCAAGTTAATTGCAGATTTACTATATTATTCGGGCTTTGTATCAAAGAAACCGATAAACTCATCAAAATCTCGAAGAATGTCATTCAACTTAGGATTACTCTTTTGAACTATAATGGCTATGTAATTGTCAACTTCTTCATCCCTAAGAATAGAAACCTTGACACAAAAACGATCTCGTTTATCGAATTCGTTAAACCATCTGGTAAAAAGGCGAGCTCGCATAGCCTGTCTGCTATCACCCGTTTCACATTGATATAGAAGTATATCTGGATTCGTAAGAAAGAATTCCTCTATAATACATTGTATAGTTGCTTTAACTTTAGAATCGTTAGGAGAATTCTTCTTGTTTTCATTGAGAATGCCGAATTCATACGCTTTTTCATCCTCCCAAATATTATTGTTTTCTACAAATTCTATTCGATACTGAACACCATAATCTGTTAAGAACTTATATGATCCATTATCTATCCAGACCTTATAAGGAGAATGAAAATTGAGGCGAGTTAAGTTAAAGGCATGCATAACAGTCTGCAGCCTCCTCTCGTGCTTTAGCAAAGTCTATTTGAGCCTTTGCTTCCATTTCTTTTTTACGTCTAACCATATCTCGTAATACAGCAATTGCTTCTTCACGAGTTTTAATTTTTAAAGCCATACTTATTCATTTTAAAGTTCTACTTCTTGTTGGTTGCAAAGATAAGCTTTTATTTTGAAAGTGCAAAGAAAACGGGAGAAAAGTTTCGGGAAAATTTGGATTCCCGTATTTTAAAAGATAAAAGATAGCCATTCCATGCCACAAATGAAGGGTCTATACGCCACCTGTTCATCGTGGCATATAGACCCTTGTCCTGTCACATAAGAAACGCAATCTCTTACTTTTTCATAAACTTTTCACTGAAATCTCTTGCGGGTTTGAAAATAAAGTCGTAACTTTGCGGCATGGATTTTTAATACAGATGATTATGAAACAGGTAGAAGAAAGATATATCAGCTTGCTGACCGACTTCGGTTTCAAGCGAATTTTCGGAACAGCAATGAACAAGGATTTGCTCATTTGCTTCCTCAACAGCTTGTTTAATGGCAGACAGGTTGTGAAGGACGTGTCGTATCTGAATCCAGAGCATGTGGGAGATGTATATACCGACCGCAGAGCCATCTTTGATGTATATTGCGAGGGCGAAAACGGCGAGAAGTTCATCGTTGAAATGCAGAATGCCTACCAGACGTATTTCAAGGATCGCGCCCTCTTCTACTCCACCTTCCCTATCCGAGAACAGGCGCCCAAGGGGAATGAGTGGGATTTCAAGCTCAATCATATCTATACCATTGCCCTGCTCAACTTCAGCATGAACGAGGATGCATTCGACAAGGAGAAAATCCGCCATCATGTGCAGTTGTGCGACACAGCTACCCACAAAGTATTTTACGACAAACTCGAATATATCTATGTAGAGATTTCCAAGTTCAACAAATCCCTGGAAGAACTGGATACGCTCTACGAGAAGTGGCTCTATGCACTGAAGAATCTCTATAAACTTACCCAGCGCCCTAAAGAACTGTGCGACAAGGTCTTCGACCGTCTCTTCGAGGAAGCCGAGATAGCCAAGTTTACTCCGCAGGAAATGAGGGAGTACGAGACCAGCAAGATGGCATATCGCGACATCAAGAATTCCGTAGACACTGCTAAGCGTGAAGGTATAGCTGAGGGTAAGGAAATTGGTATGAAGGAAGGTATGGAAAAAGGTATGGAGAAAGGTAGAGAAGAAGGCAGAGCTGAAGGCATGAACCTGCGAAGCCTTGAAATTGCCAGGAAGATGCTGGCAAAGGGTATGGATGAAGCGTCTATCATGGATATGACGGGGCTGACGTCAGAGGAGATAAAGCTGCTGAAAGCAGAGATGTAGATTACGAATATCACCATATAATCAAGGGTCTATACGCCACCTTTTCATCGTGGCATATAGACCCTTGTCGTTTCCCGATTAAGAAAAGAGCACACAATGCAAACCAGTATAGGTAATTTCTAATAAAAGCAACCAAATTCTACATAATAGAATGTGGACTAGTACTAAAAACTACGAACTTATTTTTTTAAGCTCACGGAATTGAATTTATATTCGAGAAACGATGGGATGCCATACTCAACGCTCCCTTTATAATATTCTTTTGTCGGAGTCCAAAAATATTCATTTCCTTGCCTGTTTTTTGTCATAACTTTTTGGTTCTCTGACAAAACTAAATTTATACGTTCAGTGTCTACCCCAGGGTCAAGGATTCCGTCATAGTCATGAGATAGCCCTTTCACTTCAGTTAGCTCTCCAAAAGTAATTTTTTGTAAGTTTGTACATCCCCCAAAAGCATTCTCGTGTATTGAAGTTACATTTGGAGTATTTATTTCTTCCAAATATACACAATAGGCTAAACCTTCTACTCCAATTCTTGTAATATCTGGTAAATAAATGGATTTTAAAGCATCTAACTTGCCGTCCCAATTACTCAATCCTTTTGTCGGAATCTCCTTGCATCCTATTAAAGAAAGGTTTATGCTACCTGCTGTTCCACCATATAAAGCATCTTTAATTATGGCAAATACATTCTCTCCTGCATCAGAAGCAAGTATGAGTTTAATATTCGTTTTTCCTGCATCCAATTGCTCCTTAATAGTTTTCCCAAGATCTTCAGCCTCCATGTTGTCTGCAAAGACAACATTTGCATCCAAAGCATAACTTTTGCCATCAATCGTACTTTCTCTAAATGTATAATTAAGTAAAGAATACTCTTTCAATTTTATACCAATAGAGGTTTGAACAGTAAAATGACCATACAAATAGACATTACCGTTATTGTCTGGAGTCAAGGTATAGGTGTTGTCTGTTAGGGCAACAGTATTGCCTGGACTAAAATTACTAACTGTAACAGTAATGTCCTCACTATAATTTGTCGCAATGCGCAAGCGTGAATAGTTGCGTGTTGCCTTGGAAAATTCTACGGTTATAGCCTGACCATTAGGGGTGATATTGGCTTTTCCCTCGATGTATTCATCGGTTCCAGCAGCCTTACCTTCTTTCAAAACTAATTTGCCGGCTTCCCATTTGTAATTAGGGGCATAATATACATGAGGAAAGGTTGGCACTTCGTCTTCTTTATAAGACAACTCGCCACTTGTCAATTCCCAGCTACTGCCATTATATTTAAAAGCAGCATACTTAGTCCCTAAAGTCTTACTGGTCATCTCCAGAAGCAACTCATCTCCTTCTGCCCATGAAGTCTTGCCTTCATCAGGTGTACCAATAGCACGAGTCTGTGAATCTCCGAATGCAGGAAATTCACCTACAACTAACTGTACGTTGCTCTTGCCTGTTGCTGCGGTTGTTTCTTCTATATCACTTGTGCATGACGCCATTACTATGGTAACGACTGCCAGCATGATGTATTGAAATATCTTGCGCATAGTTATATCCTCCATTGTTTATTTGAGTTCATCTTCGTTTGTCCAACCAGTCATATCATCTATGCTGATTCTTGTCAGTTCAACTTTGTCTTTTCCTACATCGAGTTTGTAGGTGTAGCGTTTACCCTCTTCAAAGTCTGTATCTGACTTCATTTTTGCATGGAAGTTTTTATCGCCTATCTTGAATTTCACGAAAATCTCGCCAGTTTTGTATGAACCAGGGATAACGATTGCTGAAAACATATCGCCGTCATGCTTACAGGCTTGTACCCAATCTGGATTACCTGTAGGTGTACTCATTTCAAATTGCCCATGGATTTGGTCTCTGTCAAATCTAACACTGTTGTGTTTAGAATACACTTGTGGTTCACTCATATCCATATTAGGATAATCTGCAGTACCAACATGATATACTATTGTAACCATAGACATACGATGCTTCATTGGAATATCTACATAATCTTTAGGGACATCGTACCAATATCCGTTTATTAAATCTGCAGCTTTCAACTTAGTCTCATCACTTTGGTCTGTATGCAAATTATAGATATGAGGAATGTCTATATCAGAAGGATACCAAGCAATCAAATCACGCTTTCCTACTTTTTCCCAACGAAGTCTTACGGTAGGTTCCCAACGGTATAACCCATTTTCTTCCACATATTTATATTCACCAGTTTTAGTTGTTTCATCACCGAAAATTTGCAGTACCCTTATTCGGTCCTTATTCTCCCAAATGTTGCCAGCCCCTAATGTATTGACACGAGTCTGCATACCTCCAACAGAGAAAGTTGCATTGATTTCCTGCCCATTCAGCGTTGGAGCCATATCTTCATTTTGCGTACATGCAGTAAAGCCCATAGCCATAAGGCCCATTACCGCATAGGAAATTCTTTGTTTTATCGTCTTCATAATCTTCAGTTTTTATTGTTAGTGAGTTAGTGAGCGGCCAAGCTCACTAACCCTGTATTTCCTATTTTCAGTACTTTATTGTTCTATTTCTGCATCTAAATCACTTGAATCACCATTTCCCCAAGGAACTATGTTAGCATTTTCTATAGTAATCCCAGTATTTTTAACAGTTATGTTGTATGTATATTTTTTGCCACCTTCAAATTGTCCATTGGTGGATGGTGTTATAGAGGTTGTGTATTTTACTTCGCTATCATTCAACAACAAGTAAATCTCTATATCCATTTTATTGCTTTCAAGGCTTTGCGGCAACATGATATAAGCAAAACTTTCTTCGTTTTCAAAAGGTACATCATAAAAAGGATGAGTAAGAGTAGCTCTGTCACCAATAGTTTCAACCGAACCTGTTCTTGTGTCAAATTTACCGCTTGTAAATATTCCTTTCATATTCAAGCTATTGAATTTATAATTGTTATATTTGACACCCTGCCCTGGTTTAATTTTGAATTCAACCAAACTCATACAATGCTTAAAGCGATGTTCGATATCTGTAAAATTCACAATTGGAGATGCTTTGCTTGCAGTAGCTCCTGAGGCAAAAAGTACATCAGCCTTACAAGGTTGGTTTGCTACTACCTCAGCTATATTCCAATTCATTTTACCATCAGTTAAGAATTTGTTATAAGGATAGTATGCACTAAATGTTGTCTCTTTGTTGTCCTTGAAATAGATGATGTTGTTATTGTCAGCAGCTTCAAAAGTACCATCCCCATTTGTTGTTACATACTTTTTGTTGTCTCCTGTTGTATTGCCTGTTGATGTGACATTTACGCCAATGGCATCATTCTTAGACCATGTATCGTCAGTGGTGGCACGTGTGATGTTTTTAACAATATCCGCCTGTACGGTAGCAGCAACAGGACCATTGTTGCCGATACCGTCTTCTTCGTTAGCGCAAGCTGCAAACAGCAATGCTGCGGCTGCGATGTATAAGATTTTAAACTTCTTCATAAACGTTATATTTTAAGTGTTGTTATTGTGCTATATGTTCATTATTGTCTCCTGCCTCTGTCCAAGGCTTAATGGTTCCAGAAATATCTACGGCAGAACGACTCAATTTTACTACTGTATAGTGGTATCTTTTGCCACCCTCAAGTTTTACAGGCATTGTCCATACAAAAGGAGCGTCGTAACCATTCTTGAGGTCAAACTCTATCACTCGGCTTGCTTCTTCTGTAGGGAGCAGGATTGCCTCATACAGCTTGCCAGCTTCGGTAGTTTTCATCGTGATGTCCGCAGGAGTTTCTTCACCAGAGATAGTTCCATCCACAAGATTGAAAGTGGCTTTGGTATTCTGGCCTTTCACTGTCACAGTCATTTTCTTAAGGTCTTCTTGCGTGAGACCGTTACCTGGTTGAACATCCAAAATAAGATTGCTTAACTTATGGAAGAACTTCAAGTCAACCTGTGGCGTAGCTTTGTTGCAGCCTTCTGTCTTGGCATACATGAAGTCGATAGTTTCTTGTTTCGTTTGGTCTGTTACATCAAGTGCAACCTTGTAGTCATTGACAGTGGCCTGTGGATAGTAAGAATAGAAGTCCACATCTCCATCTATCGGGAAGAAAACAGTCTTACCACCAGAAACAGGTGAAAAGGCTATACTTCCATTTGACTGATAGCAAACATTGTCAACACCCTCTTTGATTGCATCCGCAGAGAGTGTCTTGCCTGCTTCTGTCATGAAGATACCAATCTTGTCACCAACAGCCCAGGCTTGACCGGCAGCACGGGTGTTTACGCTGATACCACCAGTAAACTGCACGGCTACCTTATCGTTCTGGGTAGAAGGTGCGGTGTCTTCTGTACTGCATGAAACCATTGCACCTGCCAAGAGTGCAAGGGCGAAAAACTTCGTCATCTTTTTCATTTTATCAATATTTTAAATGTTATTATTATTATTTGATTTCTACTTCATTGTTGAGGTTCGTCCAACCGTTGATGGTAGCTTCCAGATTCATCTTTGGCTGCATTTGGTTGTAGTTGAGCCGCAACTCATACTTTCCTCCAACCTTCATCGCAGGGGCGGTGATGTCATACTCCTGCAAGGTCTCGTCAGGGAGCACGAGGCGGAGATAAACATGAGAGGCGGGGCTTCCCTGTATGGTCGGCATCAGCCGAATGACTTCCGATTTCAGGGTTGATTCCGTAGCCAGGATAGTAGGTATTTCTACTTCCGTTGGCTCTATGCTCGGCAAACCGTATTCTCCATCACCATTCTTCTGTGTAGGGAACAGACACCAGGCTGCATCTAATGCCTTGCCACTCATCTCTGTGCCTTTCGGCACATTCTCTATGATGATGGTCAGTTCCGAAAGCACGCTCTTCATAGGGTTTTGCACCACATAGCTGCCCTCCTTGTTATCTATCTTCACATCGGCAACTCCGAAATAGGCATTGTTCCTTACATCCTTAGGATTGGTCAAGCCTATCTGGATATTGTTCCAGTTGGTCAAAGCCCTGGTCTGGTCAGTGGTGAAGAATGGCTCTATGAGATTGGTAATAGCCAATATCTGATAATGCCCTTCAGGAAGAGCGAAGCGTTGGCTTGCCAACTCCTGAGCACTGCCACCATGTTTTTCCTCTACAAGCGAACCGTCATCGGCATTGAATATCCAGAGCTTCACATCCTTCACTTCGGTACCTTGGTCAGCTTCATCTGCCCAAGTGAGCGATACCGACAAGCCACTTTCTTCCTCATCAGAATGAACATTATGGTCGCAACTTGCCAACAGGCATGGGACGCATAGCAGCACCCATAACCAAATATTAAATCTTCTTTTTGCTTTCATTTTCTATCTTGTTTTATGGGTTACTGTTGATGATTGTTGAAAGGTAAGCTGAATCCCAACCTTACTCCACTTTCCCAAACAAAGTTGTTCTTATGCAGATGCTCAGGCATTCCGTCCATACGTTCGCCAGTAAGACGAGTCAGACCGGAATAGATGCCCAATTTCAGACATGAAGTCAGTTGATAACCAACCTGCAAGTCTGCACCATAACCCAAATGCCAGTTGGTAGAACCTTTCATCACCTTAGCATCATCGGCTATAGTCTGAATATCAGCCTTGGTCGTTACTGCATATATATGAGGTGAAACAGCCAAATCCCATCGGCTGTTAGCTGTTTGATGGAACAGTCCAAGGAGATGAAC
Organism: Segatella copri; assembly: GCF_026015295.1. Classification (NCBI taxonomy): domain Bacteria; kingdom Pseudomonadati; phylum Bacteroidota; class Bacteroidia; order Bacteroidales; family Prevotellaceae; genus Segatella; species Segatella copri. The sequence goes on along the minus strand of NZ_JAPDUW010000001.1, from coordinate 553,627 downwards.
GTTCACTCTTGCCCCATATCTGCCCATTCTGACATGGCTTTTCAGATTGGCATACTCCCAACTATCCATGCCTAAGACACCTGCCTTGTAGAGCACGCCGTCGCTACCCAACCAATAGTTACATTCTACGCAACAGTCTTGTGCAGACAAGTTCATTTCTCCATACTTGGCAGATAACTCAGCCGAGAATATGGAGTTGAAACGATAGCCCCCATATAAGCCAGCAGCCCAACCGAGGTGCGTCTTGTCGTGTCCGAAACTTGAGAAAGTAGAGAAACCGAAAGGCATTCCACCCTCAATACCTACATACCAGCCTTGCTGACCGGTCTTTCCATCTTCTCTTACTTCTGCTTTCGCGAAAGAAAATGGAAGAATTAAAGCAAGTGCTGCAACCAGTAACCGATTTTTTGTTGTCAAATAATTTGCCATATCATTCATTTATTTTTTATCGTAAAGGTAAGGATCTGTCTCCAATTACAAGACAGGTATCCATCATAAAGCTAATTCATCCATTCTATCCGAAAGTCACTCCAGGAAATACAAGAGGTTTGTTAAGAAGATAAATATGGATGCCAACAGCAAATAGATATAAAAGCGTTCTCTCTTGATGAAGTCACGAAAGCTATAGCGAGCCTTCCAATGATTCTCAAGATACATCCTGTACTCATGTATCATGGCATATCCCAAGATAATACCTAATATGAGTACAAACACCCCGATGATGATCAGGGCTAATTCAATCCTTGGCATTGTTTCTATTATTTCTTTCATGGCACAAAGATAGTGTTTTTCATCAAAAAAAGGTGGCGCATTCCCCTGTCAATGTGTCTACTTCCTATGTTTTAGGTGTCTACTTCGTAGGAAGTAGACACCCATTTTAACGATTTATTCCCTTTTATTATGCGTTTTTCTGGTGTTTATTGAAAAATGGTTAATCCTGTTTTTTATCATCTGGGGCTGCATTTGCAACTTGTTCTTCTCGCCATTCGGTAGGCGTACAACCTTCCTTTGACTTGAATATCCGGTACAGATAGGTACGGGCAGAGAAGCCACACTCGGCAGAAATAATGTCATTACTATAGTCTGGAAATTCCAACATCATCTTCTTTGCCGCATTGAAACGTATATCACCAAGCCATATTCTGAATGTAGTTTTCAGATACTGGTCGAAGAATACAGATAACTCATCCTTGGAGATACAAAGTGTGCGAGAGAGGGTAAGCATATTCACAGTACTGTCCTTATATCCTAAATTCGCACACCATGCATCAAGACTTTTCTGGATGAAATCTCTGCGCTCATCGGAAAGTGGTTGTAAAGATTCTGTTCTACTATCAGCAGAGGTCTGCTGTTTAGCAGAAAGTGCCCCCCCCATATCTATATTTTGTTCCCACTAAGGCATAGTTTTCCACTTCTTTATCCAAGAGTTCTTCGGTAGGGATATAACTGCTGCCGAGAGCGATAAACGTAAGATTGAAGAACAGCAAGGCAAGCAATACGGCTGGACCTACTATATATAATAAGGTAGTAGAAAAGATGGCAACTGGCATAGCGAGAATTGCGAGCCATAGAATGATTACACTTGCACGCGAATATCTTACGTAAGGCAACAAGTCCGTTGCCGCCATTGTCTCCAACATATTTTTACGCCTAATCATCTCCTGAATAATCATGTATATGCAATAGAAAACACTTACGCAAAACAGAGTCAGCATCAGATAAAGTCCTTCTCTGATATACAGGCTATGATGAAGACTGATACCCACGCAAAAGACCACAATGATGGCAGCATAAATGCCACTACACATCAGTATCATCTTTCTGAGGTTAGCACGGGTGGTTTCTATGTTGTAGATTCCTATGGAGATGAGCGAGAAGCAGGGGGTATAGAGGAGGATGTTGATGACCGCCCCTAAATTATCGTGCATAGCACGGAAGCCGAACCCCATCTGCAGCACATATTGTATCGCCAGTCCTATCAGGGCAGCAACGATCATCCATCGAGAACGCTCATACCGCTTGTTCTCCCATCTTACATGCAGATGAGAGAGTGCCACGAAGAAGGCATTGATGAGCATGAATATAAAACATGCAAACTGAAGTAGAAATAATGAATCCATACGCTTCTTATCTTTTGTTTACTTTCTTGTATTTTTGATTACTTGCCGTAGGATTATCCGGATTAGTCATCTGCAAATATCCTGCTGCAACAAGGGAGGTGATGTAACGCTCACGGTTCTTGGAATGCATACTGACACCAATTCTGTCAAGTATCTCTTTGGTGGTTCGAGGAACTGAACAGAAATTTACTATGTCCCTTTGCTTGTTAGACAATGACACTTTTGGAGTGTCAGAGTGTCTAAGTTGAGTGTCTAAGTCGGTGTCAGAGTGTCTAAGTCCGGTGTCTAAGTTGGTGTCAGAGTGTCTAAGTCCGGTGTCTAAGTCGGTGTTAGAGTGTCTAAGTCCAGTATCTAAGTCTTCGACTTGGTTACTTTTATCATGGACTTCGTTACCAACTTCGTTACTTTCTTCTCTCCAAACCGTGATGACAAATTCCTGTGCCTTGTCATTATTCATAAACGTGACATTGATGTCTTCGTCATATATACGATTGATGGCATCTGTAAGACTTATACCCTTCCGAGAGCCAAGGAGCAAGCCATCCAATCTTCAATGGCAACAACATATAAAGATTGTCTTGTGTTATTTTTGCACTCATTACTGTATGATTTCTAAAATGCTCAGCTATGCCATACTGTTCAAACAAATTCACTACATCTTCTGTAGACATATTCTTTGCCTTAGCATATTGTTCTATGCAGAATGACACAAATACAGCCTTGCTTTCTGTATTCATTATTATTCTCCTTTCTGTGGCTCAGCCACACATAGTTGATTTTACATGAGCTTTCTCTAATAAGAATACACCCTCAGCTCTATCTATACCTTTCTAATGATCGCATAACTGTTTTATACACAGTTTGAGGAGACTGCTTATAATGCATTACGGCTGAAATTATTATGGAATCACCTTTCACTACATAATAGAGCACATTAGGGAATAGCTGCAAATGTCTAACAGTAAATTGAGTATCTGACAAATCAGAATCTAATATGCCACGATTTGGATTTCTCAGTAAACTATTAACATTAGCATCGAACTTATCAAACACTTTTCTTGCTGTTATAGAACCATATTCTGTTTCTACAAAATCTAAAACATCGTTCAATTGTCTTGAAGCAAGCAATGACCATTCTATTTCCATCCTCGTTCCGCTTTTATACGACTCATTAATTCTGAATGGGAAATGGTATTACCATTTTCATAATCCTTTAATGCCATCTCCACACTAGCTGCCAAGGCTTCACGAGGAATCTCGTTCACAAAAGCATCTATCTCATCAGGCTCAGGAACGACATAAGGATTTACCTTATCCATTGTTGTATAAAGCAATGTAATAAGCTCATTCTTGTCATCGTCACTCCAGTTTTTCACTTCATTCCAAACAGGAGTCGATGTTATATTGCTATAATCTGATATTTTCATAAACAACTCTATTTTAAACCTTTCTGCAAAAATACGGTAATTATCTGATAATTCAAAGAATATTCGATATTTTAACACAAAAATGTATCACAAAGTATTTGCTTATCCAGAAGAGAACAAACGAAGAATGGCGAAACCAGCAGACTGTCAGCCTACTCATTTCGCCACTTACATATTTATCTATCTCGCAAAAAGATGATTTAGTCTTCATCAGCAAACTCATCAAGAGTATATGCGCTGCTGCCATCGAAGCAGTGGGTACATACCTGGCACTTTGGAAGACCGATAGCCTCAACAAGCTGCTCGATGGTATTGAACTTCAATGTAGTCAAGCCCAACTGGTTAGCAATCTCATCTACCATCTTCTGATACTCAGGAGAACCGGTGGTAGCGTATTTCTCAAGATTCTTGTTGGCATCGCCCTCAAACTTCTCGATGATGCGACGGGTAATCAGCTCCATATCACTCTTTGAAGAAGTGAAGTTGATGAACGGACAACCATATACCAATGGAGGACATGCAATACGCATATGGCACTCCTTCAAGCCTGCCTGGTCGAAAAGCACCTTCACGTTGTCGCGAAGCTGGGTACCGCGAACGATACTGTCATCACAGAACAACACACGCTTGCCCTTGAGCATCGCCTTGTTAGGAATCAGCTTCATCTTGGCTACCAATGAACGCATGCTCTGGTTGCTTGGAGTAAAGCTACGAGGCCATGTAGGAGTATATTTGGCAATACAACGCTGATAAGGCACACCCTTGCCGGCAGCATATCCCATCGCCATACCAGTACCAGAATCCGGAATACCGCTGCAGCAGTCTACCTCAACATCATCACTCTTGGCGAGATTGAAACCGTTGGTAAAACGAGCCTCCTCTACATTCTTGCCCTCATAGGTAGATGTAGGGAAACCATAGTAAACCCAGAGGAAAGAACAAACCTGCATCTTCTTGTTGGCAGGACGAAGCTGCTCCATCTTGTCGGCAGTAATCTTGACGATTTCGCCCGGACCCAGCTCATATTCTGTTTCATAATCGAGGTTAGGGAACGAGGTGGTCTCGCTGGAAGCAGCAAAGGCACCTTCTTTCTTACCTATAATAATAGGTGTACGTCCCCAACTGTCGCGGGCACAGATGATACCATCCTCGGTAAGAATCATCATGGTACAGGAGCCCTTGATGTGGTGGAATACATTCTCGATACCTTCGCGGAATGTCTTGCCCTGAATAATGAGTAATGCAACCAACTCGGTTGGGTTGGTGCTGCCTGAAGACATCTCTGCAAAGTGCATGTTCTTGTCTAGCAGGTGCTGGGTCAGTTCATCCTTGTTTACAATCTTAGCTACAGTACAAATAGCGAATCGGCCAAGATGTGAGTTCATGATTAATGGCTGCGCATCCGTATCGCTGATTACGCCGATACCAGAAGTCGCTCCCTCAAACTTGTTGAGTGTAGGTTCAAACTTCGTTCTGAAATAAGAACTTTCGAGGTTGTGAATTGAGCGCACAAAGCCTTTCTCACTACTATAGGTTGCCAAACCGCCTCGACGTGTGCCGAGATGTGAGTTGTAATCGGTGCCGTAGAACAAGTCTGCGACACAACTTTTCTTGGAAATAGTTCCGAAAATACCTCCCATAAGAGTATAATTCTATGTTATTGTTTGTAATATTGGGTGCAAAGGTAATAAAAAGATGTAAAATATGCAAGAAAAAATAGTCGATTTTCAGAATTTTAATGTATCTTTGCGCTCAACATAAGATGACTTTGCACATGAATATCAGAATGAGCATCATACTGAGCACGGGTATCATCATGACCAGATATGGCTATGACCAGATGAACCCGACCCTATGGCTCATTCTCCTGCTGGTCATGACAAGCATGGCTATTGTCCTGCGGAAATGGATACAAAGTCAATGCATTTTTTTTTATATCTGTCTGTTTCTTTTGGGTGGTCTTCTCACTTCCTATCAAGAATGCCGCAACCGAAAGCCTGTTACCTATTTTACGATGGATGAACTGTCGGAACAGGACCGGTTTCTGACAACAGCGCAAGAACGGAGAGCGGAAATAGAACAGAAGCTGAAGGGATTAGGTATTGAGAATGAAGACTTTGGGGTCATTGCTGCAATGGCAATGGGCGATAAGACGGCACTGGACAAGGACACGAAAGAGGTTTATTCCGTAGCTGGAGCAAGCCATGTATTAGCCGTAAGCGGACTGCATATCAGCATCATCTTCCAACTGCTTATCATGTTACTGGGAGGCAATCGCCGCCACATCTTCGTTATACTCTCAGCGCTTGTAGCCATCTGGATGTATGTCCTGTTCATAGGCATGCCAGCGAGTGCCGTTCGTTCAGCCACCATGCTGAGTGTTTATGGATTTGTTACCATGACCCGGCGAAACAAGGATTCGCTCCGTTCGCTATCCATCGCTTTTACCATCATGCTATTGTGTAATCCGCTCTATCTCTTCGACCTCAGTTTCCAAATGTCGTTTGCGGCAGTAGGTTCCATCATCGTATTCCTTCCGTTGCTCTGTTCACTTTATCACCCTACCCATCGCTTATCCCAATGGATCTGGGGGATGCTCTGCGTATCGGCAGCAGCACAGATAGGAACTCTTCCTCTCATCACTTACTATTTCGGGCGCATCTCGTGCTATTCCCTTCTTACTACTTTCATTGCAATTCCAGCAGCCATGGGCATTCTTTATCTCTGTTGCATGCTGATGCTGATGAGCCCTTTCCTACTCCTGTCGCCAACAGTCTCTCTTTTCTCCTGGCTGATAACCTGGGTGGCAAAGGCATTGGTAGTCATCACTCATTTTGCCAACACCGCCTTCCATCTCACCTCCCTGGCTCCCGGTGCCAGTATCGATGGAATCCACCTTCCCCTCCCTATCCTTTTCATCATCTATGCCGCCCTGGGATTAGTATATGCAGGCTGGATAAAAATGAAGAGGATAAGAAACAAAATGGCGAGAAGTCAGGAAGACTTCTCGCTGGAAAATGCATTATTTACAAATTATAGATAATGCTCAAAAAAACAGGATTGTCGGGAGAATACCTCAAAAGGCATCTCCCTATCAATTTTCATTCATTAATCCAAATTCAGGCTCTTCTTGATAGCCTCGATCTTATCCATTGCAGCAGCTGTGCAGCGGTTGTAGCAGCCAGCGCACTTGAATGAAGGATCCTTTACCTCAATATAGAACTTAATCTTAGGCTCTGTACCTGATGGACGGACACTTACCTTGGTGTTGTCATCGCAGAACCACTGGAGCACATTGCTTGTAGCAGGCATATCGAGCTTCTCTACGCTGCCGTCAGCATGCTTAACCTCCAAAGACTGATAGTCCTTCCAGGTTACCACCTTGCTGCCACCCAACTCCTGTGGAGGGTTGGCACGGAAGTCTGCCATCATCTGCTTAATCTCGTCAGCACCGGTCTTACCTGGGCGAACTACGTTTACAGTGAACTCCTTGCTGAAGCCATACTCTGCATAAATCTGCATCAGGAGGTCGTAGAGAGTCTTGCCCTGATCCTTAGCCCATGCTGCAATCTCGCAAATCAGACAGATAGATGCAGGAGCATCCTTATCGCGTACCTTATCGTATGGCAAGAAACCGAAGCTCTCCTCACCACCACCGATGTACTGCTGCTTGCCCTCAGAGATAGCAATCTCGCGTGCAATCCACTTGAAACCAGTGTAGCAGTCGCGCAACTCTACGTTGTTCTTCTTGGCAATCTCAGCGATAACTTCTGTTGTTACGATGGTCTTCACGAGGAAGTCTGTTGGCTTCAACTTGCCCAACTTCTTCTTGTTCTCGATGATGTAGTAGCAGAACATCATGGCTGTCTGGTTACCGTTGATGATCATCCACTCGCCCTTGTCGTCACGGCAAACGATAGCGAGGCGGTCAGCATCTGGGTCAGTAGCTACAACGAGGTCAGCGTTCAACTTGGTACCGAGCTTCATACCGAGGGTCATAGCCTCTGCATTCTCTGGGTTAGGAGAAACCACTGTAGGGAAGTTGCCATCTACAACCATCTGCTCAGGAACTACATTGATGTTCTGGAAGCCCCAAGAACGCAGACAGAGAGGTACGATGACACGACCTGTACCGTGCATAGCTGAATAAACGATGTTGAGGTCTTTCTGACGGTTGATGACATCCTGGTCAATCATAGCAGAATGAACGGCTGTCATGTAGTCGTAATCCATCTCACCACCGATAATCTTGATTTTATCCCAGTTAGCCTCAAACTTCACCTGGTCGATAGTAACCTTGTTTACCTCCTCGATGATACCTGTATCGTGTGGAGCCAGAACCTGAGCACCGTCGCTCCAGTAAGCCTTGTAACCGTTGTACTCCTTAGGGTTGTGAGAAGCTGTTACGTTGACACCAGCCTTTGCACCGAGCTCGCGGATAGCGAAAGAAATCTCTGGTGTAGGACGGAGGCTCTCGAAGAGATAAGCCTTGATGCCATTGGCAGAGAAGATGGCAGCTACGGTCTCAGCGAAGAGACGGGAGTTGTTACGGCAGTCGTGACCTACCACTACAGAAAGGTTCTCCTCACCTGGGAAAGCCTTGAGGATGTAGTTAGCAAAGCCCTGTGTAGCCATACCAACGATATACTTGTTCATGCGGTTGGTACCTGCGCCCATGATACCGCGCAAACCACCAGTACCGAACTCCAAGTTCTGATAGAATGCATCAACGAGAGCTGACTTATCCTCTGCGTCGAGCATTGCCTTTACTTCCTTACGGGTTTCTTCGTCAAAAGCAGGTGTGAGCCACTGCTGTGCTCTTTCTTCACACTGCTTGATCAATTCTGCGTTATTAGCCATAGTTTGATTATATTATGTAATTAATTAATTCTTATCGAGAAGGATGTGCACGAAAACAATGCATAATTTCTCTATTTGCGTACAAAGTTATATAAAAATTTTGATAAACCAAGCAAGAATGAAGTTTTTTTTGTATTTTTGCACATTGAAATGGAATTGAAAATAGAATAAGGCTAATATTTAGCAATATTGTATTGGTAAGATAGCAAAAGTTGAATGAACAAAATATAAAAAAATAGAATATGGAAGTATATTACACGGGCGTCATCATCGCCGTATCCACTTTTTTAATAATAGGTATCTTTCACCCTATCGTCATGAAGACGGAATATTATACGGGCACCCGCTATTGGTGGGTTTTCCTCGTTGCAGGCATCATCTGCATCGGAGCTGCCTTCCTGGTTGCCAACGTGCTCTTCTCTGCCATACTGGGCGTAGTAGGTGCTTCATGCCTTTGGAGCATCGGTGAACTCTTCGAACAGAGACAACGCTGCGAGAAAGGCTGGTTCCCGAAGAATCCGAAAAGAATAGGAACAGGATATTACAGGGACGAAGCGAAGAGTAAACATGAAAGTGTATAGGAAGAAAACGCCAACGAAATGAAGACAGAACTCATTCTGGTCGGAAAGACCGTAAACAAGCATTTCATTGCGGGCATCAAGGATTATGCCGAGCGCATCACCCATTATATGCCTTTCAACATAACAACCATTCCTGAGCTCAAGAACACCAAGAGTCTCAGCGAACAGCAGCAGAAGGAACGGGAAGGAGAACTGATTCTGAAACTCCTCCAGCCTTCGGATACGGTGGTGCTGATGGATGAACATGGACAGGAATTCCGAAGCATCGAGTTTGCCAAATGGATAGAGCGCAAGCAGGCCACTGCCCGCAGGCTCGTCTTTGTCATCGGCGGTCCTTACGGTTTCTCACCGTCAGTCTACGACCGCGCCAACGAGAAGATTTCCCTCTCCAAGATGACCTTCTCGCATCAGATGGTTCGCCTTATCTTTACCGAGGCGCTCTATCGCGCATGTACTATTATAAAAGGTGAACCTTACCACCATGAATAAAGGTAAAAGGGTAAAAAAAAAGAATATGCCAAAAGATAAATATATAGAAATAAAAGGGGCAAGAGCCAACAACCTCAAGAATATCGATGTGAAGATACCTCAGGGCAAGTTTGTTGCCATTACGGGTGTCTCCGGATCGGGAAAATCATCGTTGGCTTTTGATACCTTATATGCTGAGGGCCAGCGCCGCTATGTGGAGTCGCTATCTTCATACGCTCGCCAGTTTCTGGGACGTATGAGCAAACCGGAATGTGATTTCATCAAGGGATTGCCACCTGCCATCGCCATCGAACAGAAGGTGATTTCGCGCAACCCACGATCTACCGTGGGCACCAACACCGAAATCTACGAATACCTGCGACTGCTCTACGCACGCATCGGAAAAACCTATTCGCCAATCAGCGGACAAGAAGTGAAGCGCCATACCACAGAGGATGTATTAGCCTGTACCCGTCAATATTCGAAAGGTACCAAGTATGTCATCCTCGCTCCTATCCATGTCATCGAAGGAAGAAACCTCAGCAAGCAACTGGAGATGTACATGCAGGAAGGCTATGCTCGCATCATGGTAAATAATGAGTTTGTCCGCATCGAAGATTTTCTGGAATCTGCCGACAAACAACTGCTGGAAGCTAGCGGAGAAGACCTCAAGAAAATCATAGGACAACAGGGAAAGGAGATTTACCTCGTCATCGACCGTGCTTCGGTAAGCGATGAGAAGGATGACATCAGCCGACTGATGGATTCTGCCGAAACAGCCTTCTATGAGGGAGATGGAGCCTGCCGCCTCGTCTTCCTGCCAAGCAACATCTGCTACGACTTCTCTACCCGGTTCGAAGCTGACGGCATGCAGTTTGAAGAGCCTACCGACAACATGTTTGCCTTCAACTCTCCTCTCGGAGCCTGCCCTACCTGCGAAGGTTTCGGCAGCATAATAGGCATCGATGAGAAACTCGTCATCCCGAACACTTCGATGAGCGTATATGACGGATGTGTGGTTTGCTGGCGAGGCGAAAAGATGGGTATGTGGCTCAAGGAATTCATCCGCAGAGCTGCAGAATACGACTTCCCTATCTTCAAGCCTTATTTCGAACTGACTCAGCAGCAGAAGGACTGGCTGTGGCACGGTCTGCCTGGCGAAAAGAAACGTAAACAGCAGGAAAGGGTGAGCATCGATGAGTTCTTCAGAATGGTAAAGGAGAACCAGTACAAGATACAATACCGCGTGATGCTGAGCCGATTCCGTGGAAAGACGATTTGTCCTGACTGCCATGGTACGCGACTCAAGAAGGAAGCCAACTATGTGAAGATTGGCGGAAAGAGCATCACCGAACTGGTTGAGATGTCGATTGTGAACCTGAGCGAATGGTTCAGGAAACTGGAACTCTCGGAGCATGAGAAGGAAATCAGCAAGCGTCTGCTCACCGAAATCACCCACCGTCTGCAGTTCCTCCTGGATGTTGGTCTGGGTTATCTTACGCTCAACCGACTCTCCAACACCCTCTCCGGCGGTGAGAGTCAGCGCATCAACCTGACCACCAACCTGGGCTCATCGCTCGTGGGTAGCGTATATATCCTCGACGAACCTAGTATCGGACTCCATAGCCGCGATACTGCCCGACTGATTAAGGTGCTGAAAGAACTGCAGCAACTGGGCAATACGGTGGTTGTGGTAGAACACGACGAAGAGATTATGCGGGCAGCCGACTATCTCATCGATATCGGTCCGGATGCCGGCAGACTGGGCGGAAGAGTGGTCTACGCCGGTCCGTCATCAGAATATTCAACCACCGACAAGGCTGAACAGGAAAAGCTGCTGGCTGAATATCCGGAGAGTTATACCATCAAATACCTGACCCACAACGAGGAGATAAAGGTGCCAACGAGCCACCGTGCCTGGAACCAGTATATCGAAATCAAGGGAGCCCGGATGAACAATCTGCGCGGCATCGACGTTAAGATACCGCTCAACGTATTCACCTGCGTAACCGGTGTATCAGGCTCAGGCAAGAGTTCGCTCATCAAGGGAATCCTCTATCCTGCCATGCGTCGCCGTCTGGACCTCGTAGCAGATGCACCAGGCGAATATGCATCTATGGAAGGCGACTGGAAGAGCATCAGTCATGTAGAGTTTGTTGACCAGAACCCTATCGGAAAGAGTACCCGCAGCAACCCTGCCACTTATCTGAAGGCATACGATGCGATACGTGCCCTCTTTGCCAACCAGCCACTGGCTAAGCAGATGGGATTCACGCCCCAGTACTTCTCTTTCAATACTGAAGGCGGAAGATGCGAGGAATGTAAGGGTGCGGGATATGTTACCATCGAGATGCAGTTTATGGCAGACCTCACGCTGACCTGCGAGGCTTGTAAGGGCAAGCGTTTCAAGCACGATATCCTGGAGGTTCGCTATGGCGGAAAAGACGTCAATGATGTGCTGAACATGACGGTAAACGAGGCCATCGAGTTCTTCAGCGATGAAAAGCTGCAGCGCAACGAGGGCGACTTCGACAACTGCCGCATCATCGTAAACCGCCTGAAGCCGCTTCAGGATGTAGGTCTGGGTTATATCAAGCTCGGTCAGAATTCAAGTTCGCTTTCGGGTGGTGAGAATCAGCGTGTAAAGCTCGCCTTCTTCATAGGTAAGGAGGAACAGGAGCCTACGCTCTTCATCTTCGACGAGCCTACCACGGGTCTTCACTTCCACGACATCAAGCGCCTGCTCCATGCCTTCAATGCCCTGATAGAAAGGGGCCATTCGCTGGTAGTGATAGAGCACAATCTGGATGTCATCAAGTGTGCCGACTATATCATCGACCTCGGTCCGGAAGGCGGCGACAAGGGCGGCAATCTCGTTGTTGCCGGAACTCCGGAAGAAGTAGCTGCCTGCAAGGCAAGCCTTACCGGAAAGTTCTTGCGTTAAGAGCTGGAGACTGAACTTTCGCATGTGGTTCAGTAATTTACATAAAATAGCTTAATTTATAATGATTATCGCAAATTTTAATGTATATTTGCAGCAAAATTCGGTGAATTTATGAAACTAAACAAGATAAAAGATGTCTTAGACAGCAAGGGGATTTCAGCAAGTATGTTGTAGAACTTCTGATAATAAGTAACTGTTCGAAATTAATTTTACAAATATGAATAATTCACGAATAAGTTCGTACCCACAGAGGCCAAGGCCCTGTTCGTACAATAGAAAAGCGAGTCCGTAGTCTCGTAATCTATCGGTCTTATCCATTTGCCCTTAAGTATACGCCAAAGAATCTCGGCAGGATTAAGTTCTGGAGAATAAGGTGGAAGATAGACGAGGAACAATCCTCTATTCTCCCAAATTTTCCTCAGTTCTTTCACCTTCCGATTTCTATGAACAGAAGCATTGTCCAAGACAATTACAGTCTTCTTCGTGACATTGAAAGAGAATCTGTCAAGATAGTCCACAATCTTGTCTGCGTTGATGGACTCTTTTGTGGTAAAGCCTTTATATTGGTTCCTTTTGGTAATCATACCAAAGATATTAAGCCGGGCAGCTTTCTCGGATGGGATGTAAACATCCTCATTCTTGAATTGCCAGCCATATGGAACATATCCATTTGTACAGACATGGCTTTCGTCGGCATAATATAGCACAAGTTCCCCTTTGGAATCAAGTTCTTCAAGTTCTTGCAACTTCTCTTTCTTGTATGCGTAGAGCTGCGGTGAGGGTTTGCCCCTTGGGCGTTTTCTTATACGCTTATATCTTGCACCAATGTTTCTAAAAAACGTTTGAAGGTAATGTCACTGGCTTCTTTGCCAGTCGCATTCTGCCATGCCTCACGTGCTTTAGACACGCTTTGACGGTCTTCCTCAATTGCCTTGCGGACTGCTTCTTCATCAGAACAATCCATAATAGGCTTTCGACCCTGACCAGGACGTGTCTCCAAGCCTTTGATGCCATTTTCTTCATAACGTTTTACCCATGCGTAGACAGTAGGTACAGTCACCTCAAGCATTTCTGCTATTTTGGGAGCTGATTTACCTTCTGACTTCAGCAATATGGATTTGCATCTGATACGAAAACTATGAGTAGGGCCATTATGATAGCCTTTCTCTAATTTGAGGCGATCAACCTCTGATAATTCAAGTACTTTTATTGGTTTCATAATTCTACTTTTTCTATAAAACGGAAAATGAACCATATTAGTACTGATATATATAAATAATTTAGATCACTTACTTAAAATATTATTTGAATATGGGCATAAGCAAAGATTTAACAGAAGAGGACATCAAGTTCCGCTATATCAACGAAGCCATCACAAGCAAGGGATGGTCAAAGGATAGTATATTCATGGAACAGAAGGTTAAATTTACTGACGGTAAAATTAGCCTTCATGGTAATCTTGTGCATAGAGAGAAACCGAAGTTTGCCGACTATGTACTTTATGCAAATAAGGCAACACCCATTGCTATTGTAGAAGCAAAGGATGCCAATCATTCTGTTTCACATGGATTGCAACAAGCCATGACCTATGCCCAAATGCTTGATGTGAAGTTTGCATACAGTTCAAATGGTGAAGGGTTTGCCGAACATGACTTCTTGACAGGCAAGGAACGCACTTTTGCTATGGACGAATTTCCAACAAAAGAAGAACTTATCGAAAGATATAAAAATGAGGCTAACGATGGAAACGGACTTAACGAACAAGAGCTGGCTATCATAAAGCAGCCTTTTTGCACTGGTCAGAATATATTCCCGCCACGATATTATCAGCGCAATGCAGTAAACCGCACTGTCAATGCTATTGCGAGAGGACAAAACCGTGTGCTCCTTGTCATGGCAACTGGCACTGGCAAGACATATACTGCATTTCAGATTGTATGGCGTTTACTTAAAAGTGGTTTGAAGAAGAAAGTGTTGTATCTTGCAGACCGCAATATATTGGTTGATCAATCCATACAGCAAGACTTCAAACCATTAGAAAAGGTAACGCACAAGATAGACTACTCAAAAGACAAGAACCACTTGGAAGAATTGGGGTCTTATCAAGTGTTCTTTGCACTCTATCAACAGTTGATTGGACAGAATGATGCCAAAAACTATAAGGAGTTGTTTCCTAATCCAGACTATTTTGATCTTGTTATCGTTGATGAGTGTCATAGAGGTAGCGCAAAGGATGATAGCAACTGGCGAAACATCTTGGAATACTTTTCTTCGGCTACTCATATAGGTATGACAGCAACACCAAAAGAAACAAAGTACCAGTCAAGTATTGGCTACTTTGGTGAGCCTATATATACATATAGTCTTAAAAACGGAATTGAGGACGGTTTCCTAGCTCCTTTCAAGGTAATCAACATCACAACCAACATTGGCGATGAGTGGAGACCGACAAAGGGACAAAAGGATATATACGGCAACGAGATAGAAGACCGCATTTATAACAACAGTGACTATGATTATAACATTATTATAGAAGACCGTATAAGGGAAGTTGCGCAAGAGATAACCAACTATCTGAAAAGCACTGACCGCATGGCTAAGACCATAGTGTTCTGTGCTGATGAAACACATGCGGAGCGTATGCGTCTGGCATTGACCAATGCCAATGCTGATATGTGCAAGAAAAATCCTGACTATGTGGTTCGCATAACAGGTAGCGATGAGTATGGTAAAAGCAAGTTGGATTACTTTATTTCAGTATCTTCGGAATATCCAGTCATTGCAACGACCAGCAAACTGCTTTCTACCGGTGTGGATTGCAAGATGGTAAAGCTGATAGTGCTTGACCAACAGATTGGTTCCATGACGGAGTTTAAGCAGATTATAGGACGCGGAACCCGTCTTCGTGAGAATGAGGGAAAGACCAATTTCACGGTGATGGACTTTCGAAATGTAACACGCTTGTTTGCTGACCCAGATTGGGACGGACCTATCGAGATGGATCCCGATTATCCTATAAAGTCCAGAGAGGCAAAAACTCCAGTTCTGCCTGTAGATGATACACCGCCAATAGTTGGTGATCCTATCACTCGTCCAAAGCCTCTTGTAGATAAAGATGGCTGCCAGGTAATGGTTGTCAATAAGGTAGTGTCCGTTTACGATGCCGATGGCAAGCTGCTTCGCACGGAGAGTATTACCAACTACACGAAGAAGAATATCCTTGATTCGTTTGCTACCATTGATACATTTACCTCCAAATGGAATGAAATAAAGAAAAAGTCAGACATTGCTGATATGCTGAAAGAAAGAGGCATAGATCTTGCAGAATTAAAAACTTCACAGGAAATGAGCAATGTGGATGATTTTGATTTCATCTGCCATATCGCATACGGAAAGAAGACCCTGACGAGGCGGGAACGTGCTGAGCAAGTGAAAAAGCGTGATATATTTACCAAGTATGGTGAGCAGGCACGGCTGGTACTTGAGAATTTGCTGGAGAAGTACATGGAAGAAGGCATTTCTGAACTTGAAAGTCTTACTGTGCTTGAAAACGATCCTTTCCGCCGATTGGGCTCTAAGGCAAATATAGTAAAGTTCTTCGGTGGCAAGAGAGAGTATCTGAAGGCCGTAAAAGAGTTGGAGCAATCAATATATAATATAGCATAAAAAGAAACAATATAAAATGAGTTTATCTAATTTCGTAAAACGAGTACGCAATATCATGCGCAATGATGCCGGTATCAACGGTGATGCGCAACGCATAGAACAAATGGCGTGGATGCTGTTCTTGAAAGTCTATGACGAGAAAGAGAATGATTGGGAGTTGGACGATGATGATTACAAGTCTATTATTCCAGAAGAATGCCGTTGGCGCAACTGGGCACATGATGATGGAAGTGGCAATGCCTTGACTGGTGACGAACTGCTTTCGTTTGTCAACAACACCTTGTTTGTTGAACTCAAAAACATAGAGGTTACACCTGATACCCCAATTCGTCAGGCAATAGTAAAGACAACTTTTGAGGATGCCAACCAATATATGAAAGATGGCGTTCAGCTCCGCCAGGTGCTTAATGTGATAGACGGATTGAATCTTGGTGACTATGAAGAGAGTCATGCTTTCGGTGAGATATATGAGACTATCCTTAAAGAAATGCAGTCGGCAGGTTCCTCAGGTGAGTTCTACACCCCAAGAGCCTTGACCGAATTTATGGCAGAGATAGTCAATCCGCAGATTGGTGAGAAAATGGCAGACTTCGCTTGTGGTACAGGAGGTTTCATCACAAGTTGGTTGGGTGAATTGGACAAGAAGGTAAAGACTGCTGAAGACCGCAAAGAGTACAATCAGTCTGTATTTGGCATAGAAAAGAAACAATTCCCGTATATGCTATGTGTGACAAACCTGTTGCTGCATGGTATCGACACGCCATTGGTATATCACGACAACTCGCTTACCAAAGATGTTCTCAACTATACAGACGGAGACAAGTTTGATGTTGTTTTGATGAATCCACCATACGGAGGTAATGAAAAGGCCGACGTGAAATCTCACTTTCCTTCTGATATGCGCAGTAGCGAGACTGCCGACCTCTTCATGGTGCTTATCATGTATCGCTTGAAGAAAAATGGCCGTGCTGCTGTCATTGTTCCTGATGGTTTCCTTTTTGGAGCAGATAACACAAAGATTGCCATTAAGACAAAGTTGCTCAGGGATTTCAACTTGCACACCATTATCCGTTTGCCTGGCAGTATCTTTGCACCTTACACTTCGATTGCCACGAACATTTTGTTCTTCGACAATACCAGTGCGGAGGGTGCTCCAGAAGGTTATTCTACAAAGGAAACGTGGTTCTATCGTTTGGATATGCCAGAGGGTTACAAGCATTTCTCCAAGACAAAGTCCATGAAGTCGGAACATTGCAACCCAATCCGTGAGTGGTGGAACGACCGTAAGGAGATTATTATTGCTGATGGTGACGAGAAATCTCGTTGCTATTCGGTTGAAGACCTTATCGCCACCGATTGCAACTTCGACTTGTGCAAGTTCCCGAAAGAGGATGAAGAAATCTTGCCTCCTGCCGAACTGCTTGCCGACTATTTCAAGAAGCGCAAGGCTCTTGATCATGAAATAGATAAGACATTGGCGGAGATACAACGTATATTGGGGATTGAGGTGAATGTGGACGAATTGTAATATGTGGGACGGTGTCCCGCAAATTCAGATTGATATAAAAAGGTGAGACATTGTCTCACTTATTTGAAATAGGAATTTTGGGGACGTGTCCCCAAAATCTGATAATAATACAGAATTATGGCAAACGAAATAACAAAGACTTCGGATAATATTGAAGACCTACTTGATAAGGTGTCTGGTCTTATAGAACAGGCAAGGACTTACGTGAAGACTTCGGTCAATACTGCTGAGGTCTATACCAAGTATTATATAGGCAAGTATATAGTGGAGTATGAACAGGAAGGGAATGTTCGTGCGCAATATGGAAAGCAAGTCTTGCAAGAATTGTCAAAGAGTTTGACTGCTCGTTTTGGGGCAGGTTGGTCATATCCAAATCTCCGCAATATTAGGCAATTCTATATTGTATATGCAAAAAGGTCAACCACTGGTTTCCCTTTTGAAAACAAAAATGCTAACCAGTGGTTAGCAAATTCGAAAGATAGTGATAATCAGATGTTTAAGCTTTCTTGGAGTCATTATTTGATTCTGATGCGAGTGGAAAATCCAGACGCTCGTTCTTTCTATGAAATAGAGTGCGTCCAACAGCAATGGTCAAAAAGACAGCTGAGTCGTCAAGTGGGCAGTTGCCTCTATGAGCGATTGGCTTTGAGCCGTGAAAAAGATGAGGTGATGCGTTTGGCAAAGGAAGGTCAAACTGTAGAGAAACCTTCTGATGTTATCAAAAGTCCTTTGACCTTGGAATTCTTGGGCTTGAAGCCAGATGCCGCTTACTCTGAGTCGAAGTTGGAGAATGCCATTATCAGCAAGATGCAACAGTTCCTACTCGAATTAGGCAAAGGCTTCCTCTTCGAGGCACGCCAGAAGCGTTTCACCTTTGATGAAGACAATTATTATGTAGATTTGGTCTTCTATAATAGATTGTTGCAATGCTATGTCCTTATTGATTTGAAAACAGATAAGCTTTCTCATCAAGACCTTGGACAGATGCAGATGTATGTCAACTATTATGACCGCTTTGTGAAGCAAGACTTCGAGAAACCAACCATCGGCATTTTGCTTTGTGAGAGTAAGAACGATGCACTTGTAGAGTTAACTTTGCCGAAAGACTCTCATGTATATGCTTCTGCGTATCAATTATATTTGCCAGACAAGGCTTTGCTGCAAGCCAAGGTAAAGGAATGGATTGCAGAGTTTGAGGAAAACAATATAGGTTAAAAGGATTTGTGAGACACGTCTCACAAATTCGTCACCAACTTGTGGTGAATTAAACAGTATAAAGAGAACAATGAATGGAAAGCAATTAAAGAATAGCATATTACAATGGGCGATACAAGGCAAACTTGTACCGCAAGACCCTAATGACGAACCTGCAAGCGTTTTGCTTGATAAGATTCGTCAAGAGAAAGAACGCTTGATTAAGGAGAAAAAAATCAAGCGTGACAAGAACGCATCTATTATCTACCGTGGTGAGGACAATTCCTATTATGAGAAGATACTTGCTACGGGAGAGGTGAAATGCATTGATGAGGAGATTCCATTTGAAGTGCCTAAGGGGTGGGAATGGTGTAGATTTTCAAGTTTGTATCTATCTTTAACAGACGGAACTCATTCTACACCTAAATATACACTTTCAGGTATTCCTTTTATCTCTGTAAAGGATATGAGTTCTGGAGTTATTGATTTTTCAAACACAAAATATATATCCAAAGAAGAACACCAAAAGCTTTCTGATAGATGCCATCCCCAAAAAGGAGATTTGTTGTTGTCAAAAGTTGGAACTACAGGAATACCTGCCATGGTTACAACAGATAGAGAGTTTAGTCTTTTTGTAAGTGTAGCGTTAATAAAACTCATACAATGTGACATAAATAGAGAGTTCTTAGTCTTTATGATTCAATCACCATTGGTTCAAGAACAGGCTAAAGAAAATACAAGAGGAGTAGGAAATAAAAATTGGGTATTGTCGGCGGTATCAAAAACGTTAATGGTTGTTCCGCCATTAGAAGAACAAGGAAGAATTAAGAACAGGTTAAATTTGATTTTGTCATATGTAGAAAGATATAGTTCTTCGCAGGATAAATTAGACCTACTTAATGCAAATATAGTAACAGACTTAAAGAAATCCATTCTGCAAGAAGCTATACAAGGCAAGCTTGTACCACAAATAGCCGAAGAAGGAACTGCACAAGAACTGCTTGAACAGATAAAGGCAGAGAAACAGAAACTCGTCAAAGAAGGCATACTCAAAAAGTCTGCCCTCAACGATTCTGTTGTTTTCCGTGGTGACGATAACAGGTACTATGAGAAGATTGGGAAAAAGTACGTGGATATAACAGAGCAAATACCATTTGATTTGCCCGATTCTTGGAGTTGGGCAAGAGGCAAGTCTGTATTTATGCCTATGGAATCAACAAAGCCATCATCTGATTTCGTTTATATAGATGTAGATGCCGTCAATAATAGGCTAAACATTATAGACAAACCTAAAAAGGTAAGAATTGAAAATGCTCCAAGTCGAGCAACGAGAAAACTTCATAAAAACGATTTGTTGTTTTCAATGGTTCGTCCCTACTTGAAAAATATAGCTTTGGTTGATGATATATATAAAGATGCCATTGCAAGTACAGGATTCTATGTCATTACCCCAAGTTTAGGGTATTATCCTATGTTCCTGTATTATTTGATGCTATCAAATTATGTGGTTGATGGATTAAATTCGTTTATGAAGGGCGACAACTCACCCTCCATAAACAACTGTCATATAGAAAATTATCTATACCCATTGCCTCCAATAGAGGAACAACAACGCATTGTTGAAAAGATAGAGCAATTAATGCAGTTGCTCAAATAGTTTTTCTATTTGAGCAACAATGCGTTGTTGCTCTTGAAAGGGTGGCAAGGGAATATACAAGCTATTTAATGCCGTTTTTGTAAAATGCTTAATAGTCATTCCTTTACTATTCTTATCTATGATGCCCATAGTTTTATAGCTCCTTATAACATTTTGTATAAACTTGGAACTGATGTTCCCATAAAATCTTACTCTATGCAATGCATTTTGATAATACATAGTTTTATCATTACTCCATATTGCACATCTTCCAACCTCGCCACCTTCGCAAATAAGCAAATCTCCTTTTTGTAATAAATACTTTTCTTTCTCTGCAATGGAAAAGGGAGCAACTTTTACATTAGATAAATCTACTTTATCCCAATATACATTTATTGAGCATAAATATGGAACTTCGCTTCCTTTGTCAGAAGCCTTATTCATCGTTTTTCCAAGTTCGCTATTTGCTATGTCTTGAAATTTACACCACACCCAGCTTTCTGGTATCTCAAACGGAATCTCTTCATCAATGCACTGCACCGACTTTCCTATCTTCTCGCAATACCTGTTATCGTCATCACGGAAAATAACAGAGTCATTGAGGGCAGACTTCTTTAGTTTACCTTCCTTAACGAGTTTCTGCTTCTCTATCTTAATCTGCTCCAACAAATCTTGAGCAGTACCCTCCTCTGTAAGTTGCGGAACAAGTTTTCCTTGAATTGCTTCCTGTAAAATGGACTTTTTAAATTTATCCAATATCTCTTTGTTTATATAGTCAAGTTTTATTTGACATTCTCCATATTGGGTTATATATGGATGGAGTAAGCTCAACTTCTCTACTATGCGTGTCTGTTCCTTTTGTGGTGGGATAGGTAATAGACAATGCTTTATAATGAGTTGATTTATATTCGGGTCTTTTCTCGATCCAGCAGCAAAATCCATCCAATAAGGTCTTTGATATTCGATAAAAATATGAAGATAATCCATATTGCAATATCCATTTGGCTTAATGGCACAAACTGACTGATTGATGGTTGTATCGAACTGTAGAATGCTATGTTTTCCAATCGTTCCTGCACCGCCATACATCGCAATACATACCGAGTTTTGTGGGAGAATGGTAAGGTTGTAGTCTGAACAAGCTTTTTCCGTAATTTGTATCTCCGTCTTGCATAAAACTCCATTATTTAAGTCTGTCGTGCGAACCCAATTAATGCTGCCATTTTGGTAGTAGTCGGGATTTCTGCTTAGAGGTGTGGAACCGCTTGTTGTCTCAAAAAGGTTACCAATGCGTTCCCATTCCCACCCCTGCGGTATCTCAAACGGCACTTCCTCATCAATGCATTTCACCTCTCCCGTAGCAAGTATCTTCTCATAATAGGAACTCATAGAACAAATTTATGTCTATTTTATTAGGACAACTTTATGTTTCACTAATAAAAGAACAGAAATGGAATTAGACAAATTTGAAGAGTTCCTAAGCCAAGGCAATATGGCTAAGAACACGATTTCGGCATATCTGTATGCCGTGAAGGAGTTTGGCTCTCGACACAAAGAGTTGAACAAGAGAAACTTGTTGGTTTACAAGACCTACTTGATTGAGACTTACAAACCAAAGACGGTGAACCTCCGTATTCAGGCGTTGAACAAGTACCTTGTATCTGTGGGCAAGACGAAACTCCGCTTGAAGTCGGTCAAGGTGCAGCAACGTTCTTATCTGGAGAATGTCATCAGCAATGCCGACTACACCTTCTTGAAAAACAAGTTGAAGAAGGAAGACAACTTGGAGTGGTACTTTGTGGTGCGTTTCTTAGCTGCGACTGGTGCCAGAGTGAGCGAACTTGTGCAAATCAAGGTTGAGCACGTGCAAGTAGGCTATTACGACATCTACACCAAGGGTGGCAAGATACGGCGTATCTATATCCCCAAGACATTGCGCACGGAAACAGAAAAGTGGTTGCAGACACTCAACCGCACAAGTGGCTATCTCTTTCTTAATCGCTTTGGCGAGCGCATCACGACAAGAGGCATATCACAGCAGTTGAAGAACTATGCGATGAAGTATGGCTTGAATGAAAAAGTGGTGTACCCTCACTCGTTCCGCCATCGTTATGCCAAGAATTTCTTGGAGAAGTTCAACGACATTGCCCTGCTTGCAGACCTTATGGGGCATGAAAGCATCGAAACGACACGTATCTATCTGCGAAGAAGCAGCATTGAGCAACAAGAAATCGTAGATAAGGTTATCACTTGGTAAAATGCCAATAAAGGTTTATAGGAATAAGAGTAGAAAGAAATGCAGGTCTCTTTCTACTCTATCCATGTAAAACGTTTTGTCATATGACATGCATATATCTCCACAAGAGGGTGTGTCATAAATCAACAGCTCGCAAGTCCGTTAGGCGTTAGGAACGCCTAGCGGACTTGCGTATCTCCCTAACGCCTAACGGAAAGAAACTATTGCATATACAACTTTATTTTCGTCCAAAATACCTTTGTTCCTGATAATCATCCAATATGTCATTCATCACATCATTGAAGCCTAGCCCTTTACCTTTGCTTTACCCTTCGACCAGCATTTTCAATTCCACTACGCGCCGGCGACCGTTGGTTCAGGGCGTGTGGGACATAAAAGAACTAAAAAGATATCAGCGTCATCTGCGAATTGAAAAACAGATTAGTACCATCAAAAAAGCTATCCCAAATTCTACGATATGGACTTCTTGGTGATATACTCTGTACAAGACAATTAGTATCTAGAACTATTTTTTCCATAAAACTACTTTTTCAGCATTGCATGTAAGTCCTGATGGCGAAGTTCATCAAGCTTTGCCTGATTCAGCTTGCCTGAATCCCAAAGTGCCTCCAAACATGTATCAGCTTTCTTACGAAAGTAATCACTCAAAACAGTTTTCACCTCAGAAAGCCTTTCTTCAGAACCATCAAAAGCAAACATCTTTAATAGATGTTGTTGAACCGGATTAAACATTGTTGTTTCCATAACTTTTAATTTAAACGTTTAACTTTTCGCCACAAAAATACGCTTTTTCTCGAAACCACCAAGAAATTTGCAATAAATCTGCCAATCCCCCCGAAAATCAGTTTGCCTAACCTTATTCCTGTATCTGCGAAATTCCACCCGCACAGGGTGAAAATACGATATCAGTGGAATCCGACAACCGCCGGATTCCACTTTTTAATTTAAAAATCCAATTCAAAAGAATTATCTGTTAAAAAAGTAACCATCATCGAAGGCTGCTTCGATAAGGCGTTGCTTCACTCGGGCGTATTCTGCCGAGTCTTCGATAAAGTACCGAAGAGCAGAAACAATCCTTACATAAACACTGAGCCGATAATCGCCCTTACCCTTTTAGATTGCAAAAATGTTTTCCTTATGCATCCCAGCATAAAACATCAGATCAGAACCAGATACATGATGGTTCTTCATCACTTCACTCAGAACAACACCGAAACGGCTGTTGTCTGCAAGAAAATTAACAATCTTCATTGCTTAATTTTTTTAAATTGTTTGTAATTATTGTATACGAGTTCCCACTACGGGAACTCTTTTTTATTTTCTTTTTAGTATCTTTGCATCGTGTAAAACAGATTCAACAATCTGCTTACCTATAATAAAACGAATAACTGATACATATATTGTATAACAATATAATTTTTTTAGGAGATGATGAACATCAGTACATTCATTAACATGGCCAGCAAGATTCCTTCACCTGGCCAGTTGGAAGGCCTGGTAACCTTCATGAAGGAAGATGAGAAACTCAGGTTTTTCACCGAGTCTTACCGGAAAACGGGGAATAAGTCGTACAAACACGATGCACCCCTCTTCGCCGTAGCCTGCATCTTCGAAGGCGGAAAAGGCAAGGACAACATCCGGAGTCTCACACATCTGTCACTGGTCGACTTCGACCACATCACAGAAAAACCGGATGACGGCACCCTGCACTCGCTCAAAGAGAGAATCTGCCACGATGCCCACACCCTGCTCTGCTACGTTACCATGAGCGGCAACGGACTGCGCGTCATCTACCGCTACGAAGGCGATGATTATCCCGCCGCCTTCGCCATGGGAAACGACTACTACGCGCATCTCATCGGCAAGGAAAGCGATCCGCTCTGCAAGAACATCACAAGGCTCAGCGGACTCGCCTACGACCCCGAAGTCTATTTCAATCCCGAAGCCACAGCCTTCAGCGCCGAGGAAATCAGCCATTTCCATTCAGCTACGCTCAAGACCGCACAGAAGAAAAAGAAACAGGAACGCATCGCCGACTACTACGAGCAGATCGTCAAACCCAAGCTGGAAAACGAAAAAATCAGGTACGAACCCGGCAACCACAACCAGTATGTGATGCGGGTGGGCTACATGATGGCAAAGAAACGGTACGACAGGAAAGAAGCCACCCAGTGGGCTATCAGGCAGTTTCCCGAATACGACAGTGTAGAACAGGTGTTCAAATCGTGCTACGACAACACCACTCACCCACAGAAGGCGAGGGCAGAAACCGGAAAGATTCCCTATGCCACCGTAGATGAAATCAAAGACTTCCTCGACGGGCATATCAAACTCCGCTTCAACCTCATCACCCTGCGCTACGAGTATCTGAAGGGGAAATGGCGAATCCTCCAGGACCGCGATCTGAATACGCAATGGAGCAACATGTCGCTAACCGCAAGGGTGAGCAAGAGCGACATGATCAATGTCATCGAGAGCGACTATACCCCGCCCTACAATCCCTTCACCGATTATCTGGAGAATCTCCCACCCTGGCAGGAAGGTGACAAGGATTATATTGCCGAACTCGCTGCCACGGTAAAGATGAAGGGAGACCCCGTGATGCCCTTCTGTGAAGCCCTCAGGAAATGGCTCGTGGCGATGATAGCAGGATGGATAGACGAAGGTGCCGTCAACAATGTCATCCTGGTATTCATCGGCAGACAGGGCGCCTACAAGACCACCTGGTTCAACTATCTCCTGCCGCCGGAACTGAAGCAATACTTCTATACGAAGGCGAATGCCAGGCGCATGACGAAGGATGATATCATCGCCCTTTCGCAGTATGCACTCATCTGTTATGAAGAGCTCGACACGATGAGTCCATCGGAACTGAACCAGCTGAAAGCTGTGGTAACGATGCAGTATACCAACGAAAGGGCGGCATACGGCCATTATGCCGAGCAGCGCAAGCATATCAACACCTTCTGCGGCACGGGCAACAATCCCGAGTTTTTGAGCGACCCTACCGGTAACCGTCGCTGGCTGCCCTACGAGATAGAGAGCATCCTCTCGCCCCGTGAGCATCCGTTCAATTACGAAGGCATCTACGCCCAGGCTTACGCCCTCTACAAGAGTGATTTCCGCTACTGGTTCACCGATGAGGAGATAGAAAAGCAGAACCGGCACAACCGCGCTTTTGAGGCGCCTAGACTAGAACAGGAACTTGTGGATCTCTACTTCCGAAAGCCAACGGAGGCGGAGACAGGGGAGTTCGTGTCCATAGCCAGAGCGATGCAGATCATCAGTTGCAACATCTCTCAGAAGCTGAACAGTTCGAAACTGGGCAAGGCTTTCAATGATCTCGGATTCGAAAAGATGCGCACCAAGCACAGCCGTGGTTACAGGGCAATCGTCCGTACAGCCGAGGAAATCAAGGCTTACCAGGTATCCGTCTGTATCAACCCGCCGCAATGCGATGATGATGCCCCCTTCTAGCCGTCCCCAAGCCATCGGTTCATCCGGTTCAGGGTGACAGGGTGACACGGTGACACGAGTTTTTCAACATTTCGCCTCGCACGCGGGCAGGCAGGAACTTTCGGCCTGATTTTTCCTGCCTGCCCGCGCGAGAGTAAATCTTCAGAATTCCCTGTCACCCCTGTCACTCTGTCACCCAGAAGCCAGTTACTTCCGAAACGGAAACCAAAGACTTACGGTGCAAAAGTCAGAGACTTAGGGTGCAAAAGTCAGTAGCTTATGAACCGCAACTCATTCATAACCCTCATAAAAATCAAACAAAACTATGGATTTAAGAAGTTATACCAAGCAAGAGCTAGCTCTCCTGTATTTTCCCGATGCTACTCCAGCGGTAGCCAGTGCTCACCTGATGCGATGGATCCAGCGCATCCCCGACCTTCTCCAGAAGCTCGCCGCCACCGGTTACGGCAAGAACTGCAAGGAGTTCACCCCGATGCAAGTCTCCTACATCCTCTACTTCCTCGGTGAACCCTAACCCAGTTCCGCCTCATCTGAAAATGAGCCAACTAATTGTTACTCAAATATTTGGAATTATCGTTCAGAAAGATTATCTTTGTGAACGATAATAATAAAGCATAACATGATGGAATATAATAACGAAGAAGCTAAGATACTTCTACCTGAAGACATCATACAATAGGAAAAAGGGGCTATACACCCTTTTGTCGAGGTGTATAGACCCTTGGAACTATAGCACTTCTTAGCTTATCAAGAGTATATTGATTGCAGCCGATTGCTTTAATTTCCTTAAATGTACAGTTTTGAACGTTTTAATATAGCACGTGCCTTGGCTACTTGCTTGGAGAAATCAATGGAGCCACGCTTTTCCAATGCCTCATCAGCCGCTTCAACGAAACGAGCTGCTGCCTCACCATGAAGGACAGGTATTGTTTTAATTTCTATTGCCATAATCTTCTTGTTTTTAATGTTATGTACTTATTTAATTTGCAAAATTATGCTTTTATTTTCACTTTACCAAACTTTTTGTTAACTTTCTGTTGAATTTCTACGAAAAAATTCCAAATACCAACTTCATGCCATTTTAACGTCTCATTCTTTTCAATTCATCATCCTTTCGCATTTTGTCGTTCAACTTCTCCTGCATTCTGTCTAGGAAGTAAGTACGGCTATGGTTTTTGCGTCTTCTGATGTCGGTATAGAAACGATAGCAGTCCTTGGCTTTGATGCCATGAAGCTCCTGTACCTCCTGGATGACAGGTACCAGAAAGGAATAGAAGAAGGTATGGAAAAAGGCAGAGCTGAAGGCATGGAAGAAGGCATGTCCCAGCGAAGCCTTGAAATTGCCAGGAAGATGTGCTGGCAAAGGGTATGGATGAAGCGTCTATCATGGATATGACGGGGATGACGGCAGAGGATATAAAGCTGCTGAAAGCGGAGATATAGATTACGAATATCACCATATAATTAAGGGTCTATACACCCTTTTGTCGAGGTGTATAGACCCTTGGAACAACCGCGAAGTATGGATTGATAATTATTTTCAGATAATTGGTATTCCTGTCAGCTTAGGATTTTACCACATATCTTCATTTCCATCTTCTGGACTTTTATTATTAAACTCAGGTTGCGACCCTGCCAGCAACTGTTGGGCTTTTATCTCATGCACCTGCATTTCTGGTTTTATATATTCTTTCTTCATATTGTGCTATTTTTATTTGATTACTACTTTCTTGTTGTTCTTTATGTATATGCCCTTTGTCGGATTGCTTATCTTTCTACCTTGGAGGTCGAAGATTCCTTCAATAGTGCCATGACGCTGCACGTCAGTACCCATAATGGTGATTCCATCTATACCTGTTGTCTCGTTGCCGCCACCGAATACAAAGCTGCGGGCGAGTGCTGCCGATGATGGGTCTTTTGCTTCATTTTCAGATACTTGCAGATAAGCCTTTCCTGGAGTCGCTTTGAGGCTTGTTCCGTCGCTGCTATTGCTACCACTGAGGTAGAAGCCGAGACCTTCTTTTGTTGCAGCTTTATTATATGTGAGACGATAAAGTTTATAACCAGTTTCTGCTGTTACAGTCTGAGCTTCAGCTGGTGTAGCCACAAGGTGGTTCTCATAAGAGGAAGCTTTTGTCAAGTCATTTGTCTCGTTTGCCTTTGCATTGACATACTCTCCGTTAGTCTTCAGTAGCACACCCTCTTCCTTTGCCACTTGGTTGTCGTTGCGTTGTGTCAATGTCATCTTGCCACCGCTTACCGTTGCGTTATAGACCTTAAGCGTTCTGTCTGACGGAACAGAAAGGGTTACATCGTTTGTCTGATTGCTGAATGTTGCCCAATATGTATAGTTGCCATTTGCATCCTTGTCGCCCTGTGCAGCCTTGATTACTTTATAGTCAGAGCCGGGAACGGGATATTGGTCCTTGCCTAACTGCTGTCCCCATACCTGCTCGCCTAATACTTTGCCTTCGGCAAGCAAATAAGCCACCTCACCGCTCTTCAGCTGCTCTGCGGTGAATGCCTTGATCACGTCAGCTTCATTCACGCCTTCAGGATAGGTCAATGAGCCTTCTCCGATAGCCTTGACAGCTTCACCTGTCTGCTCAGCTCCATTGATGGTCAGCTTAACACTGCTGTTGTATGCCAAGATACCAGAAGCGGTACTGGAGGAATTGTTTATGCCTCCAACAAGGAGACCGGCACGCTCTGTATCAGAAGTAGCAGTAACATTACCAGTGCCAAGCACATTGTTCAGATTGCATATAACACCTTCTCCTATCAGGTTTCCGACATTATCTTTTCCAGTTATATCGCCATAGTTGGCACTGTTCTGGATGGTTCCAGAGTCAAAATATCCAACCATGCCGCC
Source organism: Segatella copri (assembly GCF_026015295.1). Classification (NCBI taxonomy): domain Bacteria; kingdom Pseudomonadati; phylum Bacteroidota; class Bacteroidia; order Bacteroidales; family Prevotellaceae; genus Segatella; species Segatella copri. The sequence goes on along the minus strand of NZ_JAPDUW010000001.1, from coordinate 524,597 downwards.
AACTTGTCTGTACCCCCCTGTTACAGCACCATAATTGGCGCATGAAGTGATGGAATTGTCGGAACCGTAATACATACCTAAAATACCTCCGAGAGATCCCATTCCCTTCACTTCTGCATGGTTTTCGCAGTTGCTGATGTTGCCCTCTGCTATTCCTGCTATTCCGCCAGTTATATCTTCTCCTTCTACCGAACAGTTTCCTAAGGTCTTGATGTTTTCAAAAATACAAGAACCTGCGTATCCTGCCAAAATTCCAGTATAATAATTACCACTATTCACCTTCGCATTGTCGAAAGTGATGTTTTTGATGTTGCCACCAGCAAGATGACCGAAGAAACCGGCAAAAGCAGAGGTGGCATTGATGTAGAGATTACTGATGGTCTTCCCGTTGCCATCGAATGTACCTTGATACTTATTATCAAAGTTACCAATAGGAGTCCAGCTGAGCTCTGCTATCTGCTTTTCGGTATCAGCCTTATGGCATACTGTGCTCATATCAATTTCTTTCACCTCATCGGCAATCTTTGCGCAGACTAATGTGTTACATTCATTCACGCAGTCACGGAACCACGCCAGATGATCTGCCGTCTTCAGCACAAATGGTTCCGCCTCTGTTCCTTTACCAGTCATACCTGCTGGCAATTCCCGATCAAGACCATTCATTTTTACATTGAGCTTGACTTCGCCTTCGATGGCTTTGCCAAAAAATTCTCTTGCGCCGATATAATAAGTGGTGCCTTTCGTTACAGTATAGGTGATTTTGAAGTCAGGCCAAGAATTATCGGAAGTCAAGCAAGATGCAGCCGTACGGCTCTCCCACAGGGTACCATAGGTATTTTTACGGTTGCTGTTTGCCGTCACCTCCAACGTGCCATCTTCTGGAGCTGTATATTTATAAAGATTGTAACCGCTGATTTTTTCCCGCTCGCCCTGCACCTTTCCGATTGTTATGGAATTGTTGCCCAATTTCAAGAAAGGAATTTCCTGTTGACACTTCGTACACTTGTCGTTCTCATCATATTCATGTCCGGTAGCTGATACTACTACAAGACTGCTCACCATTTGTGTCATCTGCTCGTTCGAGAAAGACTTATGACAAAGATTACATTCCCAATATTCGATGTTGCCATCTGTGGTGCAGGTAGCAGCCACGAATTTGTGATGTTTGGGACTATCGCCATGCTTAAACGTAAATGTGCCCTCTTGTGCAGGCTTGGTATTGGTAAATGTACCTGTACCTTCCAGCTCGCCTAAACAATTCATTGTCAGATTACCATCCAAGTAAACCTCATCAGCAGAGCCAAGTAAAGGATAATCGTTTGTGTTCAGTTTTTGTCCCCATCTTGCACTTCCTGATACGTTTTTCTGAAGCTGATTGGCAACCAATCCGCTCTTCAACTGTTCTTCAGTAAATGCCATTATCTTTTCAGCTGATGTCAATGAGCCTCCTCCGATAGCCTTGACGGCATCGCCTGTCTGCTCAGTTCCATTGATGGTAAGCTTCGCGCTGCTGTTGTATGCCAAGATGCCAGAAGCGGTGCTGGAGGATTTTCTTATGTTTCCAACAAGGAGACCGGCAAGCTTTGCAGAAGTAGCAGTAACATTACCAGTGCCAAGCACATTGTTCAGGTTGCATTCTTCAGCAAGTCCTATCAAATTTCCGACATTATCAGTTCCCGTTACATCGCCATAGTTGGCACTGTTCTGAATGGTTCCTGAGTTAAAATATCCAGCAATGCCACCAACGCTCTCTCCCGAGCCTGTTACGACACCATAATTGGCGCATGAAGTGATGGAATTACCGAAATAGGCAGCTACAACTCCTCCGAGAGATCTTATACCCTTCACTGTTGCACGGTTTTCGCAGTTGCTGATGTTGCCGTTAGCAACTCCTGCTATTCCGCCAACGTAGTCTTCTCCTTCTACCGAACAGTTTGCCAAGGTCTTGATATTTTCAATAATACAAGAACCTGCGTTTCCTGCCAAAATTCCAAAATTATAACCACCAGTATTCTTCACCCTCGCATTGTCGAAAGTGATATTCTTGATACTGCCAACATAAGCATAGCCGAAGAAACCGGTATAATTAGAGGTGGCATTGATGTAGAGATTGCTGATAGTCTTCCCGTTGCCATCAAATGTACCTTGATACCAATTGATAGGAGTCCAGCTGAGCTCATCTGTATACGTGGTGCCATCCTTCGCATGGCAGAACTCTGACAAGTCAATATCTTTAGTCAGCGTGGCTGAAATAGTATTATTACCGCTATTCACCTGGTCGCGGAACCACGCCAGTTCGGCTGCTGTGGATATCTTATAAGGTTTGTCTGCTGAGCCATCACCTTTGGAAGGCGGCGTTTGTGCCCATGCCCCCCCCATAAGGTATGAGGATAGCCATCACGAGCAGCAGCATCGTGAATAGCCTGTTTCTTTGTTTTTTGTTATTCATATCTGTAAATTATTATTGTTATTCTACTTTCTTACATATTTTCTCTCATTGCCATCAGATATACTGTAAATCCCAGGATGATGACGAAAGTCTGTCCGAGAAACAGATAGATATAGAATCTTTCTCTCTTGATGAAATCACAGAAGCTGTAGCGAGCCTTGTAGTTCTCATCAAGATATATCCTGTAGTCTTGAACCATGGCATAGCCCATGACTATGGCGAACAACAGAAGACACAATGCCACAATAAGAATAGCCTGTTCCTCTTTCATGAAAGTTTCTATTATATTTTCCATGGTGCAAAGATAGTGTTTTTCTTCGGAAAAAGGTGTCTACTTGCCCCACTTAGGTGTCTACTTCCTACAAAATAGGTGTCTACTTGGTGGGGGAAGTAGACACCTAAGGCGTGATTTTATTGTATTTTTGCTCTCCAGACAGTTGGTGAGCAACCTTCTTTCTCTTTGAATATGCGATAGAGATAGGAGCGTGAAGAGAAGCCACATTCGGCAGAAATGATGTCGTTGTTGTAGTCGGGATAGTCGAGCATCATCTTCTTTGCTGCCTCGAAACGTACCTCGGCAAGCCAGATGCGGAAGGTGGAATTAAGGCATGATGTGAAGTAGCGTGATAACTCGTTCTTGGAAATGTTCAGCGAGCGTGACAGGGTGAACATGTTTACTGTGGTGTCTTTGTAGCCCAAATCAGCACACCACTTGTCGAGCTTCTCCTTGATGAACATCTGACGCTCCTGAGAAATTGACTGTAAATTTTCTTTATCGCCTATAGGTTCTGCATCCTGCCCATCGGAGTTTTCAGTTTCTTCATCTGCTATGGCTGCGCTTTCTTCTTCCTCCTTATCCAAGAGTTCCTCGGTAGGAACGTAATTGTAGCCCAATGCCACGAAACTCAGGTTGAAGAAAAGGATAGTGAGCAGAGCCAACGGACCTATTATATATAATAAGGTGGTAGAGAGGATGACGAAAGGCATGGTAAGGGCAGAGAAGAACAGGGCGAAGACACTGGCTCGGGCATATCGCACGTAGGGCAGCATGTCGTTTCCAGTCATCAGCTCTAACATCTTCTTGCGTTTCCGCATCTCAATCATAATCATATAGATGCAATACGCTACGTTTGTGCCGAACAATACGAGCATCGCATAGAGCCAGTTGCCAATGTTAAGACTTCCGCTATTGCTGTAGCCTATGCAGAAAACTGCTATGATAGCGGCATAAATGCAAGCGCAGACGATGTTCATCTTTCGGCGGTTGGCATGGGTCGCCTCAATGTTGTATATGCCCATGGCGATAGTGGTGATACATGGGGTATAGACAAGAATGTTGAAAATAGCTCCCAAGTCATCGCTTTTCGCACGAAAACCCAAGCGCATCTGCAAGAGATATTGTATGGCAAGTCCCATCATACCTGCAAGTATCATCCAGCGTGACCACTCATAGCGTCGGTTGGTCCACTTCATGTGCAGGTGGGTGATGCCGAGGATAAGGGCATTGATGAGCATGAAGATGAAACATGCGAACTGAAGGAAATATAAAGAGTCTATCATTCTTACTATTTTATTGTTACTTTCTTGTATTTTTGATTGCTTGCCGTAGGATTATCCGGATTGGTCATCTGCAAATATCCTGCTGCAACAAGGGAGGTGATGTATTTAGCTATATTTTTTGTATGATAGACAACACCGGCTCTTTCCAAAATTTCCCTACTTGTTCTTGGCACGCTACAGAAGTTTACTATATCCTTCTGTTTATTCGTCAATGGCACTCTTTTAGTGTCATGGTAACTATGTATAGTGTCATGGTCTTCGGCAAAAGTGTCATGGTCGGTGTCTAAGTCGGTGTCAGAGTGTCTAAGTTGAGTGTCATGGTCTTCGTCAAAAGTGTCATGGTCGGTGTCTAAGTCGGTGTTAGAGTGTCTAAGTCCAGTGTTATGGTCTTCGACTTGGTTACTTTTTTCCTCGACTTGGTTACCGACTTGGTTACTTTCCCCCTCGACTTGGTTACTTTCTTCTCTCCAAACCGTGATGACGAATTCCTGTGCCTTGTCATTATTCATAAATGTGACATTGATATCTTCGTCCAGTGCACGAGTGATGCCACTACCTACACCAGTGTATGGCAGCAAGTATATAGCATTGTTAAAAAGGAACATATTGCGAGGCATGGAAGTTCCTGCTTTGATGTCATCAATAGTGAGTCCGTTAGGCAATGCACCAGGACTGTGAATCTCAACACGATTGTCGAAAATGAAAATGCGAACAGGGGCTTTCATGTTCAACGAGCGATGTACAAGGCTGTTTACCGTGAACTCAACCAAGCTTGTGTAAGGTATTTCCAACTTACCCATGCTGTTGAATTCATCTCCTACTTGCACATTATGCAGGTTACGAGTGAAGAAATCCATGATCGTGTCATATTGATGAAGCAGATTCCCCTCCATATCTGCATCATTCACCTTATCACGGAACACCTTGCTGCCGACACTGTTGCCTGCAAAACAGATACATTTGGCTGTCATCATTGGCAACCAACGTTGGGTGTATTTGCCAAACAGAAGCATGGCAGCAACGGTTAGTGTACCATCAGGACGGATAAATCGCAGATTGCGAAGAATCTTCTCACAGTCATGCCCCTTAGCTATGGCAGAGCATATCATATCAAGTGATGCTTCATTAAAAGCGTCACCTGTCAAGCCTTTCTTTTCCAACACTCTATCAAAACGGTTGCCAAGAAACTGCTTGATGGTCGTTGCATCAAGGTCGTTGACAGTTGCATCCCTAACACCAGCCTCGTCTGGTGCAAAACTACCGCAGTCGGTCATCATTTCTGCAAGTTCAGCATTGTCGAACACTTTACGCTTGTCGGCACCATTCTTCACCCATACGATTCCCTTATTATCATGATAAGGCTTATTGAGTCCTTCCTTCACAGTAGCAATAACCAAGTTGCCATCCTCGACCTCAACAGTATCTATCTTTATCAGAATGGATGGCACTACGTTTTCTGAAGCAATGTCACTCAATAAGTTGGTAGTTTCTTGTACCTCAGAATACGACAAGGCATTGGTTTCTCCGGTCTTATCCTTTATACCAACTACCAACTTACCACCATGTGAATTACTGAACGCCACTAACTCACAGGCAATATCATATTTGTCGAGAATGCGTTCCTTGAACTGCACCCCCGACACCTCGCCAGCCTTTATCTGTTTCAACATATCGTCCATCATTCTCTGTTCAACAAATCGTTTACATCCACTTTCAGTAAATCTGAAATACGCTTGCAAAAGTACGAAAATAATTTCAGAAAAAGGTAAAATATTCTCAAAACATTTACGAAAACATGCAAATAATTGAGTATTTCGCAATATTATTCCTTTCATTGATAATCATAAAATACGAGCGAAAAAGGTTGTTTTAGAGCTTTTTGAGTTATTTGTTTCTTTCGTCATTTTGCCATTTCAATTAGTATTGATTATCAGCACATTACGAGCAATCAGTAAGGTTTCAAGAATATAACGTTCACGATTCTTGGTTTGATTGGATAAACCAAGGCGTTCCAGTAAGTCATATACTTAGCTGCGAACAACTGATTGTTGTCGTAAAGGATTGTGAACACATGTGTTCACAATCTGTATGTCAGGGAAAAGGAGATATCATTGTTCTGTGAATCTTTCTGTACTTTATACCAGCCAATGCCTGTGTCTCATACATATTGAGTTTGATGGCATTGAGCAACAAGTCACGATTCCAACCTTTGGTTATAGTTTCCTGAGCATAATATAGCGTGGCTTCATCATTAAATCCCTTGCTCAGCAGTAGCAGATTGTGCGACCACGGCAAAAGTGCTACGCTCCGTAGCACTTTCTCATTATGCCCTGCATGGCGTTAGGGTCCGTTAGGCGTTCCTGCGGACTTACGTATCTCCCTAACGCCTAACGGACTTGCAAAGCTTGAGTCATTTTCTTCTTCTCCTAGGGATTTCAACCGTAGGCTCATAAGCTTTCAATCCTTCATCACCAGTAAAGATTTCAACCTGATATCCTAAATCAGTATAATATTTTACGACTTCAACGATAGAAGCATCGCCTAAAGCTTGCCCTCCTATAACGGTAGCCTTCCACTTCTATATCTTATCATTAACCATCATTCTACCTATTGTTCCAGAAGCCATCAATTTGGCTAGATTCTCTTTTTCTTCCAAGAGATTGACATGGCTATCGCCATGCTCATCACGGGTAACATAGCTGATAAACGGAATCATCTTATTTCCCAACTCATCCAACAAAACAGGATTATGCGTCGTACAGAGCACATCAACCTGGCGCTGTCGTGACAAATCCTTCAACATATCAACCAACTCCTTGGCACGAGAAGGATGCAAGCCATTATCCACCTCTTCGATAAGCAGTAAGCTATGAGGTGCAACCGTCAAAAGAGCTACGACAATCGCAATAAAACGAAGCGTTCCATCACTCATACCTCTTGCATCAACAGGCTGTTCAGGATTCCAATCCTCATAACAATAAAGCATGGCATCTGACTTAATCAGACCAACAGGCTCAGATATAACCTTGTTTATATCACGTTCAGGAAGTGGCCGAACATAGCTGGACACCAGTGCTTCCACCTTTTTCTTTTCCTCTAGAGACAACGCACATAAAACACCTGCTACATTACTACCATCAGACTTCAGTTCTTTGGAAATCTTGCAGTAATCACGCATCTTAGCAGGAGCAGGATCAAGAATGATGATATTTCTAAAAGTAGCATATATCTTTGCCCAAAAATCCAGAAGTATTGGAACATCATACGTTTTCCATGCAATGTTGCGAGCAGAATCAATAAACTCACCAGGAACGGCATCATCGTCTTCTATACCCAAACGACGGATTTCACAAGGTCCAAAACTGAAAACTGAATTTCGCTTAACCACCCTCAAATCAAGAAGATAGGAACTTTCTTCAATTTCTATTTCTATCTCAATACAGAAAGAATCCTCACCTCTACGGATAATCCAATCTTCCCCGCCTCTAACAGTCTGAATGGCATCAAGAAGGCTCTTACCTTCCCCCACGGCACAGAGGAAGGCAAACGCATCTAACACATTTGACTTACCACTAGCATTGGTTCCGATAAGGATACCCAAAGAATCGATATATATAGTAGAGTCCTTAAAGCTCTTCCAATTTTGTAACCTAATCTTTGTAATCATTGCCCATGTTTATTTAAACTCAATAATATATTTTGCAAAGCTAATCATTTTTTCTGAGATAAACAAGAAAATCGCAACATTTCTAAAAGAATCTATGAAAAAGTATGATAAAACATGAGCAAGTATGAGCAACTGTGAGTTGACCCCTCACCGATTTCGTATCTTTGCATTGTGGTTCAGAGATAACATCTCATACCACCAAGAGGCAATGCGCAGCGCCCCCTACAACACAAACACAATTTATTAACCTTAAAAATGAAGACACTATGATTCTGTACACATTGAAGAAGTATGTCAACGAGAAGTTGAGCGCCGCTAACGGCAAGTTTTTCGCCTACCCTGTAATCACCCAGACCTATGGTCTTGATGAACTCGCAGAGCACATGGAAAGTCACAATACCCCGTTCTCAAAGGGAGCCATCAAGGGTATGCTCACCGACATGGTGAGCTGCGTAAGAGAACTGGTTCTGCAGGGTATCGCCGTGAAGATTCCCGACCTCGCCATTTTCAGCATCGGCATCAAGAACAAGGAAGGTGCTGCCTCCGAGAAGGAGTTCAGCATCACCAAGAACATTGCCGGACTGAAGCTCCGTGCCCGTGGCACCGGTGAGTTCAAGGCAAACAGTCTGAACCTCGATGCATCCCTGAAGAAGGCCACAGCCGTAACAGGAGATGTTACTCCACCAGACGGCGGCAAGGATAACACAGGCGATACCACCCAGGGTGGCGGCACAAACCAGGGTGGCGACTCAACACAGACTGGCGGATCAGGCAACACCGAGAGCAGCGGCTCCGATGGTAGCGACGGCCTGGAGTAACCCCCTCGCTAGTAAATGAAGAAAGAAGGTTTTAGACAGGATGCAGTCCGGGATTCGGCTATAGCACCCCCGGCTATTCATCAATATAGCAAGCATCATTGAAACACGCGCTATCAAGCCCATCTGCTCATCCTGTCAGCCTTCCTTCCTAAAAGTATCGCCCGGATATAGGAAATCCGAGCCCCCAATCCATTTATTAACCTTAAATCAAATGAAAATGAAAAGAGAAACACTCAAGAAAATTCTGAATTTCGTCATTACCGTTCTCACCGCCGTAGCCTCTGCCTTTTGTGTGCAGAGCTGCCAGTAGTATCAACCCTTTAAAGATTCAGCACTATGAAAAACACAAGAAAAATATCACTTATTGTCATCCACTGTTCTGCCACACGCGTCACGCAGGACTTCACCTTCGAAAAGCTCGAAGCCTGTCATTTAGCCCGTGGTTTCCGCAGCATCGGTTATCACTATTACATCACGAAAGACGGCGTCATCTACCCCGGCCGTCCCGAATCAGAAATCGGCGCCCACGCCCGCCATTTCAATGCACACAGTATCGGCATCTGTTACGAAGGCGGTCTCGACGCCGACGGCAATCCGGCAGATACCCGTACGAAGGCTCAGAAGCAGTCACTCCAGAATCTCCTGACGAGTCTGTGCGTAGACTATCCCGAAGCCGAGATCCTAGGTCATCGTGATCTCCCGAACGTCCACAAGTCCTGTCCCTGCTTCAGTGTTCAGGCTTGGCTGAATGAAATCAAATTCCACATTTAGCCCTCTATTCAGTTGATATTGTTCATACTTTATTATTTTTTCTACGCTCTCCCCCAATCTTAAGTGATTAAGGTTGGGGGATTTTTGTTCAGGAATCTGCAAACATCTTCAAAATGAGGAGTATTGCGCCCCCACTTTTCCACTGAAAAGAAGGCTGTACATAAAATATAAGGCATAATTGTTTTAAATAATGTAAAAAAGTAACGTAATACTAAACTTTATATGTACTTTTGCATCGAATTAAATAAAAATAAGAAACAAATTAAAGAGAAAATATAAAAAAGAAGAAAGGATATGAAGATGAAAAGAATCATATTGACACTCACTATGCTGGTGGCTCTTGTAGCTACTGCATCTGCTCAGGCAGAGATTAAGTTCGACAAACTGATACACAACTTCGGTTCGTTCGAAGAGTCAAATCCGGTACAGAAGGCTACCTTTACCTTCACCAATGTGGGCAACAAGCCTTTGATTATCAACCAGGCTATTGCCAGCTGCGGCTGTACCATACCTTCTTACACCAAGAAGCCTATCGCTCCAGGCGAGAAAGGACAGATTAGTGTTACCTATAACGGCAAGGGCATGTTCCCTGGTCATTTCAAGAAGAGCATCACCGTCCGTTCTAACGGCAATGTAGAAATGTCACGTCTCTATATAGAAGGTGTTATGACAGAAAAGAAATAATCTAGCTCAATACATATTTAAAAGTAAGCATGATTTTCTATTTCTCAGGAACTGGAAATACCAAGTGGGCAGCAGCCAGACTGGCAGCGGCTACACACGAAGACTTGATTCCTATCGTCCCTTATATGCGGGCGGATGATTCAAGCCACAATATAGCCGAGCCGTTTATTCTGAAAGAGAATGAACGGCTCGGATTCGTTTTCCCCGTACATGGCTGGAGAGTTCCACGCCTTGTAAGGGAGTTTATCAGGAAGATGAAGATACGGAGAGAAACTCCTGATGCTACTGCTGAAGACAAGGAGACGTTCAGAAAGCATCCTTTCGCCTATTGCGTCTGTACTGCAGGCGACAGCATCGGACTCACCATCGAAAACCTCAACGATACGATTGCGCTGAATGCATCGCTTCAGGCATTGGGCATCACGGAGGTTTCTGCTTCCTACTCGCTCATCATGCCGGAATCTTATGTAGGACTTCCTTTCATGGATGTTGATCCGAAGGAGCGCGAAGTTCGTAAGAAATCGAAATCGGCACAGGAACTGGCGGTTATCTGCGAAGAAGTATTTGACAGGAAAGAGGGCGTGAACCGTCTGGTAAAAGGTCCTATCCCCTGGTTCTTCACCAAGGTTGTGGGCGGATTCTTTGAGAAGGTGCTCATCACCGACAAGCGGTTTCATGTGGAGAAAGACAAGTGCGTGAAGTGTGGCATCTGTGCCAACGTCTGTCCTGTAGGCGATATCAAGGGCGGTCATGGAGAATATCCGGAATGGCTGCACCACAAGGATTGCCTCACCTGCTTTACCTGCTATCACCATTGTCCGCATCACGCCATCGAGTTTGGTCACCAGACTCAGAAGAAAGGACAATACTTTTATAAATAAACAACAGAACTTTCGCATGTGGTTTAAGTACGGGCTGAAGGCCCAAAAGCTCCTAGCCCAGGGCATCGCCCTGGGTATAATAGCAGTCAGCAAGGCGCCCTGTAAGGGCAAAAGCTTTGTTAATTGGCCGGTATTTAAAGCTTTTGCCCTTACAGGGCGACAAGTTTGCGTCCATAATTACCCAGGGCGCTGCCCTGGGCTAAGAGCTTCTGCCCTTTCAGGGCGTGTGGAGCCAACTTGCGAAACTTTTATAAATAATTCCCCATCTACCCTAACTGTTTATGAAGAAGACAATCATCTCTCTGGCGCTCGCCTTCCTGGGCATCGCCAATCTCTATGCCGTAAAGGCTAAACCGGGCATCGCCAAGATTATGCTGGCTGATGGAACCGTAGCATGTGCTACCCTGCATGGCGACGAAACCTTCCACTACTACATGCTGCTGGATGGTACGCCCCTGCGGGAAACCCAAGACGGGAAATACGAAAAGATAACTGCCGAAGAGCTGAACACCCGAAAGACCCGTGCTTTCTCTTCAGAGAATATCACAAGAGCTTCAGAAATAGGAACCGTGAGACCAAGCTATTTCCCTCATAAGGGAAGTCCGAAGGCATTGGTACTCCTGGTGCAGTTTCAGGATGTGAAGTTCAAGAGTAAGGATCCGGTTGTTACATTCAACCATTACCTCAACGGAAAGAAGGGAGAAGCTATGCCTGAGGCTGATAAAGAAGTGTTTATCACCAACGAGACTTACTGCCAGAACTATGGCAGCGTACAGCAGTATTTCGCTGACATGAGCGATAACCAGTTTATACCACAGTTTGACGTAGTGGGTCCTGTTACGGTAAGCAGGAATTCTGCTTATTATGGCAAGAACGGAGTTGGCGACGGCAGTGACACTAACTTTCCTCAGATGATTAAGGAAGCCTGCCAGCAGGTAGACGGCAAGGTTAACTTTACCGATTACGACAGCGACGGCGACGGATATGTAGACCTCGTATATGTAATCTACGCCGGCTATTCTGAAAGCATCTCAGGTAATTCAGGCGATTGCCTCTGGCCGCAATCGGGTACCGTAGAAGGACTGGGAACCTATGACGGGAAAAAAGTACGCCGGTTCGGCATTAACAACGAGCTGAACAATAAGCCTGAAGATACCCAAGACGGCAAATACTACATCAATGGTATCGGTCTCTTCTGTCATGAGTTTTCGCATACACTCGGTTTGCCAGACATCTATCCTACCAACGGCATCACAGACCATAACCAGAGTCCTGAATATTGGGACGTTATGGATATGGGCAGTTATCAGGCTAACGGCTACCAGCCTATCCCTTATTCTCCATGGGAGAAGAGCATCGTAGGATGGAAACAGCCTACCCTCCTTTCGGATACCGATGCGAAGCAGATAAAGCTGGAACCATACGACAAGGCATCGGATGCATACAAGATTATAGCCAACAGCCAGGGCGAATACCTGCTGCTGCAGAATATCAGAAACGAGGGATGGTACAAGGAGGCTCTGGGTTACGGAATGCTGGTATGGCGCATCGACTACGATGATTTGTCATCGGTTAATCTGTTTGATAATCCCAACAACACGACTGGTAAGCCAAGGGTCATGATTGTTCCTGCAGACGGAATGGTATACAACAGCTATAACACGGGCGTCAGCAGCGATGATATCATAACGAGTCTTCAGAACGACCCGTTCCCGACCTACAAGGCGGGCTCTGCTACAGAGTACGAGGTGAACAGTCTGACCAGTATCACCCTGAACAACAGTGTTGATACGAGTCATCCGCTCTACAACATCACAAAGGATGAAGCAACCGGTCTGGTAACCTTCGATTATCTCAAGAACTTCTCTCCTACCGGAATCTCTTCGGTCATCATCGGTAAAGACAGACCGACAGCCTATTTTGACCTGGAAGGCAGAAAGGTTTCCGTTCCACAAAAGGGCAAGATTTACATCACCAGCAAGGGACAGAAGATAGTATACTAACTATATAAACAATGAGGGTGTGTCATGTTTAATGACACACCCTCTTATTATTTTAATATATTCTAGGACCGAAGATGGTGGTACCTACACGAACCATCGTGCTGCCGTGCTTGACGGCAATATGATAATCGTGACTCATACCCCAGCTACGCTCGCAGAAAGCATCATCATCAGCAAAATATCTGGCCTTTATCTCATCAAAGAACCGGGCAGCCTCATCAAACTCCTGAGCAATCTGCTGCTCATCGTCTGTATTAGATGCCATCATCATGATGCCACAAATCTGCACATGCTTCATCTCCCGCCATTCGCCTGCCTCCAGGAGTTCGCGGCAAGCATCAAGAGAAAGACCCGATTTGGTATCTTCCTCAGCCAGATGAAGTTCCAAAAGAACCTTCACCACACGATTGTGCTTGGCAGCCTGCTTCTCAATCTCCTTGAGAAGTTTCAGACTGTCTACCGATTCAATCATCGAGATATAAGGTGCGATATACTTCACCTTATTGGTCTGCAGATGACCGATGAAATGCCACTCGATGTCCTCAGGCAGCGAAGCCACCTTCTTGGCGAGTTCCTGCTCATGACTCTCGCCGAAGATACGCTGTCCTTCAGCATAAGCCTCCTCGATATACTCGTTGGGATGGAACTTGCTGATGGCAACGAGACGAACACCGGCAGGCAAGCTGCCCAGCACCTCATGGAGATTTCCTTTTACATCATAGTCCATATCTTGAATGTTAAATGTTGAATGTTGAGTGTTGAATTATTTCTCCTCGTATTCAGGCACATCATTCTTCTCCTCTTTCTTCTCGTTAGGAGCATGGTGCTCGAATACATCCATCAGTTTGGTTTCGTTCAAACCAATTACATCATAATCTATCATGGTCTTGCCCATCACCTCATCAATATAACGGAGGGCACGGGCGAGAGACTTAGCCTGAACAAGATAAGTAACATTGCTGCGCTTCTCCTTCTCACTCTTCTCATCAATCGTGATGAACTGGAGTTTAGCCTTATACCACTTATCATCATCATCCACATCGCTGAAGAAGATTTCGCCGTAGCCAGCCTTACCGATACCGCTCACCTTCAACTCGCCGCTTACATAAACCGACATCTCATCGATGATGGCGCTCTCAGCCTCGGTAAAACTCAAAGCATCTACTACGTATGCTTCAGAAACAACCTTTTCTGAACCATCCTCCATTGTCTTCTGATATTTCACTTTGGTCTCAAACCATGTACTTGTTCTACTTCTCATATTTTTTCTTCTTACTTATTTTAATTAATTAGTATAATCTTATAACATTTCTTGAAATTAAGTGCAAAGTTATAAAAAAGAAAGCAAAGAGCGACATATTTAAAGAGTTTTTAATCAAAAAATAAAATTTAACCGAAAGTTATTCTCAATTCTCATCTAATTTTCTTATCTTTGCAGCCGAATAGCGTAAATTGAAAAGACCAGAAGGTCATAGAATTCAATTTTCGACACGGATAATTAATAGAAAGAAACAATATTTTAAGATGCCAGAAATATCTGTACGCGGTCTTGAAATGCCAGAGTCACCTATCAGAAAGTTGGCTCCTCTGGCTGCCGCAGCAAAAAAACGTGGAGTAAAGGTATATCACCTCAACATCGGTCAGCCTGACCTTCCAACTCCTCAATGTGGCCTAGATGCCCTGAAGCATATAGACCGCACGGTCTTGGAGTATTCTCCAAGTCAGGGCTATCTCAGCTATCGCGAGAAGCTTGTAGATTACTATAAGAAATTCAACATCAACGTAACTGCCGATGATATCATCATTACATCGGGAGGTTCTGAGGCTGTACTCTTCTCTTTCATGAGCTGCCTCAACCCTGGCGACGAGATTATCGTACCAGAACCTGCTTACGCTAACTATATGGCGTTTGCCATCTCGGCGGGTGCCAAGATCCGTACCATCGCCACAACGATAGAAGAAGGTTTCTCCCTGCCTAAGGTGGAGAAGTTTGAGGAGCTGATCAATGAGCGCACCCGTGCCATTCTGATCTGCAACCCTAACAACCCTACGGGCTATCTCTATACCCGCAGAGAGATGAATCAGATTCGTGACCTGGTGAAGAAGTACGACCTCTATCTCTTCTCTGATGAGGTTTACCGTGAGTATATCTATACCGGCAGTCCTTATATCAGTGCGATGCACCTGGAAGGCATCGAGCAGAACACGGTTCTCATCGATTCTGTTTCGAAGCGTTACAGTGAGTGCGGTATCCGTGTGGGTGCCCTCATCACCAAGAATGCTGAAATCCGCAAGGCGGTGATGAAGTTCTGCCAGGCCCGTCTCTCTCCTCCACTGATTGGTCAGATTGTAGCCGAAGCTTCTCTGGATGCTCCTGAAGAGTACTACCGCGATGTATACGATGAGTATGTAGAGCGTCGTAAGTGTCTGATAGACGGTTTGAACCGCATTCCGGGCGTATACTCTCCTATTCCTATGGGAGCCTTCTATACCGTAGCCAAACTGCCTATCGATGATTCTGAAAAGTTCTGCCGCTGGTGTCTGGAGGAATTCAACTACGAGGGCGAAACCATCATGATGGCTCCAGCCTCTGGTTTCTATACGACTCCTGGAGCCGGTCACAATCAGGTTCGTGTAGCTTACGTCTTGAAGAAACACGATCTGGAGCGTGCCCTGGTGGTTCTGGGTAAGGCACTTGAGGCTTATCCGGGAAGAGTGGAAGACGAAGGACTATAACAATGTTGAATGTTGAGTGTTGAATGTTGAGTTGCCTAACGGACACAAAGATTAAATTAACTATCAACATTCAACACTCAACATTCAACTATCAACATTCAACTATCAACATTCAACACTCAACATTCAACATTACAAAAGATGAATTTTCCTCTATTTATAGCAAAGAGATTATATAGCGATCAGGGCGATAAACGTAAAGTTTCTCGCCCTGCTATTCATATAGCCACTGCAGGTGTTGCTATCGGACTCGCCATTATGATTATGTCGGTATGCGTAGTGCTCGGATTCAAGCATACCATACGCGACAAGGTAATAGGATTCGGAAGCCATATACAGGTGGCCGACTTCATGACGCTGCAGCAGCAAAACCAGTATCCGGTGGTCATGAACGACTCGATGGTCAACGTACTGAAAAAGATACCTGGCGTAAAACATGTGCAGAAATTTGCCATGAAAGAGGGAATCCTGAAGACGGACAGCGATTTCCTGGGCGTCATGTTCAAAGGTGTAGGACCTGATTTCGATTCTACCTTTATCCATCAGAACATGATTGAAGGCAGCATCCCTAAGTTTGATGATAAAGCGAGTCATAACCAGATTCTCATCTCACAGCTGATGGCTGATAAGCTGAAGCTGAAGACGGGAGAACGCATCTTTGCCTACTTCTTTGATGACAACGGAGTGCGTATGCGCCGCTTCACCATCAAGGGCATCTATCAGACCAACCTGAAGAAGTATGATGAGGTAATGGTATACACCGACCTCTATACTGCCGTGAAGCTGAACGGATGGGAAGAAGACCAGGCGAGCGGTGCAGAACTGACCGTTAACGACTTCAACAAGATCAACGAGACTGAAGATTATATTATTAATAAGGTGAACCGCACGGTAGATCACTATGGCGAAACCTACAGCAGTTCTACCATCAAGGACCTGAATCCAAACATCTTCCAATGGCTGAGCCTGATGGATCTGAATGTCTGGATTATTCTCGGTCTGATGCTGATAGTAGCCGGCGTCACCATGATCAGCGGTCTGCTCATCATCATTCTGGAACGCACCTCCATGATAGGCGTAATGAAGGCATTGGGTGCCCGCAACAAGACCATCCGCCACACCTTCCTGTGGTTTGCCGTCTTCATCATCGGCAAGGGTATGCTTCTGGGCAACATCATCGCCCTCGGCATTCTTACCCTCCAGTACTTTACAGGCATCATCAAACTCGATGCACAGACCTATTATGTAAGTACCGTTCCGGTAGAATTCAACTGGCTTGCCATCATAGCCCTGAACATTGCTACGCTGCTGATAAGCATCTTCATGCTCGTAGCACCAAGCTACCTGATTTCTCATATCCATCCAGCCAAATCAATGAGATATGAGTAAAATACAGTCTATAACACCACAATATGTAGACTTAAAAGGAAAAAAACTAATTATTTTATATAGTTTTTGAAAATAGTGCACATTTTATTTTGCAGTGTGCACTATTTTCATTATCTTTGCACAAAATTTTGTAAATTGTGCAATGAATTCAATACCAAGTTTTAACTCGTATATTGAGAACAGCATTATCAAGAATTGGAATCTGGATGCGCTCACCGATTACAAGGGCACAACCCTCCAATATCACGATATTGCCAGAAAGATTGAGAAGCTACACATCCTGTTCGAAAACAGCGATGTAAAGAAGGGCGACAAGATTGCCGTCTGCGGAAGAAATAGTAGCCAGTGGGCAGTAGCCTTCCTGGCCATTATTACTTACGGAGCCATTGTCGTACCTATACAGAACGAATTTAAGCCTGAACAGATTCACAACATCGTGAACCACAGCGAAAGCAAACTTCTGTTCGTTGGTGACGTGGTAGCTACAGAGATAACACCAGAGGAGATGCCTTCGCTGGAAGGAATCATCTATCTTCCGGACAATTCGCTTGTCATCTCGCGCTCTGAGAAACTGACTTATGCGCGCGAGAACCTCAATGCAATGTTCGGACACAGATATCCTAAGTATTTCAGACCAGAACACGTGAAGTATCACGTAGACGATCCTGAAGAACTGGCAATGATCAACTATACCAGTGGAACTACCGGTTTCTCAAAAGGTGTGATGCTCCCATACAGAGCACTTTGGGGTAATCTCGACTACCTCATCGATTCAGTGAAACCTAATATAGGTAAGAACTGCAACATTCTTTCTACCCTTCCGATGGCTCACATGTATGGACTCATGACAGAATTTCTCTTCAATATAGTATTGGGTAACCATATCTTCTTCCTTACCCGTCTGCCGAGCCCAACGCTCATCTCAGAGGCGTTGTCAGAAATCAAGCCAGACATCCTCTATGCGGTGCCGCTTGTAGTAGACAAGATTGTAAGAAAGGAAGTTTTCCCACATATCCAAACCAACCGTGCACGACTGCTGATGAACATGCCTGTCATCAATAAGCGCATCAAGGAGAAGGTTCGCGAGTTTGTATTGAGAAAGTTTGGCGAACGTCCTTGCGAGGTTGTTGTGGGTGGTGCTCCGCTCAACAAGGAGATAGAGAACTTCTTCATCAGCGTAGGTTTCCCTATCGCAATGGGATATGGTACCACTGAGACTGCTCCTCTTATCACCTTTGCCCATCAGGACAACTATGTAGCAGGAAGCTGTGGTGTTGCCGTGAAGCACATGGAGGTAAAGGTTTTGAGCGATGACCCGGAGAACGTAGCCGGTGAACTGGTTTGCCGCGGCATCAATGTGATGAAGGGATATTACAAGAACCAGGAGGCAACAGATGCCGTAATAGATGAAGACGGATGGTTCCATACAGGCGACCTGGCAACGATGGACGCCGACGGACATTTCTTCGTAAGAGGAAGAAGCAAGAACATGCTGCTGGGACCTAACGGACAGAACATCTATCCGGAAGAGATTGAGGACAAGCTCAACTCCATGGCTATGGTCAACGAGAGCATCGTAATACAGAACGATGACAAGCTGGTAGCTCTGGTTCATCCGGATATGGAAGAAGTTAACAACCTCGGCTTTACAAACGAAGACCTGGAGAACATCATGGAGCAGAACCGCAAGGAACTGAACATGCAGATACCTAGCTTCGCAAAGGTGTCACGCATCAAACTTCATAATCAGGAATTTGAAAAGACAGCCAAGAAGTCTATCAAGCGTTACCTCTATCAGAACGCAATCTAGAGACAGGCCCTATCTGCTGACAGACCATCAGCAGATAAGGTCTATCATCAGCAAACTGACTTCAGTACGAGAAAAATATAAAAAAGCAAATCGTTAAATAACAAGAATATGGAGATTCCAAGCTTTAACGCATTAATCCAAAAGAGCATCGTAGACCATTGGGATATGGATGCCCTGACAGACTACAAGGGAGCTACCTTGCAGTACCATGATGTAGCACGCAAAATTGAGAAGCTACACATCATGTTTGAGAACTCTGGTGTAGTAAAGGGCGACAAGATAGCACTTTGCGGTAGAAATAGCGCAAACTGGGCTGTAGCATTCCTTGCTACCCTTACCTATGGTGCCATTGCCGTACCTATCCTGCATGAATTCATGCCAGACCAGATTCACAACATCGTAAACCACAGCGATGCAAAACTGCTCTTTGTGGGTGATGTTGTAGCTACACAGATTGATGCAACAAAGATGCCGGGTCTTGAAGGCATCATCTATATACCGGATTATTCACTTGTCGTTTCACGTACCGACAAGTTGACTTATGCGCGCGAACACCTCAATGAGATGTTCGGTATCAAGTATCCTAAGTACTTCCGCAAGAACCATGTCAACTACTATATGGACCAGAATCCGGATGAGTTGGCTATGATCAACTATACCAGCGGAACTACCGGTTTCTCCAAGGGAGTAATGGTTCCATACCGTGCACTCTGGGGCAATGCAGATTTCGCTGAGGACGTACTGGGTAAGAAGATTAAGCCGGGAGATTCAGTCATCAGTATCCTGCCGATGGCCCACATGTACGGCATGGCGTTTGAATTTATCTTCGAATTCATCAAGGGCTGCCACGTCTTCTATCTCACCCGCATCCCTAGTCCAGCCATCATCGCCGAGGCATTCGGTCGCATCAAGCCAGCCGTTATCATTGCAGTTCCTCTGGTTATCGAGAAGATTATCCGCAAGAAGGTATTCCCTAAGATCCAGAACAACCGCATGCGTATGCTGCTCCACATGCCTGTAATCAGCAAGAAGGTGAAGGAGAAGATATGCGACCAGGTATCCAATGCCTTCGGTGGCAACTTCTACGAGGTGATTATCGGTGGTGCAGCCTTTAATCAGGAAGTGGAAAGTTTCCTCCATAGCGTAGGTTTCAAATATACCGTGGGATATGGCGCCACAGAGTGTGCCCCTATCATCTGCTACGAGGATTACAAAAACTTCGTACCGGGCTCTTGCGGTAAGGCTGCCCTCCACATGATGGTCCGCATCGACAGTCCTGATCCTGAGAATGTACCAGGCGAAATTCTTGCCAAGGGTCCTAACGTAATGTTGGGTTACTATAAGAATGAGGAAGCTACCAAACAGACCATCGACGAGAACGGATGGTATCATACAGGCGACCTTGGAACCATGGATGGTGACGGCAACGTCTTCATCAAGGGTCGTAGCAAGAACATGCTGCTCGGCGCAAACGGTCAGAATATCTACCCTGAGGAGATTGAGGATAAACTCAACTCTTTGGCTCTGGTAGCGGAAAGCGTGGTTGTACAGAAGGGCGACAAGCTCATTGCTCTGGTTCACCCTGACTATGATGAAGCTCAGACTCTGAACCTCGGTACCAACGAACTGACAGATGTCATGGAGCAGAACCGCCAGGAGCTCAACACCATGATTCCTGCTTACAGCAAAGTATCAGAAATACGTATACATGAAGATGAGTTTGAAAAGACTCCTAAGAAGAGTATCAAGCGATTCCTCTATACGGCAGAATAAAGAAAGTTTCATTTGATAGAATCAAAAGATACAAAAAAAATGGTGTGACTTCGGTTTTGAAGTCACACCATTTTTTATAAATTATAATAAAGTATTCGAGCGGATTCTGGACAGCGTTTCCGGAGTCATCTGCAGATAGCTTGCGATATAGGTGAGCGGAGCACGCAGAACCACCTGTGGGTTCATTTCACACAGGCGCTTATATTTATTAGGTGCCGACTCAAATCGCATCAGATCGGCATGAATCTGAGACTGAATCAAACTCTCTTCCAGTATTTTACGATAAAGCATCTGGATATTGAC
This sequence comes from Segatella copri, assembly GCF_026015295.1. Lineage (NCBI taxonomy): Bacteria > Pseudomonadati > Bacteroidota > Bacteroidia > Bacteroidales > Prevotellaceae > Segatella > Segatella copri. Next base: position 503,753 of record NZ_JAPDUW010000001.1, on the reverse strand, counting down.
ATTACGCATAGCAGCCGCCTCCAGCTTCTTCTTCGGTAGCATATACACCAGAGTAGGCTCCAAAGCTTCCACCTGCAAGCGGGTAGGTTCTTCCTTAAAGAGGCTCTCAATGCACATAAAGATGGAATGATCCACACCCAGATGTTCGGTCACCTCCTTGCCATTCTTAAAGTAAAATTGGCGCACCAATCCCTTCTCGATGTACGAGATACCCATGCACTGTTCACCTTCAGGCAAGATCATCTCGCCCTTGGCATACTTGATAGGCTCAAGGATATCTTCCACCACATCGAGTTCATCATGAGTCATCGTACTATATTTACGCGCCAGCTCGCGCGCAATATCACGCTTAGGGGTAATTACTTTAAAGTCTGCCATAATACTTAACCTCCTTTTCCATTATACTTATATTAAATCATTAGTCGAGTTTGAGCACAGCAAGGAAGGCTTTCTGTGGAACTTCCACATTACCAATCTGCTTCATGCGTTTCTTACCCTTCTTCTGCTTCTCCAGCAACTTGCGCTTACGACTTACGTCACCACCATAACATTTGGCAGTAACATCCTTGCGCACCTGCTTAACAGTCTCACGTGCCACAATCTTGGCACCGATAGCTGCCTGGATAGCAATATCGAACTGCTGACGAGGTATGAGGTCCTTCAACTTCTCGCACATTCTGCGACCAAAGCTCACAGAGTTATCGCGGTGAGTCAAAGTACTCAATGCATCTACAGGCTCTCCATTCAACAGGATATCGAGCTTCACCAGGTCGGAATGACGGAATGAATCGATATGATAGTCGAACGAAGCATATCCCTTGGAGATACTCTTCAGCTTGTCATAGAAGTCGATGACGATTTCTCCTAACGGCAACATGAAGTGGAGCTCTACACGGTTTCCACTCACATATTCCTGGTTGATGAGTTCGCCTCGTTTATCCAGACAGAGTTTCATGATTGGTCCAATATAATTGGTAGCCGTAATGATGGTTGCCCGGATATATGGTTCCTCAATATGGTCTATCAGCGTTGGGTCTGGCAATCCGGAAGGATTGTGAACCTCTTTCACACCGCCCTGCTTGTCGTATACCATATAAGATACGTTAGGTACGGTAGTGATGACATCCATATTAAACTCACGGTCCAGTCTCTCCTGTACGATTTCCATGTGGAGCAAACCGAGGAATCCGCAACGGAAACCGAAGCCCAAAGCCACAGAACTCTCTGGCGAGAAAGTCAATGAAGCATCATTGAGCTGCAGTTTTTCGAGCGATGCACGCAGATTCTCGTAATCGCTTGGATCGATAGGATAAACACCAGCAAAGACCATAGGTTTCACTTCCTGGAAACCCGCAATCGCCTTGTCACAAGGACGGGCAATATGGGTAATGGTATCACCCACCTTTACCTCGGTAGCATTCTTGATACCCGAGATGATATAACCTACCTCACCGGTACCCAATTCCTGGCGTGGAATCATATCCATCTTCAATACACCGATTTCATCAGCATCATATTCCATGCCGGTATTGAAGAACTTCACCTTATCTCCCTTACGAATCACGCCATTCTCTATCTTGAAATAGGCGATGATGCCGCGGAAAGAGTTGAATACAGAGTCGAAAATCAAAGCCTGAAGCGGTGCCTTCTCGTCTCCTACCGGAGCAGGAACACGATTAACGACAGCTTCCAGTATATCTTCTACACCCTCACCGGTCTTACCTGAAGCACGGAGGATATCCTCATGCTTACAACCGATCAGGTCTACTATTTCGTCTTCTACCTCATCAGGCATAGCTGAAGGCATATCTATCTTATTGATTACCGGAATAATCTCCAGGTCGTGCTCGATAGCCATATAGAGGTTTGAAATGGTCTGTGCCTGAACGCCCTGAGTGGCGTCAACAACCAGCAGTGCTCCCTCACAAGCGGCGATGGAACGGGAAACTTCGTATGAGAAGTCAACGTGTCCCGGAGTATCAATAAGATTCAGGATATAGGTCTGTCCATCCTTTGCCTTATATTCCATTTGGATAGCGTGACTCTTGATCGTGATACCACGTTCTCTTTCCAAATCCATATCATCAAGCATCTGTCCTTCAGTAATCTTGATGGTCTGAGTCTTCTCCAGAAGTCGGTCTGCCAAGGTACTTTTACCATGGTCTATATGTGCAATAATGCAGAAATTTCTTATTTTATTTATATTCTCCATATAATTTTCTCTCTTTAGAGTGCAAAGATAGTATTTTTTTTCGTATCTTTGCACAAAATATTGAAAATAATAGAGATTTTTAGATAAAAAATAGAAAAATCATGAAGAAAAAGTTGATTTACATCGGTATTTTTGCTTCTTTGCTCGTTTCTTGTACAGAAAGTCTGGAGGACAAAGCGGCTCGTGAAGCCAAGGAATATACTGAAAAATACTGTCCTACTCCATACGTCAACGACGCCAGGACTGACAGTGCTGCATTTGATAAAACCAAGAAGATATATACGTACTATATCTCTTTGAGAAACAAGGCAGATAACAAGAAGGCGATTGATGCCAACAAGGATAAACTCCATAAGATTCAGAAGGAAGCCCTGGACAACAACCCTGGTCTGAAGAAATATAAGGAAGAGCATTTCACCTTCCGTTTCGTATATCATTCGGCTAAGAACCCGAAGGAGGTGTTGCTGGATGATATCTTCAAGTATTAGAAAAGACACGGAGTACTAGTAGCAGAAAAGGCACGGATTACTAGCTAGTAATCCGTGCCTTTTCTAATACTATTAATATCCCATTTCCTGCAAAGCTGTCGCCAACTGGTCTGGACAGCTTGTAGGCTTATTGCCACAAGTGATACCCTTCAGTCGGGCGATGACCTCCTTTGCCTTCATGCCTTTAATCAAAGCACAAACGCCCTTGGTATTGCCATCGCAGCCTCCGATGAACTGGGCATCCTGCACATTTCCATCTTCATCTATACTGATGCAGATGTATTTTGAGCAGGTGCCATGAGTCTGATAAGTTACCTTCTGCAACTTATCCTGTTTGTCTTGCTGCAACATAATGCTTATTCTGCGTCTGCAGGAATTTCTGGCTTCATGTTGGTATATACAGTCTGAACATCGTCAAACTCATCCAACTTCTCAACCATCTTGTCGATAGTTTCGCGCTCCTCAGGAGTTACATCCTTCAAATCGTTAGGGATGTAAGTGAACTCAGCACCAGTTACCTCGAAACCCTCTGCCTCCAGATGCTTCTGAATCTCGCCGAAGCTTGTAGGAGCACCATAGATTGTGATTTCGTTGTTCTCCTCATCCTCATCAAACTCATCTTCTACGCCGTAGTCAATCAGGTCGAGAATCATCTCATCCATATCCAGACCTTCCTTCTTCTTGAATGTGAACACAGCTTTGTGGTCGAAGAGGAAAGACAGAGAACCTGTTGTACCCAAGTTTCCGCTGAACTTGTTGAAGATAGAACGAACGTCAGCAACAGTACGTGTAGTGTTGTCTGTCAGCGTATCAACGAAGACAGCCACTCCGTGAGGGCCATATCCCTCGTATGTTACTTCCTTGTAATCGCTGGTATCCTTGCCACAAGCGTTCTTGATGGCACGAGCGATGTTATCCTTAGGCATGTTCTCACGCTTACAGTTAGCGATGATAGCACGCAATGATGGGTTGTTCTCTGGTTCTGGACCGCCTGCCTTCACAGCAATAGCAATCTGCTTACCCAACTTAGTAAATGTCTTGGCCATGTGGCCCCATCTTTTCAGCTTTGTAGCTTTACGATATTCAAATGCTCTTCCCATTGGAATAAAATTTTAAATGTTTATCGTTTGTTTATAATATTATCTTAATTCTGCACTGAGCACCTTCTGCATTATCTCAATTCTGCATTGAACTTGCTTGTAAGGTTGGCTATGAGCTTCTTCATGATAGCATCTATCTGCTTGTCATTCAGAGTCTTCTCCTCATCCTGCAGGATGAAGTTAACGGCATAACTCTTCTTGCCCTCTGGCAAATGCTCACCCTCGTAAACATCGAAGAGAACAACGCTCTTCAGAAGTTTCTTCTCTGTCTGGTGGGCAATCTGCTCAATCTGAGCGAACTCTACATTCTTGTCTACGAGCAATGCAAGGTCGCGACTCACTGAAGGATACTTACTGATGTCGGTGTAAGTAAGGTTCACCTTCTTCACTGCCTTCATCAGGTTGTCCCAGTGGATATCAGCATAGAATACATCCTGCTCAATATCGAATGCTTTCTTCAACTTCAGGCTCAGGATACCCAGTTCTACCAATACCTTACCGGCACGGGTCTCGTAACTTACGCCCTTAGAGAAGATGTTATTGTCGCTGTGCTTGATAACCACGTTGTTCTGTGGCATACCTACACGACGGAGAACATTCTCTACCACAGCCTTCAGCTCGTAGATGCTGCTCTGCTCATCAGCATGAGCCCAACTGCCCTCTACGCGCTTACCGGTGATGAAGAGAGACATGTGAGCCTCCTGAGAGTAAGCCTTGATAGGACTCTCCTCGCTCCACTTCTCCTTATTATATATATAGGTGTTACCCACCTCGAAGAACTTCAGGTTCTGGCTCTTATGGTTGATGTTGCGAACCACGCTCTCCAAACCACCGAACAGCATCGTCTGGCGCATCACACCGAGATCAGCACTCAATGGGTTCATCACCTTCACGGTTGTCTCGTTAGGATACTTGTTGAGGTCGAAGTCGGTATAGTAGCTAGCCTTGCTCAGAGAGTTGTTGAGAATCTCCATGAAGCCCTCACCTACCAACTGCTCTGCCACGAGGTTCTGGCTGTGATAAGCCTTGTCCTCATCGCCCTGAACAGTCAGGGAGCTCTTCAACTGGGTTGGAATCTCCACATTATTATATCCGTAGATACGGAGAATATCCTCTACCACGTCGCAAGGACGCTGAACGTCTACACGATAAGCAGGAACCAGAAGGTCGATACCCTCAGCATCCTCCTTCACAATCTTCATTTCGAGAGATGTAGCAATATTCTTGATGGTTTCAGCACCAATCTCCTTACCGATGAGGCGATGCGCATACTCATAGTTCAGGCGAACTGGGAAATCCTGCATTGGCTCTGGATATACATCCTTGATCTGCATGGAAATCTTACCGCCAGCCAACTGCTTGCAGAGGATGGCAGCCTGCTTCAAAGCATAAATCTGTCCGTTTGGATCTACACCACGCTCAAAACGGTAGCTGGCATCTGTGCTCAAACCATGACGGCGAGCGCTCTTACGGATCCATGTAGGATGGAAGTAAGCACTCTCCAAGACTACATCCTTGGTTGTCTCGTAAGTACCAGAACCCTTACCGCCGAAGATACCGGCGATACACATAGGCTCCTCAGCATTGCAGATGCTCAGGTCGTGCTCACCCAAGGTATGCTCCTCGCCATCGAGAGTAACAAACTTGGTGCCCTCTGGCTGGGTACGAACTACAATCTTATGACCGGTAACCATGTCTGCATCGAAGCAGTGCAATGGCTGGCCGTATGCCATCATGATATAGTTGGTGATATCCACGATATTGTTGATAGGGCGCAAGCCGATGATGTTCAGCTTATCCTGCAACCACTTAGGACTTTCCTTCACCTCACAACCGGTGATGCTTACACAGGCATAACGCTTGCAAGCCTCAGTATTCTGGATTTCAACATCGATAGGAAGATCCTCGTTGTCTACCACAAACTCATCGCAAGATGGGCGATGCAAGCTTGTCTTGTAGCCATTTTGCTTCAACCAGGCATACAGGTCGCGGGCTACACCCCAGTGACCGAGCGCATCAGCACGGTTGGCTGTGATATCAATCTCGATGAGCCAGTCGCTCTCCAGATGGTAATACTCAGCAGCAGGCTGACCTACCGGAGCATCTTCTGGGAGTACGATGATGCCGTCGTGAGAGGTACCTACACCAATCTCATCCTCAGCACAGATCATACCCAAACTCTCTACACCGCGGAGTTTGCTCTTCTTGATGGTAAAACTCTGGTCGCCATCGTAAAGCACGCAGCCCAAATCAGCCACGATAACCTTCTGACCTGCAGCAACGTTAGGAGCACCACAGACAATCTGCTGAGGTTCGCCCTTACCTAAGTCAACGGTTGTAACATGGAGGTGATCACTATTAGGATGCTCCTCACATGTCAACACTTTACCCACATAGAGACCTTTCAGTCCGCCCTTGACAGACTGAACTTCTTCCAAAGCGTCAACTTCGAGTCCGCAAGAGGTCAACGCGTCCGCAGTCTCCTGTGGTGTCAAATCGAAATCGACGTATTCTTTAAGCCATTTGTATGAAACGTTCATTATAATGATTTTTTATTTTATTTCTATTTTGAAAAACCCGAAGAAACATCATTCGGGCTATGCATGTTCTAAAACTCTGCAAAAATACAAAAAAAAATGCATATAAACAAATAACATTCGCCATTTTTGCACTATTTAAAATAAATACATGCAAAAATGGCGAATGCCTTGGTTTTTATTCGAAAACTTCGTCGATGCTGCCACCTCCTACTTCCTCAAAGTCATCCTGTTCGGCTGCCTTGCGGGAACAAGGATTGTAGTCTTCCGGCAAATCGAACTTGATAGCAGGACTGATACCCAGCGACGGGTCGGCATAAACCTTCTTCATGAATATCGCCCAGATAGGCAAAGCCATGGTAGCACCCTGACCCATACTCATGGAATCGAAGTGGATATCACGCTCCTCACCACCTACCCAGCAGCCACTTACGAGTTGTGGAGTAAAGCCGATAAACCAACCGTCGCTGTTGTTATTGGTAGTACCGGTCTTGGCGCCAATCTGTCCTTCCAGGTTATAACGGTAGCGCAGTCTTCCTGCCGTACCATTATCCACAACGCCCATCAGCATGGTAAGCATCTTCATGGCATTATCGGCACTGATCACCTCGTTCATACGTGGCTGGAAGGTAGCAATCGTATTACCTTCATTATCCTCGATACGGCTCACAAACATTGGAGCAGTACGGATGCCGTGGTTGGCAAATACGGTATAAGCGCTCACCATCTCGCTGACACTTACCTCACATGGTCCCAGACAGAGACTCATGGATGCATGGATATCAGGATTGTTGATGCCGAAGTCGCGCAACATCTGTACGAACTGCTGCGGATTGAGCTTACTCATCAGATAAGCACTCACCCAGTTGCTACTCTGTGCCAATCCCCAACTCAGCGGAACCATCTGTCCGGCACGTGAATGGTTGGCATTGCGAGGCGTCCACGGACGACCAGCCACCATATAGGTCTGCTGACGGTTAGGCGCCAGATCACAAGGCTGGAAGCCGTTAGACATCGCCAGACTGTAAAGGAATGGCTTGATGGTAGAACCCACCTGCCGGCGTCCCAGACTTACCATATCATACATGAAATGAGTATAATCCAATCCACCCACATACGCCTTCACAGCACCCGTCTTAGGATCCATGCTCATAAAACCGCTACGCAGAAAACTCTTATAATAACGGATAGAATCGAGCGGACTCATCAGCGTATCAATATCACCATGATAGGTAAATACGGTCATCTCCTGCTTCTTGCGGAATGCCGCCTTGATTTCATCCTCAGAATATCCCGCAGCCTTCATCGTACGGTAACGCTCACTCTGGGTGATACTGCGGTTCAGTATACTCTTAATCTGTTTCGGTGTCAGCTTATCGCTGTATGGCGAGCTTGGTTTGCGGGCTATCTCTGCACTGAAGCGAGGCTGCAGATAGCGGGCTACATGCTGATACATAGCCTCTTCCGCATACTGCTGTATACGGCTATCGATAGTTGTAAACACCTTCAGTCCATCACTGTATACATTATATGGCGAACCATCCTTCTTATAGTTCTTGTTGCACCATCCATAGAGCGGATCATTCTCCCACTGGATAGAATCCACCACAAACTGGGCACGGTTCCAGGATGGATAATCACTACGCTCCGGACGCTTAGCCATCATATACTGGCGAAGGAACTCACGCAGATAAGTAGCCGAACCGTCCTTATGGTCGGTACGGTGGAAATTGAGTGTCAGCGGCTCAGCAGCACACTGGCTATACTCGCCCCGGCTCAGATATCCCGCCTTCACCATCTGCGAAAGAACCACATTTCTGCGCTCCCTCGCTCTCTCCGGATAGCGAACCGGATTGAAGAGCGACGGATTCTTGCACAGTCCGATGAGCGTTGCCGACTCACAGAGGGTCAGATTCTTCGGTTCCTTATTAAAATAGGTATTGGCCGCCGTCTTGATTCCTACAGCATTGTGCAGGAAATCGAAGTAATTGAGATAGAGAGCCAGAATCTCCTCTTTGGTATAATAGCGTTCCAGCTTCACCGCAATCACCCACTCTATCGGCTTCTGCAACAATCGTTCCATCGTACTGCCTGCCTTCTCAGAATAAAGCTGCTTGGCGAGCTGCTGCGTGATGGTACTTCCACCACCCGCATTAGTCTGTCCCAGGATACCACGCTTGACGATGGCACGTCCCAGTGCACGGAAGTCGATACCTGAATGCTCATAGAATCGCTCATCCTCAGTAGCCACCAGTGCCTTAATTAAATAAGGTGACATTTTCTTGTAAGGAATCACGATACGGTTCTCCTTATTCAGGTTCCACGTACCAAGCACCTTGCCATCGGCAGAGTAAACCTGGGTGGCAAATCTGTTGATAGGATTCTGCAGATCCTCGATGTCGGGCATGTAGCCAATCATTCCAAACCAGATGGCAACAAAGGCAAGAATTACCATGAGTATTCCAGTGCCGAAAACAGCCCATAAAATATGTATAAATCGCTTTCTCATCACTATTTCTTTAAATATTTGTGCAAAATTACATAAAAGTTTTGACTTATCGCACATAAATCAGATTTTTTATGTAACTTTGTGGGCGATTTTAGAACATTCAATCAAATTTCAAATGGAAAAACATAATTTTGTGACCATTGCTGACCTTTCCAAGGAGAAAATCATGTACCTCCTGGAAATGGCGCAAGAGTTCGAAAAGCACCCGAACAGGGAGTTGTTGAAGGGAAAGGTCGTAGCGACCCTTTTCTTCGAGCCATCTACTCGTACCCAACTCAGTTTCCAAACCGCTGCCAACCGTCTTGGTGCCCGTGTCATTGGTTTCTCTGATGCCAAGACATCCAGTACCACCAAGGGTGAGACCCTCAAGGATACCATCCTGATGGTAAGCAACTATGCCGATGTAATCGCCATGCGCCATTTCATCGAGGGAGCAGCCCAGTATGCCAGTGAGGTAGCACCAGTGCCTATCGTAAATGCAGGCGACGGCGCTCACATGCATCCTTCACAGTGCCTGCTCGACCTCTACTCTATCTACAAGACCCAGGGTACCCTGGAGAACTTGAACATCTATCTTGTGGGTGACCTCAAATATGGCCGCACCGTTCACTCACTTATCACAGCTATGCGCCACTTCAATCCTACCTTCCATTTCATCGCACCTAAGGAACTCGCCATGCCAGAAGAGTACAAACTCTACTGCAAGGAGCACAACATTAAATATGTTGAGCACGAGGACTTTAACGAAGATGTGATTGCAGGTGCCGACATCCTCTACATGACCCGTGTACAGAAGGAGCGTTTCAGCGACCTGATGGAGTATGAGCGCGTAAAGAACGTGTATATCCTGAAGCGTGACATGCTCTGCAAGGCGAAGGAAAACATGAAGATCATGCATCCGCTGCCACGCGTGAACGAAATTGCTTACGATGTAGATGATGATCCACATGCATACTATATCCAGCAGGCTCAGAACGGCCTCTATGCGCGTGAGGCTATCTTCTGCCACTGCCTCGGCATCTCGCTCGATGATGTGAAAAACGATAAAAGCATAATTGAATAATGTTGAATGTTGAATATTGAATAATGTTGAATGTTGAATGTTGAATGTTAAGTTGCCTAACGGACACCTAACATGGCCCTCAAGGGCGCAAGCCTCACTCAACACTCAACATTCAACACTCAACATTCAACACTCAACACTCAACATTCAACACTCAACATTAAAAAAAAAAGAGATGGGAAACAATAAAAGTCAATTAGTGGTTGCGGCTATCGAGAACGGTACCGTAATCGACCATATACCAGCCGAAAAGACCTATCAGGTAGTAAATCTGCTCCAGTTGGAGAAGATGGAGACTCCTGTTACTATCGGCTACAACCTGCCAAGCAAGAAGATTGGCAAGAAGGGCATCATCAAGGTTGCCAACAAGTATTTTACCGATGAGGAAATCAACCGACTCTCTGTCGTTGCGCCTAACATCGGACTGAGTATCATCAAAGACTACGAAATCGTAGAAAAGAAGACCGTCAAGACTCCTGATACGCTGAAGGGCATCGTAAAGTGCAACAACCCTAAGTGCATCACCAACAACGAGCCTATGCAGACCCTCTTCCATACCGTAGACAAAGTGCTCGGTATCGTACGTTGCCACTACTGCGACAAAGAGCAGCAATTGGGCAAAGTAGAGCTCTGCAAGTAATAAAAACAGGTAGTTTATAACAAAAAGTAAGCAATATCACTCAAAATGTTACGATTTATTTGGTAGTTTGAGAGATATTGCTTATTTTTGCATCCGATTTCATTAAACATCAACCATAAAAAGTAAAGGGAAATGGTAAAAGATCAAGAGATTTTCGACTTAATCGAAAGAGAACATCAGCGCCAGCTGAAAGGTATGGAGCTTATCGCTTCTGAGAATTTCGTGAGTGACGAGGTGATGAACGCTATGGGTTCTTACCTTACTAACAAGTATGCCGAGGGTCTGCCAGGCAAACGTTATTATGGCGGATGCCAGGTAGTTGACATCGTAGAGAACCTCGCCATCGAGCGTGTAAAGAAGGTGTTCGGTGCTGAGTATGCCAACGTACAGCCTCACTCTGGTGCGCAGGCTAACGCTGCTGTTCTGCTTGCCGTATTGAAGCCAGGTGATACCTTCATGGGCTTGAACCTCGACCACGGCGGCCACCTCTCTCATGGTAGCCACGTCAATACATCCGGTATTCTCTACAACCCTATCGGTTACAACCTGAACAAGGAGACTGGCCGTGTAGACTACGACGAGATGGAGAAACTGGCTCTTGAGCACAAACCAAAACTGATTATCGGTGGTGGTAGCGCTTATAGCCGCGAGTGGGATTATGCCCGCATGCGCAAGATTGCCGATGAGGTAGGCGCTCTCCTCATGATCGATATGGCTCACCCTGCAGGTCTGATTGCAGCCGGTCTGCTCGACAACCCATTGAAGTATGCGCACATCGTTACTTCTACTACTCACAAGACCCTCCGTGGCCCTCGTGGCGGTATCATTCTGATGGGCAAAGATTTTGACAACCCATGGGGTTTGACTACCAAGAAGGGCGAGGTTAAGAAGATGAGCATGCTCTTGAATTCTGCCGTATTCCCAGGTCAGCAGGGTGGTCCGCTGGAGCACGTCATCGCGGCAAAGGCAGTAGCCTTCAATGAGAATCTGCAGCCTTCATGGAAGGAGTATGCTACTCAGGTAAAGAAGAATGCAGCCGTACTCGCAGATGACCTCATCGGTCGCGGATTCGCTATCGTGAGCGGTGGTACAGACAACCATTCTATGCTCGTAGACCTCCGAAGTAAATATCCAGATCTCACAGGTAAAGTCGCTGAGAATGCGCTGGTTGCAGCCGACATCACAGTCAACAAGAACATGGTTCCATTCGACAGCCGTTCTGCCTTCCAGACATCAGGTATCCGCCTGGGTACAGCAGCCATGACCACACGTGGCGCCAAGGAAGATATGATGCACCTCATTGCCGAACTCATCGAGGAGGTTCTGAATGCTCCTGAGGACGAGAAGGTCATTGCCCGCGTTCGCGAAAAGGTGAATGCTACAATGAAGGATTACCCTCTCTTCGCATACTAATCGTTACGGATAAATATAATTACAAACTGCGGGCCTTCCGTCCGCAGTTTTTTGTTTCATTTAATAAATAATAAAGAAAAGAAAAAATTTATGAAAAAGATGAAAAGCCTACTGCTCATGGCACTTGCGTTGCTCCCTGCGAGCAAAACTTTAGCACAGACCAACGCCCAAGTTTTCTACGACTTCGGCAGTGACCGCAAGTTTGTTACCCTCACACTCGAAATGTTCAAGCAGGACAAATGGGGTAACACTTATTTCTTTGTAGACCACGACTTCAATTACGACAAGATGGACACCAGCAGTCCAAACGTGGCACAGGGTGGTACCTACACAGAGATTTCACGTGCATTGAACTTCTGGCAGAACAGCCCAATGAAGAACTGGAGCCTCCACGTAGAGTATAATGGTGGTATTACCAAGAACTACCCTATCAACAATGCCTGGCTCTTCGGTGTGGAGTATTTCATGCACGACAAGAGTTTCAAGAACACCTTGACACTCCAGGCACTCTACAAGACTATCCGCAAGACCGACCAGAACGTACCGATGCAGTTTACTGCTGTTTGGGGATGCAAAGACATCTTTGGATTAAAGGGATTGAACTTTAGCGGTTTCGCAGATTTCTGGTGGGAGAATCACGTAAGTATGCTTGACAAGGATGGAAACGTGAAGCTCGACAAGAATGGCGAAGTAGCCTATACTCCTGAGCACACCGTCTTCACTACTGAGCCACAGCTCTGGTATAATGTAGGTCAGCACTTCGGCTGCGAGAACCTGAGCGTAGGTAGCGAGGTAGAAATCAGCCACAACTTCGGCAGCAATGCCGGCTGGATGGTTCGCCCTTGCCTCGGTGTAAAGTGGGACTTCTAATTACGAATTTCTTAGCTGCGGAAAATTTTCAAAATGATTTTTTGAAAATTTTCCGCACTAATTCTTAACCACTTTATTTTCTGTTTTTCAACAACTTACGTTACTTTCTTACAGTCAATCCGCCATCAGAAATTCCTCCGATTCCACCTTTTTTCTTATTGTACTGACGGGTTACACCGCTCAAGTTAACTCCGCCAACGCCCTCGGATGTAGCGTTTACACTTTGGCAGTCAACCTTGGCTTTCACGCTGCCCACACCTTCGTTCTTGATAATCAGACTGCCGCCCTTAAACATTCCCAGATTAACAGATCCTACGCCCTCATTATCCAGTTTCACACTTCCCATCTCAATCTTAGAGATTTTCACAGAGCCTACGCCTTCGTTATCAATGTTCATATCATCTCCAGCCACATCATCGATATTTACCGAGCCAACACCCTCGTTGGTTACCTCCAGTTTGTTGGCAAGAATCTTCCCAATCTTGACAGAGCCTACACCCTCGTTATCGATTTTCAGGCGGTCGCTATTAATCGTCTTGGCATAGAATGAACCCACGCCTTCCTGTGTAATCTTCACCAGGTCAGGACTGGTGATATAAATCTTGAGTCTATTCTTTTCAGAGTTACAAACGGCAGGCACCTTGAGTTTTCCGTTGAGTCCGATCTTCACCTCGCCGTCACGATAAACCACCTTGAGTTTCTCCTTGAGTTTCTGTACGAACTCAGCATCCTTGATGGCAGAGTAATCCAATCGAACGCTGCATTCATCGCCATTGTTCTGGGTATAATAAACGCTGGCAATCACATCCACGTCGATAGCCCTGAAAGGCTTCTCGGTCAAATCATCCTGCGTAAAGTTGAGACTTCCCTTCATTTCACTGGCAGAAGATCCCATACTGCAAGAACTCAAGCCCATTGGGGCTAAGAACAAAGCGGCAGCCACCGCCCAAATACATAATTTCTTCATATCATTTCTAATTTTATGTTTCTAAATACGTGATATACCGAAAACCGTTCTGTTTCAGAAATCTGATGGTTAGACGCAAAAGAAACCCGAAAGGTTGCAGGGAAAGAGAAAAAATGCAGAAAAAAAAGTGCAACAGAAAGCTATTCTCACTGGAACAGTCTCCTGTTCTTACTGAAATAGCCTTCGTTAGTCACTGAAACAGCCTTCGTTAGTCACTGAAATAATATTCGTTGACTATTGAAGTAAGCCTCACTCCAATTTCAAGCAAACAATACACCATAACATCAAGGTATTCAAGGAAAAGGCACAAATTCTACAAGGCGTTCCAGTAGATTTATTTTTCTCTATTCCCCAATGCAAAAAAATTGCCTAAAAATTTGGAAGTTACAAATTTTCAGCGTATCTTTGCAGAAGATTGTACGGCGCTCGGCAATTCGAAAGCAAGCTTTCATTGCACTCACTGACATAATCTTTGCAAAAGTATTAATTTAAATGAATCGCGTATGAAACAGGCAGAAGAAAGATACATCAGCTTGCTGACCGACTTCGGTTTCAAGCGAATTTTTGGAACGGCAATGAATAAGGAATTACTCATTTGCTTCCTCAACAGCTTGTTTAATGGCAGACAGGTTGTGAAGGACGTGTCGTATCTGAACCCGGAGCACGTGGGAGATGTATATACCGACCGCAGAGCCATTTTTGATGTATATTGCGAAGGCGAAAACGGCGAGAAGTTCATCGTAGAAATGCAGAATGCGTACCAGACGTATTTCAAGGATCGCGCCCTTTTCTACTCTACTTTCCCGATTCGCGAACAGGCACCCAAGGGAAATGAATGGGATTTCAAACTCAATCATATCTATACCGTTGCCCTGCTCAACTTCAACATGAACGAGGATGCTTTCGACAAGGAGAAAATCCGCCATCATGTGCAGTTATGCGACACAGCTACCCACAAAGTATTTTACGACAAACTCGAATATATCTATGTAGAGATTTCTAAGTTCAACAAACCCCTGGAAGAACTGGATACGCTCTACGAGAAGTGGCTCTATGCACTGAAGAACCTCTATAAGCTTACCCAGCGCCCTAAAGAGCTGTGCGACAAAGTCTTCGACCGTCTCTTCGAGGAAGCCGAGATAGCCAAGTTCACTCCGCAGGAAATGAGGGAGTACGAAACCAGCAAGATGGCATATCGCGACATCAAGAATTCCGTAGACACCGCCAAGCGTGAAGGTATAGCCGAAGGCAAGGAAGAAAGAAGTCTTGAGATTGCCAGAAAGATGCTGGCAAAGGGCATAGATGAAGCGACGGTAAAGGAAATAACCGGGCTGTCGGCGGAACATATACTGCAGCTAAAAGCAGAAATATAGATTACTTATTTGCTGAGCTGAAAATAACAGCAACAACATGTCTTAGTTTTTTTTTAATTATGACAACATTAGAGTTACAAACAGAATATCAATCACTCGTCAACATAATTGCCAACGAGGATTACGAGACAATAAGCAAGGCTGTCAAAGCACTGAAGAAAATACTGTCTCCTAACAAGGCTGTGTCTCCCAACAAGACAAAGACTAAGAAAATAACCAAGGCTGAATTAGTTATAGATCCAAGAATTGCAGCCATGACTAAAGGCATCAACTCGCCAGAGTCATTCGACTACAAAAACGAATACTACAAGGACTACATGAAATAACGGAATTGAAGTCTCGCAGTTGGTTCAAATACGGGCTGAAGACCCAAAAGTTCCAAGAAGCAGCACGCCCTAAAAGGGCAGAAGTAAGGCAATCCCTGCTTTTGTCCCACACGCCCTGAAAGGGCAGAAGCTCCTAGCCCAGGGCAGCGCCCTGGGTATAATAGCAATCAGCAAGGCGCCCTGTAAGGGCAAAAGCCTTATGTTTTGCCTGGAGTTTTAAAGCTTTTGCCCTTACAGGGCGACAGGCTTGCGTCCTTGATTACCCAGGGCGCTGCCCTGGGCTAGGAGCTTCTGCCCTTTCAGGGCGAGTGGAGCCAACTTGCGAAAATTCAGTAACGGAAAATTTGCAGCAGGCTTTAAAATATTAGAATTATGATTTCAGAAAAAGAATTAAATAGCTATCGACTGACAAGCATGGAAGAGCCAACAGATGAAATGCTGGCTCAGATTATGCATGAGGCAGCCGAAATATACAGAGAAGAGCACGAAGATACAAAGAAAAAAGTAATAAACATGATAAGAGAAGCTTCCAACCAAGCTGCTCATAAATATCAAACCCTATATGGCAAATAATACACATAAACCCGTTTTAATAATTATTGCCGGTCCTAATGGTTCAGGGAAGACAACAATCACCTCCCGCATTCTTCAACACGAATGGCTAGAAGACTCGCTCTACATTAACCCCGACAATGTAGCCCAAAATATTTTTGGCGATTGGAACAATCAAGATGCAGTTTTAAAAGCAGCTCAATATTGCCAAGCACAAAGAGAAGAATGCCTTCAAAACAAGCGCAGCATGATTTTCGAGACCGTTATGTCAACAGAAGAAAAAATCGATTTCATCCACCGAGCTAAGGAGCAAGGATTCTTCATCCGGCTTTTTTTCGTAAGCACCTCTTCACCAATAATTAATGCATCTCGTATTGCTGCAAGAGTATTAAAAGGTGGACACGATGTACCCATCAAAAAAATTATAAGTCGATATTTCAAATCAATAGGTAACTGCAAGCTAGCCGCTTCTTTAGCCGACCGTACATACGTATATGATAACTCAATTGACGGTGTAGAAGCTCAACTTCTTTTCAGAATGACAGAAGGTAAAATATTTAAGGAATACGTGAAGGAGATTCCGGAATGGGCTATAGGCATTGCCAACAAAGAAGAATAGACTAGAAAGGAGAAAACGAAAGAGGTGTCGAAAACAGCACTATAAGAGAGAAGGCACATTCAATCTTCCATACAGTCCTATCTTTACTTCTTCATTCCTGTATACCACCTTGAGTTTCTCCTTCAGTTGCTTAACAAACTCCTGGTCCTTGATGGCAGAATAATCCTGCAAGAAATCAAGCCCATTGGGGCAAAGAACAAAGCGGCAGCCACCGCCCAAATACATAATTTCATATCGTTTCTATTTTTTATGTTTCCAAACACATCATATACCAAACTGAACATCCCGAACGACCGTAGGGAGTGATAACTTCTTTAACTTCCCCTTAACTCTTTTAACTCCTTTAACTCCTTAACTCCATTAACTTCTTAAACTTCTTAAGCTCATTTAACTCCATTAGCCTCCTTTTAAGCTTCTTTAACCACTTAAACTTCTTTAACCCTTTTAACATCTGAACTTGCCTTAAACTTGAATCATCTAATATGCGAAACTTCAAGTTTTCTACGTTAATATTTGTTTAAAAATCAGTCCTTTTTCGGTATCGTTAACTTCTTTTATCTGATAATTGTTTAACACAACATAAGACGGGATACCCTACCCCACTCGCTTTTCAAAGATTTCAGCGGTAAGAAAAAAGAAAAAATGGGACCCTAAAAAAATGGCACTCTTTCGGAACCAAAAATAAACGCTTAAAATATGTAAAAACAGGTCAAACTCTTAAAATATGTTTATAAAAAGCGAAAAACACCCTTCACCACCCTTCACCCATAACTATTTGACACACAAAATGTTAAATAAAAAGGTGAAGGGTGAAGGTTTGAAAACTCTTTTTTATATATACGCGCGGCAAGGGAAAAAATCCGTTTTTTCATTTTTCTGACTTTCTGGATTTTCCAAAAATCCTAAAAAAAGAATATAATATAAGATTTAAAATATACCCTTCACCCTTCACCTCGTCACCACAACACATATCCATCATCGTATTCCCAACATTTGTTTTCCTGGTTTATTCTTCGAAGATATTCTGCTATCTATCGGAGATATTTTCGTATTCTTCGGAGATATTCTGCTATCTTTCGGAGTAATTTTCGGGTTAATGAGTTCAGAAATGTTATCGTTTGACAAGCGGAAGAGCCAATTTGTTATCGCCCACAACAAACTAACCTAATGAGAATCAGAACAAGAAATAGCGAATTAAGTTTATTTAACCCTAAAAAACAACTATTTATGAAATAATTTCATTAAATTTGCGGCGTCTAACAGCTCCACTTGTAAGTGTACGCAAGATGATGATAGTCAAACTACCAAAACGATAGTCAAACTACCAATAAAAAAACAACGAGCTGAAGGACAAGAATATAAGTAAGTGATATTAATCAGAAACTGAAAGTACAATTTAAACTTAAATAGATATGAAAGTATTCAATTCTAAACTTGCCGCTATCGGTTTGGCAGCATTCGTATTCGCATCATGTAGCGACAACACAAGTGATCCTACTGGTGGCGATGGTGTAAAGTCAGAGGTTAATTCAGTTGAACTTACAGCTTTAACCCCAAGTTCTGTAATCAATTACAAGAACAGCACAGCTATGGCTCGCAAGTTCTTCGCTACAAGAGGAGCTTCAGCTACAGACTTCGTAACTGCAATGCCGGGGTTCCCAACAAAGCCAAAGGTAATCAAGGGCCTCAGTGCTGCTACTGATTTGGTTTTCAATGAGAGCAATCCAACAAACACTTACACTAACGAGAACACTAACAAGCTTGACTTTACAGGCAAGAAGATTCAGGGTGTAACCATCTTCGTTAAAGGAGACTGCAAGATGACTTACGATAAGTCTCTCGGTGGTAACACAATCGTATTGGCTAAGGGCGCTACCCTTGAATATACAGGTACTGGCTCTATGATTCAGGCTACCGATAAGGTATATGGCGCAGCCAGCAGTATTATCAAGGCTACCAACAACAATATCGTTGTAGAAGGTCAGCTCTATGCTTCTTGGGAAGGTCAGGGCGAAAAGGATATTCTTCATGGCGGCTTCGGTGCTGTAGAATCAAAGGTTAACCCTACCCAGAATATCACTTTCAAGAGTGGCGCTAAGGCTTACATCGACGGTTCAATCCGTGCTAAGAACCTTACCATTGAGGATGGCGCTGTAGTTACAGCTACAAGAAACATCCTGAATGCAACAAAGGTTGACCTTGCCGGTGCATTGAAGGTGGGTGGCTTCTGCAAGACTGGCAACCTCAACATCACAGGTCTTTTGGATGCATCTAACGCAAATGCAGTAGTTAAGGTTACTAAGCAGCTCAACCTGGAGGATGGTTCTCTCATCAAGGCTAACTACGTAAACGTAACCGACAACACATATTCTGGTGACAAGGGTAACAAGAAAGTGGTTAAAGTGGGTGATGCCCAGCTTAACTTGAAGAAGGGCGGTCAGATTCAGATTGCAGACCTCGGCGTTGTCAACGTGAACAACCTCGTTACAGACAACGCTTCTGCTGCTCAGATTCAGTTGCAGGGCGATAATGCCGTAGCCGTCATCAAGGCAGATAACTTCACAAACAATGGTGATGCTACTATCAATGCATTCGCTACTCCTGGTACAAACTCTGTACTCTTGTTGCAGATGAGCAAGTGCTTCATGGGTACTACACTAATGCCTTCTTCTGGCGACCTTGACATCTCTGCATCATACCTCGACTACGATAAGGCAACATCTGGTGCTCTTATTGAGCCAAAGGACGAGGATAATGAACAATACGGCTATATTCTGAGCGATGAGGCAAAGAAAGCCAGTGCTACCCCTAAGCTCGACCTGGTTGCTTCATTCGGTGAAAACAATGGCATGTCCGCATCTTGCATCCAGACCGTTGGCAACTATGTATATGTATCTTACCATACCTATGGCAACGGCAAAACAAACCTGAAGGGTGGTCTTGAGGTTCTCCACATGGCAGACAACAAGCTTACAGGTGACCAGGTAGTTAACGGAAAAGCAGGAATGGACATCAACCACGTAATGGTTGACAACAACAAGGCATACATCGCTGCTACCGATATAAACAAGGGCGCATTCCTCGGCGTTGTTCCTTTGGAGAACAATGTTTATTCAACAACGATGACCCAGTATGTACTCGATGCAGTAAACAAGAAGAATGGTTTCGATGCTAACTGCGTAGTGAAGTATGGCGACAACATCGTTATGTCTTCTACAAGAGGTTACGAGTTCTACGACAAAGAGTTCGGTCATACCTATTTCCAGACTACAGCAGATGCCAAGGGTCTTGCTTCAGCTAACGGCAACCTCTACAGCTTGCTGGCTACAGGTAAGAACACAACCGGTACTGTGAATGTATTCAACGGCATTGACCTCCGTCAGGATAAAGCCACAAAGACATTTACAACTGATGGCAATGTAGGTCCTGAGAATGGCAAGAACACTGTTGCTGTTGACGGAACAGACATCTATGTTTGCCAGGGCGAGAGAGGTATTGTTCGCTACAATGCCAACGGAGAGAAGGTTTGGGATTACACGGTTCCTACCATCGCAAACCAGAAGAGCGAGAAGTATGGCAACGTAAAGGGTTACTGCAATGGCGTAGCTATCAGTGGCAACTACGTATATGTAGCAGCTGGCGGTTATGGCGTAGTTGTTCTTAACAAGGCTGATGGTAAGGAGGTTTGCCATCGCACCGCATTCAACGGCTTCCTGGAGAACGGCAAGTGGGCAAACCCTAACTCTGCAAACTATGTAACAATTGGTCA
Source organism: Segatella copri (assembly GCF_026015295.1). NCBI lineage: Bacteria > Pseudomonadati > Bacteroidota > Bacteroidia > Bacteroidales > Prevotellaceae > Segatella > Segatella copri. Next base: position 483,315 of record NZ_JAPDUW010000001.1, on the reverse strand, counting down.
GGACGGCTATATCTACGTAGCTTATGGTAAGAGCCGCGTACAGGTATTCAAGTTGACCCAGACAAAGAAATAATCAATTCTTAAAAGAATGTTCTCTCACTACCATCCCAATGGGGTTCTAGTGGGAGAACAAACTTCTAAAATTGGAAAGACCGCTCGAAAAAAAAAATATAACGTTAAGGATGTAGACTAACGATTTAACAAGCAAACTGATATGAAAACAAGAAATATCAAATTGGTAACATTCGGTTTAGCTGCAATGCTCCTGGCATCTTGTAGCGACTCTAATGATACCCCTAATCCAACTCCGAATCCTGCTGAAACAGGAATCATAGGAAAGGAAGTAACCTCTATTACAGATGCTCAGCAGTTGGCTGCACGTGTCTATAACTTCAAAAGACCAAGCGCAACAAGAGCGGCAGGAGTAACATATGCCAATTTAATCCATGCATATACCATGGAGGCAGAACCAACAGGATTGGACTTTGCCAAAATGGAAAAGATGTCCAACCACAAGCCATGGGATTTTCCTGCAAACACAGATATGTATATTGCTCCAGGCGAAACCATCGCTTTCAATCAAAACTACCATCTTAATGGAAATACAATATACGTAGCAGGAACTTATGAATACAACGCAACTTGGACAGAGGGAAACTACACCATCGTAGTATTAAAAGGTGGAACACTAAAATGGACAGGTGGAAACCTTTTTCCTCATCAGAACGGCGGAAAAATCCTCTGCTACGGAAACTTCGAATGCAATGCAGACCTGGAAGTTCACAACAGAGGTATCTTCAAGATTGCAGGCGATTTAAACTTAAAAGGACATACATTCAGAGTGAACAATGCCAGTGTTTATATCGGAGGCAAACTTATTTGCAACGAATTCAAGAACCAGGCTAACGCTTATACAAATATACAAGGCGGCATCGAGGGAATCGAAGACAAGCCCGTCGAACTTGATGGTGTCGTAAACATTGATGGTAAATGCAAGATGAAAGACCTGTACCTGATGGGAAATGGTCAACTCTATTGCTGTTCCCTGGAACTGACAGGCGAATTCAAGTCTATGGGCGGTGATGGCGCAAGCAGTGCATTACATACCAGCTACCTGAAGGCAAAGAATCTTTTGCTTGCTTCCAGCAACAACATCTATCTGGTGAACAACAGCAGCATAGAAGTAGAAGGAACCCTTGAGTGCAAAAAGAATGCAAGTGCCATGATTTTCCTACAGGGTGACAACTCTAAAGCTTATATCAAGGCAAATGTCATCAAATATAATGGTAGCGGAAGCCCTGCCTCACTGAACGACTGCTATATGTTCAACGCTATGGATAACGGTGGCGAATACTACATAGATGCAGATCATTTCGACAACAGTGATTCTGGTAACCTCGCATTCAGCGACGTCCAGTTCCTGGGATCTGGTAAAGCCCACAACTTCAGAAACAACAGTGCACCTGTTACCCTGGAAAAGGCAGAATGTGGCTACACGCTGAAACCAGACGTTCCTACTCCACCACATATTGATGAGTTGAGTGAAATCCTCTACGACCATACCCATACAGACATCACAGCTACCTGTATCCAGCCATACAACGGAAAGCTCTATATGTCATACCACACTCGTGGAAAGGGACATGGCGGATGTATCGAGGTATTCGAGACAGACAACCAGAAGCAGACAAAACTCATGCAGTTCTTGCAGGATACTGATAAATCGCTGGATTTCAACCATCTGATGGTAGATGGCAAATCATCTACTCCAAACCTGTATGTTGTAGGCAACTACGGATATACAAACAAGGATACTGGCAAGCAGAGTGATGCAGGAGCCATGATGGCAAGAATCGACCTCAAGAGCAACGGACTGCTGAATACTGAGGAAAAGAATATCGGTGATGCAGCTATCAATCCGCTGATTATCGTTCCTCTGGAGAACAACCAGAGCAACGATGAGGATGAGAATGCAATCGTTCGCGACGGTGACAAACTGCTCGTAACAAGTACCAGAGGTTATGAGGTTTACGACCCTAACACCCTGGAACTGCTGAGCAGCAAGAAGACTCCGGGTAAGGCGAAGCACATCGCACTGAACAATGGCGAGATTGCTACCTTATATTATAATGAACGAGTATCAAGCACAGAAACTCCTGTAGCTGGAACACTGGAGATTTTCAACGCTGGTGCAAACATTACAACTGCAAAACCAGAGAAATCAATCGCCATTTCAGAGATTGCACCAAACAATGGTAAGAACACCATAGCCATCGACGGAGACAACGTCTATGTATGCCGAAGTGCAAACGGTCTTACCTGTTACGACAAAAATACCGGTGCAGAGAAGTGGACATGGCAAGCTCCGCTTACAGCATCCACATCCAAGCCTCAGGGCTATGCCAACGGTGTGACATTCGACGACAAGTATGTATATCTGGCTTGCGGTGGTTACGGTCTCGTAGTTCTCGACAAGAACAAGATGGTGGATGGCAAACCTGCAGTTTACGCCAAGACCCGAGTTACTGGTATTACCAACGAACAGGGAAGAATAGTTTGGAACTCTGCCAACTACGTAACACTCTATAATGGTCTGATTTACGTAGCTTACGGTAAGAACCGACTCAAGGTTTACCAATTGGTTGATGGTGGCACATCTGGATCAAATACAGACTATGGCACCAAATAGCAAGATAAGAAATACTAGAGAATAAAAAACTCAAGAAGACACGAGATGAATGCAGCTGCAACAGCTCGCAGCTGCATTCATCGTGTTTAATAACTCATTATGAAGCGAAAAATAATACTATACTCAACTACAGCTCTGCTACTTCTCATGGCAGCACAAAGCGCTATGGCTCAGACGAAAGGCAAAAAGCCGAAAAGTTTCAGCCCTAAGATGCTCGTATATGAGAATCTGAAGAACGATAATGTACTGAGACACTTCAAACAGCGCTTCGCACAACTCGACACTCTCATCAAAAACCCTATATGGGTGAAAGCACCAGTCATAGAACTGGGACTCAATAAACAGCATCACGCTGATATCAATAAGACCGACTCTCTGTTCTGGTCGAAAACTGCACATGAGCACCTAGCGCTCAACAGACACAACGGTCTGGAAGTGACCGGACAGGTTTATGCCCGACCTGACGCGTACTTCGATTCTGATGAAGACGACGCAAAAGAGGTATCAAAATATAAGATGAAGGTTCAAGCCGAACTGGGTTGGAACATCATCAACTCGAAGTTCTACCAAGGCAAGGAGAAAAGAACTAAGATTGCTCTTGCCAATGAACTCGACCGCTTGCAAATAAAAAAGCGCCAAACTGCAGACATCTATGAAAAGGCAGCCGATGAGCTGACCGAACAATATAATTTCTATATCGGTACTGTCATAGCACACAGACTGGACAACCTCGACATCATGAACGAAGCGTACCAGTTTATGCTGGAAAAAGACCGAATCAGCAACGACAAGATGCTGAAAGTGATGAACGATAAGCTGGAGGCTGAATATGACATCTCCGTGCTCTGCACAGACAGAGATATCAGCAACAAGCCTATCTACCGCATCAAACCAACCAAGATTGTGGTAGACACAACAGCCCTCTGGAACCATCTGAACCAGGAAAGTCTGGATGCACGCATCATGATGGTGAAAGAACAGATAGCTGACAACGACAGCAAACTGACCAACTATTTAAGCACTACCCGACTCACACCATTCGCAAGATGGTCGAGCTACTGGCAGAGCAACAACAAGATTTCGAACAATGCCGACGTGGGCGTAAGATTCACCATTCCTATCTGGAACGAAACGCCACGCAAACGACAGGCACTGGAGACCCAGAAGGAAATCATACGCAGCAGCCGCGGTACCGATGTGAAGGAAATCAAGCAGTCGGTAGGCATCCTGCTCAAGAAGATAGACAACCTGAACAAGGCAATAGCCACCGAGGCTTTCCATATAGACCAGACCGGCAAATATATAGAAATGCGGCGGTTTGCCTACCAGAACCAGAAACAGGGATACAACTATCTGATGCGTATGGACGAATATACGGGACTCCTGGAAAGTATGGAGCGCATGTACAAACTGATGCAGAACCGCGCACTCGCTATCATCAATATCGAGAAAGCCGTGAGCATCTATGACAACAACAACATCTTCAAAGAAATAGAACTTTGAATGTAAGGAAACTAGAATATGAATGAATTCCAATATAATGGCACGCCACAAGAACAGGCGATGGCAGACTTGCTGAAGACGCAGGGTCACCGCCTTGCCAGACAGCAGATCATCTTTGCCCTGATCTTCCTGCTGGTTATCGTGCTTGCCGCCTACTATATTGTCACTCGTATGATATGGGCAACCTTCGACGGTTATATAACCCTCGATGAAAACCATATCAGTGCCGTTGACGACATCTATATCCTTAAGGTGAACAAAGAAATGGGTGAAGTGGTGCATAAGGGAGATACGCTCTACTCTTATGTACTGCTAGGTAACATTGTGAACCAATACGACCCGAACATTCTGCCTTCTGCCGTAAAGGAGACTCACGACATGGAGGTACAGGCTAAACTCGCCCAGCAGGAGATTCCGGTGCTGCGTACCCGACTTGCCGAACTGAGAAAACAGAAAGCATCTGAAAGTTCGGATATCTACTACGGTCTTACAGACAACACCAAGCGAAATGCACTGGATGCTGAGATTGCCGAGGTAGAAGAGGAATTGAGAAAGCAGGCTAACAAGGTGGAAATCTACGCACAGGCTAAGAACACCACCTATAACTTCATGAGCCGCAGAGGAGCCGGCAGAGCAAATGCTTCCATGCCATACTCCAACACCAGCATCTACAACCCGGGACTGATACACTACTGCTGTGCACCAGCCGATGCTTACATCTCAAAAATCAATGTGAGCGACAAGACACTGGTGTTCAAAAGCGATGAGGTGATGGTTATCCAGCATACCGACTATGCAGACTGCCATCTGGGCGTAATCGCATACGTACCCAACGACATGGTGAAGTATATGGAAAGCCCTGACGATGCAGACATCATCATCAACAAAGATCTGGAACTGCAGGCTAAGTTGCAGATGGTAGGTCTGAGAGTAGAGGAAATACCAAAGCATCTGCAGAGTAACTTCTCGCATGATGCCAACGCAGTGGTTGCCGTCTTCACCCTGAACCCGAACCAGAGAGTTCCGGCATGGGTAATGAGCAACAGACTGCCGGTAAGAATAAGAGTGAATAAGATTGGTGCCATGCTCGATCCGAAGCCACTACCGATGTACACCGTCCCAGTGGGCAAGAACGAAAACGTGAAGCGAAGCAACATGATTTCGAGCGACACCAATAATCATCAAGAACAAAAGAAATAAAGAATGATTGGACTTAGAAGAAACAAACGTGGAGATATGGTGCTCACCATCGATAGCTATATAGATATCGACTCGACACCGGACATCCAGCCCGACTACTTCGATTGTATTTACATCAATACGAAGAGTGAGCGTGCGTTCCATGCTATACTGTTTGGAGCCAGTCCAATCTTATCGTGGAAATGTAGCTACAAACCGATATTCGTCAATACGGCGTTATCGGGAAAGGGACAGATCATCGACTATATCGTCGATGCCTATGTGAGCGACATGAACAATGAAAAGGTATATGAGATTATTGACAAAATCAAGCTGGCAAGACAGAAGTTTGGTGTAAAAAGCGAAACAAGCCGTCCTACACAGCCTAACCAGATCTTTGCCAACATCCTGAAATACCTGCTCTCAAGAGACCAGCGAATCATGGGACACCGACTGCTGGAGAAATCGTCTTTGGGATATATCAACCCAATCTTCGAGCACTATCACAGTATGAGTCTCTTCCATCTCAACGAGATGTTCATGTTCATCGACACTATGGTGGAGTTCGGATCACTGCGCATTCACCGCTTCCTGCTCAAGGAGCACCTCTGCCCTAAGTGCAACCACTCTCACCTGCTCTATACGGAGTGCTGTCCGAAGTGCGGAAGTTCGAACCTGAAGATACAGAACATCATCCACCACTTCAGCTGCGCCAACGTATCGCCGGAAAGCAGCTACAATGTGGGCGGTATGCTCATCTGTCCGAAGTGTCACAAGAAACTGCGCCACATCGGTGTTGACTATGACAGACCAGCCGTGGTATATACCTGCAACGACTGCGAGAACTCGTTTACCTCGCCTATCACTAAGGCAACCTGCTGCTACTGCGAGAACACCTATCCGGTAAATGCCCTGGTGCCACGAGACGTAGAGGACTACGAGATAACGGAAGAAGGAATCAGAACGCTGACCAGCGGCAACATCATGTTCAACAACATGGTGAACATCTATGATAACTTCATGGAATATTATCTGCTGATGAACCGACTGCGACGCCAGCTGATGGAAACCTACCGCAAGGATGAACTCTCGGTCATGGTAGGCAAGATATGGATTATAGATGATAACAAGGATACCGTAAAGATAAAGGAAAGCATACAGGGCAAGCTCTGTAGAATCTTCTCCAATCACAAGGTGTCTTACTACAACAATATCTTCTACGTATCCTCTACCCTCTATGAGCAGGGAGAAACGGTGGAAGAGGCTCAGCAGAAACTGAGCAAGGAGATGTCGGTAGCCATCAGAAAGGTGGCCAACTCGATAGAACCGGACGAGATTATCTGCAGCATGCTGGAAACCAAGACGAAGACCATCGCCAACAACTATGACGAGTTCTTCAACAAACTGCAATATGTGGATATGACTCCAGACGACTACTGCCGCTACTCAGAGGAACCTCTGATGAAGGAAGAAGAGAAAGAGGTGAAGCCGCAGGAAGAGCTGCTTGATACGGAGCCGAAGGAAGATGAAAACGACAAGATACAGAAGCGCATCGTACTCTACAAGAAACTCGTTGCCATCCTTGTCACCATCGCAGGTATACTCATAATCATGGCCCTCTTGGCGCTCACCGTGCTGAGATAAGCCATCAAGAAGAAAGGGAAAAGCGTATGTTTAGCATAGCAGAACATCTGAACGATTTCTTCGACTGGATCAGCACGCTATCGTTTAGCAGTATCGTGAATACCTACTGGTTCCTCTTCTTCATCGAGATGCCAAGATATTATATCCTGGAATATCTCGTAATCGGAAACCGACTGATGAAGAGAAACCGGATAGATAAAGAGAAAGAATATGCCAAGTACTTCCTGTACCGCGAGAATCCGCTTATCAGCATCCTCGTACCGGGAAAGAACGAAGGCAAACATATATTCAAAATGGTGAACTCGCTGGCTGAGCAAACCTACCGCAACTACGAAATCATCGTGGTAGACGATGGTAGCGACGACGACACCAAACTGATTTGTAACGACCTCTACAGAGCCGGGTATATCACCCACTACCTGAGGTTGGATACAAGAGGCGGTAAAGCTGCCGCCAGCAACTATGGAGCCCAGATGGCAAGAGGCAAATACATCGTATGTCTGGATGCCGACTCTTCGCTCGACCGTGATGCACTGGAGAAGATTCTACTCCCCTTCTACATCGACGGAATGGTAAAGGGCGTAGGAGGATGTGTGAAAGTGCGCAACTACAAGGAGACCATCTGCTCATCGCTGCAGGCTTTCGAATACCTGAAGCGAATACAGGTGGGACGTATCGTAACCAGCGAACTGGGTATCTACCACATCATTTCGGGAGCGTTCGGAGCCTTCGAAAGAAAGACACTGAAGGAAGTGGGCTATTGGGACATAGGACCGGGACTGGACGGTGACCTGACACAGAAGATCCGCAAAGCCGGATATAAAGTGAAATTTGCCGAAGATGCCATCTGTATGACCAATGTGCCTACCAAATGGTATAAGCTGTATCATCAGCGCATCAGATGGTCGCGCTCGCTCGTGAGATTCCGTCTCCGCAAGCATGCCGACATTCTGCTGCCTACAAAGAACTGGAGTATCCTTAACTGGTTATCCAACATGGAGAGTGTGGTTTTCGACTGCTTCCTCAATTTCCTGTGGTTGTGGTATATCATCAAGCTCGCCATCACGTTTAACACGCACATCATCGAGGTGCTGGCGCTGGGCTACTTTATCAGAGTATGCTTCTCGCAGCTTGCCTTCCTCCTGGTGCTGATGGTTTCAGAAAGAAAGAAAGACGTGTGGTTCCTCTACAGATATCTGCCACTGATGTCGCCTTATACAGGTTATTTCCTGCGTATCGCCCGTCTGTCGGCTCATCTGCAAGAAATCTTCTTCCGCCGTTCTTACAAGGACGCATGGAACCCTGAGAAGACTTCGCGCTATGCTCAGCTTGAAGGAATCTAAAAGACCCGAGTTACTTGCTGTAACGCAAACACAGCAGGGAGCTCCCAATAAAAGAAATAACATTATAAAACATAAACAATATAGTATATGATAAACAAGTCTTTTGAGTTTAAGATTGGAGTAATAGGTTTGGGGTATGTTGGTACTCCACTGGCATGCTTATTCTCAAAGAAATACGATACATGGGGTTATGACATCAAAGCTGAGAAGGTAGCCAAGTTAGCCAAAAGCACGATGGAAGACAACAGACCTGTATCCAAAGCTTTGGAACAGGGACTGAAACTGACCAGCAATATTGATGACCTGAAGAAGTGTAACGTGTATATCATCGCTGTACCGACACCGGTGAACAAATCGAACAAGCCAGACATCAGTTGCGTGCGCAATGCTACAGCTGAGGTTGGCAAGATTCTGAAAGAAGGTGATATCGTAGTCTACGAGAGTACCGTTTACCCAGGTCTGACAGAAGAGGTCTGCGCCCCATTACTGGCATCTACATCTGGATTGAAATTGAACCAGAGTTTCTTTGTAGGCTTCTCGCCAGAGCGCATCAACCCGGGCGATACTGTTCATACCATCGAGAACATCGTGAAGGTTACCAGCGGTTCTACACCCGAAGCAGCAGCTATCATCGACAGCCTCTATGCTTCAGTACTTACCCATGGCACCTACAAGGCGAAGAGTATCAAAATAGCAGAGGCATGTAAACTGATGGAGAACTGCCAGAGAGACATACAGATAGCCTTCTTCAATGAGATGGAAAAGATTTTCGACAAGATGAACATCAACATTGAAGACGTAACGGCGGCAGCTAGCACAAAATGGAACTTCGTGCCAGCTACTCCAGGACTCGTTGGCGGTCACTGCATCGCGGTAGACCCATACTACCTGATTAACAAGGCACAGGAGGTTGACGTGGTACCATCGCTGCTCTCTACAGCCCGCGAGGTTAACGAGCAGATGGCGGTATGGATGGCTGGAAAGATAAAGAATGCATCTGAAAGCAGAAAGTTCAAGGCTCCGGAGACTAACGTGCTGATCCTCGGCTTCTCGTTCAAGCCAGACAGCGATGATATCAGAAACACAAAAGTAGCCGATCTCTATATCAACCTGGTAGGAGCAGGTTACAAAACCACACTCTACGATCCATTGGTAGATGTAAAGGAAGTAAAAGAAGAATATAACATCAAGGTGACAGATGATCCTAAAGTTCTGGAAAAAGAGTATCAGATTGTGGTAATCGGTACTCATCACAAGATGTTCGACAGTATCGACATGAACAATCTAATCACTGATAAAGGATTCATGTGCGACATCTACGGCATTCACAAGCCAAGAAACTAGATCTTCAAGATCGGAAAGAACCTATATAATAACCAGTGAAAAATGGAAAAGAACAAAGTGCTAATCGTCGATGATATTTCAGAAAATATTGAAACTATCTCTGAAATGATAAAGGACTTTGACATCGACGTGAAAACTGCAAATGGCGGAAAAGAAGCCATTGAACTGATTGACTCATTCAAGCCGGACGTGATACTGCTCGACTTGATGATGCCACATGTAAATGGGTGGGACGTAATAGACCATGTACGCTCTAAATACTCGAAAAACGAAATGGCCATCATCGTGGTTTCCCTGTTAAGCAACAAGGATAATATTGATGAGTGCTATGAGCTTGGAGTAAACGACTACATCACAAAGCCTATCATCAAAGCCCGTCTCACCAGTTCGCTAGACGCTCATCTAAGCAGTCTTGCAAGAGGCTAAAGTGCCTCTTGCAAGATTGCTTCTGCATGAGCTATGCGATCACTAGTAGGAGGATCTATGCCTTCCAGCGGGTAGGCAATACCTAGTTTCTCATACTTGTAGATACCCATCGTATGATAGGGTAAGACATCTATTCGCTCAATATTAGAGAGTGTTGAGAGAAAATCGCGCAACTGATTGAGGTATTCATCCTTGTCGGTAATACCTGGAATCAGGACGTGACGAATCCATACTGGTTTGTGTATCTCGCTTAAATATCGTGCACAATCCAGTATGTTTACATTAGAATGGCGGGTGAGTTTACGATGCTCTTCATCGTTGATATGCTTGATATCAAGAAGAACAGTATCTGTGACGGTCATCAGACGCTCGAATTTATCGAAGAAAGCACCCTCTTTTCGGAAGGGTTGCGCTGATGTATCAAGACAAGTGTTGATGCCACGCTGATGGGCTTTCTCGAAAAGTTCGATGAGAAAGTCTATCTGCATCAGGGCTTCTCCACCACTTACGGTAATACCGCCCTTGTCCCCCCAATAACTCTTGAATCGCTCTGCCTTATCCAGCAGATCATCGGCACTCCATTCCTCTCCTACTCCCATCTTCCATGAATCCGGGTTATGGCAGAACTGGCAGCGCATCGGACACCCCTGCAGGAAAATCAAAAATCTGATGCCTGGTCCATCTACAGAACCAAAGCTCTCTATGCTGTGTACAAAACCCTTATGCATTCTTTCGAAGATCATATATTCCCCACAATGCAAAAAGACTCATAAATAAGGCTATAACACCTAAAAAAAGAAATACACCCATATTATTTTATCTTTTTAGAAATGATTAAAAACAAGAAGCCCAAAAAGGTAAAGAATAAGACTATAAGAACTCCTAACATATAAAGAGTTACTTTATCTATATCTTCCTTCATGATGCTCGCCAGAAGAACACCACCAATAACTAACTTAGCAATGTCCAAACAGAACTTACTCGCTTCAGCAAATAAAGTCCTTTTCCCATCTTTTGATAAATTCATACTGCAAAATTAGTAAATTTATCAATATCTTGCTCCATTTTGCAGTTAAATAAGCTAAAATGCCCGCTAAATATCCTCGGAAAGAAAATCTAGCGGGCAATCTATATGTTACAAAGAGACAAGAGGATTCTTCACTCTTCCCTCTTCATTCTTCACTTCCTTAGAGTCTCTCGTGAGCCTGACGAGCGATTACGTCGAGCTGCTGCTCACGTGTCAAGTCGATGAACTTAACAGCGTAACCACTCACACGGATGGTGAAGTTCTGGTACTCTTCCTTCTCAGGATGCTCCATCGCATCCTTGAGCTTGTCGATACCGAATACGTTCACATTCAGGTGGTGAGAACCCTGGTTGAAGTAACCATCCAATACACCTACCAATGTCTGGGCACGCTCCTCATCGTTATGTCCGAGAGCACCTGGACTGATGGTCTGAGTATTAGAGATACCATCGAGAGCATACTCGTATGGCAACTTAGCTACTGAGTTCAATGAAGCCAAAAGACCGTTCTTCTCTGCACCGTAAGATGGGTTAGCACCTGGAGCCAATGGAGCACCGGCTGGACGACCATCAGGCATGTTGCTGGTGTACTTACCGTATACTACATTTGATGTGATAGTCAGGATAGATGTAGTAGGCTCTGAATTGCGGTATGTGTGGTGCTTCTTGATCATGTTCATGAAGGTCTTGAGCAACCATACTGCAATTTCATCAGCACGCTCATCATCGTTACCGTAACGTGGGAAGTCGCCCTCGGTCTTGAAGCTGAGAGGGAAACCGGTCTCATCACGGACGATGTTTACCTTGGCATACTTGATAGCTGAGATAGAGTCAACTACGTGGCTGAAACCAGCGATACCTGTAGCGAAAGTACGACGAACATCTGTATCGATGAGCGCCAACTCTGCTGCCTCGTAGAAGTACTTATCGTGCATGTAGTGGATGAGGTTCAATGTCTTCACATAAACGCCAGCCAACCAGTCCATCATATCCATGAAACGTGGCATGAACTCCTCGTATGTCAATACATCACCCTCAACGGCGCGATACTTAGGACCGCACTGCTCGCGTGTCTTTGAATCAACACCGCCAGAAACAGCGTAGGTCAAGCACTTAGCCAAGTTGGCACGTGCACCGAAGAACTGCATCTCCTTACCTGTCTGTGTAGCAGATACACAGCAGCAGATGCTATAGTCGTCACCCCAAACTGGGCGCATTACGTCATCGTTCTCATACTGGATAGAGCTTGTCTTTACAGAAATCAAAGAAGCGTAGTGCTTGAATGCCTTTGGCAAGCGAGAGCTATAGAGTACAGTGAGGTTTGGCTCTGGTGAAGGACCCATGTTCTCCAATGTGTGGAGGAAACGGAAGTCGTTCTTGGTAACCATTGAGCGGCCATCCTGACCCATACCACCTACTTCGAGAGTAGCCCAAACTGGGTCGCCGGTGAAGAGCTCGTTGTAAGAAGGGATACGGGCGAACTTAACCATACGGAACTTCATGACCAAGTGGTCGATGAGCTCCTGAGCCTCATCCTCGGTAAGAGTACCCTCGTTCAAGTCGCGCTGGATATAGATATCGAGGAATGTAGAGATACGGCCTACAGACATCGCAGCACCATTCTGAGTCTTCACAGCTCCGAGGTAACCGAAGTACAACCACTGAACAGCCTCGCGAGCGTTCTTAGCTGGCTGGCTGATATCGTAGCCATACAACTGAGCCATCTCCTTCAAGCCCTTGAGCGCCTTGATCTGCATAGCAACCTCTTCACGAAGACGGATAACGTCGTCGATCATCTCACGGTCGCCCATGTTAGCGAGGTCGTTCTTCTTCTCCTCGATGAGGAAGTCGATACCATAAAGGGCTACACGACGATAGTCACCTACGATACGTCCACGACCGTAAGTATCAGGAAGACCGGTAAGAATGTGGTTATGGCGAACGAGCTTCATCTCTGGAGTATAAGCATCGAATACGCCATCATTATGAGTTTTGCAATACTTGTGGAAGATTTCGTGGAGCTTCTCAGATGGCTGATAGCCATATGTTGTACAAGCCTGCTCCGCCATCTTGATACCACCGTATGGCATGAAGGCACGCTTCAGAGGTTTATCAGTCTGAAGACCTACCACTTTCTCCAAATCCTTGGTACCCTCACCAATATAGGCAGCACCGTAAGCTGTCAATCCTGAAACGATTTCTGTTTCCATATCAAGCACACCACCCTTGGCGCGCTCCTCCTTCTGGAGTTCCTTCAACATACCCCAAAGGGTGTTAGTTGCCTGAGTTGGTTCTGCAAGGAACGACTCATCGCCGTCATAACAAGTGTAGTTGTTCTGAATGAAATCACGAAGATTCACTTCACTCTGCCACATGTTTCCTTTGAAACCTCTCCATTCTGTTTTCATCATTTTAATACTTTTTTTTTACAAAGTTAATAATTATATATTTTGCACACACTATCTATTTTGAGTTGGTTTTACACCTATTATATATAGTAAAATAAAAAAGCCCGAACACGTTTGTGCCCGGGTTTTTAAGCACCTTTATTTGAAGGTGCGTATATCATGATGTTCTCGTTCTTTCCGACAGCATCTGTTTTTCCTATATTTCCTAAGTTTATTCCCACTATTAATTTCATGTCTTTTAAATTCATTATTTGTAATTGGCTTGCAACAGTTATGCAATGCGGATGCAAAATTACAACAATAAAATGAGAAAAGAGAAGAAAACCTGAACTTTCTTCTCTTTTCTATGAAAAATCATCATTTATGAGTATCATTCTACTGATTCTCAAAATAATGATTGAGATTTTCTATGAATAATCCGAAACACTTGTCATGAATCTGACGAGTCATGGTAACAGGGTTCTCCGCATTCAGGATGGTACCGCTCATTGCCACACCGATGCCCAATTCTGCAAGCGGATCTATATCGTCTGGAGTCAAACCTCCGATGGCTACCATAGGCAGAGAGATTTTATTCTCCCTCATCTGCTCAATAATCTGGCGGTAACCTTCTATACCCAACACCGGAGAGAGTTTCTCCTTGGTAGTAGTATAGCGGAACGGACCGCAACCGATATAATCAGCCCCCTGTTCATGCAAACGGCGAATATCATCAAATGTATTGGCTGTTCCTCCGATAATGAATTCTTCACCCAGGAGCTTACGGGCCTCATCAACCGGCATATCGTTCTTGCCAAGATGTACACCATCTATCTGTAACTTCTTCACCAGTTCTACACGGTCGTCTAGGATAAAAGTTGCACCGGCACCCTCGCAAGCCAACTTTAACTTACGGGCTATAGGCTCTACCTCTTCATCGGTAGCCCCCTTCATGCGAAGCTGAACCCAATCACATCCTCCGATAAGTGCCAGATAGGCACCTTCGAGATAAGAGAAGCGCTCGTTCTGATGCGTGATAAACTGAAAGCTCGTCTGAAAATGAGCTAATGCTAAAGACTTGTTCATACGTACTATAAAATATAAATTCGCTTGCAAAGGTACTACATTCACACGACAAAATCCTACAATTTACCTTTTTTAAACTTCGTCATTTGGAAATGGGGAAAGTCTTCCTTTTTTTTTATTTTGTTTTTTTATACATTCCTATGCATTTATATGGATTCTTTTCCGTACCTTTGCACTCAAAATACAAAACATTACTTTTTATGTTGACAGATATTGAAATAGCTAAATCAGTAAAAATGCGCCCTATCAATGAAGTGGCAGCAGAACTTGGAATCCATGAAGACCAAGTGGAAAACTACGGCCGTTACATCGCTAAGATTACTACGGACAAGATTGACACCAACAAGTTTAAGAATCACCATCTCATCCTTGTTACAGCTATCAGCCCTACAAAGGCTGGTAATGGTAAGACTACGGTATCTGTAGGTCTCGCATTGGGCATGCAGAAGATTGGCAAGAAGGCTGTAGTAGCACTTCGCGAACCATCTCTGGGTCCTTGCTTTGGCATGAAGGGTGGCGCAGCAGGTGGCGGTTACGCCCAGGTTTTGCCTATGGATAAGATTAATCTCCATTTCACTGGCGATTTCCATGCCATCACAGAGGCCAACAACATGATTTCTGCCCTTCTGGACAATTACCGTTTCCAGCACGAAGCAGAGGGTTTCAAACTCAAGAAGATTCTTTGGCGTCGCGTCATGGATGTGAACGATAGAGGCTTGCGCCGCATCATCACCGGTATAGGAGATAAGAACGGCATCGAGACAGAGTCTGGTTTCGATATTACGCCAGCTTCTGAGATTATGGCTATCATGTGTTTCGCAACAAGCATCGATGATCTTCGTCGCCGTATCGATAATATCCTCCTGGGCATCACCGAGGACGACAAGCCATTTACCGTAAAGGATATGGGTGTAGGTGGCAGTATCGTAGCTCTCCTTCTCGATGCTTTGAAGCCAAATCTGGTTCAGACAACAGAGGGTACACCAGCATTTGTTCATTGCGGTCCTTTTGCCAACATTGCTCATGGCTGCAATTCCGTCATGGCTACAGCTGCTGCTCTTGAGTATGGCGACTATGCTATTACAGAGGCAGGATTCGGTGCAGATCTCGGTGCAGAGAAGTTCTATGACATCAAATGCCGCAAGACAGGTTTGCAACCAGACCTCACTGTTCTCGTTGTTACTCTCCAGGCGTTGAAGATGCATGGTGGTGTAGCTCAGGAAGATATCAAGAAGCCAAACATCGCAGGTATGGAAGCCGGTTACTGGAACCTCGACAAGCACGTAAAGAACCTGCAGAGCTTTGGTCAGACTGTAGTGATTGCATTCAACAAGTTTGCAACCGATACAGATGAAGAAATTGAAGTATTGCGCAAGCATTGCGAGGAGATGGGTTGCGGTTTCGCCGTAAACAGCGCCTTTGCCGAAGGCGGAAATGGTGCCATTGAACTTGCCAACCTCGTAGTGAAGACCATCGATGAGCGTCCATCAGCCCCTCTCTATTTTGCTTACGATGATAACGATAGCGTTGAGGAGAAGATAGAAAAGGTTGCATTCAATCTTTACGGAGCAGGCAGCGTGACATTGAGCGATTCTGCCAAGGCGATGATTGAAGAGATCAAGAAGCTGGGTGCTGAAAAGTTCCCTATCTGTATTGCCAAGACTCAGTACAGTTTCTCTACCGATGCCAAGGCATACGGTCCTACAGAAGGTTTCGAACTCCACGTTCGCGACATCACCGTAAATATGGGTGCCGAGATGATTGTAGTCATCGCTGGTCCTATCATGCGTATGCCGGGCTTACCAAAGAGCCCACAGGCTGAGCGCATTGATGTAGTAAACGGTGAGATTACTGGTCTTTCTTAAGCACTACAGATTTCACAGATTCTTATAAAAAAGCCCAGGGCGTGATGTCCTGGGCTTTTTCATTTATCTCATACTGAATTCGCAACCACAATATAACTGATTATAGAATTCATTGATTCTCAAGAGTTCACCTCGGCGATTCTGCAAACCGCCCTTCCGCCAATTCATATCCCACCATTCTACATCAGGATAAGCCTCAACGGCAAGATGACCGGCAGTATCTATCTGTTTGATATTCTTCCAGCGCGAAGATGCCAACGTGGTAGTAAGAAGGTGAAATCCATGCACCTGCGCATACTTGGCTGCATGAGAGAGGCGGAACTGAAAGCAGACAGAACAACGGCTGCCACGCTCGGGCTCATCCTCTAAACCCTTGATAACAGAAAGCCACTCCTGATGGTCATACTCATCCTCTACATAAGGTACATTCTGGGCTTCCAGGAATCGTTTCAGTTCATGTTTGCGTACATCATACTCCTGCTGAGGATAGATATTACTGTTACTGAAATATACAGTAGGCTTCATGCCATTACGAAGCATACATTCTACGATAGCCGCCGAACAAGGTGCACAACAGGCATGCAACAAGACAGCCTGACCTTCAGCCTTGCTTCCATCCGGGAGAGTAAGTTTTACGTATTTATATTGTTCTTCTACAGGAATCTTCATTGTTTTCAATGTTAAATGTAAAATTAAAATGTGAACAGCTACTTCTGATGTGAAGTATTTTCGCCTTGCTTCAAAAAAACAAATGGAGTACAATCTCACGACACCCCCCATTTGCCCAAATATATGCGAAAACTAGTGCAAAGGTACAACATTTATTCGAACCACCAAATTTTTAACACGTTTTTTTCATCACAATGGTTCAAACAGCTAACATTTAACTGTATTTTAACACTTAAACACCAGTTTTGTTATCTTTAAGAACTATAAATCACGTTTCAGCGTGATAACTGTCAGTTCAGGCCATGCGCCTAGGCGGAAAGGGAAAGAACCACCAATCCCCGATGATACATAGAGCATCTGCTCACCAATGCGGTAAGCTCCGCCCCACTCTTTGAAAGCCATGCGGGCAGGCGTCCATTTACCTATTTTCAATTGTCCGGCATGCGTATGTCCCGCCAGAGTAAGTTGTATCTTCTTACCAACTACTTCTCTGCGCCAATGGTGAGGATCATGACTCAAGAGGATTTTAAACATATCTGGATTCAACCCCTTCATCGCTTTCTTCAGATTACTGCGATTGGTGAAAGGAGGCTGACCGGGATTCTCTACGCCTATTACAGCGATAGATGCCATACCATGACTCACCACATGATGTTCGTTCATCAGCTGATGCCACCCCAGACTTTCCTGATAACCATAGAGCATACGGCGGTTTCTCTTCAAAGCGCCAATAGAATGATTGTTGCCATATTCACAATAATCATGATTTCCCCAGATAGAATAGATGCCATCTGACGCATGAAGCTGCCCCAGCGTATCCAGATAAGGCTCCACTTCGCTGGCTTGGTTATTGACCAGATCGCCCGTAAAGAGAATCATATCGGGTTCTTCATTGTTGGTCGCATCCACCACCTTCTGCACGAAATCATTGCCGGGAGGAAACGAACCGAGATGAAAGTCGGTAATCTGTACCAGACGGTAACCATCAAAATAAGGTGGCAAATCGGGCGAGGTAAAGGTAATATGTTTCAGTTCTAACCGCTTCCAACCCTCTATAAAGCCGAAGGCAAACCATCCCATTACACCCAAAGCAGGAATCAGAGCAAAGAACCAAGGAAGAAATGCATCGAACAGGATGAAGACAACCTTAGGGAATGCCGAGAAAAGTATGGTAGTAAAGAGTACACGGACTGACAACTTATGGAAGAACCCCATCTGCAACCCCACTTCGGCAAGAACAAGTAACAACGAGGGAACCCACCATAAGATGGCTAGCAGCAAAGGCCACTCACTCACCCCGATATGCCAAAGCCAGAAGTCGGGCAGGAATGCCAGAACCGACATGACTACTATATAGAATATGGATCTTAATACCTTTTTTAATACCTTCTTCATTGTTTTTCTTTATAACTGGGTACAAAGGTACGATAATTCATAGACAATACAAAATAAATTTAAATATATTTTCAATGTTTTGTTATTTGAGAAGATTGCATTATCTTTGCATAGAAAAATTAAATAAAATGGCACGACGACTAAGAAAAAAACGCATAGCAATCATATTGCTTACCTTTACAGCAATCGTAGGATGGACTACACACAGCTGTGTATCTCGCTGTACATCAGCATCAGACAAGAACAAGGCGGCAGATTCGCTCCCTAAGGTTCACATCAACGATTCCATCTCAAATGCCCTGACAGAGGGGAAGGAATATCATGAGATGGACTCGGTAATAGAAAGGTATCTCAAGAGATGGGAAATCAATGGAGCCCAACTCGTCATCACCCGCAACGACTCGCTACTCTATGCCCGCGGATTCGGAATGGCGGATAAGGAGCGAGGCATCAGAATGGAGCCTAACATGCTGATGCGCTTCGCCTCGGTATCGAAACTGATTACAGCCGTAGGTATCATGAAGTTGCAGGAAATGAAGAAACTCAAGCTGAACGAGAAGGTATTTGGCGAAAAGGGAATCCTGCGCGATACCGTTTACAACAACAGTATCAAGGACAAGCGATATTACGACATCACCATAGAACAGTTGCTGCGCCATCAGGCTGGTTTCAACAACTATGCCGGCGACCCTGTATCTTCCACCCGCTACATCATGATGCAGAACCATCTTAAGACGCCACCTGATCACCCTACCCTGCTCAAGATTCTCTTGAAGCGCCACTTGGGTTATACTCCTGGCGAAGGCAAATGCTACAGTAATCTGGGCTACATGATTCTCTCCATGATTATCGAGAAGAAGAGCGGAATGAAATATGAAAACTTCATGCAGAAATATGTTCTACACCCTGCCGGCTGCTACGACATGCACATTGCGGGAACTTACTTAAAGGACCGCAGACCTAACGAGACGAAGTACTACATGCACCAAGGCAGCATCCCTGTGTATGAATACAACAACAGTGGACGACTGGTAGAGAAATGCTATGGCGATACCGACCTCCCTCGTCTCTCGGGTGCAGGTGCCTGGTGTGGTTCGACTGCAGAGTTGAGCCGCTTTATTGCCAGCATCGATGGTTTGCCACATGTCAAGGATATCCTCAGCAAAAAGAGCATCCAGTTTATGACGCGCGAGCAAGCCGACCACCAATACTCTATCGGCTGGAACTATACACCAAAGAGCAACAAGCCATGGATTCGTACAGGTTCGCTGGCAGGCACATCAGCCATCGTCCTGAAATATCCGGATAACCAATGCTGGATTCTCATTACGAATACATCTACATGGAAGGGCCACGGCTTCTCTAACGATACAATGGCTTTCTTCGAGAAACTGAGAAAGAAATACATGGCGAATATGCCAAAGAAAGACTTGTTCTTATAAAACCAGAAAGAGGGTGAATCATTTATAAATGATTCACCCTCTTTTTATATTAATGATATGTTGTCTGAAAAGATAATTATACCTTAGAATGTATACTTCAAACCAACCTGACCACGCCAGCGGCTGTAGTATGAGCTAGGATACTTGAGAGGCATATCTGATGGGTTAGCGAACTGGAATACACCATCACCCTTGTACGTGATCGGAGAAACAAACTCGCTGTTATAACCACTACTGAAGGTACGGCCCCAATCCTTGTTCAGGAGGTTAGCCACGTTCATGATATCCAAAGTCAGTTCCAAAGCATGTACATACTTGCCTGTACGGATTCCAAACTTCTGACCGAAGTGGAAATCGAAATGACTCTCGAATGGCAAGTTATCACCATAACGCTCGAAGTACTCACCACGATGATCCTTCACATAACGAGTAGTAGCAAGCCACTGCTTCAAATTAGCACGCTGCTGCTCAGCAGTATAAGCATCTGTACCCAAGAACTGCATTTGGTCTAACTGCGCATCTGTAGGGATGAAAATCAAGTCATTACTTGTACCATTATCTCCGTTGATATCTCCACTATAAACGAGAGAGTAAGGAGAACCGCTCTGACCCTGGTAGATAAGACCTACTGTAGTGGTAAACAACTTGTTGGTTCCCCAGTTGAAGTGATAGAAAGCAGAAGCCTTCACTGTATGAGGCACATTATAACCACTATTAGCCAACTCTGGGTTGTTTGAGAAGCGATAAGTATGAGTATTACGCCAGTTGCTCTGAGCAACAGATGAGGTCATACTGCTTACAGACTCTGAGTGAGTGAATGTATAAGATGCATTCAGATCAAGACCGAACGCAAAGTGCTTAGCTGCAGACAAAGACAGGCTGTAGCTGTAGCCCTTGCTGGTATTATACATTGCATAGATGTTGGTAAACGACTTAGCATCTGCCACCTTTGTATAAACAGGACGGTTATCCCAGTTCATGTAAGAGGTCTGAGACAAGGTCTTACCAGACTCCTCATAAGCCAAGTTCTTGTAATAAACATCATTCAGACTCTTGCTGAAGATACCCTCAGCAGTCCATTCGATACCCAGGAGATTGAAATCGAAACCAAGGTTAACACGCATAGTCTGAGTGAACTTGAAATCCTTGTCAAACACATTGATCAGCTGGCTACCGGTAGCCTTCAGATTATCTGCATTCAGAGTCTGCTTGTTAGGATCCATGATGAGCTGCACAGCAGAATTATTTTTTGCAGAGTAAGAAGATGTCTGCACACCAGTATTCGTAAAGTTGTTGCTCAACCAAACGAAAGGAATACGACCAGTGAATACACCGATACCTCCACGAAGGATATATTTGCGGTTCTTCTCAATATCCCAACGGAAACCTACACGAGGGCTCCACATTGGTGTACTGGCAAGTTTCTGATTGGTCTTGAAACCATATCCCTTACCTGCTGCCCACTCATTGAATTTAGCATTCTCGGTAGGAGTATCAAAGAACAGAGGCATATCCATACGGAGACCATAGGTGAGCTGGAAGCTGTCTGTCACATCCCACTTGTCCTGTACATAGAAGCCCAACTGAGCTGCACTAAACTCTGGTGCCCAACGAGGATTACCGGTAACCTCAACATTAGCCTGCGTGAAGTAGAAGTTCTTGATATACTTACCATCACCTCCCAAGCCATCAGCTCCACAACCAGTATAATAATTCAGGAAATCGTCTGGAGTATCAAAATAATAGCATCCATAGAGATTCTGAAGGAAGAGGTTAGAGAACTTATAAAGCTCGTTATGTGTACCGAATGTCAGCGTATGATTACCCTTGAACCATGTAAAGTTATCTTCGAGCGTATAGATATCCTGATTCAATCCATTAGCCATAGAAGAATATTCATTACCGATATTCACGGTACCATTTCCTACCTTGTAAATAGTGATAGATGGAGCTGGCTGACCAGAAGTACGCGCATCACGAACACGAACGTAAGATACACGTGCCTCATTGCTCAGGTTTGGAGAGATGCGGCTCTGCAACTCTGCTGAGAAAGAATGAGTTTTAGATGTGAAATCATACAAGTGGTCGGTAGTATTCAATGTAGCAATACCACCCAGACCAAGCGTCTGCTTGGCATCTACATAGCTCCAACGAACAGAGAACTTATTGAACTCGTTGATGTTCCAATCCAACTTCAAACCAGCTTTTTGGCTCTTCACGTTCTTATCTTTATCTGCCCATGAAGTTGCATAATCATAACCCTGACGGTTAGCCAAGTCATAAATCTTAGACATCAAGTCCTTAGCCAAATCCGGATTAAACTTAACATCTGGAGAATCGATGGTATACTGAGTTGGGTACGACTTTTCTGAATTCTCATAGTTTGCGAAGAAGAAGAGTTTGTTCTTGATGATTGGACCACCGAGCGTAAATCCGAACAAAGTTTCCTTCTCATCATCATAAGGCTGAGCATAGGTACCGTCCATATTCTTATAATGACGACCTACCAAATTCTGGTTGTTCCCATAGAAATAGCCACTTCCATGGAATTCATTGGTACCGCTCTTGGTTACCGCGTTGATGGCACCACCGGTAAAACCACCCTGGCGAACATCGAAAGGAGCGATATTTACCTGAATCTGGTCAATAGTCTCCATAGAAACAGGCTGAGATCCTGCCTGACCGCCATTACTGCCATTAGCAGTAAGACCGAACACGTCGTTATTCATCACACCATCAATCTGGAATGAATTATAACGGTTGTTCATACCGGCAAATGACATAGAACCAGACTGTCCGTTTGTAGTAAGCTGTGGATTCAGGCGAGCCACATCCGCAATACTGTGCGAGATAGAAGGCATATCAGCTATCTGCTGAGCATTGATACTCATGGCCGCACCGGTCTTCGTACCATTCAGACCAGCCTTACCCGAAACAACAACCTCCTGAAGCTGCTTGGCATCTTCCTGAAGAGAGCAAGAGAGATTTTGGCTTTCACCCAAGTTCAGACTGACATTGTTGAAAACCTTGTCCTTATATCCGATATAAGAGATACTTACCTTGTAAGGACCACCTGGACGCATACCCTGAATAGTATAGCGACCATCTACATTTGTTACAGCACGATACACAGTACCAGATGGCTGGTGTGTAGCAGTAACTGTAGCACCAATAACGGTTTCGCCATTGGAAGAAATCTTACCACTAATGCCCGAAGTGGTAATCTGAGCCATTGCCGAAGTCACCACGAAGGCGAGCAAAGCCAGAAGTAGTTGCAATCTTTTCTGCATGTTGTTTAGATTCTTTTGTGAATAAATAAAGAGAGAACCGCGCACCTCGTACCGTGAGCATTCACTCTTATAAACAAATATGTTGCAAATATAAACATTATTTTTGAAACAACAAGCAAAAAACAGAGAAAAATGATAGAATATACCAAAAAGATGCAAATAAACGAAAAAAAAAGATGCACTTCCCTCGAAAAAGAGAAGTGCATCGGAATGATATTATACTAATGTATAGTACGATAGTCTACACAGATTCTGATTTCCAAAACTCACCCATTAGTTGAAAATGTAACGGATAGAGAACTGGATAGAATAGGTAGAGTTGAAGCTTGTGTAGTTGGTGAATGTCTTGGTCAAAGCCTCAGAACCATTACGCTGGAACTGGAAAGACTTTTTCTTAGAGTCATACTTCAACAAAGAACTGTTAACAACCTTCTTGTAAAGACCCCAGTTGCTATTAAGCAAGTTTGCCAGGTTCTTGATATCAACTCCAAACTGCAATGTATTGCGCTGACCAGCTACATTCATGTAGAAGTTCTGTGCAAACTTGAAGTCCAGCTGATGATGCCATGGCATCTTGGCTCCACCACGCTCAGCATACTTACCCTTGCGTCCCTTCAGGTAAGAATCCTGATTGATATAGTTCCAGAAATCATCCTTCTGCTGTTCTGCTGTATAAGTCTGCTTCTGCTTTTTAGCATCAGTATAAATATAGTCAGAGAAGTTCCAGGCATCAAGCGCCTCACGACTTGCTGGAACATAAAGCAAACTGTAAGAACCCTTATAATCGTTCACTACATTACCAGCAAAGGTATATGAGAATCTTGTTGCAGCATATGGATCATAGCCAAAATTAGTTCCCTCATATACCAAACCAACCATTGTACCGAAATGCTTAGCATAATCCTTAGAATAGCTGGCAGTAATCAGCAAACGGTTAGGAGCAACATAGTTTGCAAAACCGATTTCCTTATCATTATTGGCATTCACAGAATAACGGTTGTTCTTATAGGCAGAAGTTACCTGGTCGCCAACACCGTCACCGTATGATTTCGCCTGTGCCATGGTATAAGAAGCCGAGAGGTCGAGACCAAAGTCAAACTTCTTTGCCAAAGAGAATGTCAAAGATTCATAATGTGCCTTGTGACCAGCATTTGTAATCAAATATGGTGTCACCGATTTATTTGAACATGTAAGATAATGACGAGTATCCTCTGGACTCAAAGTAATGGTCTGCTTTCCATCCCAGTAATAGTTCTGAGTGGTAACAACAGATGGGTTGAAATCACGGCTATAGATTCCCTCAACAGAGAAATTGATATCGTATGGCAACTTCACGTCAACAGCCAGAGATGACTTCCATGTTGCATTCATCTTCAAATCCTTATCGATGATGGTTGGAGTCTGAGGTGCAGCATTTGGCTCCTTAGGCAGAGATAAGCCGCTGTCAGACAACTGCTCTGCAACAGTAGGATAGAACTTAGAAATCTCACCAAAAGTAGGAAGTGATTTAGCATCACCCTGAATATAGGAGTACTGATACTGACCACAACCCGAATTAGACACAGCAGAAACGAGCCATACGAAAGGCAAACGACCGATAAAGTATCCGGTACCACCACGGAGTACGACCTTCTGATTGCCGAGAACATCCCAGTTGAAACCTACACGAGGAGAAACTGTGACAGGAGCATCAGGCAACTGATCTGTTGTATAGCTTACTTCAGAACCATCAGCCATCTTGAACTTCAGGTCAGCAAACTTAGCATTATAATTGTTCTTCAACTCAGGATAGAAAGGAGCCTCCATACGGATACCGGCAGTCATGCGGAATCTGTCAGAGAAGTTAATCTGATCCTGTACATACGCTGAGAACTGATTATACTTCATTTTAGCATGGAAAGGTTCTGTACCATTGAACGGATAGGTAATACCATAGGCAAAAGGCTGACCTCCAGCCATGAATTCATCTAATGAATTATAAACATAGTAACCATTCATGGCAGCACCGAATCCATTCAGAGCCTCATTGGTTTCATACTGAACACCAGCCAGGAAATTGTGCTTTCCAATCATGAAAGAAGCCTCATCGGTGGCAACGAAAGTCTTCACCTGAGCTAAGTTTCCGGCAGTAAAGACATCAGGACCGAATGAGAGATAATCTGAGCCGTTCTGCAAAATATCTACTGTAGGGAACACACCACCTGTGTAAGAACGAGGCTCATCCTGAAAAGAGTATGTCAAACGTAAAGCATTGTTGACGATGCCCCACTTTGAGTTCCATTCTGCAGCAAAAGAGGTAAAGTTGCGGTCTTTGCAATAACGCGCACTTTCAAAATACATCGCTGAATTAGAAGTACGATTACCCTTGCCTGCAGAAATTCCTTCACCTCCCAAATAGAGTGCGTTGGTTGTGAATGGACTGGTTGAAGAAGAAGGAGCATTAGAATCCTTTGAATGTGAACGAGAGAAACGGAAATTCAACTTGTTTGTCTCATTGATATTCCAATCCAAACGTGCCAAAATCTTGTAGGCAGGAGTATCCAATGAATAGCCCTGATAACGGCCTGGGTTATATCCATACTTGCTAGAAAGGAAATTTGTCAATGTACTGATATCACCTACTGTAGGGCGATGTACTGTACCAGAAGAGAAGTTCCATGCATCGTTTTCTGAAGCACGAGCCACAGCCGAAGGGCCAGCAGCCATCTGAACTTCATATTCACCATTTACGAAGAAGAACAACTTATCCTTGATGATAGGACCACCAACAGTTGCACCCCAAGTAGTAGTATGAGACTGAAGACGGGTCAACTCGTAATCATCCACCTTGTTACCTTTAAGATGAGAATTGGTAGTATACATATAAGCAGAACCCTTATACTGATTGGTACCGCTCTTGGTAACTGCATTAATAGCACCACCAGTGAAACCACTCATACGGACATCAAAAGGAGATGAAGATACAGAAATCTGATCCAATGCATCAAGTGAGATTGGTGAGCCATTACCAGGAAGGTTAGAACCGATACCAAAAGCATTGTTGAATGCTGCACCATCTACAGTTACATAGCTCTGACGGAAGTTACCACCACCAACAGAGAAACCACCTACGGTAGAAGCCTGTGGGGTCAACTTCAAGAGGTCGTTCATGCTACGTGAAACGGTAGGAATTGCCTCAATGTGTGTTGCATCAATACTTGTTGTTGCACCAGCACGGTCGGTGCGCATGTTGTTGTTACGATTGGCTACAACTACCACGTCTTCCAACTGAGCTGCATCCTCAGCCAAAGTCTCGTTCAAGACTGTATTCTGACCAAGAGAAAGAGAAATGCCCTTTACCTGCTTGTTCTTGTAACCCACGTAGGTTACTTCCAGAACATAAGGTCCACCCGGACGCATACCCTGAATAGAATAACGACCATCCATGTTGGTCACTGCACGATAGACTGTACCAGAAGGTTGGTGAACAGCCTTGATTGTTGCGCCAATGACGTCTTCGCCATTAGCTGTAATTTTACCACTAACGCTAGATGTGGTAATCTGCGCCATGGCTGTGGTTACCATAAAGGCCAGCAAAGCCACTAATAAATGCAATCTTTTCTGCATACCTTTTATTATATAAAATTATTAAAACTTGGGGATATGACCCCCTCTTATATTGTTATCGGTTGCAAAAGTAATAAAAAAATTGCTTTTATTTGTTACAAAAGCATGAAAAATAGTGTTTTATAACATAAAAAAAATCTGCGTTAAGCAAATAACGCAGATTTCCTTTAATTTGTTATTTATAACGGGGGTTTGCTTATAGTTTTTTCGGGGCTAAAAGCGGGGGACTGAGCTTTTATGACAGGCGATGGAATCGCTTGGAACGGAGGCTAGGTGCCTTACTCCTTTCGCTGCCAGATGCTCATCACCTTGCGACGGATGGCTACGATGTTCAGGATAGAAACTATCAGGAACAGGAGCAGACCTAGGGCGATGGCTGGGAGCATGGTGCCCTCGTCGATATCAGGGAAGAGGGTTTCGATGAAGCCCATGTAGTAATCGCGAAGGAAGAAGAGGATAATCCACGCGATGATGAGTACCACGATGTTCAGCGCGATGGTGAGCACTTGATATGGCTTTGCTACATTGTTCGGACTGTAACCTATCAGAAGAAGATTCTCTAACTTAGAAGAATTCTTCTGAACCAGCAGATAGATGCTGAGCATCAGAATATAGAAACTCAAAACAGAGATAACCAAACCGATAATCATCACCATCGATACCATCATGCGGAGGAAATAGGTAGTCTTCTCTGCATCCAGCTTATCTGTCTCTACTTCATAACCGTTATCATCCAGGTATTTGGTGATGTTCTCGTCTCCCGGGTTACCTACCTCTACGATGAGACGGTTAGGATCGCTCTTCTGGTTTGGCGCAAATTCCTGGTTACTCCAGTCCATGAATGCCTGAGGAACGAGGATGGTGTTGAGTCGCGAAGAGAAACCGATTACCTTTCCCTTGAACTGCTCTTTCTTGCCACCAGCCTGAATCTGGATATTGAAATCAATCATGCCCATCAGTCCATCGCTGATTTTAGGAAGCGAATGACTCTGGGCGAAACCGAAGTTATACATATTAATATAGGTACGCGGGAGGATGATTGGCACCTCCTGAGTTCCCGGCGTATATTTCCAGTCCTTGAGCGGCACATCAACAAAACCGTCAGGCACACTCTCGAAGAAGAGTTCGCTGTTCAGAACGTTCACGCCGTTTACACCCATCTGGGCATCTACCTTATATTCAGTAGAGGTGAATTTTCCTATCTTCTTTACAAACTTCTGGTCACCGATTTCATCGATTTCAGAACCCGAGAAGGTATTGGAACGGCCGCTGATGGTATTTCCCATACCTATCTTCTTGCTCATGATGAGGTAGTCGGCTTTCATGAAACTGTCTTGCTGAGTGAAGACAGGCAGCACGTCTTTATAAAACTGAAAGCCGAAAAGAACGATGAGCATACCGAAGAGATTGGCGAAGGCAAAGCCCGCAAACTGAGGTATGCTGATATGCTGACGCAATAATTTCCAAACCAAATTCATAATCTAAATATATGTTCATAGTTTAAGTCCATGTGCTTACCGATACTGGTTACGATGACGCCAGCCCCCTGCTCCTTCGCTTCGGTCATCATGATATCTGCCATGATGCGCGAATTGTTGTCGTCGAGGTGACTGATAGGCTCATCAGCCAGAATGAAGTCGAAAGGCTGACAGAGCGCACGCATCATTGCCACACGCTGCTGCTGCCCGAACGACATTCTGCCGATTTTGGCATCTACCTTATCAGCAATACCGAGCATATCAAACCATTTAAGAATCTGCTCACGCGTCTTGAATCCGGTTATTTTGTTCTTAATTTCTACATTCTCCAGGGCAGTAAGCTCAGGGAAGAGACGGAGTTCCTGAAAGAGATGGCTGATGTGACGCTTGCGCATCTCTACCCAGTCTTTCACCTTATAGTTGGCGGTAACATCATTGTCGAACATCACGCTTCCGCTGTAGTCGTGACGATAGCCGAGCACATAGCTGCAGAAAGTACTCTTTCCGCTGCCACTCTCTGCCTCGATAAGATAAAGATGACCTTTCTCGAAGGTAACATCCTGCTTCCATATCTCCGAATCCAGGTCGTTGCGCTGGGCAAAAACCTGTGGGAGAACGGAATGAAGCTGAATCTTTTCCACTTTTTTTATGTTTAATGTTTAATCTTTTACCTTTAAAGTATAGACCACCGAAGTAAGATTTCCGAAGACTGGGGTGAGAAGACCGGTTACGGTAGAGATGGCATCATCCTTGCCCGAGCCGTCACTACCAGAACTCTTGGCGAGATTGATGACCATTGCCAGTTTCTGACCGACGATGAGTTTCTGAATCTTTGCATCTATCGGATGATTACTTGGTTTCACGGCATATTGCGCCATCAGCTGGTCGCTTCCGCTAAAGAACTGCTTGTCATCCGTCACACCGAAATAGAACGAGGTCTTGCCGTCGGTATAGAAGTAAGCATTCTTTCCCCAATTGGCTATCTTCGCACCAGCCGGACATGAAGTTTTCCAATAATCAACATCACCCAACCACTTGGCATGCGACAGTTTAGCAGCCATCGTCATCTGCATATTGTTATCCGTAAGCGAAGGCATCACGATAGCCATATCTCCATCCACACTACGGATGATATTATCCATGTCGATAGCCTGGTTGATACCCATCAGGAGGGTCTGAAGGCTGCGGTTGCTCTGCATCATCGGCAGGAACTGCTCGCCCTTTACGTTCATGAAGATACCCGCCAGGGCATCAGCAGGCATCGACTTAACGTAGCTGCCTTTAATCGGACGATAGGTTTGAGCCGCCTTCTTCAGGGCCTCATCTATTTCTTTATTAAAGGAGAAGGTTTCTCCCTTCACCTGCAGGATACCGTCTTTCACGTCCATCTCAGCAGCAATCACTACCTGCGAAGGGTCGGTATCTTTAGGAGTACCAAGGGTAAACGGAGCTACGAACTTCTCCGGCAGCGCCTGAGCCTGAGCCACCATAGCCATAGGCGAAGTGATGGTTTCCAGACGTTCAAACATAGGCGATGCGGTAATACCTTCGTCCTCATCAGCCTTCAGATATTTCACCATCTGCTGCTGGAGGTGGGCCTGCGCATCGGCTACAACCGGTCCCATAACGAGGAGTGCCTGATCAGAAAAGCCGATCAGCCACGAATTTTTCAATACAGAGAAATGAAAGCCTTTGCGCTCCTTCACCTCTGTAGCGATATGCTGTTTGGCAAGCGAAGCAAGCCAGTCTTCTACATCGCCCTCATCGCTCACCTTGGCACAAAGTCCGAGGTTGCCATCAGCACTCTCAAAGAGGAATATCTTCTCTGAG
This sequence comes from Segatella copri, assembly GCF_026015295.1. Lineage (NCBI taxonomy): Bacteria > Pseudomonadati > Bacteroidota > Bacteroidia > Bacteroidales > Prevotellaceae > Segatella > Segatella copri. The sequence continues at coordinate 453,113 of NZ_JAPDUW010000001.1, read as the reverse complement.
ATGTCGATGCCACACTTCGATGCATCCTCAACGTGCAGCAGAGACTTTAGCATTCCCGCCTTGTCTTCATCGCTTTTGCCGGATGCCATCTGCTGCATGTCAACAGAGATGAGCGCAGTACTTTTCTTTGGAATGGCATTGAGATAGTCAGTGCCCGAGCATGAGCTCAGCAATCCCAATACGACAGCCAAGCACATGAACATCAAACTCTTATACAATCTTTTCATCACACTAGTAAATATTATAAAGCTCTTGCCAGATGGCACATGTTGACAGCCACCAATCCTGCTGTTTCCGTACGGAGGCGACTGGTGCCAAGCGAAACACTCTCATATCCGTTTTCCAGGGCCAGTCTCACCTCATCGATAGAGAAATCGCCCTCAGGTCCTACCAGCACGGTGATGTCATCAGTACCCTCCTGGGCTGCTCCGGCAGAATCATCAGCTGGACATGACTTGGAAATCTCGGCAAAAAAGTCTTTCTTTTCTATCTCCTCATAACAATGGCAGATAAACTTTCTGCCATTGCGGGGAGTAGTAATAAAATCTTTAAAGTTCTGCAGTTCGTTGACCACAGGTTTCCAAGCCTTGTGGCTCTGCTTGACGGCAGAAACCACAATCTTGTCTATGCGGTCTATGCGGATGACCTTGCGTTCAGAGAACTTGCAGTTGAGGAAAGAGATTTCATCAAAGCCGATTTCCGTAGCCTTCTCTGCCATCCATTCAATGCGGTCCATCATCTTTGTCGGGGCGATGGCCAGGTGAATGTGTCCGCGCCAGGCAGGCTGCTGCGGCATAACCTCCTTCACCTCATAGATGCACCGTTTGTTGGTAGCCAGCGAAACTTCTGCACGGTAGAACACCCCCTTGCCATCCATCAGGAACAATTCGTCCCCCGTCTGGATACGCAAAACCCTGAGTGCATGAGTAGCCTCTTCCTGAGGCAGTTCTGTCTGTGTAGCCGCATCTGGCACATAGAAAAATCTAACTTCTTTCATTTCCTCTTATTGTTACTTTTTCTTCTTAATTTTCTGTTATTCCGTAAGAATATTCTTTAATTATTCACTTTTTTTGCCTTTGCGGCGCTCTATCTCATCGCGAATGGCTGAGGCAGTTTCGTAATCTTCTTCATTAATGGCACAATCCAATGCTTTTTCGAGCATCTGGTCTGGCAAAGCCGAAATAGGTACCGCACAAGAAGCCGAACTCATATCATTTTTATTAAAAGGAGTAGAAATTTCCTTTATAACCAGCTCTGTTGTATACATTTCTATATCCGCAGCCACAGACAGCAACACAGCCTGGTCAGTCTTGATGCTCATACGTTCATTTGTGATTTTATTCACAAGAGTAGCATATACTCCCCTCTCTGGCGTAGCATCGAATTCGAGATAGAAATCGTCTACATTTTGCCTGTCAAATAGTGTCCAAAGTACAGAGACCACATCATTTTTAAAATCAGAAGTTTTCGAATTACATGCCTTCAGCTGCTCTGCTACATATTCATTAGTCATAATAGACAAAGCTCTTTTTTCGGATTCGTCTACCAAACTAATAATACATGTCCCGGAAGCTTCCGGAATGCCAAAGCAGGCAGCGAGTTTAAGTTTGTACAACATCATTATGTACCCTTTCTTTATTTAAATTTATTTATATTCTTACGTAATATTCTGTTTTTACTCTCGCGTTGAGTATGACCTTTTTCTTCCTTATTTCTGTTCTTTCTTCGGACGGAAAAGGACAGCAAAGGCTACAGCTACCACGAGCGCATAACCAGCAAAGATGAACCAGCAGGTTTTCCAGTCACCCATCAGGTAGCCATCATCTGTCCAGTGGCAGTAATGGTTGATGACCATACCTGCGAGAATGGTTCCGATAGATGCTCCCAGACCGTTGGTCATCAGCATGAACAGTCCCTGAGCCGATGCTCTTACCTTCACATCACATTTCTGGTCTACAAACAGACCGCCCGACACATTGAAGAAGTCGAAGGCTACACCGTAAACGATGCATGAGAGAATGAAGAAGGTAACACCCGGGAATGCAGGATTGCCCAATCCGAAGAAACCGAATCGCAAAACCCATGCCATCATGGCGATGAGCATCACAACCTTGATGCCATAACGCTTCAGGAAGAACGGAATGAGAAGGATGCAGAGCGCCTCGGCCACCTGAGAGATGGATACCAGGAGCGTAGCATTGTTAGCTGCAAAGGTATCAAGCATGGCAGGATCGCCCTTGAAACTGGTAATGAACGGAGTGGCATAGCCATTGGTTACCTGCAGACTCATACCGAGCATGCAAGAGAAGATGAAGAACATCGCCATCTCGCGGCTCTTGAAGAGTTTGAAGGCATCGAAACCCCATGTCTCTACCCAGCTCTTTGTCTCTTTCTTCACGATAGGACAGGCTGGCAATGAGAAGCAATAGAGGAAGAGAAGAATGCTGAGCACACCCGAAACCAGGAACTGATAATGGGTATACTGGAACTTATGGGCGTTCTCGCTCAACAGGAACGAGAATGAACCGTTGTCCCAGGTAGCACAGTTCACAATCCACATCGTGAGGATGAAGCCCACGGTTCCGAACACACGGATTGGCGGAAAAGCCTTCACGGTGTCGAGCCCGTTGCTCTTCAATATACTGAATGCCGAAGTATTTGACAATGCCAATGTAGGCATATAGAAAGCCACGCTGAAGGTGTAAACGGCAATAAACATTGCCTCATTAGGAGTCTGACTAGCCTGCCCCATACCGAACAGACCTATCATAGCTGCTCCTGCCAAAAGGTGACAATAGCCCAAAAGACGTTGCGGCTGGATATACTTATCTGCCACAATACCCATCAATGTAGGCATAAAAATAGATACGATTCCCTGGATGGTATAGAACCAGGAAATCTCGGCACCCATCCCAGCCTTGCCGAGATAGTTGCCCATAGACGTGAGATAAGCTCCCCAAACTGCAAACTCCAGGAAGTTCATCACTGCTAGGCGTACTTTCAGATTCATAGTTTAATGTCTTTTATTATAAAATATTAGCTGCAAAGATACAAATTTTCGGGTAAAAAGCACACGATTTTGAAGATTATCCGCATGAAAGCTAGTATATTTAACAAATTATGTGTATTTTTGCAGCCGATTTCAACAGATATAAGAGAAAAATAATATAGAAACAACAGATATGTTAGTAAAATTTTTCCTCACGTGCAATAAAATCGGGGCTTTCACGCTAGGTGGAGGCTACGCCATGATACCGATCATGGAACAGGAATTTGTAGACAAGAACAAGTGGATGAACAAACAGGAGTTCATGGATATCATGGTAGTGGCTCAGACCACTCCGGGCATCTTCGCCATCGACATGGCGAGTCATATCGGCTATAAGCTGAAGGGAGTCTGGGGAGGCATTGTGGGTGCCATTGGCATCGCCCTGCCTTCTATCATCGCCATTCTCATCATCGCCATGTTCTTCCAGCATTTCAAGGACAATTATTGGGTGGGTAAGTTCTTTATGGGTGTGCGCCCTGCCGTGGTAGCGCTTATTGCTGCGCCTTGCTTCAAGATGGCAAAGACGGCAAACATCAACCGCTACAACATCTGGATTCCCGTTGTCTGCTGTCTGCTGATTGCAGCTTTCGGCATCTCCCCTATCTACATCATCATCGCAGCCGGTGTGCTGGGATGGCTCTATGGAAAGGTAAAAAAGTAAAAAGGTAAAAAAGTAAAAATATAGAGATTATGCTATTTCTGAAATTATTTCTGATATTTACCAAGATTGGTACATTTAATTTTGGTGGCGGATATGCGATGCTTTCGCTCATCCATAACGAGACGGTAGTGAAGAACCATTGGCTTACCAATGCTGAGTTTACGGATATTGTGGCTATCAGCCAGTCTACACCGGGACCTATCGGCATCAACTGTGCCACCTACGTAGGTTATACCGCCTGCCTTCACGACGGCTATCCTACCTGGGCAGCCTGTCTGGGTTCGGTATTGGCTTCGCTCTCCATCATGTGGCTGCCTTTCATCATCATGATTCTCATCAGCCGCTATCTGATTACGCACAAGGATTCTAAAATCGTAAAGGATATCTTTGCGGGACTCCGCCCTGCCATCATCGGACTGATAGCTGCTGCCGCCGTTCTCCTGATGAATAAAGAGAACTTCGGATCACCAACCGACAATCCGTTTGTCTTCGGAGCAAGCATCGTGCTGTTTCTGGCTGCTTTCTACTTCACAAAATTCAGAAAGACCAACCCTATCCTGCTGCTTTTCATCTGCGGTATCATCGGAATGGTTATCTTCTAAACATCGCCCTGCGGTCTGAACCAACGGCCTCCAGCCGATGGGAAAGACAAGGGGCTGATGGCTTCAGATAGGGACAAAAAAAAATTGATTGTCTCACGACAACCAATCTTTTATTAACCTTAATAATCTAATACCATGAAAAACACGATGCAAAGGTACAAATAATCTTGTAACCTGCAATAGTTTATACCTAAAAACTTCAAGAATTTAACTCTCCTTAAAAATTTTACCATTCCAATTAAATTTTCTTTGCACTTTTATTGCATTTACAGCCTTCTTATCGTCAGCAGGCAGGAAAGGTAAAGCCAAGCGCACTACGAGGCTGTTTTCGTGTTGCAGGAGCAGAGCACTCACGATTTTGAGTTCAATTTTCCCCTTGAGTTCCTCAAACTTAGCCTCGCTCATCGTATCGTGTTTGGCAACAAGTCCGGAAGCCAGTTGCTGCAAAGATTTCCCATCGAAAATCCTGCTGGCATCCTGCTCTTGCCAATCCTGATTAAAGAGATAGAGTTCACTCTCCTTCTCTACTCCGGCAAAGGTTTTCACCACGCAAAGCAGCGAATCGCCGTTAGCCGATGGCAGTTTCTTCATCTGCAAAGTAGCGCTCTTGCTTGTTCTCAACTGAGCGAAATCAGCAGTCAGCGTATCCATCACACTCGTTTCACCTAACAGATTCTTCACTTCTGCCTTCACTCCCATCTCCTGTAGCTCAGTAAATTCCAGCCGTAGGTTGTGGTTGAGATAAGGCACAACAGAATCGGGCATCGAAACCAGCAAGTCCTTCATCGACTTGGCTTCCATGCCCATACTTGCCATCATCAGGCAAGCACATAATATATATTTTATCTTCTTCATCACTACAATTCCTTAGACCACTTCTTTCCCCAAGGAGTAAAGAGCCATGCAAGAAAGGCCAATGCTACTATTGAGCAAACGGCAAAAGTTAAAGCTAAAGTATTCATATATTTATCTTTTAGAAATTAACAAACCTATTATAAATAAAATGACAGTTAAGAAAACACCCCAAAATATCGCCCAGTAAGAATCTTCCTGATTGGTCTGAACTATACCAAACAGAGCCGCCATCCCACCTAATACCATTACAGTAAAAGTGGATTTACTCATATCAAAGAAATACTTTACTACTGTTTCTCTGACAAACTTTGCCTTTTCCTTTTCTTCTTTTGCTGCCATATTTCTCTATTTTCCGACAAAATTACGGAAAATAAATGTAATCTGCAAATGATTTGCTCATTTTCTTTCGAAATTTAACCTAAAAAAGACGAAAAAGAGGAAAGCGCTTCATTACGAAACACTTTCCTCTAATTATCTAATCATTAATCGTACAATCTTCTTTCAGAAGAGATTTACTCCTCTACAGCAGCCTGTGCCGCAGCAAGTCTGGCGATAGGCACGCGGAATGGAGAGCAAGATGCGTAGTTCATGCCGACCTTAGCGCAGAACTTAACAGATGATGGCTCGCCACCATGCTCACCGCAGATACCTGTGCGGAGGTTAGGACGGGTAGCACGACCATTCTCTACTGCCATCTTGATGAGTTGACCAACACCCTCCTGGTCGAGAACCTGGAATGGGTCAACCTTCAAGATCTTCTTCTCCATGTAGGCAGGGAGGAAGGAAGCGATGTCATCACGAGAATAACCGAAAGTCATCTGTGTCAAGTCGTTAGTACCGAATGAGAAGTACTGAGCCTCCTCTGCAATCTGACCTGCTGTAAGGGCAGCACGAGGAATCTCAATCATAGTACCAATCTCAAATTCTACCTCTACGCCGTACTCAGCGAATACCTCCTTAGAAGTAGCGAGGATGATAGACTTCTGCTGCTTAAGCTCCTGAACGGTACCGATGAGCGGAACCATGATTTCAGGACATGGGTTGTAACCCTCCTTCTTCAACTCGCAGGCTGCACCGAGGATGGCACGGGTCTGCATAGCTGTAATCTCTGGGAATGTGATACCAAGACGGCAACCGCGATGACCGAGCATAGGGTTGTTCTCTGCCAGAGAGTTTACACGCTTCTTGATTTCCTCTACGCTTACGCCCATCTCCTTAGCCATGGTCTGCTGACCAGCCAAATCGTGAGGTACGAACTCGTGGAGAGGTGGGTCGAGCAAGCGGATATTCACGTGGCAGCCATCCATTGCCTTGAGGATTCCATAGAAGTCAGCCTTCTGATATGGGAGGAGCTTGGCAAGTGCCTTCTCACGACCCTCAACAGAGTCTGCCAGAATCATCTCACGCATAGCTACAATCTTCTGATCATCGAAGAACATGTGCTCTGTACGTGTCAGACCGATACCCTTGGCACCGAATGCACGGGCTACCTCAGCATCGTGTGGAGTATCCGCATTGGTACGGATTTCCATCTTTGTATATTTGTCGCAGAGGTCCATCAGCTCCTTGAAGTCGCCTGAAAGTTCTGCAGCCTTTGTCTCAATCTGTCCTGCGTAAACCTGACCTGTAGTACCGTTCAGAGAGATGTAATCACCCTCCTTGTAAACTACGCCCTCAATCTCAACTGTCTTAGTCTTGTAGTCAACGTTGATAGAGCCAGCACCAGATACACAGCACTTACCCATACCACGGGCTACAACGGCAGCGTGAGAAGTCATACCACCACGAGCGGTAAGGATACCCTCGGCAGCCGACATACCAGCGAGGTCTTCTGGAGATGTTTCGATACGAACCATGATGACCTTCTTGCCGTCCTCATGCCACTCCTGAGCATCGTCAGCGTGGAATACAATCTGACCGCAGGCAGCACCTGGAGATGCAGGGAGACCCTGTGTGATGACCTTAGCCTTAGAGAGAGCCAGCTTATCGAATACCGGATGCAAAAGCTCATCGAGCTTCTGAGGCTCACAGCGCAGGATAGCAGTCTTCTCATCAATCATACCCTCGTGGAGGAGATCCATGGCAATCTTCACCATAGCTGTACCTGTACGCTTACCATTACGAGTCTGGAGGAACCAGAGTTTGCCTTCCTGTACGGTGAACTCCATATCCTGCATATCGTGATAGTGGTGCTCCAGCTTATCCTGCAGCGCATCGAGTTCCTTATAGAGTTCAGGCATAGCCTCTTCCATAGAAGGATACTTGGCAGCACGCTCCTCTTCAGAGATACCGGCACGCTCGGCCCAGCGCTGAGAACCAATCTTTGTAATCTGCTGTGGAGTACGGATACCGGCTACCACGTCCTCACCCTGTGCATTGATAAGATACTCACCATTGAAGAGATTCTCACCATTACCAGCGTCACGTGAGAAGCAAACACCTGTAGCAGATGTATCGCCCATGTTACCGAATACCATCGCCATGACAGATACGGCAGTACCCCACTCATCAGGAATACCTTCCATCTTGCGGTAGAGGATAGCACGCTCGTTCATCCAAGAACGGAATACAGCGCAGATAGCGCCCCAGAGCTGATCGATTGGGTTGGTAGGGAAATCCTGACCGGTCTGCTCCTTGATGGCAGCCTTGAAGAGTTCAACGAGCTTCTTGAGCGACTCTACAGAGAGGTCCTTGTCAAGAGTAACGCCCTGCTCTTCCTTCACCTTTTCGATGATAGCCTCAAATGGGTCGATATCTTCCTTGTTTACAGGCTTCAATCCCATAACGACGTCACCGTACATCTGTACGAAACGGCGATATGAATCGTATACGAAATGAGGATTACCGGTCTTCTTGACCAATCCCTCAGCTACTTCGTCATTCAAACCGAGGTTGAGGATGGTATCCATCATACCAGGCATAGATGCGCGAGCACCTGAGCGTACTGATACGAGGAGTGGATTCTCTACAGAACCGAACTTGCTGTTCATCAATGCCTCAGTATGAGCCACAGCAGCCTTCACTTCGTCCTGAAGAAGTTCTTTGATTTTTTCCTCACCCACTTCATAATATTCATTACAAGTGTCTGTTGTAATGGTGAAACCTGGAGGAACAGGTACACCAATCAGGTTCATTTCGGCAAGGTTTGCGCCTTTACCACCAAGTACTTCTCGCATTTGGGCATTGCCTTCTGCTTTTCCGTTTCCGAATGTATAAACTCTTTTTTCGTTCATAATTGTTATAGGTATATATTTTATTTCGTTTTACGTTGCTAACTATTAATTGTAATGCAAAGATACGATTTTTATTTGATACTACCAAACTTTTATACGCTTTTTTGCTATCCCGAGATTACATTTTATACTGTTGACGCACACACGGGCAGAAAATTAACAATCCCGTATACGATAGAAAGATATTTGACGAATCTGAAAGTGCGTCTCTCGGGATTGCAGCCTGCATTCTGATGTTTTTTACCTCCTCCCGATGCGCCCGAAACTGCGTCACGACGTAGCGATGGCTACGTCCCGACGCAGCGCCAGACACGTCGCGACGTAGCAACGGCTGCGTCGGGACGCAATTTAAAGGTAAAAGGATTGTGAGGCGATAACAAAAGTAACAAAAGTAACAGGTGACCTCTGATGAAAAAATGTGAATGTGAATGTGAATTTGAAATGTAAGTGAAGAAAAAAGAATGCATGTAATGATATAATATCATTTAATTCCAATATAATAAGGTACGCGCGTACGTACAATTAAAATATATACTATCAAAAATCATCAATAAACAGCCTTGACAAAAGGATACACATGACAGTCCGTTTTCTTCACTTACATTTCAAATTCACATTCACATTCACATTTCATCCCTTTACAACCACCGAATATTACCTGTTACTCTTGTTACTTTTGTTATCGCCCGATAATCTTTTTACTTTTTTACCTTTTTACTTTTTTACCTTTAAAAGCCTTTTTACCTTTACTCGCAAATAATTTGGGACAACTCTTGCATTTCTCATAAAATTGCAGTATCTTTGCACCCATAAAAAAATACAAAACATTATTATGGCAAGAAAACGTAAACCATTACCTCTGTTAGAGAACATCACCATCGAGGCAGTAGCAGCCGAGGGTAAGTGCATCACACGCGTAGATGAACAGGTCATCTTCGTACCTTTCTGTGTGCCAGGAGATGTTGTCGACTTGCAGGTAGTAAAGAAGAAACATAAGTATTGCGAAGCCAAGGTGGTTCGCTTCATCAAGAAGAGCGAGGTGCGACAGGAGCCTATGTGCGAGCACTTCGGCATCTGCGGCGGATGCAAATGGCAGAACCTGCCTTACGAAGAGCAGATCAAGGCTAAGCAGAAGCAGGTGGAAGACCAGCTCACCCGCATCGGAAAGATTGAACTACCTGAGTTCCGCCCTATCATGGGCAGCGTGAAGACTCAGGAGTACCGCAACAAGATTGAGTTCGGATGCAGCAACAAGCGATGGTTCACCGCCGAGGAACTGGCTCAGCTCCCTCAGAAAGAGGATGATACCGTAACATCGCTCAAGGAGCGCCACGCCCAGAACGCCATCGGTTTCCATATCACCGGAGCCTTCGACAAGATTTATCCTATCAAGAAGTGCTGGCTGATGGATGACCTCTGCAACGAAATCCGCAACTTCGTATTCGAATACGCTGATTCTCACGACTATACCTTCTACGACCTGCGTGAGCAGCACGGTTTGCTCCGCAACATGATGATCCGTAATTCGAACACCGGAGAGTGGATGCTCGTCTTCCAGTTCCACTACGATGAGGAGGGCGATGAGCAGAGAGCATTGGAGCTGATGCAGCAGGTGGCTGACAAGTTCCCTCAGATTACATCGCTCATGTATGTAGACAACCAGAAGGGAAACGATACCATCAACGACCTGGAACTCAGCCTCTTCAAGGGCAACGACCATATCTACGAACTGATGGAAGACCTGAAGTTCAAGGTGGGGCCTAAGAGTTTCTACCAGACCAATACCGAGCAGGCTTACCACCTCTACTGCGTGGCCCGCGAGTTTGCCAACCTTACCGGAGATGAGCTGGTTTACGACCTCTATACCGGCACCGGAACCATCGCCAACTTCGTGGCTCACAAGGCAAAAAAGGTAATCGGTATCGAGTACGTGCCAGAGGCCATAGAGGATGCCAAGGTGAATTCTCAGGTGAACAACATCGAGAACACCCTCTTCTATGCAGGCGACATGAAGGATATCCTGACCAATGATTTCATCGCACAGCACGGTCGACCTGACGTCATCATCACCGACCCACCACGTGCCGGAATGCACCCAGACGTAATAAACGTCATTCTGAATGCAGCACCAAAGCGCATCGTATACGTAAGCTGCAACCCGGCAACCCAGGCTCGCGACCTGCAGCTGATGGATGCGGAGTATAAGGTAGCTGCCGTACAGCCGGTGGATATGTTCCCTCATACCCCTCACGTAGAGAACGTGGTATTGCTCGAAAAGAGATAAACCTAGAAATCAAAATAGAAACAAGATGAAGAAAACCATCATCATGGCGCTCATGGCTGCAGCTTCGGTCTCAGCCAGCGCCCAACAGAAGCAGACCATCGAAATACCATCATGGTTGAGCAACGTGAAATTGTCGGGGTATGGAATGACCCAGTATCAGTACAGCGGACAGAAAGATGCTGAATCCAACTCATTCAACATCCGTATGGCGCGTATCTCTCTCGAAGGTCGCATAGCAGGCGACTTCTACTGGAAGACTCAGATTCAGTTCAACGGCAACACCTCTACCCTCGGTTCCAGTCCGAGAATGGTTGATCTGTTTGCTGAATGGCAGAAATATGAATACTTCAAGGTGAAGATCGGTCAGTTCAAGAACCCGTTCACCTTTGAGAATCCGATGCACCCTATCGACCAGGGCTTCATGGGATATTCACAGAACGTGAGCAAGCTGGCTGGTTTCAGCGACCGTGCCGGAGAACATGCATCCAACGGCCGTGACATCGGTCTTCAGTTCCAGGGCGATTTCCTCAAGAATGCCAACGGCAGAAACCTGCTGCACTATCAGATTGGTGTATTCAACGGACAGGGAACCAATACCAAGGACGTTGACCAGCAGAAGAATGTGATTGGCGGTGTATGGGTAATGCCAGTAAGCGGCATGCGCATCGGTGCCTTCGGATGGACCGGTTCTTATGCAAGAAAGGGAACTTGGAACGATGATGAACAGGGAAACATCATCTACGAAAAAGATGCTGCTGGAAATTCCGTTCTTGACAAGGATGGAAAACCTGTAAAAGAGACTTTCAGCGGTACCCGCAGCCTGAACCAGAACCGCTACGCCTTCTCTTTCGAATATAAGAAAGACGGCTGGACCGTACGTTCTGAGTATATCCACTCTACTGGCAAGGCTTTTGCCAAGAGCATCACCAACTTCAACGACGCCAACGCCAAGGACTGCAATCTGAATGCAAAAATCGGCAACAAGGCACAGGGTGTATATGGATTGGTTATCGCCCCATTGGCTCAGCTGCCAAAGAACAGCCGTATCGACGTGAAGGCGCGTTACGACATGTATCAGCCTAACGGCAAGAGCAACATGCAGAGAACCCAGTATGAGGCAGGTTTGAACTTCCACATCGGCAAGCGAATCTCTATCTTTACCGAGTATGCGCTCATCAACGACAAGACACTCGCGAAGCATAATTACTCCATGGCAGATGCCGAGGTTTGCTTCCGATTCTAAAAGATACAACAAAGGCTCGCTCCTCAACAGGAACGAGCCTTTATTGTGTTTACTGTCAACTACTTATCTTAGAATGAATAAGAGAATCCTACTGACATGAATTCCTTAAACTGCCAATAGCTATCATCATCCTTGCGCTTCACACCATCGTCGAAACGCGGATATAGGAAGATGTTGGTAGAAATATAGCGGTTAAACTGGAAGGTAATGGTGTTTTCCCACTCTATTTCAGCACGCTTGTAAGTGGTGTATCCCCAGAGACGGGTCTTCCACTTGATATTATCCGCTATCTGCCACGACAGGTCGAAGGTACACTCAGAACCGTAATCGGTCATGCCATGCTTCCCCTCATCCAGTCCGTACCGCGTAGCCAGCGACGCTCTGCCCACATACTTCCAGTTGAAAGCCAGAGGAGCCAGATGGGCACTACCCTTCAGGCGGTGATTGAACCAGTCTACATTATAATCCATACCGACAGAGAGGTTCAGATTGAATGGCGAGAAGAAATCGGAATAAACCGTCTTGTCATTACTCTTGTAACCATGCGTAAACTGAGTCTGCCCAATCAGCTGGATGGTATAATACCACTTCCTGGAAGCCTGCAGACCGAGTTTTCCGGTGTATCGTATCATATCGTCGCTCGTTTTCAGCGTATGAACCGTATCACCCTTCGAAGTCTGATAACCCAGGCGCATCTCCACCTTATTATCCCATTTTATCTTCTGCTTGTTATTGTAGTTGGCAAACATCGTCACTCTTCCGAGCACCGAATAATTGCTCTCACCACCCTTATACCAGTTGTCAGAAACATAGTTTTGCAGGAACTGCAGATAATAATCGCCACCTATGGTCCAGAAGTTAGGACGGGTGATGACGATATCCATCGGCGCCGCATCCACCTCAATCGCCTTCGGAGCCACCTGCTCTACAATGTCAGGATGATTCTTCTTCGGTTTGCTCTGCGCAGCCAGCGGTGCCCCCACCTCCTTGAGATGAGACTCAGTATTGCGCACCAGGTCGGGACGCTTGAGATATACCTCCATCAGCGTCTGGTCGAGCATCGTTCCGAGCGAATCCTTCACCCCATCCTGAGGCTTGAGTCGCAACATGCGGGCTGCCGGCCCATGATAGAAGGTGAGCGGCGTAAAGAGCTGGGCATATCTGCTGTCCCCGGAATCCATCTTCATGGAATCGATGCGCTGACGGCACATCAAGAGCGAGTCAGCATAGATTTCAGCCAACCTGTTCTTCGATGCCTCTCCGGGCGCCACCTTCTTCAATTTGCGCTGGGCAGAAACAGGCGTCAGAGCCGAAAGGAACGCAAGAACGAGTAATCCAAATTTTATTTTCATACCTTAATTTTATAAATTTGGGCACAAAGGTAATAAATAATTCATAAATCTATGCCCTTTATTAGAAATATTTTTGCTCATTTCACAAAAATGTCGTAACTTTGCACCCAAATAATTCTAATTTAAATTATAAATATCGTGGCTGAAACAAAGTACATCTTCGTAACTGGTGGTGTGGTTTCTTCTTTGGGTAAAGGAATCATATCTTCATCCATCGGTAAACTTCTTCAAGCAAGAGGTTACAACATTACTATCCAAAAGTTTGACCCATACATCAACATCGACCCGGGTACGCTGAACCCGTATGAGCATGGTGAGTGCTACGTAACGGTAGATGGTATGGAGACCGACCTCGACCTCGGACACTACGAGCGATTCACCGGCATTCAAACTACAAAAGCGAATTCTCTCACCACTGGTCGTATCTACAAGGCAGTCATCGACAAGGAGCGTCGTGGCGATTATCTCGGCAAAACCATCCAGGTGGTGCCTCACATCACCGACGAGATCAAGCGCAACGTGAAGCTGCTCGGCAAGAAGTATCACTATGACTTCGTGATTACCGAGATTGGCGGAACCATCGGCGACATAGAGAGCGCCCCTTACATGGAGGCTATCCGACAGCTGAAATGGGAGCTGGGCAAGAACGCCATCAACGTTCACCTCACCTATGTGCCTTATCTGAAGGCAGCAGGCGAGTTGAAGACAAAGCCTACCCAGCACTCCGTGAAGGAACTGCAGAGCGTAGGTATTCAGCCAGATATTCTGATTCTCCGCACCGAGAAGCATCTCGAAGAGGGAATCATGAAGAAGGTAGCAAGTTTCTGTAACGTAGACTTGGACTGTGTGATTCAGAGCGAAGATCTTCCTAGCATCTACGAGGTGCCTGTAAACATGCAGAACCAGGGCCTCGACACCGCCATCCTCCGCAAGATGGGCGAGCCTATCGGCGAAACACCTGCGCTGGGTCCTTGGAAGACATTCCTCGACCGCAGAAACAAGGCTACAGAGGTGGTAAACATCGGTCTCGTAGGCAAGTATGACCTGCAGGATGCATACAAGAGTATCCGCGAGAGTCTCTCACATGCCGGCACCTACAACGACCATAAGGTGAAGATTACCTTCATCAACTCAGAATATCTCACAGAAGAGAACGTGGCAGAACAGCTGAAGGGACAGGACGGCATCGTCATCTGCCCAGGCTTCGGCCAGCGAGGCATCGAGGGCAAGATTATCGCTGCCCACTATACCCGCACCCACGACATCCCTACCTTCGGCATCTGCCTGGGTATGCAGATGATGGTCATCGAGTTTGCCCGCAACGTATTGGGCTACAATGATGCCAACTCACGCGAGATGGACGAGAAGACTCCACACAATGTCATCGACATCATGGAGGAGCAGAAGAACATATCAAACATGGGTGGAACCATGCGTCTCGGCGCTTACGAGTGTGTGCTGAAACAGGGTTCACGCGTGTTCAATATCTATAAGAAGGAGCATATTCAGGAACGCCATCGCCACCGCTATGAGTTCAACAACGAGTTCCAGCAGGAATTCGAGAAGAACGGCATGATGTGCGTAGGCAGAAACCCTGAGAGCGACCTGGTAGAAATCGTAGAAATCCCAGGCTTGAAGTGGTACGTAGGTACACAGTATCATCCTGAATACCAGAGTACGGTGCTGAAACCACATCCACTTTTCATGGATTTCGTAAAGACAGCAATAGAAAACAAAAAGTAAATATTAGGAGTTAAAGGAGTGATCCCCTTTACTCCTTTAATTTCAAATTTTAAAAATGAACAAGAACAACATTATCGGTTTCCTCCTGATTGCCGTAGTGCTGATTGGCTTTAGCTGGTATAACCAGCCATCTGCCAAAGAACAGAGAACGGCATTCGTTCAGGACTCCATCGCCAAGGCTAAACATGCCGAGATGGAAAAGGCCAGCAAGGCTGCCGCTGCTAAGCGCCAGACTAATGCCAAAGCAAAGGTTGAGGCAGACTCAACCGCCCTCTTCTATTCGGCACTCAAAGGCCAGGCTAAGAAGATTGTATTGAAAAACGAGAAGGTAGAATTAACACTCAACACCAAGGGTGCTACTGTAGAGAAGGCTGTCATCAAGGGCTATGTGGGACACAACCTGCAGGTGAAAGACGGTTCGGCTGATGCCAAGGACGTAACCCTCTTCGACGGTAACGACCAGAGCCTCAAGTTCATGCTCGAGGCTAAAGAAGCCAACATCATCACCAGCGATCTCTACTTCACTCCATCCAACGTGACCGACAAGTCTGTCACCCTGACCGCTGTGGCTGGTGAAGGCAAGACGCTCACCATGACTTATACATTGGGCAATGACTACATGCTGCACATGAGCCTGCAGGCAAATGGCATGGCGGGTCTGTTCTCACCTAATTATAATAAGATGGATGTTGACTGGAGCGACAAGGCACGCCAGCAGGAACGTGGTTTCATGTTCGAAAACCGTTACACTACCCTCACCTACCATAATGCAGAAGGCGGTACCGACCACCTCAACGAAGGTAGCGAAAAGATTGACGAGAAGATAGAAGAAGCCATCGACTGGGTATCTTTCAAGAACCAGTT
Source organism: Segatella copri (assembly GCF_026015295.1). Taxonomy (NCBI): domain Bacteria; kingdom Pseudomonadati; phylum Bacteroidota; class Bacteroidia; order Bacteroidales; family Prevotellaceae; genus Segatella; species Segatella copri. Next base: position 437,227 of record NZ_JAPDUW010000001.1, on the reverse strand, counting down.
CTTCTCTGCCATCATCGTAGCAAAGGATAACTTCGAGAAGGATGCTTTCATGACCTCTATCCCTCAGGAGAAGGGTTCGGGCTATCTGAAGCAGTTCCAGGCTAAGATGAAGACAGCTTTCGACCCAACCGGTAAGAAGGCATCTGAGTTTGAGTTCTACTTCGGTCCTAACGACTTCCAGATTCTGAAGAATACCGAGAAGGAAAGTACCTTCGGCAAGGACTTGGAATTCCAGAAGCTCGTATACCTGGGATGGCCTATCATCCGCTGGATCAACCGTTTCTTCACACTATACGTATTCGACTGGTTGAGCAACGTGTTCCCAATGGGTATCGTATTGATTCTCATCACCTTGCTCCTCAAGCTCATCACCTACCCTATGGTGAAGAAGAGCTACATGAGTTCAGCCAAGATGCGCGTGCTGAAACCAAAACTCGAAGCTGCTACAGCTCAGTATAACAAGCCTGAGGACCAGATGCAGAAGCAGCAGGCGATGATGGCAGAATATGCCAAGTATGGTGTAAGCCCATTATCCGGTTGCTTGCCTATGCTGATTCAGATGCCGGTTTGGGTTGCGATGTTCAACTTCGTGCCTAATGCCATCCAGCTTCGTGGTGAGAAGTTCTTGTGGATGAACGACTTGAGTACCTTCGACCCAATCATAGAATGGAACACCAACATCTGGCTGATTGGCGACCACTTGAGTTTGACCTGTATCCTGTTCTGTGTAGCCAACCTGTTGTACTCTTGGATGACCATGCGTCAGCAGCGCGACCAGATGGTAGGTCAGCAGGCAGAGCAGATGAAGATGATGCAGTGGATGATGTATCTCATGCCATTGATGTTCTTCTTCATGTTCAATGACTACTCAGCCGGTCTGAACTTCTACTACTTCATCTCATTGTTCTTCAGTGCCGCAATCATGTGGACCCTGCGCAAGACAACCGACGACGAGAAACTCCTCGCCATCCTTGAGAAGCGCTATCAGGAAAACAAGAACAACCCTAAGAAGGCAAGCGGCCTGATGGCAAGAATGCAGGCTCTCCAGGAGATGCAGCGCAAGCAGCAGGAAGAGATGATGCGCAAACAGGCAGAACTGAACGAGAAAAAGAACAATCTCGGAAAATAAAGATTACCAGATAAAAATGAAAGCGTAATGGATTACCCGGAAAAGGTGTTCATTACGCTTTTTTTGTAGGATTACATACTTAAAGCCAAGAAAAGATTGTTAAAAAGCCCCAAATACTTGGCAGTGTAACTATTTTTAGTTACATTTGCAGTCAGATACATAAAGAATGTGGAAAATGAACAAGAAAGATAAACTTTTGAAACGCTTCTATAGCCTGCCGAAAGATTTCACTTTCGACGAAATAGTTAGTGTATTTTCCTGCTATGGGTTCCATCAGGAAAACAAAGGATCAACTTCTGGTTCAAGAGTCATATTTGTCAATGACATAGATGGTAATAGCTACATCATGCACAAGCCTCATCCTTCAAATATTATCAAAGGATATGTTATGAAACAAGTATTCACATTTCTAAAAGCTAATGGATATATTAACAAATAGGAGGAACATAATATGGGATTATTAAAATACAAAGGTTATACGGGTAGCGTAGATTATAGCGAGGAGGACAATTGCCTATATGGTAAGGTTCTCGGAATGAGCAAGGATATGATTACCTACGAAGGTCAAGACGTTAATGAATTACGCAAGGATTTTGAAGGCGCAATAGATGACTATCTTGCCTTATGTAAAGCCAATGGTAAGGCACCTCGTGTACCTTATAGTGGCAACTTAAATATCCGCATCACTCCTGAAATCCATAGTCGTATTGCGATGATGGCAATGCAAGCAGGAACAACCATCAATGGTTTTATCCGTGACACGCTAGCTAATGTGACAGGAGTTACTCCAGCCACAAACGCATAACATTACCCCCGAAAAGGTATAATTTGTTAAATGATATTATAAATTATACCTTTTCGGGGGTATTTTCATTTTTTATTCGTACATTTACCCCCGAAAGGGTATAATATAATATTATCCCATATATAATATTACCCGATAGGGTATAAAACAACAAGGATATGAGCAATACATTATCATCATACGTCAAGGAAATGCGCAAGCAATTCGGATTGACGCAAGTAGATCTGGCAGCGAAATCGGGCGTAGGCCTAAGATTCGTAAGAGAACTGGAACAGGGAAAGGAAACGCTGCGACTCGACAAGGTAAACCAAGTCCTCCTCTTGTTCGGTCAGGAAATCGGTCCCGTTCCCATCAGAAAAGAATAAAAAAACAAGATACAATGAAGAAAATATTATTATCATTTTTAGCAGCTATTGGCTTATCAACCACCAGCTGCTCTGCACAGGTTGACAAATCGGCCTCATCAGCAAAAACTGCTCCATCGGATGGTATCATCATATTGGCTCCACAGGCCTTTATCGACCAGGCAAAGGCAGATACAACCAACTTCCTTCTCGATGTCCGCACTTCCTAGGAATATGCAGAAGGACATCTGGCTGGTGCCCGACAACTGGATTACCTCAATACCGAGGCTTTCGATGCCGGCATCAGTAAGCTTGATAAATCCCGCAACCTACTACATCTATTGCAGAAGCGGAAAGCGGAGCCATGGTGCCTGCCTGAAAATGAAGTAGGTAGTACTATAGCACTATCTACTTATTAACAACTTAAAAGTAAACAATATGAAAAAGTTACTTTATATAATAATACCTATTGGTATTTTAGCAGTATTAAACCTACTTACTGATGAACAATGTACTATGGTAGGTTGGATATTTATCGGTATTTGGATTATTAAAATATTATCAGAAAAATGAAAAAACTTATTTATTTGTTACCTTTACTCCTTATAGGATGTAAAGAAGCACCTAAAGATTATTATTCAGCAGGAGAAGTTGAAGTAATAGAACCAGTAAAATGTATCACTAATGCTAGTGATAGTGATACTATTCCTGTTGATAAGACTCCTGAGAATACTAATCCTAATGAAGTTTCTCCAGAAGTAAAAGCGTTTTTAGATAGTCTTGATAAAGCAACACCATTAAGACATATGTTAAATGCCGAGGAAGCAGCTCCTCATGTAGTAAAAATAAGAGTAATAGAGTAATAAAATGAAGAAAAAGTATTTAATAACATTCTATAGTTCTAACTATTTTTAGTTAGAACTATAGAAGCAAGGCTTCAACGTATATGATATGGAAGGCGGAATCCTCAACTGGACAAAACTCGGAATGCCGATAGAAAGATAAAAAATACCCCCGAAAAGGTATAATTAATGTATCGGAAACATTAATTATACCTTTTCGGGGGTAATTTATATGAAGCGAATTTACTTCTTCAATACCGGCTCGCAGGTGATATCCACACCGAGCTTCTTGAAGATCTTCTGGTCTACATCACTCAGCATCACGGTGCAATGAGCCTGACAGCCGCGAAGCTTAGGCAACTGCTCCAATGCCTTCCTGCAGTTCTCATCATTCTCTGAAAGAACAGAAAGAGCTACCAAAACCTCATCCGTATGAAGACGAGGATTGTGACCACCGAGATAATTCACCTTGGTATGCTGGATAGGCTCAATCATCGACTGAGGAATCAGCTTCAATTCATGGTCGATGCCTGCCAAGTGCTTGGTAACATTCAGGAGCAAGGCGGCACTACAGCCCAGCAACTCGCTGCTATGACCGCAGATAATGGTACCATCCTCCAACTCAATGGCAGAAGAGGTATGCCCCGTCTCCTTCTTATGATTCTTGGCAGCTACCGTCACCTTGCGGTAATCAGTAGTAATCTTAGCCTGATTGAAGAGCATCTGAATCTTATTGATCTCATCTTCATTGCAAGCACCAGCCGCCATCTTGTTGGTAGCCGCATAGTAACGGCGGACAATCTCATTCTTGGATGCCTCGCAGCAAGCCTCATCATCAGAGATACAGAAACCTACCATGTTCACACCCATATCCGTAGGCGACTTGTATGGATTGCTACCATAGATACCCTCGAACAGCGCATTGAGCACAGGATAAATCTCTACATCACGGTTATAGTTGATGGCTATCTTGTTGTAAGCCTCCAGATGGAACGGGTCAATCATATTCACATCGTTCAGATCAGCAGTAGCTGCCTCGTATGCGATGTTCACAGGATGCTTCAATGGGAGATTCCACACAGGGAATGTCTCAAACTTAGCATAACCGGCACGCACACCACGCTTGTTCTCATTATAAAGCTGACTCAGGCAAACCGCCATCTTACCGCTGCCAGGACCCGGCGCAGTAACAATAACCAGCGGACGCTCTGTTTCAACATAATCGTTCTGACCGAATCCCTCGTCAGAGGCAATCAGACTCACGTTGTGAGGATAGCCCTCGATGAGATAATGGCAGTAAGTCTTGATGCCCTCGCGCTCCAGGCGCTGTTTGAAGGCGATGGCGGCAGGCTGGCCATTATAATGAGTGATGACAACAGAACCCACCATGAAACCACGGTTTTGGAACTCACCACGAAGACGCAACACGTCCTCATCGTAAGTAATGCCCAAGTCGGCACGCTTCTTGTTTTTCTCAATATCGGCTGCACTAATCACGATAACAATCTCGATGCTATCGCTGATTTTCTGGAACATGCGCAGTTTACTGTCAGGCTGGAAACCCGGCAAAACTCTGCTGGCATGATGATCGTCAAAAAGTTTACCGCCCAATTCGAGGTAAAGCTTTCCGTCAAACTGTGAGATTCTCTCCTTGATGTGTTCTGACTGAATCTTCAGATACTTCTCGTTATCGAAACCTATCTTCATACTACTTTAAATAAAACTATATCGCTATTATTTTGCAAATTTGACTGCAAAAGTACAAAAAAAACTGGCTATAGAACAATGTTTTACGCAAATTATTCTTAATTCTCAAGGATTTGCCGTATCTTTGCATCTTGCAATGGGCAGCATAACATGTCATATCGCAAAAACATGAAGTTTAAAAGAAAACATAACCGACAAATGAAAAAGAATTTACGTACCGCCTCTATCTGCGTGCAGGGAGGCTATGAGCCAAAGAACGGCGAACCGATTGAAGTGCCAATTTATCAAAGCACTACTTTCAAGTATGACAACTCTGAGGAGATGGCTATGCTCTTCGACCTGAAGAAGGAAGGCTACTTCTATACCCGTCTCCAGAACCCTACCAACGATGTTGTGGCTAAGAAGATTGCCGAACTCGAAGGTGGCGTGGGAGCCGTATTAACCAGCAGCGGTCAGGCTGCCAACTTCTATGCAGTATTCAACATCTGCGAAGCAGGCGACCATATCGTTACATCTAATGAGATTTATGGTGGTACCTTCAATCTCTTCGGCGTAACCCTGAAGAAGCTCGGCATCGAGTGTACTTTCGTGAATCCGAACGATAGCGAAGAAGAAATCCAGAAGGCTTTCCGCCCTAACACCAAGGTTGTTTTCGGCGAAACCATCAGTAACCCGGGCTGCGCAGTACTCGACATCGAGAAGTTTGCACGTATTGCTCACAAGAATGGGGTGCCTCTCATCGTTGACAACACCTTCGCTACGCCTATCAACTGCCGCCCATTCGAATGGGGTGCCGACATCGTTACCCACAGTACTACCAAATATATGGATGGTACCGCTTCACAGGTAGGTGGCGTGGTAGTAGACAGCGGCAACTTCGACTGGATGGCTCATGCTGATAAGTTCCCAGGTCTCTGCACACCGGATGACAGCTACCATGGTCTGACCTATGTGAAGGCTTTCGGCAAGATGGGCTACACCACCAAACTCGTAGCTCAGCTGATGCGCGATCTCGGCAGCATCCCTGCCCCAATGAATTCATTCATCCTCAACCTCGGTCTTCAGAGTCTCCACCTCCGTATGCGCCAGCATTGTGCAAATGCACAGAAGGTGGCAGAGTTCCTGCAGAACGATGAGCGTGTGGCTTGGGTTCATTATAGCGGTCTGGAGGGCGATGAGTATCATGCGCTTGCCCAGAAGTATATGCCAAACGGCACCTGCGGTGTTATTGCCTTCGGATTGAAGGGAGACCGCGAGACAGCCATCAAGTTTATGGATTCTCTCGACATGATCAACATCGTAACCCACGTAGCCGATGCCCGCACCTGTGTGCTCCATCCAGCCAGTCACACTCATCGCCAGCTCAGCGAAGAGCAGCTGAAGGAAGCAGGTGTTGCGCCAGATCTGATTCGCCTCTCTGTAGGTATCGAAGATGTAGAAGACATCCTCGATGATATCAAGCAGGCTTTGGATCAGATTTAAGACAAATAGGATACATAACAACAAAGCAACATTATAACAGTAAAATTAGAAACATGATTAAAGCTATGATTTTAGCTGCTGCGGCTCTCACGATGGGCACAGCTGCTGATGCACAGACTATGATTCAGAAAAATGACATCAAGGTAGAAAACCACCTGATGACTCCTGAGACTCTCTGGGCAATGGGACGTATCGGGGGCGCCGAAGCTTCGCCTAACGGCAAGCAGGTTGTGTACCAGGTGGGTTACTACAGTGTAAAGGAGAACAAGGGTCATCAGATGCTCTTCATCATGGATGCCAACGGCAAGAACCAGAAGGCATTGACCACGGATGCAAAGAGCGAAACAGATGCTGCCTGGATTCAGGGCGGACAGAAGATTGCCTTCATCCGCGACGGACAGCTCTGGAGCATGAACCCTGACGGTACAGGCAGAAAACAGCTCACCAACGACAAGTTGGGCATCCAGGGCTTCCGCTTCTCTCCTGACGGCAAGAAGGTGATCCTCATTAAGGAACTCCCTTACCACGGAACCATCAAGGAGAATCCTTCTGATCTTCCATTGGCTACCGGCCGTCTCGTAACTGATATGAACTATCGCCACTGGGACCACTACGTAGAGAGCCTTCTCCATCCTTTCGTGGCTGATGTGGCTGAAGACGGTACCATCAATGCCGGCGAAGACATCCTGAAGGATGAACCATTCGAGTGCCCTATGGCTCCATTCGGTGGCATCGAGCAGCTGGCATGGAGTCCGGATTCCAAGACCATCGCCTATACCTGCCGTAAGAAGGAGGGCGTTCAGTATGCCATCTCTACCGATTCTGATATCTATCTATATAATATAGGTACGCGCGAGACAAAGAACCTCTGCAAGGAGGCTGGCTATGTAGAGCCTAAGATTGATGCTACCAAGAGCATGAAGAACCAGGCTGTCAACGCTCCTGAGAATCTGAAGAACAATCCGGGTTACGACGTGAACCCTCAGTTCTCTGCTGACGGCAAGTACATCGCTTGGCAGAGCATGGCTCGCGATGGCTACGAGAGCGACCGCAACCGCCTCTGTGTTTACGAACTCGCTACCGGCAAGAAGAACTATGTATCAGAGAAGTTCGACTCTAGCGTAGAGGGCTTCGTATGGAACAAGGACAACAAGAGCCTCAGCTTCATCGGTGTATGGCACGGAACCCTGAACCTCTATCAGGCAAACTTCAAGGGCGAAGTAAAGCAGATTACCAACGAGTGGGCTGACTACGGAAGCATCTCGCTTGCCAACAACGGCAACAAGCTTCTTGCTACCAAGGCTAGCATGAGTCATCCTACTGATATCTACATCGTAACTCCAGGCAAGGATGCCAAGAGTACCAAGGTAGAGCAGATTACCCGCGAGAACGACCATATTCTGAACCAGTTGAATATGGGTAAGTGTGAGCAGCGTTGGGTAAAGACTACCGACGGCAAGCAGATGCTGGTATGGATCATGTTGCCATCTAATTTCGATGCCAACAAGAAGTACCCTACCCTTCTCTTCTGCGAGGGTGGTCCTCAGAGTCCGGTAAGCCAGTTCTGGAGCTACCGCTGGAACATCCAGATCATGGCAGCCAACGGTTATGTAGTCGTATTGCCAAACCGCCGCGGTCTCCCTGGTTTCGGAAGCGCATGGAACGAAGAGATTTCTGGCGACTGGACAGGCCAGTGCATGAACGATTATCTTTCAGCTATTGATGATGCTGCCAACAATCTTCCTTACGTAGACAAGAATCGTTTGGGTTGTGTAGGTGCCAGCTTCGGTGGTTTCTCAGTATACTATCTCGCCGGTCATCACAACAAGCGTTTCAAGGCATTCCTCGCTCACGATGGTGCTTTCAACCTAGAGAGCATGTACACCGATACAGAGGAGGCTTGGTTCTCTAACTGGGAATACGAGGATGCTTACTGGAACAAGGACCAGAGTGCCAACGCCAAGAAGACTTACGAGAACAGTCCTCATAAGTTTGTAGACAAGTGGGATACTCCAATCCTCTGCATCCACGGCGAAAAGGATTACCGTATCAATGCCAACCAGGGCATGGGCGCCTTCAATGCAGCCCGCATGCGTGGCATCCCAGCCGAACTCCTCATCTATCCTGATGAGAACCACTGGGTATTGAAGCCACAGAACGGCGTGCTCTGGCAGCGCACCTTCTTCGGCTGGTTAGACAAGTGGTTGAAGAAATAACATATAAAAAGGCTTGCTTCGAAAAATGAAGCAAGCCTTTTTTATATGTTATAATTCTAAGATTTAGCTTACGCGATTCAACTTCTTGATGATAGAGAAGATGAAGAGAGCTGAAACCAGACAGATACCTGCAAGAACACCCCAAATGGCAATGAGGTTGAAGTTCTGACCCCACATGATGCCAGGAATCATAACCAACTGGTTACCGATGGCTGTTGCACCAAACCAGAGACCCATCATCAAACCAGCATACTTTGGAGGAGCTACCTTCGATACAAATGAAATACCAATTGGAGAAAGCAGAAGCTCTGCGAATGTAAGGATGAGGTATGTAGAGATGAGGAGGTTAGCACTTACACGTGTACCCTCTGTAGCAGGATTGCCCTGTGTCAAAGGAAGCTCCAGTCCCATAGAACCTACAGCCATCCATACAAAACCGAGAGCTGCAACGAGCATACCCAAACCAATCTTCTCTGGCGATGTAGGCTCCTTGCCAATCTTGTGAAGCCATGAGAACAAAGCAACGCTCACTGGTGTCAATGCCACTACATAGCATGGGTTGAACTGCTGGAAGATAGGAGCCTCAACATCTACGGCACCTTCAAGGTTGCTGTACTTGTAGAAGAGGAAAGCGATGGCAGCAACGATGACGCCAAGAGAGATGCCCTTACCCTTGCCAGTCTTGCTCTGTGCCAGACCGAAACAACCGTAAACCACGAAGATGCAGGCTACGAGGTTGGTAACATCGAACGCCATTGACTGCAGACCCTCTGAAGTCTTCTGTGTATAATCGCGGGCAAAGAGTGTCAATGTATTACCGTTCTGATGGAAAGCCATCCAGAAGAAGATAACCACAGCGAACACGAGACAGAGGCAGATGATGCGCTCCTTGGTCTCAGCCTTAGAAAGTTCGTTTGTCTCCTTAGCAGAAGTCTTATCATCCTTACTCTTGGTCTCAGAAGCAAGAACATGCTTGTATGTAAAGCTGAAGGCATAGTAGATAGCGATACTAACAATAAGCGAAGCACATGCCACGGCGAATGCGAAGTGGTATGAATCTTCCACCGACACGCTCAGGCTCTCCTGCGCCCACTTCATAATCTTGATGGCAGCAGTAGGAGCAAACATAGCACCGATGTTGATAGCCATATAGAAGAGCGAGAAACCGGAATCACGGTTGCTGGCATACTGTGGCTCGTCGTAGAGACGGCCTACCATCACCTGCAGATTACCTTTGAACAAGCCAGTACCCAAAGCGATGAGGATAAGTGAAATGCCCATGGCAGCAATGGCAACGGTGTCCTTGCCTAGAGGAAGCGAGAGAACAAGATAGCCAATGAACATGATGAAGATACCTGTGGTAACCATACGTCCAAAGCCAAACTTGTCGGCTGCGATACCACCGATGATAGGAAGGAAATAAACCATCATCAGGAATGTAGAGTAAATAGTACTTGCCAATCCGGTTTCAAAACCGAAGTTGGCCTGCAAATAAAGCAAGAACACAGCAAGCATGGTGTAATAGCCGAAACGCTCACCCGTGTTTGCCAAAGCTAAGGCCCACAGACCTTTTGGTTGATTCTCAAACATAATTTTTTGTTTTGTTGTTATTTTATTATTTAGTTATTCTTTTCTCGCAATTTTTGTGCAAAGATACATAAATTATTCCATATTTCAAACTTATTGCACAAAAAACCGCACATCGCATAGCACTTTTCCACTGAAAATCGGCTAAAATTCTAAAATACAGACAAATCAGATAAAAAAAATCCGTTTATATTACAACGTAATTGCATTTTTTTTCGTACCTTTGCACCCCGAAACCATGAGGAGGTTTCGGGATACACAAAAATACTTCAAAAAATTCTAAATAGAAAGGTAAAAGGATATTTATGAGACAACTTAAGATTAGTAAGAGTATAACCAACCGTTCCAGTGAAGCACTCGACAAGTACTTGGTGGAGATTGGTAGAGAGCCTATGGTCTCTATCGATGAAGAAATCGAACTTGCCCAGAAGATTCGCAAAGGCGGTCGTGAGGGAGAACGTGCCAAGGAGAAATTGGTAAAAGCAAACCTTCGTTTCGTTGTATCTGTTGCTAAGCAATATCAGCACCAAGGTCTTTCTCTTACCGACCTCATCGACGAGGGTAACATCGGTTTGGTAAAGGCTGCTGAAAAGTTTGACGAGACCCGCGGCTTTAAGTTTATCTCATACGCCGTATGGTGGATTCGTCAGAGCATCCTGCAGGCTATTGCCGAGCAGAGCCGTATCGTTCGTCTGCCTTTGAACCAGGTAGGTGCATTAAGTAAGATTAGTGCAGAAATCAGTAAGTTTGAGCAGGAAAACCAGCGCAAACCTTCTGTTGCTGAGCTCGCTCAAATCACAAAGATGGAAGAAAGCAAAATCGACCAGACTATCAAGGCAGATAATCACCACATGAGTATCGATGCTCCATTCGGTAGCGATGATGACGACAATGCGATGGTCGACGTGATGGCTTCGGGTGATGACAGCCGTACCGACAAGGGTGTAGACTTCGAGTCTATGGCGAGCGAGCTTGACCGTGTTCTCAACTCTGTATTGAAAGACCGTGAGCGCAAGATTCTGTGCTACTGCTATGGTATCGGTTGCCACGAGAAGGGTTTGGAGGAAATCGGCAGCGAGTTCAACCTTACCCGTGAGCGTGTTCGCCAGATTCGCGAAAAGAGTATCATCAAGCTCCGTGATAGCGGTAAGATCAAAATCTTGATGAAGTACTTGGGATAAGTTAAGTGAAGAGTGAAGAACGAAGAGTGAAGAATTCTTTTGCTTTTCTTCACTAGGGTTTGAAGACGAGAGAAAAATAGATAAAAACAAAGTTGCTAATAGCAACGAAAGTAAAAAGGGGCAATCAGTTGGTTCATCCCAACCTGATTGCCCTTTCTCTTTCAAGCCTTGCGCCTCAATTAATTATACATTATTAATTGTACACATTATTAACTATTCACAAAGTTACCAGTCTTGTCAAGAAATCCGTTCTCGCCATCTTTTGATGCTTCGAAGTAAGGATATTCATCACGCAAGCAAATTTCGTCGTAAAGGAAATCCGCCACTACCATATCGTTACCATCCGGCATTACCAGTCCCATCTTGCCATTCTTCTCAGCTATTACCGGCATGATGCTCAAGTCATCATTATAAATGTAGCAGGTGCGCAAGAAATCATAAGTTGGCGAGAGTAAGATGTTGCCTTGATGATCTTTCATACCGAACTTTCCATCCTGCTCAAATACTTCATGATATTGAATGTATTTTGCCTTGATGCGCTGGTAATAGAAAACCATCTTGCGCTTATCGTTGACAAAATCCAGCATATACTGGAAGGTATCACAATAGTTGGCTACCGAACGGACCAGAATCATCTTCAAGTCAAGACCATCCAATGCTTTTCTGTTCAGATCAATATACTTGGCTATCGCCTTCTCCTTCTCTGGTACAGAGAGGCTGGCTAGCCTTTCCTCAAATTTCAACATAGCTTGCTTGGTACCCGACATACCCTTGATATACCGGTGTATCTGTCTGCCCATCTCTGAACATACAAACTTGTCAATCTCCTGCTGCTCTATCGGGTCAGCATAATCCTTAATCAATGATTCAGGTGTCGCATTCATGGTTATTTCCTTTCTTTTAAAAATTATACTTTCAAAGATTTAGAAGAACAAAGAGCAAACGGATTCTACACTCTTCGTTTTTTACTCTTCACTCAATTTGCTCTTTGTTCTTCGCTCTTCACTTATTTCACATTAGGCTTCTGCAAACCATATCCCTTTCTCTTATCTTCAAACAAGAGGAGGAACGAGATGATAATAGCAATCACACCGAAGGCAGCAAAGATGGTCATCGTCTGGGTATAGTCGATAACACCATCAACACCCGTGTTAGCCTGGTTCACCTTACCAATCCATACCGGAATGAGAGCCAGTCCGATGTTCTGGATATAGAAGATAAGGGCGTATGCAGTTCCTAAGAGTTTCATTGGGATAATCTTTGGCACAGATGGCCACATGGCTGATGGCACCAGTCCAAATGCGATGCCCAGGATGAGCATCAGCACGATGGCAAGCACCCATGAGTTGATTGGCAGGGCAAACATGACGTGCACAAAGGTCAGGAGGCAACTGCCGATAATCATCAGCGTAGCACCCTTGCCATACTTATCGTATATACTACCGAAGAGCGGTGTGAGGAAGATGGTACCGAATGGCAACATCGCAGGAATCAGACCTGCCAAATTAGCATCCACACCATACTTGAAAATCATCAGTTTGGTGGCAAACTTCAGGAATGGGAATACACCGGCATAGAACATCAGGCAAAGGAATGCCACATACCAAAAACCTACAGTCTTGAAAAGACCGCCCAAGTCTGAAAACTTGAAACCTTCTTCCGGTTCTGTAGCTACAGCTGCTGCAGAAGCATCCTCCTTCTTGTCCATCACACAATAAACCAGATAAACCAGTACACCAGCGCAAAGCAATACAGCGCCCAAAGCAACAGAAGCAGATACTCCACCCATTGCCTTGGCAAAAGGAAGAGAAGCACTCAGAGCTGCAGCAGTTCCCAAACGAGCCGTAGCAACCTGTACACCCATTGCCAGAGCTAACTCATGGCCCGTAAACCACTTGACGATAACCTTGCTCACTGTGATACCGCATATCTCGCATCCTACACCATAGATGGCAAAGCCAAGAGCAGCTATCACTACCTGCGTACTGTAAGTACCGAAGAATGGTACAGCAACCGTTCCGTCAAACTCATGACCTAAAGCATACCACTTCAACAAGGCTCCACCAAACATCAGGACGGTAGAAAGGATACCAGTGAAACGGATGCCAAACTTATCGAGGATAAGACCACCGAAGAAGAGGAGCAGGAGGAACACATTGAAGTATCCGTAAGCTCCAGAGAAGAAGCCGTATTCATCCGAATTCCATCCGAGTCCGAGACCATTCTCTGCTCCCTTGGCTGCTGTCAAGAGAGGCTCCAGTGGAGACATCACATCTGTAAAAAAGTAACCGAACATCATCGTGATACTCACGATGAGGAGGGCGGTCCAGCGAGCTGACTTAGAGTCGCTCAATTTCATCTGCATTTTTTCTGTTGTACTCATTTTTTTTCAAAACATAAATGATAAACCCGTTATCATTATTAATTATCAATTATTAATTATCATCTATTTCCGTTTCACGTTCTTCGTTCTGGTGATATCAAAGAGATAAGAGAGTTTCAGAACAATCTGTCCATAATTACTCTTTCCGAAATAATCACGCTTAGAAGCACCGTAGATATTTCCCAGACCATAGTAGTATCGGGCTTCGGCAAGGAAATGCCCCACCTTCGGAATACTGTATTCAGCACCCAGACCCAGGGCGATACCATAATCGAGCTTGTTCTTGACTGCCATCGTATCCTGAGCCACCACCGGACTTACACGGTTATTGTCGGTTGCCGGCATGTGCTCTACCGAGAAGTTGGTCTTCTGCGAATCACTCAGATAGAGACCAAACTGCGGACCGGCATTCACGAAGATGTTCAGTCCTCTTGTCTCCCTACCCCATGCCAGATGCGCAAAGATTGGCACCTGAATATAGTTAATGGTACGCTTGTAAGCCATCGCCTCTTTGGTTTCGGTGAAAATTACCGGATTATTCTCCATATCCAGGATATCCTCTTCCCATCCTGCCTGCGAATAGTTTACCTCGGCATAGATAGAACAGATGGTCTTGAAATATTTCTCACAGGTATATCTCATCGAGAAACCGCCCGTCAGTCCGCCGTGCTGCTTCTGCTGTACCTCGGGTGTGAATCCTACGCTACTCATCATATAGCCCCCATTAAAACCGATGGCGAAATCATTACGATGCTCTCCTATCTGTGCCGAAACTGGAATTCCGAAGATGAGCATCAGAATCAGCAGCCCAATATTTCTATTCATTATCAACTATAAATTGTAAACTATAAATTGTAAACTATAAACTAGTACTTCACCGCCTCTATCTGATGATTAAAGGTATAGTGAATCAACTGGAAACTCTTGTTCTTGTATCCTCCTCTACTGGTCTTCTCGAAACGGAGTGGAGTCTGCACAGGCTGGTAAGTCATCTGCTGGCGCTCACCTGTAAAGTTCTTGCCATATCTCTTGACGCCCTGAATCAGATACATTCCGTGATCGAAACCGGTGATGGCGAATCTTGGCTGTGCCACCATCATAGGCTGATGGAACCATCGCTCATAACGGCTCTCAAGCGCCTTGGTCTGTGCTGAGTTCGGGTTATAATAGAAGGTGGAAGGGATATAAGTATCATACTTATAGAATCTTTCCAGATTATACTTGGCATACATCAGCCATTCGGTATAGCCGAAGAGAGAGATGGCTGCACCCGGATACTTCGCATCAAATTCGTCGAGTTTGTTCAATACCTGAGTCAACTGTGGCGAACGTCCCGTATTCAGGATTATCACATTCTGCTTGGAAGGCATGAAAGCCTTGGCAAACTGCTCGACACTTGAATTCACATTGGTGATGCTATAATTGATTTTCCTGCGTTCCAGTTCCTTGCGCAGACCGAACGTAAAGTTGCCCTTTCTCGAAGTAGAATCATTGCAGTCTACAAAGATAGGATGCACATTGGTAAATCGGCTCAGGAATGCCTTGATGGTCGCATCATTCAGCGCATCATCGCTCTGATAAACCTGGAAAATCTCTTTGTTTCTTTCTACGTCATCTCCGCTGATAGAGAACGGAATCACCATTTTGATGCCGTAGTTCTTGCAGAAGTTGGTCAGCGGAGCCACCTGCTTGGTATAAAGTGGACCAAAGATGATGTCGCATTGGTTAGCGCCCTCCTGCAAGAGTGTATTCCGGATATCAGCATCAATAGGAACGTTCCAGGCATGCACATCTATATCGGCGCCCTGCTGCTTCAGGGTTTCGCAAGCCAGCAGCAAACCGCGGTAATACTCCACCATTCGCTTGCCGTCGCCATCAACATTATGCAAAGGTAACATCACGCCTACCTTTACCGCATTTCTGGCAACAGCAGCCTTTGAGGTTGCCGGAGCTGTAGCAGTTTTCTGAACCGTCGCCCCATTCCCCGACTTCTGACCGTTCACCTGATTAGGATTCTTCTGGTCTTTGGTGTATGGAATAAAGAGCGTAGCTCCCTTCTGCAGCATGTATCCCTCACGCTTCATCTCCGGATTGGCATCCATCAGTTCAGGAAGGCTCAATCCATATTTATTGGCGATACCAAAGATAGTATCTTTCTTCTTAACCGTGTAAATGTCGCGCCATTTTATAGTCTGCGCGCCAATGCTGACACTGAGCAGAAGCCCAACGAACAGCAGGAAATATCTCATTTTTTGTCTCATATCTCAAGATTTTTTTAACGATATCTTCAAATATTTCATGTTTTCATCTGCAAAAATACAAAAAATCTTGCATCTGACGCAATATCTCTCATCTTTTTATTATCTTTGCACAAATTATTTTAGAAATGAGACGAAAAATAGCATTACTTTGCATCATGTTGCCACTTTTAACGTGTCAATTACACGCTCAGGAAGTCAACGACGACGAGGAGGACAACACAGAAGAGACGACCAAGGTCAGTTCTCTTCTCATGCCGAATGCCTTCTCTCCAAATGGCGATGGCATCAACGACATCTACAAGCCCAAGGATGGTTACCGGAACATTGAGGAGTTCCACGCCTATATATATAATAGGTGGGGACAGAAACTCTATGAATGGACCGACCCTGCCACGGGATGGGATGGCACCTACCGCGGAAAACCGGTCAAGGAGGGTGTCTACTTCTGTCTCGTCAAGGCGAAGGGGGCAGATGGCGTTGTGTATAACATCAAACGTGATGTCAACCTGCTCAGAGGTTATACCGAAGAGCAGAACAGTAACTATTAGGCAAACAGCAATTAGCAGAATTGGAATATGAATTCAGAAGAAAAGATAAATGTATGGGGCGCACGGGTCCACAACCTCAAGAACATAGATGTGGAGATTCCGCGTGATTCCCTCACCGTGATTACCGGACTCTCGGGTTCGGGCAAGAGTTCACTGGCTTTCGACACCATCTTTGCCGAAGGTCAGCGCAGATATATCGAAACATTCTCTGCCTATGCCCGCAACTTCCTGGGTAATATGGAACGCCCGGATGTTGATAAGATTACGGGATTGAGTCCGGTCATCAGCATAGAACAGAAAACCACCAACAAGAATCCTCGCTCTACCGTGGGCACTACCACCGAGATTTACGACTATCTCCGTCTGCTCTATGCCCGCGCCGGTACTGCCTACAGCTATCAGAGTGGCGAGGAGATGATGAAATATACCGAGGAACAGGTCATCGACATGATTCTCAGCGATTATAAGGGCAAGGCTATCTTCCTGCTCGCTCCCCTCGTACGCCAGCGCAAGGGTCATTATCGCGAACTCTTCGAAAGCATGCGTAGAAAGGGGTATCTCTACGTGCGACTCGACGGCAACATCCTCGAAATCGTTCCCAATATGAAAACCGACCGCTACAAGAACCACAATATAGAAGCTGTGGTCGATAAACTGGTGGTGAAGGAAGAAGATGAGGAACGCATCCGCAAGAGTGTGGCAACGGCTATGAAACAGGGCGACGGCATGGTAATGGTTCTTGAGAAAGGTGCCAAGGAGGCCAAGACATACTCCAAGCGTCTCATGGACCCTGTAACGGGTATCGCCTACCAGGATCCAGCTCCTAACATGTTCTCCTTCAACTCTCCCGAAGGTGCCTGTCCGCATTGCAAGGGTCTGGGGAAGGTGAACCAGATTGATATCAAGAAGGTAATTCCCGATGATAAACTCAGCATCCATGAAGGCGGCATCGCTCCGCTCGGCAAATACAAAAACCAGATGATTTTCTGGCAGATAGAATCATTGCTCAGCAAGTATGACCTCAACCTGAAGACACCTATCTGCGAGATTCCGGGCGATGCCATGCAGGAAATTCTCTATGGTTCGCTCGAAAACGTGAAGATTGAGAAAGAAAAGGTACATACATCTACCGACTATTTCTGCGCCTACGATGGCATCATCGACTACCTGCAGAAGGTGATGGAGGATGACGAGAGTGCGGCGGGCAAGAAATGGGCCGACCAGTTTATCTCTACCATCGAATGTCCTGAATGCCATGGTTTGCGACTCAAAAAAGAATCGCTCTCTTTCAAGATCTGGGATAAGAATATATCCGAAGTAGCCAGTCTCGACATCGATGAACTGCGCGATTGGCTCGAAGAAGTGGAACAGCATCTGCCTTCGATGAAAGCGAAGGTGGCTCACGAAATCATCAAGGAGTTGCGCTCACGCGTTACCTTCCTCCTCGATGTGGGACTCAATTATCTCTCGCTTAACCGCCAGTCAGCTTCTCTCTCGGGTGGCGAGAGCCAGCGCATCCGTCTGGCTACTCAGATTGGTAGCCAGCTGGTCAACGTGCTCTATATCCTCGATGAGCCGAGCATCGGTCTGCACCAGCGCGACAACGAACGTCTGCTCAACAGTCTGAAGGAACTTCGCGACCTGGGCAATACCGTTATTGTGGTGGAGCACGATGAAGATATGATGCGGGCTGCCGACTGGATAGTAGATATCGGTCCGAAGGCGGGACGCAAGGGAGGTGAAGTTGTCTTTCAGGGCACACCTCAGGAGATGCTCAAGACCGATACCATCACCGCCCAGTATCTCAACGGCAAGATGGCTATTGAGGTGCCTGCCCTCCGCAGAGAAGGCAACGGCAAGCATATCACCATTCACGGAGCTACGGGCAACAACCTCAAGGGGGTGGATGTAGATTTTCCACTCGGCAAACTCATTGTCGTAACGGGTGTCAGCGGCTCAGGCAAATCTACTCTCATCAACGAGACCCTCCAGCCTATCCTCTCGCAGCATTTCTACCGTTCGCTCAAGAAACCGATGCCATACGAGAGCATCGATGGTATCGAGAATATTGACAAGGTAGTGAATGTAGACCAGAGTCCGATTGGCAGAACGCCTCGCAGCAATCCAGCTACCTACACAGGCGTGTTCAGCGATATCCGCTCACTCTTCGTAGGACTTCCCGAAGCAAAGATCCGCGGTTACAAGCCGGGCAGATTCTCCTTCAATGTGAAAGGTGGAAGATGCGAGGAATGTAAGGGTAACGGATATAAGACCATCGAGATGAACTTCCTGCCGGATGTCTACGTACCTTGTGAGGTATGCCACGGCAAACGCTACAACCGCGAGACGCTGGAGGTAAGATACAAGGGAAAGAGCATAGCCGATGTTCTCGACATGACCATCAACCAGGCGGTAGATTTCTTCGAGAATGTTCCTCAAATTCTGCAGAAGATCAAGGCTTTACAGAATGTAGGTCTCGGATACATCAGGTTAGGACAGAGTTCCACTACCCTCTCTGGCGGTGAAAGTCAGCGCGTAAAACTGGCTACAGAACTCTCGAAGCGTGATACAGGCAAGACGCTCTATATTCTCGATGAACCGACAACCGGTCTGCATTTCGAAGACATCCGCATTCTGATGGATGTACTCCAGAAACTGGTAGACCGTGGCAATACGGTCATCATCATCGAGCACAATCTCGATGTCATCAAACTCGCCGACTGGCTCATCGACATGGGGCCGGAAGGTGGACGAGGCGGCGGTCAGCTCCTCTTTGCCGGAACACCAGAAGAAATGGTGAAGCAGCAGAAGGGATATACCTATAAGTTCCTCGCCCCATTGCTGAAGAAATCAGGGAAACCTGAATAAATCAGGATAGGAACGAAGGCTGTGGCAGAAGAAAAAATCCCCCAACCTACTTTCTTAAGTGGGTTGGGGAATTTTTATTTCAATATAAAATATGATGATAGCATGGTACCGATTACACCGCTACGCTTGGTAACGATACTGCACTATCATCAGTTAAATTAACGTTGCATATACAAAATAAGCCTGTAAATGAGCCTGTAAATGAGCCGATAAATGAGCCTGTAAATGAGCCTGTAAATGACAACAGTAAGCCATTCTTTCTGCAAAGAAATAAAATTCATCCATAAGAGAGAGATTTTGGCGAATAAGCTGGTAGTGTAATTGCTTGTTGAATTCCCGTTTAAAGATATACACTTAATGTTAGTAATCTTTATTTTATTTTCTCCAAGGACAAAGTTTCACCATTTTCACCTGTTGCCTTAATCAAATTAACTTTGTTAATGATAACTTTATAAGCTTGGTTATATGTCTTCCCATTGCCTTTTGAAGAAATTGCCAGTGTATTACCATCAAAGGTAAATGTGAAAGCAATTTTATAGGATATCGCTGACATATTCTCTTCACAATAACCTTTTCCATCTTTGTTGAAGGTCCATACAGCATCCTTTGTCCTAGACTGATCTTTCCAGGTACCAACAATACTTAAATCTTGAACCTTAGAATCATCATCGTCAGAACTGCAGCTTGTGAAAGCTGTCGTTGCAAATGCTCCAACAAACAGGAGCAACATTAAAAATAAATACTTTTTCATAAATTTGATATTTTAATTTAAACTAAACATTTCATTTTATCTGTTGCCTTTCGAACGGTTATGCGTCTTGCAGAGCATCTGACAGTTGCTTTCATCTGTGGCTCCACCTTTGCTCCATGCTTGTACATGGTCGGCATCCATTTCCTTTAATGCCCAAATTTTATCCTTATTGGGACCATCGCCACAAGCACAAAGACGACAATTGCTTTCATGCTTCTTTTTGGCATCTGCCGTCTGACGTTCATAAACCCTGCGCTTGGTATTATCATCGAAGACACGGACATTCAGAAGTCTTGTATCCTTACAACCGCCAAGCACATATTCAAATACGTTCTTTTTATCTTGAACGCAAGGATCGTTATATAGTTCCTTCACCTTTTGTGAAACCTTGATATGATCGTATGGAGTAGTATGGTACTTTTCGTAGAGTTCTCCCCAATTCAATCCCTTCATCTTGGGATAGACATCATCAAAGGTCTGCTCTATCCATGAAATGACATCGTTGAAATATAGTTTGAGTTCATTGATATCGGTATCACGACGATGCTCCTGCATATAATCCTTGATGTTGCCATGACTAACCCATCTCAAGGCTTCTTGCAGAATTTCCTGTCTGTTGGCTGAGCCAGAGATGTAGCATCCCCATTTCTGCATATGACTATCTTCCTTATTACTAAACTCCTTTCGGGCTGCACTAACGAAAGGTCCGGAATAAATCGCATTCAGTTTCTCCTGATCATTGAGCTTGATACCACCGATATTGATAATTTCAAACCATTCCTTGATTTCTGACTCCGTGCCTTCGCAAATGTATGCGATTAACTCTGTATTCTCTATGAGTTCTCGTTCTTCATCATCCAACGAAAAGATTTTATACGGTTTGTTATTTCTCATGATAGAAAACTTTCTTATCAAGTACCTACCAAGGCTTGTAATGCGTTGCTGTCCATCAAGTACCTCTAAACGTCCATCAGGAAGTTTGTTGAAATAGAGCAAACCTAAAGGATATCCCTTCAAGACGGAATCTATAACAGCGGCTTCTTTCTCACTATGATTCTCACTATAGAGATAGTTGCGCTGATACTCTGGCTGTATGGTTAGCTTACCCGCTAAACCATACAACCCCTTTCCGTCAACTTCACTATATGTAAAACCTTCACATAACTCCTTTACTGTATATATTTTCAACTTCTTTTCCATATTATGATTGTTTTTTACGGATTAATATTCGAGCATATTGTCGCTTATTATTTACGACTCCACATCCACCTCTATCCTCTGGATGAATGGTGTATCCGACTTCATCTAATATTTTCTTAGGTGCAGAAGCTCTTGTATTTCCACATGCTTGCCAAATAATATCAAATTGCTCTGGACAATATTTATCAAGAAAGGTAACTGGCACACCCATTAAATTCTCGTAATCACAAGGAATTGCATCTGTATACGGAATTTCAATGGCATCATAATTGTCATAATGCTGATACTTTTTTCCTTGAATATCCTTATGCTTACTATATTTAATGTTATCAGCCATAGACATCAAAGACAATGGATTGTGGCGACGACCATGGTCTATATTAGTGTACCATCTTACCCCTTTTACACGAATGTATTTCTTTCCATTTTCGTCAATTCTGCATCCTGCTGCTTCCAAAGGATATTCATCTGGAACTCCAAATTCACGGTCTCCACTATGGATTGTACATCCCATCCAAACCTTATTATCTCTAAGCAATGGGAATACTTCTTTATAGGTAACACAATTTATATTTCCAATAATGATAAACTGCTTATCAGCCTCAACAATCCATGCAAGAAACTCTCTAAAAAGCGAGAATGGTGGATTGGTTACAATAATATCCGCTTCATCTCTTAACTTTTTAACCTCTTCGCTTCTGAAATCACCATCTCCTTCAAGATAGTCCCACTCCAAGTCTTCAAGATTGATTTTACCATCGCCAGTAGTGTCTTTTTCTAAAACGAAAATTTTACCATGGGTATTAGTCTTAGACTTGTCAAACTTTGGAGAAGTTGTTTCCAAAAAGGATGTTTGAATTCCTGCTTTGATAACCTTGCTATTGATAGCATAGCTCGTTGAGATGAGTTTCTTCAAGCCTAGTTCTTCAAAATTCTGTGCAAAATACTTTGTGAAATTACTCCACTCCGGGTCATCGCAAGGCAGAAGAACCGTCTTGCCACGAAATACATTTGGATTGTAATCGAGATAGGCTTCCATTTCGGTTTCTATATCCTTAATTCCGCAACACTATATTTAACATTATTTATAAGTGCCTGAGCAACAAAAAGTTACCCAGGATTTTGCCATGTCAGAATTTTCACTTACCTTAGTGTTGCGAAAAGAAGACAAGCAAAACTCTAATATGACATGGCAAAGATACAAATAAAATCTGAGAAACTCACTCCTTTTGGGGGAATTTTTTCGATTATGGAGCAATTTGATGCTCTTTTAGCTCAAACCATAGATTCCACCTTGGGATTGAGATGCACTATGTTTGGTTATCAATATAGCGAGATTCTACGCTCTCTGATGTGCGTATATCTTTGTGGTGGCTCATGTATTGAGGATGTTACAACTCACCTGATGAAACATTTGTCTCTTCATCCAACTCTTCGCACTTGCAGCGCAGACACCATATTACGTGCTATCGAAGAACTGACTTTTAAGAGCATCACCTATAAGTCTGCTTCTGGCAAATCCTATGATTTCAATACTGCAGACAAGATGAACTGCTTACTGGTCAATGCCCTGCTTGCTACTGGTCAATTGAAATCCGGTCAAGAGTATGATTTTGACTTTGACCATCAGTTCATTGAAACAGAGAAGTATGATGCAAAACCAACCTACAAGAAGTTCTTGGGCTATAGTCCAGGGGTGGCAGTCATTAACGACATGATTGTCGGTATTGAAAATAGAGACGGTAACACAAACGTGCGCTTCAACCAAAGAGAGACTTTGGAAAGAATCTTCAAGCGATTGGAGGCTTCGGAAATATATATTTCTCGTGCCCGCATGGATTGCGGCTCATGTTCGGAGGAAATCGTAGATATGGTAGAGGCTCATTGCAGGCATTTTTATATTCGTGCCAACAGATGCTCTTCTTTCTACGATTCCATGTTTGCCTTAACTGGATGGAAAACTGTTGAAATCAACGGTATTGAGTTTGAGTTGAATTCTATCCTTGTTGAGAAATGGAAAGGAAAACCGTATCGTCTTGTCATACAGAGACAAAGGCGAATAGATGGATACCTTGACATTTGGGAAGGCGAATATACCTACAGATGTATACTGACTAACGATTACAAGTCGAGTGCAAGAGACATCGTGGAATTCTACAATCTTCGTGGTGGCAAGGAACGCATCTTCGATGACATGAACAATGGCTTTGGCTGGAATCGATTGCCAAAATCGTTCATGGCACAGAATACTGTATTCCTGCTTATGACAGCTCTCATCAGAAACTTCTACAAAGCTATTATGCAGAGATTGAAAACCCATGAATTTGGATTGCGTGCCACCAGCAGAATCAAGACCTTTGTTTTCAAGTTCATCTCTGTTCCTGCGAAATGGATTAAGACATCACGTAGGCATGTATTGAACATTTACTCAGACAACAATGCTTATGCCAACCTGTTCAAGACAGACTTTGGTTAAAGACCATGCTTTTCTGGTTAAACCAGCGTATTACCTCAAGTCGCTTTATGGGGTAAGGGGATTTTGTGTCTGCGACATTTCTGTTGTGCAAGAAATATGTACAATAAAATGAATTTTGTCGCTTTGCAAGCAAAATCCCACTAAACCCTATAGGTTGCGGATTTGAGGTATATCATAAAACATGGTATAGAACTCGTCTTTCTTGGCAGCCTTAGCATTTGATAATGTACTATTTGCCATAATTATTGATAGTTGTTACGCACCCAACTATCAATCCGCTAAAACACAAAAAGGGCGTGATGCCTCTTATCGCGTTTAGCACGGGGCGGCGTAGGAATGGAGCCCCAGGTCGATTATAAGAATGCATCACGCCTATAGCGTAAATGCATTTGCCTTATCAATCGACTGGAGGCTACATATATATATATACGAACCACCTATCACATATTATTTCCGTGCTTGTTATTCCAAATTGAGTTTCCTACGCTCTTGGCTAAACGCGAAATAATAGCGAATGCTTTTGTTTTTACCCACAATGTCTTTGGCTTTTCCTTAGTAATAAGGATAACCTAAGTGCAAAGGTAATAAAAATTATGGAGATAATTGTAGTTTTTTTGATTTTTCTTCTTTTTTATTGGAATATTTTTGTAATTTTGAGACAAAAATATCGAAATATGGAATATATTTTTTCTAAACTTAAAGTAAGAGTGCTGAAACATCTCGCAGATGGAGAACAGCATGAGGAGGCACCGGCAGGATTGACGGATGCCCAGTATAGTGTGGCACTTAGCGAACTCAAAGCCTATGATATGGTCAAAGTAAATGTTGACGAGGTGGGTGAAGTGATTTCTTCGCAGATAAAAACAAAAGGACGTGCTGCTTTGGATGATTTGGAAAGTCTAGAGAAAGCCATGCTCAACCATATTCTTGAAGAAAAGAAGTTGACAAAGTATAGCTATGGTATTCTTGTTCATTATAAAAACAAAGGAAAGAACAAGGGCGGCTTTAAGGCTTTGCTGCAATTGTTGATGGTAATATAAAAACAACATGAAATGGATTATAAAGATGTCGCAAATTCTTTCATTACAAGACATTAAATCTCACAGGCTCCTCGCCTGTACGTAATTTGTAGTCTTCATAAAGCATCTTCTGCATCTTGTCAACCATAGCTTTCTTTGTGGCCTTGGCAGATTTCCAACGTCTAAGCGCCTCTTCTCTTGTTAATTTATTCATATCCAATCCTCCATTATTAAATTATGAGCATCCCAAATGTCCGCTCTTTCTAAATTTCATTCTACCAGATTAAACATTCAAGAACTACTATCGGGAAGAATACGACTGCAAAGATACGGATTATTTTTGAAACTAAAGCATCTTTATCCTAATAAAATGCAGATAAATTTTATTTTAGCAACACGGCTGCAAAGAAACAGTATCTGGTAGAGTGTAGTGAGAAAATCGTGAGGGATAACCCCAAATCGTGATGGATAGCGTGATGGATTTTTCCGTTTTTGGAGTATCTATCACGCTATTCAAGTATCTGTATATTAACATATTAAGATGTATGATACATGCAAATCGTGATGGATGATAGATGATTACATAAAATTAGTTCATATGAAGGCTGCGCTGGGTTACGAATGTGGCTGCGCTGGGTTACGGATATGACTGCATCGGGTTACGAATATGGCTGCATCGGGTTACGGATATAACTGCATCGGGTTACGAATATGGCTGCATCGGGTTACAGATATTACTGCGTAAGCTAACGGAGACGTATCTGTAAGCTTATCGAGACGTCTGCATCAGCTAACTGAAACGTCTGAACTCGCTTACTGAACTACTTGAATTGTCTTACTGAACTACTTGAGTTGCTCGACTGATCTACTTGAGTCACTACCCTTCTACTGGACTTACCGAACCCAGACTTGCTGTTTTGGTAAAGTGAGGGTGTGTCATAAGTTTATGATTCACCCTCTTGACTTTTCCTGATGCACAAAAAAGCACGGAATATTAAACTCCGTGCTCTTTGAATACTAAAATAATTCTATGTCTCTCAACATACCACTTCCTCCATCCTCACCAACTTACCTGCTACAAACTGCATGATGATTTTATGGAGCGTTGTACCCTGGCGCAGCGCCTCGACCCTTGGAGCTGCGGCATATCGCTTGATTTGTTCCTCAGCCTCTTGCCATTGTGCTTCTGCCTTAGAAAGTTTGCCATCCTCTGGCTTTGACTCGTAATCTTTCTTCGACAACACCTTCAGCTCCAGGATATAACTATGCTTCGTAGCATAATGAGTAAGATTTGGCAAAAGGAAAAAATCACAATAGCCATGGTTCAACTCTAGCTCCGGTGCGGTATAATAGTAATTGTTCAAATTCAGATATGCCATGAAGAAACCTTGAAGATTACGCTCCGACTCTATGCCGTCACGAACTGACGATACCTTGGAATAGGCATCTGCCATAAACTGTAATCCTTCACGCCACTTACCCTCGTACGCCATATCATAATAATAATCAGTAAGTTGATTGGTATCTACGTATGACCTTTCCTCATACAAGTCCATCAAATAGCCATAGTACTGCTTACGGACATTATTGTTTGGAATACCCAATATCATCTTATCGCCACGAGTTCCCTTGATGGTCAACATACCATAATAAAACAGCAGACTCGTAAATATCTGAGGGTCGGTCAACCTATAGGCAGAAAAGGTTTCTGTCAAAGGAGCCACAATCTGCCCCGTCTCGGCTATCGTGCGGATAACACCTTTGCGGTCGCCATCCAACTTATCCAACTGAAGAAGTTTCTTCATCTTGTTGTAGTCAGTCTTTGTGTTTGGGTCTATCATCTGCTTTGGAGCTTCTCCCCTATCTATATAATTTCGGAGATAATAGATGACCATATCACTATTGAACACCTTACTCTGAGTATGCAGAGCATCCTCAGAAAAACAATAGTTATCATACCAAGGTTTCATCTCGTCTATCATCGCCTCGATATCGCTTGCTGCAGGAATACCTCCCACTTCCTTGTAATAAGCAAACATCTTGCGTACTTCCTCCATGGAGAAGCCCAACATCTGATTGAACTCTGGCTTGGTGGAGATATGCCAGCCAATATTGAACCCACTCGTCACATCGTCCAAGGTAACAGGACTGACACCTGTGATGAAAATACGTTCAAACATACCCTTGAACTTCTTGAAGACATCACGGTAGAAGCCATCGGCATGGGTGATTGCCCAATATACATTCTCACCCTGCTCATTGAGCACAGTATTGGTGAAATTGTCATATTCATCGATAATCAGATAGAGAGGAAGGTTCTTGGTGGCAGTCTCATCCTGAAGCAAAGCTAATTTCTCCGTAGCAGAATCAGACTTAAAGAACTTCTCCTTAACATCTTCTGGATAAAATTCCTGATAAACTCGCATGAAGCCATCTAATTTGACACGAAGATACATATTGAAGTTTTCCTCCAACTTGTCGATACTACCACCTACATACGAGAAATCAAGGTGAAGAATCTGAAACTTCCCCTGTAAAGGAGTAGGATGCTTACCTACCCATAAATCACCGAAAAGAGTTTGAAATTTCTCTTTCTTGCTACAGTCGTAATAAGCATGGAGCATACTCAGGAATATGCTCTTACCAAACCGGCGTGGACGAATAAAGAAGATGTTACTAGGTTGGTTTTCCAACAAAGGCAAATACATCGTCTTATCCACATAATATTGATTTTGCTCTATAACAGCCTCAAAGTCATTGATGCCGTAAGGCAAACGTTTCATATTCTGATTCATGATTGCTCCTTTTAATAATTTACCTTTGCAAAAATAAGAAATTTATCTGAATATGCCAAAGAATCTGTCTGTCTTTTCTTTGTATTGCTAAAAATTATTGGTATTTTTGCAATATGAGCCCTATATAACCTCCTAATAGTTGAATTGATTTGATGGCTATGGTGATTTTTTCCGAGACTCATTTGTTATAACACAAAAAAGCACGGAATATTAAACTCCGTGCTCTTTTTTGCTTTTATATTTAATCTTGTCAAAACCTTCACCATACACACCGATAACGGCACTCTGACTGACAAAGGCATGGGGATCAATCTCGCTGATAAGACGGAAGATAGCAGGAGCCTGACGCTGCTTGGCTAACACGAAAAGCATCTTCACATCCTGACCCGAATAAAAACCGCTGGCATTCACCACCGTTACTCCCCTATCAGCATCTACATTGATGCGCTTGCCTATCTCCTCATACTTCTGTGAAATGATAAAGAACTGTACGCTTCGTCTTCTGCTGTTTACCACCTGGTCGATGCAGAATGCCTGAACGCAAAGAACTACATAACCATATAACACCTTCTCCCAATCGTGTACCACCAGATAGCTGGAACTGATGATGAAGATGTCGCATATCATAATCACTCTACCTAGAGAAATGTCGCGATACTTGTTGACGATGGCTGCGATGATATCCGTACCACCCGTACTTCCACCAACAGAGAAACCGAGTCCGATTCCGCAGCCACAGAAAACGGCACCCAGGAAAGCAGCCCATAAAGGTTGGTTTTCCAAAAGATGAAAATCACCTAAACGGCTGGAGAAGAAAGAGGTCAAGATGGTTACCACTATAACGGCATAAACAGTCTTGACACAGAACTTTGCTCCCAAAATCTTGAACGCACATATTAATAAGGTGGCGTTGACGATAAAATACGGAATTTGCACAGGGCAACCGGTGGCCCAATAGATAATACTGGAGATACCAGGAAGTCCGCTTGCTGTTACATTGGTTGGCAAGAGGAACACGTTCCATCCAATAGCGTAGGATATCATACCTATCGCAATCAAAACATAGTCTTGTACAGACTTCCACAAGGGTCGAGGAGGAGTCATAATTAATTAATAATTTACAATTTATATTTTTTTTAAAAGCTTTTGCCCTTACAGGGCGTTTTTAAATGCAATTATATTTACCCCAGGGTGTTGCCCTGGGCTAGGAGCTTCTGCCCTTACAGGGCGTGCTGACTATACATTTCTGGGCGTGTGGGTTTTACCAGAATTTCTTCTGCTGCTCTGACCACTCAAATCCTTGGGTAGCCATTTGGGCTTCTAATGCCGCACGGTTCACATTGAAGTGATTACAAATCTCATCGAGTGTTTCAAACTCGTGGTCACGAAGCAGGAAGTTGATGGCGCTTACGAGCATCGGAACATCATTCATTGGTAACTTATCCATCCTTTTTATATTGATTAATTAATATTTATTATTGATTACTTGAGGCACCATGCCTCTTTCGGGGTGCAAAATTACTGCAAAATTCAGACAATACCAAAAAAAATCCCAGCAATCTTTTACCGATTGCTGGGATTTTTATAAATTATTGATGATTTACGCATTCACTGCAACTGAAATCCAGTCGAAGACGAATGAGCAAATACCGAATGCTACGATACCTACGGTGCAGATAGCAAGCGCCAACTTGGTTGAGCATGCGCTCTGGAAAGTAGGAAGCGGATTATCGCTGTGCTTGATGAACATAGCCTTCACGATGAGCAGGTAGTAGTACAAGCTGATAACAGTGTTTACCAACGCGATGAATACTACGCCGTATGCCCAGGCTCCCAATGTGGTGTGGATGTCGTGTGTACCAACTGCTGCCATGAACACGAAGAACTTCGAGAACATACCAGCGAATGGAGGAATACCACCCAATGAGAACAATGCCAAGGTCATCAGGAATGCCAGACGTGGGTTGGTCTTGTACAAACCATTGTAGCTGTCCATCTGAACTGTACCGTTGTTGTGCTCCTCAATAGATGAGATGATGGTGAAGACACTCAGGTTGGCTACTACGTAAATCAATACATAGTAAGTCAAGGCGCTCACGCTCATCGCTGAGTTACCTACCACAGCCAACATGATGTAACCTGCCTGAGAGATAGAAGAGAATGCCATGAAACGCTTCAGGTCGCTCTGACGGATGGCAAACAGGTTGGCGATAGTGATAGAAAGTACAATCACGATGTAAAGCAACACGGTCCAGTACTCTACCATTGGCTGGAACACCTTCATGAGGATAGCGCAGAGAGTAAACGCTGCAGCACCCTTAGATACTACTGACAAGTAACCTGTAACAGTAGTTGGTGCACCCTGGTATGAATCTGCTGTCCAGAAGTGGAAAGGAACCAAGGAAATCTTGAAACCGAGACCACTGAAGAAGAATACCATACCGGCGATGGTCAATGGAGATGCAGAAATAACCTTTGCTACATCATCGAAGTATAAAGTACCACAAGCAGCATAGAGCAGAGAGATACCGTAGATCATCACGCCACTTGAGAAAGTAGCAGTAAGGATGAACTTAGCACCTGCCTCAGCAGAATTGTGACGGTACTTATCGAATGCTACCAAGCAAGCCATTGGCACAGATGCCATTTCGAGACCGAGGAAGAACAGGAGGAAGTGGTTGGCACTAACCATCATGTTCATACCGAGCAAGGTAGAGATAATCAGCATATAGAACTCACCCTCCTTGAAGGCTGTGTCCTTGCGGCTCAACCACTCCTTAGCCTGTACCATCACGATGAGGGTACCCAGCGCCAGGATGGTCTTCAAGACACCGGCAGCAGGACCTGTTGTGTACATGCCGCCAAATGCCTCTGTGGCTTCTGTTGGGAAGATATTGATGGCAATGTGAGCCACCATCAAGAGACATACCAGAGGATTGAACCACTTACGGTCTGCGCTCTTGGAACTGCAGAAGTCAGCAATGAAAGTGATCAACAGAACTACCATCAGGGTAGCTTCTGGAATCATATTTAAAAATTGACTGTAATTCATTTCTTCTGATATTTATTACATGATTACACTAAAGATAGGACCTACAGCGTCCATGATAATCTTCTCTGCCCAGAGTGGGAACATACCGAGACCTGCAACGCAGGCGATAAGACCTGCTACAGCGATACGCTCGTCCCAGGTAGCATCGTGAAGCTTCTCCAACTTTGGATTAGGAACCTTCTGATAAAGGATCTTACCAACACAACGCAAGATGTAAACCGCTGTTACTACGATTGAGGTACATGCGATGATGGTACATACGCGATGGAATGTATCTGCATTCTGGAATGAACCTACGAAGATGGTCATCTCGGCTACGAAACCTGAGAAACCTGGCAAACCGAGGTTAGCCAAACCAGCTACTGCATAACCTACAGAGAGGAATGGAATAATCTTCATCAAACCACCCAGGTAACGTACGTCACGTGTACCAGCCTGATGGTAAATCATACCGATAACGGCGAAGAAGAGGGCGGTCATCAAACCGTGAGACAACATCTGGAGGATTGCACCAGTAGCGGCTGTCTCGGTCATCATACAGAGAGCGAAGAGCACCATACCACAGTGAGATACTGATGAGTAAGCGTTGATGTACTTCAAGTCGGTCTGTACACATGCTGACAAAGCACCATATACGATAGAGATAGTAGTCAGCACGAGGAACACCTTAATCCAGAATCCGTGAGTAGCAGCTGGCAAGAGGAACATGGCGATACGGAAGCAACCGTAACCACCAAGCTTCATCAATACACCGGCGTGCAACATAGATACGGCTGTTGGCGCACTTGCGTGACCATCAGGAGACCATGTGTGGAATGGGAACAGCGCACCGAGGATACCGAAACCGATGAAGAGCAATGGGAAGAACACGTTCTGCACGCTCTCTGGAATCGCATGAGCACCATTGGTATGGTGAGCGATATCGAGGATTTCGAAGGTCTGAGCACCACTGTAGAAGTAGATTCCCAGGATACCGATAACCAAAAGGGCTGAACCACCCATCAACATCAAAGTCAACTTCATGGCTGAATACTCCTTTGCACCACTACCCCATACACCGATGAGGAGGTACATAGGAATCAGCGCAACCTCATAGAACATGAACATGGTGAACATGTCGATAGAGATGAAGAAGCCATATACACCGATGCTCAGGAGTGTGAACCAGAGGAAGTATTCCTTCTTCATTGGCTCCATCTGCCAGGAAGCAAATGTACCGGTGAACACGATGATAGAAGTCAGGAGAATCATCACCACTGAGATACCATCCACACCGAGTGAATAGTTGATGTGCAATGGTTCAAACCAAGGCACACAGTAGGTGAAGAGCATCGGAGCTTGGTCGGCTGGCATTGTCTCACGAGCTTCGAGAAATGCAAACACCAAATAGATGGAGAGACCGAGCAATACGCTGGCACCTGCTACCATCACACCACGAACCTGCTTGTCGTTGCGTGCCAACCAGAGGCCGAGCAACATCAGGAGTGGTACTATGACGAATATACTTAAATTCATTTCTTTTCTATTTACTTAATTGTGAGACTTTCATTAAAGAAGTGCGAGCAGGCACAATGTCAATGCTACGGTACCGGTGAGGAACCAGATAGCATAGCTGCGAACATCACCACTCTGCCATGGGCGGATGGTTTCGCCTGCCTCCTGAGTACCCCAAGCCATGAAGTTGAAGGTACCATCAATAACGCGACGGTCGAACCATGCGATTGGCTTTGAGAAGCAACCGAAGACAATCTTGTGGGTGAAGAACTGCCAAGCATCGTCGATATAGAAACGGTTCAAGGCAGCCTTGTGCAACTTAGGCATCTTCTTAGCCAAAGCGTCTGCCAATGGAGTCTTCTTAGGAGCATACATGTAAGTAGCCAGACCGATACCGATGATAGCAACGATAACAGAGGTTGTTGCCACACTCATGTCGATATGGATATCGTAGCTCTGACCTGTAGCAGATACGAAGTGACCGAATGGAATCAAACCACAGAGGCAAGAGATGATGGCGAGGAATACCAATGGACCCCACATCACGAAAGGAACCTCCTGTGGCTTGCGACGGTTCTCAGGATCAAGCTCATAGTAGCTCTGTCCCCAGAAGATAACGTAGTAGAGACGGAACATGTAGAATGCAGTCATACCGGCAACCACTGTCATGAACCAGCCCATAAATGGAGAGAACTGGAAGCAAGCTGAGATAATCTCATCCTTTGACCAGAAACCTGCGAATGGAGGAATACCTGCAATCGCCAAGCAACCGATGAGGAAGCAGATGTTGGTAATAGGCATGTACTTGTGCAGACCGCCCATGTACTCCTTGAAGTTACTGCCGATGATGACGATGATGGCACCAGAGCAGAGGAAGAGCAATGCCTTGAACATAGCGTGGGTAAACAGGTGGAAGATACCAGCCATGTAACCCAAACCACCGTGGTGGTTATCTACTGCGAAGCAAACACCGAGCGCTACGAGCATGTAGGCAATCTGAGAGATAGTAGAGAAAGCCAGACCACGCTTGATATCACGCTGGCAGCAAGCTACGGCTGCTGCATAGAATGCGGTGAAGGCTGCAATGTAAGCTACATAGTGCAATGTCTCAGGAGCATACTGTACCCAGATTGGGAAGAGGCTGGCTACCTGATAAACACCGGCTACAACCATGGTAGCGGCGTGGATCAACGCAGAAACAGGAGTTGGACCCTCCATCGCATCTGGCAACCAGATGTGCAATGGGAACATCGCACTCTTACCGGCACCACCGATGAACATGAGGAACAACGCTGTTGGCATTACCCAAGCTGCACCTGCCAAAGCAGAGTTGAGCTCTGGCTGAGCATTCAAGTCGTAGTTGAAGGTTCCTACATAGAAGCTGTAGAACAGGATACCGATGAGGAAGAAGAGGTCAGCGAAACGGGTTACGATGAACGCCTTCTTGCTGGCATGAACTGCAGCATGCTTTGGATAGTAGAAACCGATGAGCAGGTATGAGCAGACACCCACCAACTCCCAGAACAGATACATCTGGAAGATGTTGGTAGCTACTACCAGGCCCAACATTGACATGGTGAAGAGGCTCAGATAAGCGTAGAAACGCTGCATACCCTTCTCATATTCCTCAACCTTGTAGTTCTCATCGCGCTCTGCCATATAGCCGAAGCTGTAGATGTGAACCATGAAGCTGACGGTGGTAATCACGATGAGCATCAATACGGAGATTGGGCTCAGACGGAAACCGATGTTGAAGGTGAGCAACTCAGTAAACTTCAACCATGTGAAATTAAATACGGTAACAGTTGGGTACATACCTGTAGAGGCATCACGACCCACTGCAAAGAAGTACTCGTATGCTGTATATACAGACATCGCGAATACACAGCCCATCAATACGGTACCGATGAGTGCTGCTACCGGTCTTTTCATCTTCATACCCACAAGTCCCAGAACCAGGAAGCTCAGGAATGGCAGAAGAAGTATCAAAAATGCATAATTGTATTCCATTGTCTTTTAGAATTTCATGTTTTCAATACTGTTCACCTGGTCACTGTGATAGTTGCGGTAAACGTTGATAATAATAGCGAGCGCTACGGCTGTCTCGGCTGCTGCTACTCCGATAGAGAACAATGTGAAGAAGAAACCTTCCAACTGTCCTGGGAAGAGGATGCGGTTGAACACAGCGAAGTTCAAATCGGCTGCATTCAATACAAGCTCGATGGAGATGAGCATGGCAACGAGGTTACGGCGTGTACAGAAGCCATAGACTCCGATGAAGAACAAGAGTGCTGAGAGCACGAAGAAATATTGTACTGGAATCATTTCTTATCCTCCTTTCTTGCGATTAAGATACCACCGATGATACATGCCAACAGGAATACAGAGATAAACTCGAATGGCAATACATAGCCATACTTGTCAGCACCTACCAGTGCAGAACCTACCTGGTCCATTGGCACCTCGGTGTCGGCTACGGTTGCAGCCATATCAATAAAGTGATTCTTCAACACGATGACTGCCAAGGTTACGAAACCAACGAGGCAGACGAGTGCGCGACCTACAACCTTGCTACCCTTGACATGCTCCAAAAGACCCTGGAGGGTACGCTTTGATACCAACTGGATAGCGAAGACATAAAGCATGGTGATACCACCGGCATATACAGAAATCTGAGCTGCACCCAGATAAGTATAGTCGAGCAGGAAGAACATGCCTGCTACACCGAAGAGTACGAACAACAGGAAGGTTGCCGCACGCATGATGCGCTTGGTGAACA
The DNA here is from genome assembly GCF_026015295.1 of Segatella copri. NCBI lineage: Bacteria > Pseudomonadati > Bacteroidota > Bacteroidia > Bacteroidales > Prevotellaceae > Segatella > Segatella copri. The sequence goes on along the minus strand of NZ_JAPDUW010000001.1, from coordinate 402,308 downwards.
CGCACATGATGGCTGAGCCAAGGATGACTACTGCCAAGATGACGAACATAAATAAATTTGCTGTTATCATTGTCTAAAGTCCTCCTTACTTAGTCTTGGTGTTAAACTTACCGATTTCCAATGGGGCACCACCATCGATGAGGTTAGGAAGGCTTCCGCCCTTATAAACCTCCTTGTCAAGGTGCATCACCAACTTGTTGCGGTCGAAGACTGCATTCTCGAAATCGTTGACAAACTTGATTGCACCGAAGTTACATGCGTTCACACAGAGTTCGCAGAACATGCAGTCGCCCAAGTCGTACTGGTAATCTACCAGCTTGCGCTTCTTCTTGCCTGTCTCTGGGTCCTCCACCATCTCGGTCTGAATCTTGATGGTATCGTTAGGGCATGACTTCTCACACAATGTACAACCCACACACTTGTAAGCCTCGTTCTCATCACGAACGAAGACCAGGCGACCACGGAAACGTGGAGAGATGTGGAGTGTAGTCTTGCGGTTCTCAGGATACTGCTCTGTGCTCTTTGGTGTGAAGTACTCCTTCATGGTAGTCTTCATACCGATAGCGAGGGTCTTCAAACCCGCTGCAATACCGCCGAAATATGAATTGTTAGACATACTTTCTTATTATTATAATAATGTGTATTAAAGATTATCCGTGGAATCCGAATGCTACGCATACTGTCATCAAGATCAGGATGACCAGTGACAATGGCATCAGATACTTCCACTCCAACTTCAGAATCTGGTCGATACGGAGACGTGGGAATGTCCAACGTACCCACATCAGGAGCCATACCACCGCGAAGGTCTTACCGAAGAACCAGATGAAACCTGGGATGAGGTTCATCAGATTGTCGAAGCCCTCGATACCGATGTTCAATGGCGCCCAACCACCGAGGAATACGGTAGAAGCGATACCAGAAATCACGAAGAGGTTGAGGTACTCTGCCAGGTAGTAGAAACCGAAGCCCATACCTGAATACTCAGTGTGGTAACCAGCGGTCAACTCACTCTCAGCCTCAGCCAAGTCGAAAGGACCACGGTTTGCCTCAGCATTACCTGCTACGAGGAATACGAGGAAAGCCAGGATAGCTGGCACATGACCCTTGATAATCAACCAGTTCCAAGCACCAGTCTGTGCCTCTACGATACCACTTACCTGCATGGTGCCGGTAAGAACGACTGCAGAAATCAGACAGAGACCGAGAGACATCTCGTAAGAAATCATCTGTACGGCACCACGCATGGCAGATACCACAGAGTACTTGTTGTTAGATGCCCAACCAGCGAGGAACACACCCAGCACGCCGATAGAACTTACGGCTGTGATGAGGAATACACCTACGTTGAAGTCAAGAATATGTGCTCCCTTGTTCCATGGAAGGAATGAGAAAGTACCTACAGAGGCAATGATCACGAGGAATGGTGCTATGTAGTAGAGCAGCTTGTCGGCTCTATCTACAGCGAAGATCTCCTTGATCAACATCTTGAGCACGTCGGCGAATACCTGGAAGATACCCCAAGGACCTACACGCATAGGGCCGAGACGGCACTGGAAGTAGGCACACACCTTACGCTCCATGAAGATAAGTACGATAGCGATGAGGGCGTATGCTGTCAAAATACAGATACCCACGAGCACGCACTCAATCAGAATCGACAGGAAGTCGCCCAGACCCAAGGTCTGGCGAAGCAGATTGTCGATGAATGTTGTTACTATACTAAAATCAAACATAATTATCTATCAATATCAGGGATTACGAAATCGATTGCTGCACCTGTAGTGATGAGGTCGGCGATCTTCTGACCACGGAGCATTGGATCCAAAGCTCCTGTGAGTGAGAGACCCATCGGACGCATCTTCATACGGTATGGACTCTTGTCACCCTTTGAGTCGAGATATACACCAAACTCGCCGCTGGCACCCTCTACAGAGAAGTACCACTGTCCCTCTGGAACCTTGATGATTGGCTTCTGCTTGATGTAGTACTCACCCTCTGGAATGTTGTCGATCAACTGCTCGATGATGTCCAAGCTCTGATACAACTCCTGGATGTGTACATAGTAACGATCCATTGAATCGCAACCGGTAAGGGTGATTTCCTTCCACTCTACCTTGTCGTACATATCGTATGGATGACGCTTGCGGGTATCGTTCTTCCAACCTGATGCTCTGCCGGCAGGACCGGTTACAGCATAGTTGATACAATCCTCATAGTTCATTGGACCTACACCTTCGAGACGGTTGTGAGTAATCACGTTGTCACCGAATACGTCGAGGTACTCCTGAATCATCGGACGGAGATACTTGCAGAGAGTCTTCACGTTCTGAACGAAGTTAGGGTCGATATCTGCCTGAAGGCCACCGATACGGTAGTAGTTCTGGATCAGACGGCCACCGGTTGTCTCCTCCATCACGTTCAATACGTGCTCACGGTCGCGCATACAGTAAAGGAATGCTGTCAAGGCACCCAAGTCCTGTGCGGTACAGCCGAGGTACAACAAGTGTGAGTCGATACGCTGCAACTCATCCATGATGGTACGGATGTAGCGGATACGGTCTGAGAGTTCGATACCCATCGCCTCTTCGATAACGCCTACCAATGCGTGGCGGTGCATCATCGCAGAAAGATAGTTCAGACGGTCGGTCAATGCCAAGGTCTGAGGATAAGTCATATTCTCCCACATCTTCTCGATACCACGGTGAATATAACCGAGGTGTGGATAGATGCGCTTCACAGTCTCACCATCAATAACAGTCTGCAATCGGAGCACACCGTGGGTAGATGGGTGGTTAGGACCGATGTTGACAACATAGTCGTTCTCATCAAAGCGACGCTTCTCTGTAGCAACGAGATGTCCATCCTCGCTCAAGGAATACTCCACGGTGAAGTCATCCTCAGGCTCATCAGTGCAAGGGAACTTGTTTGCCTCAGGACTCATATCGAAGTCCTTGCGCAATGGATAGCCCTGGAAATCGGTACGGAGGAAGAGACGACGCATGTCTGGGTGACCCAGGAACTTGATGCCGACGAAATCGAAGACTTCACGCTCCAGAAGGTCAGCTACCTTCCAAAGGTTAATTACTGTAGGAATTACATCACTGCCATCCACCTTCTTGGCGATGGTCTTTACTGAGCAGCGCTCGTTGGTCTGAGTATTCTCGAGAATATAGATACATCCGAGACCTTCCTCACCGAAGTCTTCACCGATGATGGTAACAAGGTAGTCGAAATGCTTCTCGTTCTTCAACTTCGCCATTTCAGAAGCGAAATTATCAAAACTCAATTCAATATTATTCAGTTTCATGTTCTTATACCTTATTATATTAATCAGTTAGACCTTTCTGAGGGTCGAAATCCTCAGGTACTTCAGTTACGATGATAGGCTCCTTGTGTCCGAGCTTCTCGCTGTCAGAGAGGTTCTCGTTGCTCAAGCCGCGAAGACCACCCTTGCTCATAGAGAGTTCCTTCTCATCCTGAGACATCTTGTGGTTAGCACCACCGAAGAATTTCTCAACCTTTACCTTACGCTGCAACTGCATCATACCATAAAGGATAGCCTCAGGGCGTGGAGGACAACCAGGGATATAAACATCCACAGGAACCAACTCGCTGATACCACGAACCACGTTGTAGCTCTTCTTGAACGGACCACCAGAGATGGCGCATCCACCCACAGCTACCACATACTTAGGCTCAGCCATTTCATCGTACAAACGTTTGAAAACAGGTGCCATCTTATTGGTAATAGTACCGGCACACATGATCAAGTCAGCCTGACGTGGAGAGTTACGGGTTACCTCGAAACCGAAACGTGAGAAGTCGTAACGCGCACAACCTACAGCCATGAACTCGATACCACAGCAAGAAGTACCGAAGGTCAAAGACCAGAGTGAGTTACTGCGTCCCCAGTTAATGGCAGCATCGAGCGAACCGACTACCACGTTAGCACCACCCTCATTGAGCTCCTGCGCAATCTTTTCGAGGGTATCATTGTCCTTAAACTCGTCGTAAGGAATACTCTTGATAGAGGCTCTTTTGTTTACTTCCATTCCAATGCTCCTTTCCGCCAAGCGTATGCAAGGCCAAATACCAATACCAACAAGAAGAACCCGATGCTCACGAGAGCCATTGGTCCAAACTGCTTAACTACGACTGCCCATGGGTAAAGCAATACTGTCTCGATGTCAAACATCAGGAAAAGGATGGCGAAGAGGTAGTAGCCGATGTGTGATGGCAACCATGAGCTGCCACGAGTCGGAATACCGCACTCAAAAGGTTCACCCTTTACCGGATTGTATGAACGAGGACCGATCAACTTCGCGATGACATAAGCAGCCACCACCAAGGTTACAGCCGTCAGCAAAACGGTGATAAATAGTGTAAAGTTCATAAATTTGTTATAACGTTATTTTATATAAATGCTTCTAAGCGGTTGCAAAGGTAACACTTTTTTCTGAAAGAGCACATTTTTTTATGGTTTAATTTGCATCTAAAGTGAAAAAACTCAAAAAACAGCCTGATTCATCAGTCAACAGACAGACTTAATGGTGGATCAGAAACAGAGAAAACGAGCGTATTTTGTAGCAAAAAGGAACAGAACAGTAGGAATTTTTACCCAAAAATTCATCCGCTTCGACATTGTTTCCGGCACAACTTTCATCGCCTCTCCTACCCTTCATAAAAAGGATGAGAAAGAGATTATCTATAATCTCAATGGCCAGCAAGTAGATAAGACTTCAGCCCAAGGCGGCATCTTCATCTCCCGCCAGAAAGGTAAGTTCTACAAAGCATCCGGCTCTTCCGGGGGAAGGAGATAGTTCTGCTGGCGTATTCAGATGTTTGAATAAGCAGAAGATTATGATTGAATAAGCGTATTCAGATGTTTGAATAAGCAGAAGGATATGATTGAATAAGCGAAAGGAGACGTTTCTTTGGGTTCAAAGAGACGCCTCTTTTAGTTTTAGGAGACTGCTTTTCGAGTTGAAGGAGACTGCTTCTCGAAGGTTGCCACTAGGCTCAGCAGAGCTGCTGAGCCTAGTCAGCAGCTCTGCCGACTGCAGTCAGCAGGTCTGCCGAGCCTAGTGACAACACCTTTTAATCGTACAACTACAACCCTTATAGTCGTACAACCATACACCCTATAGTCGTACAACTATAAACCCTTTAGTTGTACAACCATAAAACGCAACCCCGCCAGACGTTCCTCCTTTGACGCCTAGCGGGGTTGCGCTTTTTACCTTTATGATAAGGACTTGGGGGACTAGCGATGGAATCGCTAGGAACGGGGGGCGAAAGGGGGTTAAGGTTCTTTTTACCTTTTTACCCTTTTACCTTTTTACTTTTAAACCTCCTTTTCAGCAAACAGGCCGAAGAGCTCGGCATCTATCAGGTCAGTAACCTTTCGGAAGTCTTCCGGATTCTCTCCGAACTCCAGATTATCACCATCGATGATGATGAGGCGACCTTTATAATCCTTAATCCAATCCTCATAACGCTTGTTCAAACCCTGGAGGTAATCGATGCGGATGCTCTTCTCGAAATCGCGGCCACGCTTCTCGATATGCTTCACGAGCGTAGGAATGCTGCTTTTGATATATATCATCAGGTCAGGGAGTTTCACCAGACTGATCATCAGATCGAAGAGATCGGTATAGTTCTTGAAATCCCTATCGCTCATCATACCGATATCATGAAGATTAGGGGCAAAGATACGCGCATCCTCAAAGATGGTTCTATCCTGTACGATGGTCTGCTCTGAACGTGAAATCTCCACAACATCATGGAATCGCTTGTTCAGGAAGTAAATCTGAAGATTAAACGACCAACGTTCCATATCCTTGTAATAATCAGCCAGATATGGATTATTATCAACCGGCTCGAAATTAGCTTTCCAGCCATATCTCTTGGCAAGCATCTTGGTTAATGTTGTCTTGCCGCTACCTATATTTCCTGCTATTGCTATATGCATCTTTGTTACTTTAAACTTTGAACTTTGAGCTTTGAACTTTATGATTAGCTCTTCTTGCTCTTACTTTTTTACCTTTTTACCTTTTTACTTTTTTACCTTTTTACCTTTAAGAGAACAGACCGAAGAGCTTGGCATCTATCTTATCTACGATTTCACCAAACTGCTTGGGATTGTGCTCGAAATCGAGATTATCAACTTCTACGATAAGCACCTTGCCCTTATACTTATTCATGATGAAATCTTCGTAAAGATTGTTGATACCTTCCAGATAATCCAAAGGCATCTTCTGCTCATAATCACGACCGCGCTTCTGGATATTCTTCACGAGGTGAGGAACTGAAGAACGGAGATATATCATCAGTTCAGGCATCTCCACCACTTCCATCATCGACTCGAAGAGCTCCATATAAGTCTCGTAGTCGCGCTGGTCCATGTTGCCCATCTTCCGGTTGTTGGCCGCAAAGACATAGACACCCTCAAAGATGGTGCGGTCCTGGATGACCGTCTCTTTACTGTGTTGGATTTCCAGCAGAATCTTGAATCGCTGCTTCAGATAGAACACCTCCATATTGAGTGCCCATCGCGAGATATCCTTGTAATAGTCATCGATATAGGGGTTTTCAGCCACGGGCTCCAAGTACTGTTTCCATCCATAATGTTTAGAAAGCATCTTGGTGAGTGTTGTCTTGCCACTACCGATATTTCCTGCTATTGCTATATACATTTATTTTTAATGTTTAATGTTGAATGTTGAATGTTGAATTTTTGATGCGATACCACCCTCAATTCTACATTGGCTGCAAAAGTACAATAAAAAATCGGGATAAACAAAAAAATCCAAGCAAATATATGATTTGCTTGGATTTTTGTATTCTATTCCTGCCTTGCAGGGAATCTGTATGTTAATAGTCACGTTCGATGAGTTCGAGACACATACGGGAGTTGTGGTAAGGACATTTCCAGAAACCCGCCTTATCATCCTCCTTGTTCACCGTACCATCTTCCAGTATAGCCCAGTGCCACTCACCATTCTTGGCATCCAGCAGATGCTTGGCTACATAGTTCCAGCAGGCGATGGCAGTCTGGAGATGTTCTTCGGTACGGAAATACTGATAGAGGTCGATATGTCCGATGATGTTCTCGCACTGCACCCACCACTGGCGCTGGAGATCATACTTATCTCCATCTTTCCAATGCTCATAAACCATACTGCCATCCGGACGTAAGCCTTCATCTGCTGCATCGGCTATACGACGGATGATGCGCTCAATCTTATGCAGCAATATCTTATCGTCCAAAACCAGCGCGGTTTCGTGGAGCAGCCAGGACGCCTCAATATCATGACCATAGCTCTCGATGTTGCGCTTGCCCTCCCACTCGTCATTGAAGAAGAGGTCGAGATGATAAGTCTCCTCGTTCAGAAGCTTATCGGTGAAGATATCGAGCAGATTGCGGATGCTCTTCTCCAGTTCCGGAGTCTTCCATACACGATAAAGATTGGTATATGGCTCGATGATATGCAGATGGGTATTCATCGTACGGGAACCATTCTCATCCTTATCAGAGAGACGCATGTCTGCAATCGGATTCCACTCACGGGTCAAAGCCTCGATATATCCGTTGTTCTTGGCATCAAAGGCATGCTTCTCTATGTCATGATACAGGGATATGGCGATATCCAACGCCTCCTTGTCACCTGTTGCACGGGCATACTCCGAGAAACCATAGATGGCAAAGCCGATGGCGTAAGTCTGCTTCTTGGTATCGAGCGGATTACCCTGATAGTCAACACTCCAGTAGATGCCGCCATATTCCCTGTCGAGAAAATAATCGCGCACATAATCCTTGGCACGGGTGGCAGCCTCAAGATACTCCGGCTTCTTCAAGACACGATAGGCAGCAGAAAACGCCCAGAGGATACGGGCATTCATCACTGCTCCCTTCTCGGCTACAGGATGTACCTGGTCGTTACCGTCTACACGTCCGTAAAAGCCACCGTTTTCTTCATCTTTCACTTTCGTTAGCCAATAGCTGAGGATGTTGTTCTCCAGAACATCCCGCATCGTTTCTTTAAGATTTTCCATTTTTCCATTCTTTATAGTGATTATTAGTTATGTTAAAACAATTATTTGCGGATAGGGAACTTCCAGGCAAGCACCATCAGCAGGAAGGCGATGACGGCTGGGAAGAGTGAGAACAATGACCATACCATCGTAAGCACAGAGTCGGTAACACTGGCTGGGTCGATCATCGTATTACCCATCTTATCTGTTATCATGTTGGCACCTGCCCAGCCCAGGAAGAGGGCGATGAGAGAACCGGAAATGGCGGTACCAAACTTCTGACTCATCGTACCGGAAGAGAAGATAAGACCCGTAGCTGATGTTCCGAAATGCTCGGTATGGTAGTCGGCTACATCGGCATACATTGACCACATCAATGGCGAATAGATACCGATACCCATAGAGGTAAGGATAACGATGGCTATCATCACCCAGATATACGACGGATCCATCGGGATGAAGAAGAAGACAACCGAGAGTACCAGACAGAGAGTTGCAGACCAGAAGAATGCCATACGCTTGCTGCCTACCAGACGGGTGAACCAAGGAGATACACCACCGAAAATCATACAGGTTACTTCACCAAACGCCATGAAAACGGTATAGTTGATAATCAATCCCTCGATGGTTACATTGCCATGCAGACAGTAATCGAACATATAGCCAGCTACGGCATAGCGGAATCCGTTGAAGAAGTTGGTGCACACGGCGATGGCTGTCATATAGAGCCAAGCCTTGTTGTGAACGAGGTCGGCAAACTGCTGGAAAGAGAACTTCTCAGCGCGCTTCGGCTTCAGACGTTCCTTGGTAAGGAGTCCGCAAGCCAATGTCATCACAGCTGCAATAATACCGAGCACGGCACCAATGACAGCATACTGATGAGCGGCAGAACCACCTACCATTTTCTGGAGATAAGGGAAAGAAAGCAGGGTAACGAATCCCATGGCATAAGCACCCACCATACGAAAAGAAGAGAACTGGTTCTTCTCATCATCATCCTCGGTCATCACACCGAGCAATGAGCCGTAAGGCACATTCACCATGGTATATACCGCCATCATCAGCAGATAGAGGGCGTAAGCATAGATTCGCTTGCCCACAGGACCGAAGTCTGGTGTATAGAGCAAGAGGGCGAATATCAATCCGAAAGGAATGGCACCATAGATGAGCCAAGGACGGTAGGTACCGAAACGGCTCTGGGTACGGTCGGCAAGAGTACCCATCAGCGGGTCAGTAACCACATCGAACATGCGGGCTACGAGCATCAGTACTGCCGCATCCGCAAACGAGAGTCCGAAGACATTTGTAAAAAACAGAGGAAAAGCGATAGACATCACCTTCCATACAATACCACCCGCAGCGGCATCACCCAATGCATAAGCTATTTTTTCTTTTAAACGAGCCATTGTTTTTAATTGACAATTTACAATTTATAATTTACTAAAAAAGGGATTCGCTCCCCATCTATATCTGATAATACGGATGAGGAGTACGAATCCCTACAATCTTAATACCTGAAACTTATTTACTTAAAGTCTGTTTATTTTTTGCCACCAAAGCCTTGATCTTCTCTACAGAGAACTGAGTACGATAATCATCCTTTGGTGTGTTCACGCAGTAGTCTACCAATCGGTCGATGGTAGAAGTTGCCACATGCATGCGGGTATCAGAAGAAGCATAGTAGATGAATACCTTGCCATCCTCATCTGCAATCCAACCATTGGCAAAGACTACGTTCATTACATCACCGATATACTCAGGACCTTCCGGTACGAGGAGATATCCACCTGGTTCTGCAATCACCTTTGTAGGATCCTCAAGAGAAGTCATGTACATATAGAGCACATAGCGGAGACCACTGGCACAGCCACGAACACCGTGAGCCAGATGCAACCAGCCCTTATCAGTCTTGATAGGATGAGGACCCTCACCGTTCTTCACCTCCTGGATGGTGTGATAGTGACGGGCATTGATGATCTTCTCTTCCTTGATTTCGGCATGAGTGATATCATCAACAAGAGCCCAACCGATACCACCACCAGAACCTGTATCGATGAAACCATCCTGTGGACGGGTATAGAAAGCATACTTGCCATCAACGAACTCCGGATGGAGAACCACATTGCGCTGCTGGCTCTTGGTCTTCAAGTCAGGAAGGCGCTCCCAGTTTACCAGGTCCTTGGTACGGGCGATGGCTGCAGTAGCAGTAGCAGCACTGAGGTCGCCAGGCTGATCATCATCATGACGCTCAGCACAGAACACGCCATAGATGTAGCCATCCTCATGAGCTGTGAGTCGCATATCATAGATGTTGGTAGCAGGAACAACATCCTCCGGCATGGTGATAGGCTCATCCCAGAAACGGAAGTTGTCAACACCATTAGGACTCTCTGCTACGGCAAAGAAACTCTTGCGGTCAGCACCCTCAACACGAACAACGAGGAGATACTTACCATTCCACTTGATGGCACCCGAATTGAGCGTAGCATTCATCATGATGCGCTGCATGAGATACGGATTACTCTTCTCATCGAAGTCGTAACGCCACTCCAATGGTGTATGTTCTGCAGTAAGGATTGGGTTCTTATACTTTTCATAGATACCATTTCCCCACTCTACCGGTTCATTCTTACGGCTCAGCAATTCCTCATGATGAGCGCGAAGTGCTTTCACTTTGTCTTGAAATGTAGTCATATTTTGTTTTATATTAATGTTGAATGTTGAATGTTGAGTATAAAATGCACATTGAACTAATGCCAATTCAACATTCAACATTTATTTAACCTTTAAAACCTCTTTTGCAAAGAGGACTTTCTTTTCCTTCTTGAATGCCTTGAAGTCCTCGACGATAGCACCATCGCCTACTCCAGGAAGATAGGCTTCCTCCTGAGGTTTATCCCAGGCATTACGCCAGAAGAGTACATAACTCAACTGATACTTCTGAAGTACAGGCCAAAGGGTTTGGGTAAACCAGTCCTTCTTGCTGGCGATACCTCGGCAACCCGTTTCAGTGAGGGCAGGAATCTTACCCACCATCTTGGCTGCCTCCATCAGCACATCGAGAGTAGCAGCAAGGTTCTGCTGATAGTTGGCATCGCTGTTATCGAACTCGTAGACGTCAACACCCAGCATATCCACATACTTTTCTCCTGGGAATCGCTCCAGGAATTTTTCTACCGTCTTCTCGTCGCTGAGATTTGGTGACCAAGCCCAAACGATGTTATTGCACCCTGCTTTAGTAAGTATATTTAGGGTTTTTACGTATAATTGGTTATATTGTGCAGGTGTGCAACTGCTAGCTCCCCACCAGAACCATCCGCCATTCATTTCATGCCATGGCCGGAAGATGACAGGAACCAGTTTACCATCGTTTGTCTTCAAAGAAAGGATGAAATCGGAAACCTTCTTGAGCCATCCGTCGAACTTCTGTTGCTGGGCGCCTCCATCCAGAATAGCAGCTACAGCATCACCTTTCGGATCCCAGGCATTCTCGCCTGTTACCGGATTCCAAGGATGCCAACTCAAAGTGACGATGCCTCCTCTCTCATTTTGGGCAATGATTTCTTTTCGCATACGATCGAAAGAAACACCATCGAGATTTTCCTTGCTGTCGAGCTCTAGCTTACCGAGATCAAAGCCCATCACGGCAGGATAATCACCTGTAGTGAGTAATACATCGCTCTTTCCTTCATCCCATTTCCAAGTAGTACCATACACCGGATCATCCTGATGTCCGAGCATGATTCCCTTGTTCAGTAATTTCTGCAGTCTGACCTTCAGTTGCTCTGCCGGAGTATTGCAACATTGCTTTTTACCCTTGCAGCTGGAAGTATTGGCAGTCTGGACTGATGCGCCCGTAACGCCATCAACCTGTGCCATTGCTCCTTGCATCGCCATGAGGCAAGCAGCACCAATCAAAATTCTTTTTCCTATCATATATCTATTTCTTTAATTGCTGAATAATCCAAGCCTGCCATTCATCCCACTGCTCCTGATACCAGTAATGACCAGTCATCTGGTACAGACTCAAGGTCTTAGGCGCTTTTACCAAATTATAAAGGCCGTAAGATGATGTTGGCGGAACCACCTCATCATTATAACCGAAACTGTACCAGCCAGGAACAGTGATACGACGGGCGAAGTTGACGCCATCATAATAGCGTGCACCTTCGAGTCTTGCCTTTTCCAAATCCGTAAGTTTCTGCTCTTTCCATGCAGCCCCCTGCGCCTTGTCTTCCTTATAGAAGTAGTGAGGCCAGCCACCTGCAACTCCGTGAATTTCAGCTTCATAATCACACATAGCATCATGAACAGGAGCCAGGAAAGTGATTCGCTTATCGAGAGCTGCCACAGCGATGGAAAGGAATCCACCCTGTGATGAACCCGTTACACCGATAGTCTTTCCGTTCCACTCAGGAAGAGAAGCAATATAATCCACACCACGGACAGCACCGGTTACCACCCGTCTGTAAGCATTGCGATAAGGATTCTCGAGATTGGTATCCCAGTAACCTTTCAGCTCGCCATTGGCAAGATCATCATAAATTTTCTGCTGCATGGTAACAGGAACACCGTGAATACCGATTTCCAGTACGATGCATTCTGCAGGAGCCGTATAAGTATCGCCGGCATAAGGGCGTACACCCGCACCAGGTACACGGAGCAAAGCCGGATACTTACCTTCTTTTACCGGTACACTCAGGATGCCATACATCTTAGAGCCCCATCGGTTGTTGTTATAACTGATTTCATATACATTCTTATCCTTGGTACAACGCTCAGGCAGAAGCACCTTGGTAGGATTGAGGTCATTCTGTCTTGCCTCATCCAGTGCCTTCTTCCAGAAAGCATCGAAATCCTTAGGTTCCTGCGCGAAAGGCTGGATCTTCTCTGGAGAGAAACCTGCCGTGCAAAGTCCCTCGTAATCCTTGCCATCAACATGAGCGATAACCTTGAGGCGGTAGAAGCCCGGTCTGTTCAGACTGCCGCACCATTTCATGGTTCCGTCTTTAAGAGTGGTACTTTTCTTCACCTCCGGAAACATTACCGGTCCAGCTTCGTAATCAACCTTCACCTGATTGAGTAGCGTACCGCTCTTTCTCACATTCACCATGAAGTTAGCCTTCTCGCCTACCCGATAATTCCAGTCCTGATGGTCAGGAGTTACCGTTACCACGATGTTGTTACCTCTGATTTGTGCGCTGAGGCTTGAAGTCCCCAGCACACTCATCAGAACACCTATAATTATTAACCTAAAAACATTTGCTATACGATGATTCATATTGTCGTTGGTAATCTTGTTAGTTAAACATTCTGTTTTACGGTTGCAAAGTTAGGCATAATTTCCGATATATCCGTGTATTATTTTGCTGAATAAACATACTTTGTTGCAAAGGCAGAAAAATATTCGAAAATATCAGAAAACAGAAATAAGAATTGACGCACATCAAGTCAGAAAAAGCAAAGAAAACAACAACACACACACTCTATTCAACTCAAGAATTGACAGAAAACAACCAAAGATCAATTAACAAAGCACAAAAGGTTATGACAATTCATATAATAAATAATGTACGCGTACCTTATATATAATAGACAAATAATAGAATAATCAATATAAATCAACCATCAAGTAAATAAATTGTAACGCTAACACTTAATCTTTAATAAATATGACGAAAATTACATTTTATTTTCACTAAAGCAGAAAAGTATTAGTAATCAGCAAAATATGTACAAGCTATTTTGCAAAAAATAGCTATCTTTGCAGCAGATTTACAAAACAGCCTAAAGGTTTAGAATAAACAATATAAAACAAATAAACATAATCACAACAATGGAAAAAGTAAATGCAACCTAGAGCTAGCCTCTAGCCCTTTCTTCTCATCAGAAAAAGATGACGAAGGAATAATCAGAGAGCACTAATCCGTTTTGGATTCTTTCCCGTATCGATCATATAAGTGAAAGAGCCCAACTGTTTTAACCAACTAACAAAAATTGTATGAACTTTAAAAGTAGAGAAAAGTTGCTTGCTAGTGTAGCTGCCCTGAGTCTTCTCGGCATCTCCCCTCAGCAAACTTTCGCAGCCCAGATCACAACGAATCAGGCTGTGCAACAGAACAAGAAGATTACTGGTAACGTATCCGATGCAATGGGTCCTATCATCGGTGCAACAGTAAAAGTGAAAGGCACAAAAAATGCCGCAGTGACCGACTTTGATGGTAACTACACACTGAATGTAGGTGCCGGACAGACTGTAGAGGTAACTTACGTAGGCTATGTTACCAAAACTTTCAAAGTAGGAGGCCAAAGCAAGTACGACATCACTTTGGTAGAAGACGACAACAGTCTTGACGAGGTGGTAGTTGTAGGTTATGGTACTATGAAGAAGAGCGACATCTCAGGAGCTTCTGTTTCCATGGGAGAAGACCAAATCAAAGGTTCTATTATCACAAACTTAGACCAGAGTTTCCAAGGTCGCGTTGCCGGTGTTACATCTGTAGCGACTTCAGGTGCTCCAGGTTCTTCTACCTCAATCCGAGTTCGCGGACAGTCAACCATCAATGCCGGTGCAGAACCACTTTATGTCATTGATGGTGTCATCTTCCAGGGCGGCGGTTCAAGCGGCGGTTCATTAGGTTTGGGAGATGCCTTAGGAAACGGTTCTGTTTCTACCGTATCACCAATGTCAACTATCAACCCTGCCGATATCGTCAGTATGGAAATTCTGAAGGATGCTTCTGCTACAGCCATCTATGGTGCCCAGGGTGCAAATGGTGTTGTACTTATCACAACCAAACGGGGTAAGATTGGAGAAGCAAAATTTACATACGACGGCATGGCAGCATGGCAATACCAGGGAAAGCGTATTGACATTCTGAATCTTCGTGAATTCTCAGAATATTATAATGATTTTGTAAACAACGGATGGATTTCACAGGATCAGGCACGTCCTGATTTCTCAGACCCATCTATCTTGGGTCGAGGAACCAACTGGCAGGACGCTGTATTCCGCACAGCTTTCCAGCACCAGCATCAGGTTGCTGCACAAGGTGGTACAGAGAAGGTTAAGTACTATGTTAGTGGCGGTATGATGGATCAGGATGGTACTATCATCGGTTCTAACTTCAAGCGTTTGAACGTACGTGCCAATCTGGACGCCCAACTGAAGAAATGGTTCAAGATAGGTATGAATACTACATACACAAGAACCAAGGAGCGCCTGCTCCATGCTGATGGTACAGAAGGTGTTATTACATACGCATTGACCACACCACCAGATATTGCCATCTACGATGTAGACGGAAACTACACATCTGTAGTACGTGACGGCTGGTCTTCACCAAACCCTATTGCACAGGCTTTGAGCAAGGATATCACCATGAAGCGCAACAAGCTGACCGGTAACATTTTTGCAGACATTACTCCTATAAAGAACCTCACCTGGCATACAGAGTTGGGTTACGACTTGTCATGGAGTGATGCAGAGGTCTTTACACCTACTATGCACTTAGGCAACTGGAACCAGGACACAAACTTTGCAAGCTGGCAGAAGAATACAAGCAAGTATTGGCAGTTTAAGAACTACATTACTTATAATGGAAGTATCAAAAAGCATTCTTTCACAGCCATGCTGGGTCAGGAAGCTTGGCGCAGTGACTGGGATTATACCTATCAGGCAAACGCTAATTTGCCAAACAATACAATCCATTTGCCATCTTTGGGTTCCAGCACTCCTAGTATCAAGTCTGGTTTCGGTGTTACAACAATGTCATCATTCTTTACACGTGAGACATACAACTACGATGACCGTTATTTAGCAACATATACATTCCGTCGTGACGGAAGTTCTAACTTCGGTCCTGAAAACCGTTGGGCTTCATTCCACTCATTCGCAGCAAGCTGGCGTTTCTCTAACGAGAAGTTTATCAAGAGCATCGCAGGTAAATGGTTGAGCAATGGTAAGATTCGTATTGGCTGGGGTCAGACTGGTAATGCCAATATCGGTGCTTACAAATGGGGTACTACCGTAACCAAGTTCCTTGTTGGTCAAACAAGCGTAGCATACCGTCCTACCAACATTCCAAACACTTCTATCAAGTGGGAAACTCAGGAACAGACCAATATCGGTCTCGATCTTGGACTCTTCAATGATAAGATTGGTTTCACTCTCGACTGGTACAACAAGGTTTCCAACGATATGCTGATGCCTTTACAGTTGCCTTCATATATGGGTACTCAAGGCAATGGTTCTTCACGTCTTAATGCACCTTGGGGTAACTACGGTAAGATCAAGAACACCGGTTTCGAGTTGGCAGTAAACGCTCATCCTATTGCTAACAAGAACTTCTCTTGGGATACAGAGTTCAACATTTCTTGGAACAAGAACAAACTGGTAGGTCTCAGCGGCACAACCAATGCCAACATCATTGGCTATGGCCAGTGGAACGACGTTGTCTGTGTAAGTAACATCGGCAAACCTCTCTATCAATTCTGGGGATATCAGACCGATGGCGTATACAAGGATTTTGAAGATATCAAAAACTCTCCTAAGCCTAAGAGCTACAAGGAAGGAGCCCTGAATAAGGGAACAACCGTATGGCCAGGCGATATCAAGTTTAAGGATATTTCAGGTCCTGACGGAAAGCCTGATGGAGTTATCGACGATTACGACAAGACTTACATCGGTAATCCACAGCCTAAATATACATTTGGTTGGACCAACACATTCCGTTATAAGGACTTCGACCTGACATTGTTCGTCAGCGGTTCTGTAGGAAACAAGGTTATGAACTACCTGAATATCAGCATGAGCAAGATGAACAATGCCTGGGTAAACCAGAGTGCAAGTGTCAAGAATCATGCCGTACTGGCTCCAATTGATCCGAACAAGGACTACAGTAATGGTTATAAAGGCAACAATGCCAATACCGTATACAACTGGTATGATGACGTAGACAACATCTATGTAGTAAACGCAGGAACCAACATTCCACGTCTTGCTATCGGTGACCCAGCCGGAAACTCTAGCGTTATCAGTGACAGATATGTTGAAGATGGATCATACTTGAGAATGAAGAATATCACTTTAGGTTATACATTGCCTAAAAAGTATGCAAGATACCTTCATATTGAGAGTTTGAGAGTATATGCAAATATACAGAACCTCTTCACTATTACCGGTTACGACGGTTATGATCCAGAAGTAGGTGCAAGTACATCCGATTCACAGGGATACAGCTTCGGTGTAGATAACGGACGTTATCCTTCACCAACGGTATATTCTTTCGGTATCAACCTTGCTTTCTAATTAAATAACAAAAGAATAAACAATTATGAAAAAATACAATATATATAAAACGGCCGTTTGCGCATTCGTCTTGGGTCTCAGCTTGTCTTCTTGCGGGGACTTTCTGGATCAGCCAGACAATTCCAACTACAATGCAGACACGTTCTATAATGGTGATGCAGAGTGCTATCAAGGCGCCAATTCTCTGTACAGTATGCCATGGTATGATTTCCAAAGAGGTTTCTTCAAAGTTGGTGAAGTTATGTCAGGAAACTATTATTGGTGGGGAAGTGAAGATACTCAATACTGGAACTGTAACGTATCTGCCAACAATGCCAACCTGAAAGATATGTCTTATTCACTTTGGACAGTCAATGCCTACGCCAACACCATTTATGATAAACTGAAAGGTGCCAACGCAAGCGCAAGCGTTAAGAGTGCATGTATGGGAGAATGCCTGACATGGAAAGCTATGGCATACTTCTATCTTGTACGTACATTCGGTGCAGTGCCAATCATCCATAACAACACAGACATTATCGGTGCCGGTACATACAATGACCAGTATAAGGCCAACATAGAGGATGTATACGATTACATCATCATGACCTTGAAAAAAGCCATTGAACTGTTACCGGAAAAAGATCCTACAGGTCTTGGACGTATTGATAAATACAGCGCAGAAGGCTTGCTTGCCAAGGTTTACCTGACAAAGTCTGGTTTCGATCCAGCAACTACAACTTACGAACAGGGAAGTGTGGCATATATCAAGACCACCAATCACCAGCGCAACCAGGAAGATCTTGACAACGCTGCCAAATATGCAAAGGATGTTATAGACAATAGTGGCAGAAGTTTGGAACCTGCAGCCAATTTCCCAGCAATGTTCTACAGCGCATACAAAGGTCCTGAATCACTCATCGCATGGCACTGGCGTGCCACACGTGACCCTTGGACATCTCAAAACTCACTTCAAAGTGACCTCGCTATTTCGGGTTTCGATGAAACAGGTAACAACTGGGGAGGATGGGCTGGTCCATCAGTAGACCTGATAGAAGCTTTCGGAGATAATCCAACAAGCCAGACTAGAAACAACACCGACATCCGCCGTAAGGCTACCATGATCATGGCTGGTGACAAATATGATTATTTCTACACAGACTGCGGTGGTTTCGACTTCTTGAAGCATGTATATAAAGGTTATGAGAAGCATCAAGGCAATGGTGAACTCCAGACTCCAACAGGAGCACAATGTGCAAAACATCTTGTTGGTGATAAAGCCGACCATAACTTGCATATAGGCTGCGACTTTGATGTGATGGCTTATGGTAACTATACTCAGCTGTTACGTCTTGCAGATGTTTATCTCATCTATGCAGAAGCCAAGATTGGTAATGCAGGCTCAACAACAGATGCATCTGCAATTGATGCATTCTACAAAGTTCGCAACCGTGCGGTATCTACATACGAACGCCCAACATCTATCAGTTTCGAAGATGTATGGAAGGAGCGCAGATTGGAGTTAGCACTTGAGGGCGATCGCTGGTATGATTACGTACGCAGATACTACTTCGATCCTGATGCAACAATTGCTGAGTTGAACGCACAGAAGAGAAATGAGTATTATGGTCTGAATGCGCTCTATGAGACATGGTACAACAAGGGTAGCTATGATGGTCCTTGGAACTTGAACAGCGATGTAAGATACAATGATGATCCTGGTAAGCATCAGAACGTTCAGATGAGCAGTTTTACCATCCCATTCCCTACAGAAGATGCAACCATGAACCCTCATTTGCTGGAGGCACCACAGCATGTTGACATTTCTCAGTTTACTTATTAATATAAGAAACCTCAAAAATAGAACAATTATGAAGCTAAATAATAAAATATTAAGTATCATGCTTCTTGGAGCTACAGCTTTTACAGGGCTCAGTATCACAAGTTGTGTGGATGAGCCTGACAAATATGAAATAGCTGGTGGAACTCCTTCTATTGATTACGTTCGCCTGTGCGATGTAACCAAGAAAGATTCCATGTTAACTGGAGCATACATGGGTACAAGTATCTGCCTGGTCGGTAACAACTTGAGAAGTATAACAAAAATGCTCTTCAACGACCAGCAAGCCATTTTGAATACAAGTATGATTACAGACCATACCTTGATTGTAGATGTACCAAAGACTCTTACTGACAATCCTACCAATAAGATCTACATGTACAACAAGGATGGTGAGTGTACTGAATATGACTTCAAGACGCTCGTACCAGAACCGGTGGTAACATCATTGAGCAATGAGTTTGCAAAAGATGGCGAAACCGTAACCCTGAAAGGTGACTACCTGCTGGATTACGAGAATGCTCATCTTAAAATCACATTCCCAGGCAACGTAGATGTTACAGATTTCAAGAGCATTTCCAAGAGTGCCGTTACTTTTGTGGTACCAGAAGGTGCACAGAAAGGATTTGTCACAGTAGAAAGCATGTATGGAAAAGGTAAGTCTAAGTTCTATTTCCGTGACGACCGCTGCATACTCTTCGACTGGGATAATGACGGAGATGACGCAATAGCAACAGGTCATGGCTGGCGTGATGGAATTCAAAATGGTAACCGTATGAGGAATGATGTTGAAGGAGTTCAGCCTCTTGACGGAAATTACTACTACTTAGGAGGAAAGACCGTTAATTTCGATTCATGGGCTGAAGATGAATACTCATTCAACTACTGGCCAGAGCCGGCTGCAGGTTATCCTGAGTTGAACTCGCTGATGAAATGGGATGATGTTGACAACATGCAAGTGAAGTTTGAGGTTAACATTCCTAATGATTGGACAGGCTTGTCATTACAGGTATATTTTACCGGTAACGACCAGGTAACATACTCAACAGGCAACAACAACTATCTTGCAGATGACAAGTTTCCACGTGCACTTTGGACTCCATGGTATGGAGCAACCAACAACACATTCAGCACTTCAGGAAACTGGCAGACTGTTTCTATTCCATTATCAGAATTTGCATACGACAGATATGGAAACAAATTGGGTGGTTTGAAGTTTGAGAATCTCACAGGTATGACCATGTTCCTCTATACAGGACCATACAAAGAGGCTACTGTAGAATGCTCACCAACAATTTGCGTTGATAACATTCGTGTTTGCCCTATCAATGAATAAAATTTGCTGATGCTGGCAGCCATCCAACTGCCAGCACTGCAAACAAACAAAAACAATAAACGTCAATCATTATGAAAAGACATAATAAATCTTTCCTCTGGTTGGTTCTGCTACTGATATGCAGTACATTTGCGTTCACATCATGCGACCGTGATGACTTGAACACCGACCAGTATGGCAATGAAATATCTGTATTATCATACGGTCCAAACCCTGTACTCCGTGGGGGTGTCCTTACTTTCAAAGGAGCCAATCTTGACCAGATTACAGAAATAGATCTTCCTGGTGCAGAAGCTATTACCAGCATTAATGTTGTTACATCAGGAAAAAACTCAGAAATCAATATTGAAGTTCCTGCAGAAAAATGTGAACCAGGTATTGTTACATTGAAGACCGCCAAGAATGGTGAAATCAAGACCCTTACCCCAATCACATACATTGAGAATTTGAAATTCACAGGTTTCTACGTAGGTGAAAACAAGGAAAACCTGGTAGGTAATGTTGGAGACGTCCTCACTATTGAAGGCGATTATCTCAACAATATTACATCTGTCATTTTTGCCAATGGCGCGACTATGGATGCCGAGAATTTTAAATCTCAGACCCGCTATCAGATTCAGTTGGTTATCCCAGCAGAAGCAGGAGAAGGCAGATTCCAGATTAGCGATGGAAACAACTATATGTATTCTGAAGGTGCTTTAAGTATCAATGCTCCTGAAATCGATGCAAACAATGCTATCGGTAAGTCTCTCATCAAGGCTGGTGAAACAGAGGTCCTCAGAGGTACTTCACTTGACCAGATTGCAAGTATTGAGTTGAATGGTGCAACCGTAGAAGCAGCTGACTTCAAGTCACAAACAGCTTCTGAGATTACCTTCATTATCTCTTCTAAGGTAGCAGACGGTGAAATTACAGCTGTAACAAAAAGCGGTATAAGAATTCCTTTCGGTGAGATTACAACCGTTGTTCCTAGCCAACTCGTTGCAACTCCTTCCCCTATCAAGAATGGTAAAGAGATAACAATCAGCGGTAAGGATATGGATCTGATTACAGGCATCGCATTCCCTAACGCCAAGGAATCTAAGCTTAACAAGGTTGAGACAACAAAGGTTACTTCTACAGTACCAGAGGATGCACAGGAAGGCGACATCACTTTGAGTCTTGATAATGGCAAGACCGTTGCAGTAGCCTATACATTGGTTAAGCCAACAGTTACCGCTTGCACTCCTGCTGCTATCACAGCTGGCGAGAAGACCATCATCAAGGGTACAGATCTCGACCTCGTGAAGAGCGTCACCTTCCCTGGCGATGTAGAGCAGACCGTAGAGAAATTTGCAGCACAGAATGCCAATGCCATCGCAGTAACAGTTCCTGCAGCATGCGCCGGTACAGGCTTCAAGCTCAACCTGAAGAATGGTACCACTATCAACATCGATGGTCAATTGAGCATCAAGGCAGCTACAGATCCAGCAATTGCATCCGTAACACCAGGTGAAGCTATCGCAGGTTCTACCATCACCATCACTGGTAAGAACTTCCAGAACATCCAGAACCTCTATATCGGTTCTTACAAGGTAAACCGCTATACCTCACGTACCAATACAGAGATTGTATGTCAGGTTCCTGCCAATGCTGAAGTAGGTACATACAAGATCGTGATGGAAGACCCAGACGGCAACAAGATTGAAGGTCCTGAGTTCAAGGTGGTTCCTGCCGAAAAGGATATCGCAGAACTTGTAACGAATATGGATAATGGGAAAATAACATATCCATTTGATTTCTCATGGTCAAGTGGCAGTGGAAAATTCTATTTGACCAAAGACGTATTTGAGAAAGTAAAGGTAAAAGTTGGTTCTAAACTGATTGTTTACAAAGACCCTACCGTCAAGGGACAAGTACAGATCAATAAGAATGAAGATGGTTGGCCAACTATAACAACTATTGCAGATTGGAATCCTTCAGAAAGTAAACTTGAATATGTTTTTGATGAAACAGCTGTAGAAGTTGCACACTCATGTGGCTTTGCTATTCAGGGCGACTTGACAGGAGTTACCAAGATTGTTATCCTCCCATAAGATAGATATATTTAACATAAAAAAAGCATTTATGTGAAATATAATTCGTAAATTTGTGGCGTAGTTATATCAACTGCGCCACATTTTTAATTAAAACCAAAACATCAACCCGATATGAAGAAAATAGCATTATCCTTACTGATAGCTCTGAGCTGCATCTCTGCCAAAGCTGCAGACGGCAAGTCGCTGTTCGTATCATTCAACGATGGTAGCAAGATAGAGTTTGCACTGAGCACTCTACCGGAAGTAACCTTCGGAAATGATAAGATGACTGTAAAATCTACAGCTACTACTGCCAGTTACGAACTATGGAAGGTTTCCACCTTCACTTATGGTACAACGACAGGCATCAAGCAGGTAGAAACCAACAACAAGTTTGCCTTCGAAGGTGACCGTATCATCGTAGACGGTACCAACAACAAGGTAAGCGCCTTCGCACTGGATGGGAAGAACATCAAACTCTCCCCTATCACCGTTGGCGACAAGACCATCATCAATCTCAGTGAATTGACAAATGGGGTCTATATTATCAAAATCAATAACAAATCCTTAAAAGTAGCAAGACAATGAAAAAGATATTACTCTCACTCCTGGCAGTAATGATTTCATTCACTGCCTTGGCACAGACCGATGGTGACAAAATTACCATCAACAATTCAGAAGGAAAGCAAGCTGAATGGAATCTGACGGGCGAAACCAACGCCATCAGCAGCATGAAGCACAATGCCAGCAACCAACTGGAAATCTATCTCAAAGGACTGGAAGATTTCGGAGCCTGGGAAACCTACGACATCAACGACATCAACAATATCTCCTTCTCTATCTATCACGAAAGCGAAGTAGGCGATGTGAATCTTGCAGACCCAGCAGCTACTGAGAAAACCAAGCGTCTCTACAAATATCTGCAGCTGAATTATGGCAGCAAGACCATCTCTTCGGTCATCGCCAACGTCAATTGGAACACCCAAGAGGCAGATAAGATTTATCAGGCTACAGGTAAATATCCAGCCATCAACTGCTATGATTTCATCCATATCTATGTTCCTAAGCAGGGTTCCAACGGATGGATCAACTACAACGACATCACTCCTGTAACCAACTGGGCAGACCAGGGCGGACTGGTATCGCTGATGTGGCACTTCAACGTGCCTAAGACAGAAAGCACAGTTCCAGGAACAGATGGTAGCGGTGTGACCTGCACCCCATCAGAAACATCCTTCAAAGCAGCCAACGTATTTACTGCTGGCTCTTGGGAGAACAAATGGTTCTATCAGGAGATGGACAAGGTGGTGGAAGTTCTGCAGAAGTTGCAGGATGCAGGCGTTGTTGCCGTTTGGCGTCCTTTCCATGAGGCTGCCGGTAATGCCTGTCTGAAATCAGGTGCCAGCTGGGGCAAATCCTGGTTCTGGTGGGGATATGATGGTGCCAAAACTTACAAAAAGCTTTGGCAGACCATGTTTGATTACTTCCAGAACAAGGGAATCCACAACCTGATTTGGGCTTGGACCACACAGAATTACAATGGTGATGCCAATACCTATAACAATGATGCCGACTGGTATCCTGGCGATAAGTATGTAGATATCATCGGTCGCGACCTCTACGGTTATGATGCTGCCAAGCAGGCTCAGGAGTTCAAGGAGATTCAGGCACGCTATCCTGGCAAGCTCGTAGCTCTGGCTGAATGTGGTACTAACATCGATAACAAGACTGCTACAGCTGACATTGATGAAGCATGGAACGCTGGTGCTAAATGGAGCTTCTTCATGCCTTGGTATGGAAGCAACATGCCATCCAACGACTGGTGGAAAGCAGCTATGAACAGCAAGAACGTGATTACCCGCGACCAGGTAAACCTGAACGCCAACTACGTTGAAGAAAGCGCAGTAGATGCTGTGAAGAACATGGGCATCGGTACCAATTTCGGCAACTGCACAGATGTGGTAGCCATGTGGATGAACATGAACAGCAATTCTGTTACTGATTTCGAGAAAGCTTGGGGACAGGAGCCAACGACCAAACCGATGGTAGATTTCCTGAAGAAGAACGGTTTTAATTCCGTCCGCATCCCTGTAACCTGGTTCCAGCACATGAAGGCTGACGGAACGGTAGATGAGGCTTGGATGAACAGAATACAGGAAATCGTTGATTACGTGATTGATAACGGTATGTACTGCATCCTGAATGTTCACCATGATACAGGTGCAGACGATGAGGATGTGAAACACTGGATCAAGGCTGATGAAGCCAACTATAAGGAGAACAAGGAGAAGTTTGAGTATCTATGGACCCAGATTGCCACCCGTTTCAAAAACTACGACCAGCACCTGCTCTTCGAAGGTTACAACGAGATGCTTGATGCCGACAACACCTGGAATGCACCAAAGAGCGCAAGCAGCTATAAGGGCTTGAATGGTTATGCCCAAAGCTTCGTGAATGCAGTTCGTGCCACTGGTGGCAACAACGAGACCCGCAACCTCATCATCAATACCTATGCTGCAGCTAATGGTGACGACGTATTGAACAACCTCGTCATCCCTACCGACAAAGTGGATGGACATATCGCCGTAGAAGTTCACACCTATGCTCCATGGGATTGGTTTGCCAAAGGCAAGTGGGATGCTTCCTGCAGCAAGGAAATCGCTGATATGTTCACCCGTCTAAACAGCAAGTTCATCAGCAAGGGCATTCCTTGCATCATCGGTGAATACGGTACTCACGGAAGCAAGAGTGTCAGCAAAAACAGTTCTGCCAGCGAGATTCAGGCTGCTGCCGACCAGGCTGCCGACATAGTGAAGCAGGCAAAGGCATACGGCGTAGCGACCTTCTACTGGATGAGCATCTTCAGCGAAAAAGACAGAACGGTTCCTCAGTGGACACTCCCTACAGTAGTGGAAGCAATGAAAAAGGCTTATAATGAATAACAAATTATGAGAATCAAATATATTATATTGATGTTCGCGGCCCTCCTGGCTTTCTCTTCATGCGGTGAGAAGAAAAAGAAATCGTATGACGAGATTGCCATGAGCGGTCTCACAACCCGCACAGAGAATCTGAAAACCAACATCAAGGCTTTCGCCAACAAGGGAACTCTCATCGGACAGATGTACGGCACCCTGAGCGGAATAGGCTGGAATCGCTGGCAATGTGACAGCGACCGATGCGACATGAAGGCACTCTGCGGTTACCGTCCGGCAACCAATGGCTATGAACTTGCCGGCATCGAGAGCGGAAAGCAGCAGAATGCAGATGGAGTTCCTTTCAAGACCATCCGGGAAGATGTGCTGAAACACTTCCGCAAGGGAGGCTTACTTATCATGAACTGGACAATGCCTGATTATAACGGCAATAATGATATGCTGGAGGAATATACCAAACAGGTTGCCAAATATCTTGATACACTGCAAGATGGTTATGGTATCAAAGCACCTGTAGTACTCAATCTTCTTCCTATAGACGGTAAGACATGGTACTGTAAACTCAGCAAAGACGACTATATCAGTCTTTACAAGAAGATACAGGATCTCTTGGATAACGAGGATGTAACGAATGTAGTTTATAGTTATTCTGAAACCTACCAGCCTGGCAAGAATCTGATGGATCGCTATCCGGACAACAAGATTGATGTGATCAACGTGACATATCTGCAAAGAAAAAATGCCATCGACCTCCCACTCTACCAGAAGAGCATCAAGGAGATTGTGAAGCAGGCTCTGCCTTTTGTCCAAGACCACAACAATGCCTTCGGACTGACAACAGGAGTAGAATCTATTGGTGATTCCAGTATTTTTTCAGAGACATTGCTTACAGTACTCAAGCAGCATCACATAGCTTACCTGATGTTTGGAAGAAACCAGGGAGAACCGATTGAGGAGCATTACTATACTCCATATCCTGGTGTATCGAACAAGAAGACTCATGGGTTCATGGAAATGATAAATGATGAAGTTTGTGTTTTCCTGGAAAAGCTAAACGGACTATATCTTGAACATTAATCAATGTTCGAAACGGATAAAATCAAAAAGAGAGGGCATTCACATACCCTCTCTTTTCTTTTCAACAAACTAAAAATATAACTCTATACTATTTCTGAACGTACTTTTTACCATTCTTGATTACTACACCCTTATAAGATGCATTAACCTGCTGACCAGCGAGATTGTAAATCTTAGCAGACTTAGCAGCTGGAGCTACTACTGAGTTAGAAATGTTGGTTGCCTCACCAGAAGTTACCAATTCTACTTTAGTCATTACGGAAGCCATACCCTGAATAGCCAAGCCATACTCCTGCAATTCCTTCAAGATGGTAGTCTTTACGTCAACCTTAATCTTTTTGGTTTCATCATTAGGATCAACCTGCTCCTCCTGAATAGTAATCTCATCATCAGTAATCTTGAAGATATACTGAGCAGAAACATCTGTCATTACAAAATTGTCACCTAAACTACTCCATCCTGCACGCTTTGTCTTCAAGTAAATCTGACCGCCATAAGATTCTTGCCAACCTTGATCTGACTTAAATGCACCTTTCTTTCCTGTAACAATAATCTTATCACCTGCCTTAACATTGACAAACTTATCCTTATCTATAAGAACTTGAGCACTCCATGCATCGAAAGCCTGCTCACCTTCGAACAAGACAGTAGAAGTACCCTTAACATCAGCATTCATATAAGCTTTCTTAAATGTTGCTGTCTTCGGAGCATCAGCTGTAGCGTCTGAACCTGTATACTGCAAATAAATTTGACGAACAGAAGACTTGTGATCTGCATCCAAAGGCAAGACAATCTTATCGCCATCGCCTTGAGCAGTTGTATTATAATTTATAGTTTTATCATCTTTAGTATATGTATCAGTATACTCTAAAACAATCTGTATTTTCAACTTGCTCGGATTATCCAACTCAAGTACGAACTCATCAAATTCAGAGTAATCCTTACCTCCAATCCACCAACCTGGGCGATAATCCCACTGCTTGTAGAAAGAAATAACGTTAGTCTCAGGATTGAAGAACACCTGATTTGCCTTCTCATCCTTAATGTTGTTACTAGGTGCACCAATATCTGATGTCACCGCATTAGCACACATGGCGAACAATACGCCAAATACTAGTGTAAAAAACTTTTTCATAAGCTTTTAATTTTTTTTTATAGGTTTAAATATTGTTTTTAGAATCAATACATTAATTGGTTCTTGTCGATGCAAAGTTACAACAAAAGTAGCGAAACAAATGATACTTTGTTATCTAATTCTGATACTATTTTATCAAAGTATAAAATAAACTATTTTTATAGCCAATATTCCTATGGTTCCCACGTTTCAAGTGAGGCTTACGTAATGTTTAAGTGAGGCTCACCTTAACTTCAAAAGGGGCTTACTTGATATGCAAAGGAGGCTTATCTGGAGTTCAAATGAGGCTCACTTGATTCTGGGCAGGATGTATCTAAAATTACGTCGCGACGTATCTGGCACTGCGTCGGGACGCATCTGTTACTGCGTCGGGACGTACAAGATGCTACGTCGGGACGCAATTTCGGGAACACCAAAAACGCCTGAGTATCGCTATTTTTATGGCAATATATGGCAGATTATGGCAATTCTTTTACGAAAAAAACATAAAAGTATTATTATAAAAAGTCAAACAAAAAAGGGTGCACCATGACCTGATGGCACACCCTCCTAAAACAACCAACAATTTCACCAAGCTTATTACTTACCAATCTTCTTCATTCTGTCTACCTGCGTCTTTACTACATCCAATGTAGATTTATCGGTAGAGAAAACGGAGTTCAGACCTTGCGCTTCCTGAGCAGGATCACCGGTGTAGTCATCACCTACCTGCCACTGCTCATGCTTAGGATTGGCAAAACCGCCCCATCCCCAGAAGTTACAACCGGCAAAGTAACCGCCGGATGCAGCATTGTCGCCAACAAGACTGAACACATACTTATAATATCCATCACGTGCTTCTGTTGTAGAAGAAGTTGAGAAAGAGAAACCATCACGAGGATAGCCGAACTCCTCCATCACCAATGGCTTCCTGATACGTCCGCATACCTCAAGATGTTCATCAATATACTCCTTTGTGTTCTTGCAGGAGATTCCCAAATCTTCCTGCAAATGGTCTTTTCTCGCCCAACTCCAGTTGTATGGCCAAAGATGAATGTTGCAATAATCCACATTCTTGTCGGCACAGATCCGTTCCCAACAGTTCAGTTCTCCTTCACATCCCCATTTGCCTTCGCTACCGATAGAAATCAGATGATTCTTATCGAGCGAACGGATCAGCTTGCTCGCTTCACCCAGCCACTTTTCGAAAGCAGGCAACTGCTCTTTGCTGAAAGCACGAGGCTCATTACCTATCTGCCATGACATGATGGCCGGGTCATCCTTATACTTCTTCTTTGTATATCTGTTGGTTCTCGTAAGTATGAATTTCACATAATCATAGAATAGCTGATGCGCCTTTTCGCAGGATGCATATTTGGCAACGAAGTTCATGAAGGCAGGATATCCATCTTCGTTAGGACGGGGAGCCTGACCCAAACCAGCCTGCTCCAGGTAATAGCCATAACCGCCACTCCATTCCCAGGAATTGTTCAGATAGAGCACGGCCAGCATCTTGCGTTTGCCCATCTCCATCAGCAGATAGTCGAGACCGGCAAGAATTGTATCGTTATAAATGCCCGGAGCTTCCTGCAGCGTCGGCTCAACCTTGGTCTTCACTTCTCGCTTTCCATCAGAGCCCACCAGGATGCGGAGATTATCAATGCCCATCTCCTTCATCTTATCGAGTTCCCTACAGAGACGCTCACGGTTGCCGCCCTGTCCTTCTGAACCGAGGATTGCTCCATACCAGAAATTGGTACCTACATAATAATAAGGTTTACCATCACGAACGAAATGTCCGTCCTTCACCTGCACAAAGTTCGACTTCGCTGAGATATTGCATGTAGCCAACGCCATCATCAAAAAAACAAATATCTTCTTCATTTATTTATTTAAGTTTACAGTTTAAAGATTCATTTTCGGTTGCAAAGATACTAAATAAGGGCAAAAAAGCATGATACTTTTTTGCCCTTTCTACATATAAATCTAAACTATGCTTATTTATTATTGCTTTTTCTGCTTTTTTCTAAGGTTTCGGATAGATTTTCAGGTAATCTTCCATCCCTTCGGCTGCTCCCTGCATCACACCTTTAAATATATAGGAGTCGGAAACTACCTGCTTTTTTCTGTCGAAGATGGTCATGTGAGGAAGAGGCTGCACATTGATATCCCAGACGTATGGGATAAGTCCTGCCTTCATCATTTCGGCAGTCACAGCACCATACCATGCCATCATACTCTCATTATGCTTCTCCTGATTACCACCGAAGAGAGAGGCATCCTTACGGTTGGCACCATATTCGCCGATGACTACCGGATAGCCCAGATCTACAAACTTCTGTTTCATCTTCATCACCTGATTGGTGATATGCTGGTAGGCATCCACGTTCTTATTATCATACCAGATGGTGTTTACGGTTCGTCCCTGGTCATCGGCAGGCGCATGTCCCTTCCAATAGAGTGCCACCTTGCCCCAATCGGCATCTTTGTCCATCAAGGTAAATATATAAGGATCGTAGAAATGAACCTCTGCCATCAGACGGTTCTTCGCATTATCTTTCAGACGGGTGATGTCGTAAGAATCCTTGGCAGCCAAATCAATCTCGGTCTTTGGAGTCTGTACGATGAGCACACGGCTGGCATTATTACCACCGGTAGCACGGACGGCATCGATAAACACCTGTTCGTATGCCAGGAGCCGGTCGGCAAACTCCTTACTATCAGGAGCCAGCATGTCGCCTTGAACCTGCGGACTGGCGCCTCCCACTCCCGGTTCGTTGAGGGCAGCAAAGAGAACCCGCTGGTCATATGTCTTGAATTCCTTTGCTATATTCGTCCACAGCTTGCGGAACATCTCCTTATGCTCTGCCACATTCGCCCCGCTGGTAAAGGCATCATGCTCCATCCATCCGCCATCCCAGTGTTCGTTGATGATGACACAGAGACCGGCATTGAGACCATAGTTTACGATTTCCTTGATTCGTTTCATCCAGACAGGATCTATGGTCATATTCTCCTTATCCGTAAGATGTCCAGCCACCCAGGATGTAGGGATACGAAGACTGTTGAATCCCTGCTGTTTCAAGCTCCGGATATAACTCTCAGTAGTCTTATCATTCTGCCATGAAGTTTCCGACTTCAGTCCAGCCTGATTGGTAAAGACATCGTTCCAGTCGCACGCCTCCATCGTATTACCCAGGTTGACTCCTGGAGCCATATAGTGAGCCAGTTCGGTAGCCGTGAGTTTCATTTTCGAGATACGGCCATCCACTGGTTTAACCTGTGCGCCAGCCCAAGCGAAATGAGCGGCAGCCAATATAATCATAACTATCTTCTTCATATATCAATCTAACGTATTATCGGGTTTTGAAGTTATCATGTTGCAAAGATAGCGAAAAAACAGTAGCGTGAATGTATATTTTTGATAAAAGGATAGGTATATTATGTTAGGATGTACGATATTTGCACAAAAAAAGGACGCACATCTGAGAAAAATTCCCCTGATATGCGCCCACACCTACTTTATATCAAACCTAAAGACTTAATATCTCGTTTTTTATTTAGCAGGCCACTTTGCTGCTGCAACAGCAGCCTGGATACTCTCAAGCATATTAGTATTGCTAACACTTGCACCAGCACGGTTGAAGATAGTCATGCTAGGAAGACCGCCATTGGTATCCCATGCCATTGGAACACAACCATTATTGATAGCACTAGTTACAACAGCCTTGTAATAGTCCTTAACTGATGCATCATGAACAGCATCCTTACCGATGGCCAGACGCTGGTTGGCACCAAACTCACCAATCAATACAGGGTAGCCCTTGTCGAAGAAATTGGTCTTCATCTTCTTCATCTGAGCCTCAACATAATCCTCGTTATATTTAGCATCAGCTGTACGACCAGCCTCAGAACCATTGGTGTTGTTCTTGCCCCAATAGAGGCAATACTTACCCCAATCCTTGTCTTCACTCAGATCGGTAAAATTATATGGATCATAGAAGTGAACCTCTACCATCAGTCGGTCGGTAGCAGAATCCTTAATCTTAGACATGTAGTTGTTGGCTACGAATTTATCGATATCGGTATTAGGACCCTGAACTATCAGAACTCGCTTGGCATTGTTGCCACCTGTAGCACGGACAGCCTCGATGAAAGTCTGCTCATACTCAGCAATACGGTTACTCATATCAGCCACACCAATGATATCACCTTCACCTGCTCCTACACCTGGCTCATTCATGCCGGCAAAGAGAAGATGCTCATCATATGTCTTGAAATTATCGGCAATCTGAGTCCATATTTTAGTGAGCTGAGCCTTGGTAGTCTTGATGTCTGCATTGGCTGTCATACCATTGTGCTCTATCCATCCACCATCCCAATGCTGGTTGATGATAACATAGAGACCATCCTTGATACAGTAATCAACCACTTCCTTTACTCGCTTCATCCAAGCAGGGTCGATGGTGCATTTTTCAGCATCAGTAATATGTCCCATCACCCAAGAACAAGGAATACGGACACTCTTGAAACCAGCAGCCTTCACTGCATCAATCAAAGCCTGAGTGGTCTTGGCATTCTGCCAGACTGTCTCTGTTTCGATGCCGGCATTTTTCCAGAGATTCTTGCTGTCGCCACCTTCCAGGGTGTTACCGAGGTTCCAACCTGGATACATCAACTGAGCCACCTCCATGGCAGTCTTGTTCATATCAGCAGGTGGTACATCAGGAGTAACAACAGCCCCCTTCTTGGCACGGGTAATCGTAACATCCTTACGGCTATAGCCCTGAATGATGCGAACGGTAGCAGTAGTTGCTTCATCTTCCTGAGAAGCGGCTACGGTTACATCGAAATTGTATGTGCCGGCAGCCTGATCCTTATAAGTAACAGAGCACCAGTCGGCACCTTCTATCACGGAAGCTGTAGGCTGAGCATCTGCCTGAACATTGATGGTCTGCACTCCGCCAGTACCGTCAAATGAAAGCTCTGGGTTGAGAACCTTGAAGCTAGGCTCATCATAATCATCGTCTTCGTAAGAGCAAGCCGAGAAAGCCAATCCGCAAACTATGCCCAAGAGCAACAAATATAGATATTTGAATTTCTTCATTTTCTTTTCATTTTAGAGAGAACCCGATATGTTCTGAAAACTATCGGATTCTCTGTATTATTATTTATCAACCATTACCATTGTGGGACAGCGAAAAGACTGTGAACAGTAAACTTAGCGCGCATAGACTTATTAAAGCCCAGCTCTCGCATCAAATCACCATCCTTGACACCAAATGCACAATTATCCTTTGTAGCAGCATAGCAATTAAACAATTCCAAACGATACTTAGGATTTTCATTGGCGTCAACCACCTTAGACTTATCGTAAGAAACAGCCTTACCGTCAAGATAGAACTCATCCAAAGTACTGTGTGTGCCTGGGAAGAAACCATAAAGGTCAGCAATCTCAACGAATGTCATGATAGTACCACCTTCAAAGCCCGAACCTTCATAAGTCATATCGAACTGATTGTTCTCGAGAGAGTATTGTCCCTTGTCACTCTTAACAACTTTCAAAGTAGAGCCATCGTTATATCCAAACAACTGAGCTTCACCTTCACCCCAGCCACGAACGGCATTGAATGTAGGAGTGTAGACACCAGTACCATCACTTGTGTTGGAAACAACGGTAAAGGTTACCTCGAAAGTATGGTTGAATGCAAGCGCAGGTTCACCAGCATCACCAGGGCCTCCACTAGCTCGGAATGGGGAATTCTGAGCAGTACCAGAACCCCAGATATTGAACAACTCTATACGATAGTTGCCGTTATCTTCGATATCACCATAATGGAACTTATTGGCATCAAACTTCAAATCCTGTCCATCAGCCTTGATAGCATCAATGCGAACCAATGCCTTAGGATATTTTGCAGCAAAGCCTTCCAAATCGAGGACGTAAACCTTACCATTGGTGCGGGCTTCTGTTGTTTCAAGTTTAACAGTATATTGACCAACAGCCTTTGAACCACCAGAAACGACTGTTGTTGCGCCATCCCAGTTGCCACCATCACCCCAAGCAGTCAACTTGGCAACATAGCCATTCTTGACATCAGAGGTTACATAGTTATAAATCATCAACTGACCATCACTAGAACGGATTACACCCAACTGAAGTGCCTCGTCAGAAAGAGACATCACCTTGATCTTGGTTTCATCAGTACGGGTGATACCACCGATATACTCAACTGCATTCAGAGGGTCAATGGTCATTGTGATTGTCTTATTCTTCTCATCAACGGTAAATGTACCTTCAGAATCCTTATAAGAACCATCAGCCTGAACCTGATGAACCTTTACCTTATCATTGCCATCTTCATCCTTATAGAATGTCATTGTACCATTACAATGGCTAGGATCAGTGATTGCCCAAGACTTAATACTTGCATAATCTGCATCCCAACCGGTAGTTTCACCTACAACAGGCTGATTATTGGTATAAGAAGCCCAACTTGCATCCTTGCCATAGAAGAATACAGGACCAACAAACTTATAATGAGATTCATCTGGTTTCAAGTCAAACTCCCAAGTATTATACAACTTCTCCTTGTCAAACTTCACATTCTTTGCTACAGAAACCGGACGGATAGCCAATGCCTGATAAACAGGAGTGGAAGTGCGACGTGCTACATTCTGGTCGAAGCTATATGCCATGGCAAATCGGTTGTCGGTGGCATTGATAGAACCAGAGAGATAGTAACCGTTCAAGCCCTCACCGGAAACATTGCCCTGAGTACGGGTACCGGCTGCAGGCAAGAAGATAGAGTTACCATTAGGACCGGTAAACTTATAACCGGCTACATGATTCTCGGTATCCTCTACCCATTCTTTCTTACACTCTGTGAAAAGTTCCTCAAACTCATCGATGGTTGGCATGGTAACCCATGAACCATATACCTTATTGGCTACATCACGGTCGGTCTTGTAAATATCAGCAGAAGCATAATCGTCCAGATTGATAGATGTCTGGAAACCGGTCATATCACCAAATCCGAAGAGACCACCCAACTGCTTCTCATCAGTAGCACCTACATTATACTTAGCCCACTTGGTAGAAAGGCCCAAGTCAACGAGGTCAGTATCAGGATTGAAATCAGCTGGAGCAGTTGTGAAAGTACGGTCTTCACCATATACAGTACCATTTCCGAGGTCGAGATAGGCAGTATAGTGGTAAGTTGTATTAGGCAACAGACCCTCTGCCTTGATTTCGTAATTGTCGTTGATGCCGGCAGCCACGATACGAACACCGGCACGTACATTCTCAGAGCCCTCGACACCAGAGATAACGATACCGCTGGTAGCCTCCTGAGGAGCCTTCTCCAACTTACCGGTCAGGATAACGGAGTTAGCTGTCAAATCCTTCGGTTCGCCGGTAATAGCCTTGGCATCGGTCATGATGGCACTCTGTACAGAACCTTTGTAGGTTACCCTGCCCTGCAAGGTAACATAAGCCTGATAGTAAACCACATCACCTGGCATACCGGATACTGTAGCCTGGAATTCACTACTACCCGAAGCAGCTACCTTCTCACTCAAGTTATCTTCGCTCTTACCATAGTAGAAGCCTAATGCATAGGCACTGGCATTCTGCTCTTCGAGTCCCTTTACCGTGCCATGGAATGTAGCGGATGTCACGGTCACATCAGCAGAACCTGTGGTCACCGACTCGTCGGTGAGCAGCGGAGTATTGCTGATAGAATAATCATCATCGCTACAGCCTGTCATGAAGATACCCATGACAAAGGCCATAATTCCGTATAATATTTTATTCTTCATAAGTTTGCGCTATTAAAGTTATTGAATTGTGCAGGAAACAATCTCAATGTCGATGTTGTCGGTTGAGCCACCGTAGTCGCCAAAACCATCCAACTGAATTGACAGGTCGAGACATGTTGCCGTGAAGGTCTGTGTAGAACCGGTGGTATTGGTAAGTGAAACCGTAGTCTCACCGCCATTGGTATCTACTACAACAGCATCAGGAAGATCGTATGCACCTGGTTCCCATGTCTGCTTGATATTGTTATCAATCAAGGCACACTTAGGAGTCTTGCTCCATGTCACGCCACCCTTAATCTTAAAGGTAACGGTGATGGTCTGGTTCTTCTTCAGCTTCACAGACTTCACATCCTTGAAGAGTCCCACGCCTGTTTCACCATAATGATGGAAGCCGACGCGGAGGCAACCATTCTCAACCCACATGATACCCTCGTTGTGGATGATGGAATTGTCGATAGCCACCTTGGTAGGACCAACAGGACCGGTAGCAATCTTCTTGTAAGCCAACTTAGCTACGAGATAAGAGTTAACCAAGCCATTCTCATCCGTTGTCTCAGGAATACCGATAGTGAGATACTGATCATCGGTAGAGTTGCCAAGGATATAGAACTTCTTGCCCTTCAATTCGATGGTGCGCTTATCGCCTGCCACAGCAAATACAGAGATTTCCTTATCGAAGGTCATGGTATTCTCGGTGATTTTCACCTTACCATCTACCTCACCACATTCATAATTGTAAGAGCCATCAGAAGCCTTACTGATAGTCAACTCGAAGTTATCGATTGCCTTGTCGTCAAGAGCAGGAGCCCATGTAGTATTGTACTTACCACCGGTTACGCTCTCCCATGCCTTTACATTAGGAGAACCATTCCACCACAAGAAATCATAAGGAGTCTCAGAATCCAAATTGAAAGTCATCTTGCTACCAACATACTTGTCACCATTGATATCGGCAGTGAACAAGTCGGTATGAATATTCTCGAAAGTAGGAAGAATTGGCTTCACTTTCTCAATCAGATCCTGGTCTGCCTTAGGAATGCAGGTACCCTTGGTAGCAATTACATCCTCTGAAACGAAGTTCCATACAAGATACCAGTTGCCCTCTGAATTGGTACGTTTTGTCACCAACTGAAGGAGGTATGGAGTCAACTCAACAATCTGAATGTCCTGAGTATAGTTAGAGCAAACTGCATCAAAACCTATATTATGCATCGCATAGCAGTCGTTGAAAGTGATGGTAGGCTTGGTCTTGTCAGACAGGTTCATATTAAACTTACCCACCATATTAGAACCCGTGCTGGCACCCTTTGTGCCGGATTCACCACGATACATGGTAGCCACACAACCATTCTTTGCATCCATGCTGAATGTCATGTAAGAATCCATATAAGGATCAGTCTCAGTAATCAGCCAGCTCTGGAAGCCAGGATCCCAGTTTGGTTTCCAATTATCAGAGCCGAAGAGGATATCCTTATAAACGGCATTTGCCTCATCATCAGCAGTATATCCCTTACCGTCGTAGTCAGGATCGTAAGGAGAGCAATACATCACAGGACTCGTACAACGGCCGATATTGTAATTACCATCGCAAGGATACCATTTCTTGCTGACACCGGCAGCGAGCGTTTCGGCAGATGGGAAAGCCTCGCCCGTCTTATAATTCTTATCTGCCAGGAGGAACCACTTGTCATCGCTCAAGAGAGAGAAGTCGTTCTGTGAAAGACTCAACTTATAAGGTTCGCCATAAACGATACCACTAGGAGTTTCCACACCAAAGGTTACCTCATAATCGCCGGCAAAAGGAAGTTCCACGGTAAACGCTTTCTCTTGGGAGCGCCCAACCGGAGTAATCCAAAGAGAGGTGGCATCAGAAATCTTAGATTCCAGCTTTAATACGTTACCCTCAATGGTAACCGTATAAGCCTTACCCTCCACCAAATCTTCTGGAGAGTATGTCTTCTTGCCAAATCCGAAATCTTCTGGAGAGCAAGAAGCCATCAGGAAGACTGCTATGGCAGCAAGAAGCGTATATATAAGATTATGTATTTTCATATCTTCTTATTATTAAATGTTTATTATGTTACCTCAAAGGAATTACCATCCAGGGTTCTGAGTAAGAACTTTACCGGAAAGCGTAATCTGAGTATTAGGGATCTGCATCAAGCCTTTCTTGGTAGTGAAATTGCTTTCCACGAACTTGGTCGTAGCATCCACACCTCCATTCTTCACCTTGGCTCCATTCTGAGCTTTGGCAATGGCTTCAGCTGCATAAGCACCATCCTTCTTATAGCGCATCAAATCCCAATAGTGCACACCTTCGAAAGCCAACTCGATGGCACGCTCTTTGCGGATATTCTCAATGCTATAATCAACAGATTCCAGACCTACACGAGCACGAACCTTATTCAAGCCCCAGTCGTTACCATTCAACTCTGAATGCATCAACAAGACATCAGCATAACGCATGATGGTATAGTCCTGGTAATAAGTAAGGTTCTGGTGAGCAATACCCAATTTAAAACCTACCTCCTGACGTGTACCATCAGAGAAACACATTGGCGCATACTTACGGGTATAATAACCTGTATATTCGTATGTATCAGCCTCATCGGCAGTAAAGCCAGCATCCTGACAACTCCAAACACAGGCAGAGAAACGAGGATCGTTCTTATACTGCTCCACAAAAGCAGGAGTAACAGGGCAAGCGCCCCATCCACTGGCAATATGTACATCGTTTGCACAACGGTTACGAGGACCAAGGTAAACAGAGAATGTATTACCATCACCATCACCATCATAATTCTGAGTAACAGCAAACTTCATGTTCAGAACGATTTCCTTAGACAAATTACCCTGTCCAGACTTCCAACCATCGCCATCATACCACTTACCAGCGTAAGTAGTTTGCCAATTATATTTTGTAACATCGCCCGTCACGGTCTTGGACTCAGCGGTAATATCAGAAGAAGGCATCCAGAAATCCTTATAATTTTCTTCCAACTCATAGCCACCATTTTCTACCACGTCATTGATGGCAGCAGTAGCCTCTGCCTTAGAACAAGCAGGATGTTCTTCGCCATAATAACCAGTATAATAAAGGTACGCACGAGCTAATAAAGCCTCAGCTGCATACTTGGTAATACGACCATCATTGGTATTACGGTCACTCAATGGATAAGCATCAGCAGGAATATTCTCGGCAGCATATTTCAAATCATCGAAAATAGCCTGATATACTTCCTTGACAGGAGTACGAGGAACATTCTCCTCAGTCGGTACCAACAGCAAAGGTACATCACCAAACAAGCGGGCCAAATCAAAATACAAGATGGCACGGATGGCACGAGCCTCACCCATGATGCGGCCTTCGGTCTTGGTATCGCCATTCCAATTGATAGTAGCATCAGCCTGAATCAACTTATTACAACGGAAGATAGCCTTGTAATAGTTTACCCAGTCGGTGTTAAACATATCATTATAAGAAGGAGCAAGACCTGTATCAAACTGGTCGAGCACGTTATTATTCTTAGCATCAGAAAGTCCTAAACCAGCAAAAGCCTGGTCGGAAGCAAACTCTGCAGTAAGATACATGCCCACACCCTCATCACTAATTGTACGCTGCCAACCATCATAGCAGCCAATGAGATCCAGACCTGCAGCACCCGGAGTGCTATAAGCGGTCTCAGAGTTCATATCTGTTTTAGATGAAGTGTCGAGAAAGTCTTCGCAAGACGTAAATGTCAAGGCAGACAATATCAAAGCACTCATCAATATATGTTTTCTTTTCATGTTACTTTCTTTTAAAGAGTTAGAATGCAAGATTTAAACCAACGATGAAAGTACGTGGATGTGGATAGTAACCCATATCAACACCAGATACCCAAGAGTCGCTGCTGTTACCATCAGTACCATTGAAAGAACCGATTTCCGGATCCATACCATCATACTTGGTCAAAGTAAAGAGATTCTGTACCTGGAAATAGAGGCGCATCTTAGAGAGTCCCTTCCAAGCGATGAGTTTCTTGAAATCATAACCCAAGGTAAGATTCTGCAAGCGAATGTAATCACCATCCTGCAAATAGAGATCTGAGAAGAGCCAGTTACCTACATCTCCATAAGTAACACGAGGAATCTCATTGCTTGTACCCTCACCAGTCCAGCGGTTCAAGATGCGACGGCTATAGTTGGCCTGAGAAGAACTTGGATCGCGATAAGACTGTGCAATCTGGAAACCAGCAGCACCCGTAAAGTTTGCACTCAAATCAAAGCCCTTATAACCAAGGGTAAAATTGAAACCGAAAGTATACTTAGGAAGACCATTACCCAGGTCCACCTTATCATTTGCATTGATTACACCATCGTGATTAATATCAATATACTTCACATCACCAGGCTGAACATTACTCTGCATCACACCATTACCTGCTGCAATCCAGTTATTGATATCCTGCTGGTTCTGGAAAATACCTGCTGTCTTGTACCCCCAGAAGTAACCGATTGCATGACCATTCTCTGCACGATAGAACTCTTCTGCATTCTGATAAATCTGATTTTCCTGACCGTGGATGATACCATCCTTCGTTGGGATAGCACCTACTTCATTATGGTTGTATGCGAAGTTGGCACCTACACTATAGACAAAATCCTTACCAATCTGGTCATTCCAGGAAAGACCAAGTTCAATACCCTTATTCTTCACATCACCACCATTGATGATCGGACCACCTGTACCAGCAGTAGCCAAGACAGGAGCCTGTACCAACCAATCCTTAGTATTCTTGATATATGCATCAAATGTCAAAGAGAGTCGCTGGCGGAGGAAACGAGCATCCAAACCTACGTTATACTGCTCAGAAGTTTCCCACTTCACATTCTCATTCGCCAAACGGCTGGTATAAGCACCCATATTCCAACCAGTAGTACCACCATCAGTACCAAAGTTGTAATTGGTATTGGATGTAGATACAGGAGCCAAATACTGATAGCACTTGATATTAGCATTACCAACCTGACCCCAAGAAAGACGAAGTTTCAAGAAATCCAACCAAGAAGCACTTGATTTCATGAAATCTTCCTCAGTAATAGTCCAACCTGCAGAAACAGAAGGGAAATAGCCCCAACGATGACCTCTTGCAAACTTAGAAGAACCATCGGCACGCATCGTTGCATTCACCATATAGCGATCCTTCCATGACCAACCCATACGAGCGAAGAAAGACTGTCCACGAGTAGAATCGTATGGACCACCACTAATCTTGCGGTTTTCATTGCTCATTTCTGTATTGGCTACATAAGCATGCTCCCAATCATCAAAGCCGGCAGTCAGATTCAAGCCATAGCTACCTGTAGAACTACCATCATACTTACTGGTCTCACTACCAATCAAAGCACTGATATGATGTGATTTGATATCGAAATCATAAGTCAAAGTATTTGTCCATACCAAAGATGTACCATTACCGTGGCTCTGGTTTACAGATGTTACTCCATTACCACTCTGAGGAGTGAACTTGTAAATTGGAGAAAAAGAGCGATAGTTGGAACCGCCATAATTCACAGCAAAGACAGTCTTGAACTTCAAGTTCTTGATAGGTTCAATCTGCAAATAAACATTTGCATCCACAGAAGTATTCTTGCTCTGATTGTAACGGTTCATCATCATGGTACCATAAGGGTTGCCATCATTAGGATTCCAATCGGAATTGATAGTAGAATAGTAATTGCCGTCTGCATCATAAACAGGAACCAGAGGAGAAGTAGAGAAAGCACTACGGAGGTTGTTGTTATAGATATTACCGGTACCCATGCCACGGCTATCCTTATAAACAAAACCGATATGCTCACCAATAGTAATTAAGCCGTTATACATCTTGTGTTCTGAATTGGCACGAAGATTATACCTTTTATAATAAGAGACATCAGAACCGCCAATCAAACCATCCTGTCCGGTATAACCGCCAGAAATAGAATAAGTAGAAGTCTTGCTACCACCGGTAAAAGCCAAACTGTGGCTGGTGGTCAAGGCACCATTATCTACAGCCTGGTCAATCCAGTCTGTATTATATACATTACCATCTATATCACGAATAGCGTTCAAAGAAGTCCAATCTACAGGAGACATACCTGAGTTGAGACGAGCCTCATCCATAATCTGCATGTACTGGTTAGCATTGAGCATTTCAAACTTACGCCCCAGAGTCTGCCATCCTACATATCCATCGTATGTAATCTTACCGGAACCTTCCTTACCGCTCTTGGTTGTAACAAGGACTACACCATTGGCAGCCTGTGCACCATAGATAGCAGCAGAAGCAGCATCCTTCAACACGTCGATGCTCTCGATGTCGGCAGGGTTCAAGGTTGTGATATCACCACCCACACCATCAATCAAGTAAAGAGGCTGAGAGTTTCCTACGGTACCCAAACCACGAATGGTAACACTCATGGCTGCACCTGGCTGACCAGAAGTAGAAACGATGTTAACACCAGGTGTCTGTCCCTGCATGGCAGAAAGAGGGTTGGTGGTGTTAAGCTTGGCGATGTCGTCACCCTTCAACTGAACGGTAGCACCCGTCACCAGCTTTTTCTTCTGAACACCGTAACCTACTACGACAACTTCATCAAGTGACTGCTTGTCTTCATTTAAGGTTACGTTGATTGTCGAACCTGTAACTTTAATCTTTTGGGTGATAAAGCCCAGATACGAAACTTCGAGTGTTTGTCCATTTTTTGCTTCAATGGTAAAGTTACCATCCAGGTCAGTAACGGCACCCGTCTTTGTACCCTGCACCATGACACTTGCACCAATCAATGGTTCATTGTCACTGCCAGAGATGACAGTACCCTTAACCGTCTGAGCATTGAGGACACCCGCTCCGATTCCTAACATTGCCTGGAACACCAACATGATGGCTACCAGAGCAACTTTGCAGAGCATGTGGCTCTGCGAGAATTTCTGAGATGTTTTTCTCATAATTACTTTAGGTTTAAATTAATAATTGTTGCTTCTAGGTGTAATATAGGGCCTATGTAACATAGGTCGAATATTGCCTTTATATAAATAAGGTATAAGCCTCGGTTATGAGGATTGCCTCGATTTATCGTTGTTTACATTTACTTTTCGGGGGCAAAGATAGATAAAAAACAGACACAATGGGGTATGTTTTGGTTAATCAATTACGTATAAAATGTTGCGCAACCTACATTTTTTAACGAAAAAGCACCAAAATGTAGCATAAAATACATTTTGGTGCAAAAATAGTTTAATTAATATGATATTTTATCAACCCCGGCATCGGGGCTTTCAAAATCTGGGAAATCTTGAGATGAAACTCATCCTCCATCACATTTCTCAAAGGTGATTCAAAGTAATAGGCAATGCTTCCAACAAAACCAAGCATCGGGATTTCTTCTTCCAAGGATGAATGCCATGCCTTCATGCCTGGCTCCAACTGGCTTATATCCTCGGTGCTCGCCTTGACATATTTAATATAAGGTGTTAGATTCTTTGCGTAGAACTGATTGAAACTCTCCAGTATCATGCGATAGAGAGCCATCGCTTCGTTCAGTTCGTCAGTCCCGTTCTCGTGTTTCTCACCTTCTGCTATCTGTTCTGAGATAAAAGGACAGATGGAAGCCAGGAAGCGATTGGCAAGCGGCTGTCTGTACACCTTATTAATAATAGTAGGATAATCCAAGCCCGACCAGGCAAGATATTTATTCTTTAGAGATACAGGCAATGTGCCCTTGAAGATACCATTGAGGAAAAGTTTGCCGATTACTGCCCCACTACCCTCATCGCCCAGGATATATCCCAACGGAGGCGTGTTCATCACAATCTTCTCTCCATCGTAAAGACAACTGTTGGCACCGGTTCCCAAAATACAGGCGATACCCGGTTTCTTGCCAAAGAGGGCACGGGCTGCTCCCAGCATATCACCTTCTGCCTCAACCTTGGCTTCGGGAAAAGACTGCTGCAAGAGTGATTTCATGCGAGACTTCATCGCCTCGGTTACTCCACTGCCATAAAAGAAAACCTCCTGAGGCTGCTCTGACAGAACAAGTTCCTTACACAACACATCCAATATCTCGGCATCACTCTGATGAATCGGACTGATGCCCTGCGTCTTACAAGTAACCATCACGTTACCCTGTTCATCAACCAGAGCCCAATCGGTCTTGGTACTGCCACTATCTGCTATGAGTATCTTCATATTCTTATCTGATTAATTAACGTATTCTTTGACGTTGCAAATGTAATCAATTTATATGAAAAATGCAAAAGATAACCCTAAAAATCGAACGTAAAGGTGCTAATATATCAAAAAAGGCGATTTTCTCTTTGCTTTTTCATGAATTATTAATAACTTTGCAGTCAAATTTACCAAATATGAAGAAGAGACTATACATCATAATTCTGCTGATGATGGCATTCGTGCTGCCAAGCAACGCTGTGCTCAAGGAAGCTAACCTGGACACAACGCTCTATATGC
Organism: Segatella copri; assembly: GCF_026015295.1. Classification (NCBI taxonomy): domain Bacteria; kingdom Pseudomonadati; phylum Bacteroidota; class Bacteroidia; order Bacteroidales; family Prevotellaceae; genus Segatella; species Segatella copri. Next base: position 358,309 of record NZ_JAPDUW010000001.1, on the reverse strand, counting down.
TGCGCACTGAATTGACCAACTATCATATAGACTTGGAAAGACAGAACCAAGCTGCCAAGGCTCAACAGTTGGCGGTAATTCAGGAACTCATCAGTATTGTGAAACAGGCTGACCAGAACTCCATCATGCTCTATTCACAACGCAACGGGTATATTTTCGACATGACGTATGCCTGTCATGAGGCTACAGAGCAGTTTAAGAAGTTTAAGTCGAAGGCTGTTCCTTTCCGCCAGATGATCAAGAAGAACAATGTTGAGGTGGCGCGTTTCGATTCGCTCATCAACTATCTCTACGGCATGAACACCATGTTTCTCAGCGAAGAAGCACAGGTGAACCGAAACGTTGACCTGACTCTGGCAGTCAATATCCGCCGCCAGCTGGTAGAGAAACAGAAACAGCTGCAAGCCTATGTGCAGGCTTACGACCGAACCGACCGTAAGTTACAGGCACTCAACGACTATGCCAACCGCAGATACGAAGATATCCAGAACAGCATCTTCAATAATGGAGGCGACAACTATCTGCGCATACTCCGCAATATCAGCATGAACTATAAGGAGGCAAAGACGTCTGTAACCGAGAAATACAAGCCCGTACCGGGCATGATGTCACAATGGGATGTTCGTATCATCTTCATCCTCTTTGGTATCATCATCTTCTGGGGGCTCATCTCCATCTTCCTCAATCTCTTTACCATCCGCATCGTGATTACCCAACTCATGAAGCATGGTATGTTCGAGAACAGAAAGGAAAGTTTTATGGCAAAACGACCATGCCTTATCATGGCTATGACAGTAGTAACCTTCGCAGTTATCCTGGGTATCGTAAGAATGGCGGTTACCCAGAACTTCGTGATTATGGCAAGCCAGCTGCTGGTAGAATATTCCTGGCTGGTTGGCGTCATCCTGGTATCTATCCTGCTACGTGTAGACAACGATAAGATCAAGAATACCTTCCGTATCTATTCGCCATTGATGCTGGTAGGTTTCATCGTTATCGTGTTCCGTATCATCCTGATACCAAACGACCTGGTAAACCTTATCTTTCCACCAGTTCTTCTGCTCTGCGCTCTCTGGCAGTGGAATGTGATTGGCAGAAAGCACAACCAGGTATTGCGCACCGACAAGACATACGCATTCATATCGCTTGCCGTATTCGGAGTAAGTACCATTTTTGCCTGGACAGGTTTCACACTGCTTGCCGTCCAGCTTATCATCTGGTGGACCATGCAGCTTACCTGCGTGCTTACCATCACCTGTTGCGAAGGATGGCTCAGCGTATATGCCAAGCGTAAGAAGTTGGCAGACAAGGCGATTACCGACAAATGGCTGTATCGCTTTATCTATAAGGTATTGCTCCCTATTTCAGGCGTGTTCTCGTTCATCATCTCTATCTACTGGGCAGCAGATGTATTCAACATGAGTGATACGACATGGGAGATATTCAACAAGGATTACATCAAGACCAGCAACTTCACAGCATCGCTTTTCAGTATTTCAGAGGTAGCTTGTCTGTACTTCCTGTTCAACTACATCAACATTACTTCTGTAGATTTCATGCGTCATCACTTCGAGAAGGCAGACCCGGCGTCGGCTGCCTCAAAGATTGTGATGTTCAAGAACGTGATGCAGGTGATTATCTGGGGTATCTGGCTGATGATAGCCCTGAATGTATTCCAGGTTGGTAAATCATGGCTGCTAGCTATCTTTGCCGGCTTATCAACCGGTCTGGGTTTTGCATCAAAGGATATTCTCGAGAACATCTACTACGGCATCTCTCTGATGATGGGCCGTGTGAAGGTGGGTGACTATATTATCTGTGACGGCACCCGTGGTAAGGTAAGCAGTATCAGTTATACCTCTACGATGCTGGAGGCTACCGACGGTTCGGTCATCGCTTTCCAGAACTCGCAGCTCTTCTCGAAGAACTACAAGAACATGACCAAGAATCACGGTTATGAGTTGGATATTCTGGAGGTAGGTATTGCTTATGGCAGTAATGTGAAGGAAGTGAAACAGATTCTGATTGATGCCCTCATGAAACTGGACTGTATCTATCAGGACAAAGGTGTAAAGGTGTTACTGAAGAGTTTCGATGACAGCTGCATCACACTCAGAATTGTGGTATGGGTGAACGTGCTTACCCAAGCCATCGACGATGCCACTATCATGGAGTGCATCTACGATACGCTCAACGATCACAACATCGAGATTCCGTTTCCACAGCGTGAAATTACAATTAAACAAGTTAATAATTAACAGTTTGTAGTTTACTGTTAATAGCAGGTTATCCCCCTATTAACTGTAAACTATCAACTATAAACTATAAAAAGATATGGCAACATTCATAGCAGGTCCTTGCGTCATCGAGTCAATGGAACTATTGGAAACAGTAGCTCAGGAACTCGTCCGCATCAACGAAAAGTTAGGAACCCAAATCATATTCAAGGCTTCATTCGACAAAGCCAACCGTACCAGCATCCACTCTTTCCGTGGTCCAGGACTGGAGAAAGGACTCCAGATGCTGGGAGATATCAGGGAGAAGTACAACCTTCAGGTTACAACAGATATTCATGAGAGTTATCAGGCTTCAGCAGCAGGCGAAGTATGTGATATTCTCCAGATTCCAGCCTTCCTCTGCCGACAGACCGACCTTCTGGTTTCTGCAGCCAAGACAGGCAAAACCGTCAACATCAAGAAGGCACAGTTCCTGAGCGGAAGAGATATGAAATATCCTGTAGAAAAAGCATTGGAGAGCGGTGCCAAGGAAGTTTGGCTCACAGAACGCGGCAACTGTTTCGGCTATAACAATCTCGTGGTAGATTTCAGAAACATCCCTGACATGAAGGAGATTGTGCCAAATGTCATCATGGACTGTACCCATAGCGTTCAGCGCCCGAGTGCAGGTGACGGCAAGACCGTAGGCGACCGTAAATTCGTTCCAGCAATGGCAAAGGCGGCTAAAGCTTTCGGAGCTACCGGCTACTTCTTTGAAGTACATCCAGACCCAGACCAGGGCAAGAGCGATGCAGCCAATATGCTGGAATTAAACAAGTTGGAATCACTTATAGAAGAACTCCTGTAAGTGAAGAACGAAGAAACAACGTTCGGCGTCCGAAGGGAAAGCCAATTCAAATGATTTAGAAATGACCGATAAAAATAACAATATAGATGATAAGATTGTTCGCGGTTATGGCGAACAGGCTCTTAGAGACGAGGCGCAGGCCATCCTCGACCAGATACCTTATCTGGACGACAACTTTGAGAAAGCTGTAGACATGATGTATCATTGCCAAGGCAAGATAATCGTTACTGGTGTGGGCAAGAGTGGACACGTAGGTGCCAAGATTGCCGCTACACTTGCCTCTACAGGCACACCAGCCTTCTACATCAATCCACTGGATGTCTATCACGGCGACTTAGGTGTGATGACCGACAAGGATGTGGTTTTGGCACTGAGTAACAGCGGTCAGACCGATGAACTGCTTCGTTTCATCCCGATGGTACTCCACATGAATATTCCTATCATTTCCATCACCGGAAATCCAGATTCCCTGCTGGCAAAATACTCCAACCATCATATCACCGTAAAGGTAAAGAAGGAGGCTTGTCCGCTGAACCTCGCCCCAACCAGCAGTACTACTGCAGCATTGGCTATGGGTGATGCACTGGCTATCGCCCTGATGCAGGTACGCCACTTCAAGCCTCGTGACTTTGCACAGTTCCATCCTGGTGGAGAATTAGGCAAACGACTGCTGACCACAGCAGAAGATGTGATGCGCAGCGATGATATGCCTATCATTCCTAAGGAAATGCATCTGGGCGAGGCTATCATCCACGTAAGCAAGGGCAAACTGGGATTGGGTATCTCATTGGATGAAGACAACCACGTTATCGGACTTATTACCGATGGTGATATCCGACGCGCCATGGAGAAATGGCAGGCAGAATTCTTCAACAAGACTGTAAGCGACATCATGACCACCACTCCGAAAATGGTGACTCCGAAGACGAAGATTTCGGAGATTCAGCGCATCATGCACAAGTATAAGGTGCATACGGTACTGGTTGTAGACAAGGATAATCATTTAAAGGGCATTGTAGATCACTATGCCTGCATGGTATAATTTTTTAGGCACGGATAACACAGATTACACGGATTTATAGATAACACGGTTATAGATAAGATGAGATATTTTTTATTAATAGCAACATTATGGCTGTCTTGTTCGCTGTGCAGCGCACAGACTAGCGATTCACTGATCGTAAATCAGCTTCGTGGGAAAGGTGTGAGTTTTTCTCACGATAACTCAGTAACCCTACTGATGAACGGTCAGGAAAAGTTTGATGATATGTTCCAGGCAATCCGACAGGCTAAACATAGTGTACACCTGGAATACTTCAACTTTCGCAACGACAGCATCGCCTCCCTCCTCTTCGACCTGCTAGCTCAGAAAGTCAAGGAGGGTGTAAAGGTGAGAGCCTTATATGATGGTTTCGGAAACTCTTCCAACAATAAGCCTCTGCGAAAGAGACATCTCAAGAAAATCCGTGCCAACGGTATAGAGATTTATGAATACAAGCCCCTGAAGTTTCCATGGGTACATGCAATTTTCAACCGTGATCACCGTAAAATCGTAATCATTGACGGACAGATTGCCTACACAGGCGGTATGAACGTTGCCGACTATTATATAAAAGGTACGAAGGTTGTAGGAGAATGGCACGATATGCACTGCCGCATCGACGGAAGCGAGGTGAATACCCTGCAGAAGATATTTCTCAAAATGTGGAATAAGGTGAGCGGACAGAATGTGCACAGCACTGAGTTCTGGAGATATAAGAAGAAGGATTATCTGGTAGAGAATCTCAAGCCAGATACGACAGCAACAGCCTACAGAAAGATGGTCGGCATCATCAACCGCGAACCGCATATTACAAAGGATATCATCCGATATTTCTATGTGAATGCCATCAATGATGCACAGGACAGCATCAAGATCATCAGCCCCTACTTTACCTTGAGTCATAAACTCAAAAAGGCATTGAAGAATGCTGTGAAAAGAGGAGTAAAGGTAGAAATCATGCTCTCTACCAAGAGCGATATTCCGCTGACTCCTGACTGCGGTTTCTATAATGCCCACAAACTGATGAAGGCAGGATGCAATGTTTGGATGTATACACGAGGCTTCCACCATACCAAGATTATCATGGTAGACGGCAAGTTCTGTACCGTTGGCAGTGCCAATCTCAATGCCCGAAGCTTGCGCTGGGACTATGAAGAGAATGCAGTGATTGTGGATTCTTGTACTACACAACAACTGGTACAGCTCTTTGATGGAGAAAAGAAAGACAGTTTCTTACTCAATGAGAAGAACTGGAAAGAGTGGCGTACGGGCTGGCAAAGATTCAAAGGATGGTTTGCAGCAAAGGTACTCACTCCATTCTTGTAAAAACAAGATATAAGTATAACCCAACTTTCACTAGCAGAAGTAAAACAAACAGAGATGAATGAAGAAATGATGAAAGCCATGGCTGGCAAACAGATGCTGGAAATGGCAATAGTAGAGAGCAATACACTCGCCGCAATGGGACTCAGACAACTGCTTGAGTCGGTGATGCCCATGATGAAAATCTCGACCTTCGGTTCGTTCCGTCAGTACGAGGCAAACAATCCAGACCACTTTGTTCATAGCTTTGTATCTATGCACATTGTACTGGAACACCGTTACTTCTTCACACAGGGCAACAGGAACCGCCACGTGATTGTTCTAACACCCAGCAACGATCCCAATTCGCAACTTGCAGAATTTCATTGTCTCTGCGTCAATGTACCAGAAGGATACCTGATAAAAGAGCTTCTCAACCTGCAGCATTCCGGGCATCCTCATGGCGAACATATCCCTGCCATGCCCCCTGTCACTCAGGAAAAAGTTCTGTCGGATAGAGAAATAGAGGTATTATCTCTGGTAGCACAAGGGAAAATCAACAAAGAGATAGCCGACCAACTCTGTATCGGACTGACTACAGTGATTACCCATCGCAAGAAAATACAGGAAAAACTGGGATTAAAAAGTGTGTCTTCACTCACCATTTATGCTGTGATGCATGGTTTTGTTGACATCAATATGATCTAGCCTTCACCATAAATAGTGATGCAGAATCATTACATACCTAAATATAATGATAGCGCCTTCCCCTCATGTGAGAGGAAGGCGCTATCATTTTAGGAAAAATAACATTATTTAAACTGATATTCCACAGATAAACTACAGCTTTACAGTAGAAATATCAACCAGATTGTTCACGATGGCATAAATTGTAAGACCTGCAGGAGAGTGAATCTGAAGCTTTCGGGCGATGTTTCTGCGATGCGTAATGACCGTATTGATAGAGATAAACAGGTGGTCAGCAATCTCCTTGTTGGTCATTCCCTGAACCAAAGCAACAATCACATCTTTCTCACGGTCGCTCAACTGTTCGTCACTCATCGGAGTCTGATTAATCATGCTCGAAATCTTGGCACTCACATCGTTCTGCTTAAGTTTACGCTCTGCATTTCTTACAGCAGGAATAAAGATTTCTTCCTCAACCTCAGAATGATGTTTCAGCCATTCCTCATTATTATATATATCATAAAGAGTGGCGCTGAGCTGATTATTATGCAAGCCATCAGAAGGCAAATACTTGATAATGATACTCTTGAGTTCCTTTAACTTCATATCTACCTGAGCATGGTGTTTCGAGAAGGTCTCTATATCGAAGTTTGCATTGGCATTACCATCTATAAGTGCCTGAACATAAGGGAATACCATCTTTTCCTCATACTTCATGTGATTGGTAATGCTATGGGCATAGTCATCATAAAGCTTGAGGATAAGGCGTGCCAGATTATCCTTTTCGTCCAGCGCTTCAACCAGTTCCTTACGGATAAACGGCAACTGGAAATCTATGTAATAGGCATGCGATGCCTTGAGATAATGCAATAGGGTCGGCAACGACAAACGGTCGGTATTGTCATACTCCTTGTAACCATTAATTGTCAAGTTTACCACGGACAGGAAGGTATAGGTATCCACCTTCTGCTCGTCGCAAACCTCACGCACAGTCTTGTCGCCAAAGCCCAGGTTGATGCCGAAGCTGCCGAGGCTCTGTAAAATGTTATAATTGTCTCTAATGATGCTGATCATCTTGTCATCAGCTTCATACATCTTCTGATTTTTCATCTTTCTTTCTCCTTAAATGAAAACATCCTTGTATCAAGAACATTCATAATGTTTCTATTTCGGTTGCAAATATACAAAAAAGTTTCGAAACTCGCAATACCTAGAAATGGGGATGCGCCAGTTTACCGATTTTTAGGTATTGCAAGATATTTTAAAACTCCGTACCTTTGCACCCGAAATCGAGAAAGAGTGCGGTGATGATTGCCATTCCCGAGCGGCAGAGCTGCGTAATTCCTTATCAAGTCAGATTGGCTTTAAGGAGATACTAGGCCTCTAAAGTGTCGAGACCGCAAACAGACATCCGCGCTCTTTTCTTTATTATACTAAGGATTATACGATAACAATAATTTCAAAATATTAAAGATGAACAGTTTAAGAATTGGATTGATGTCCGCTGCCCTCGTTGCCGGTTTGGCAACAGCAAGTGCACAAACTGTGGCTGCTGACAGCGTGATGCAGCACGCGAATGGCAAGCGCCTCAGCGTGGGTGGTTATGGCGAGGTTGCCATGAGCCGCAACTTCTATAGCGACGCAGGTAACCGTTACTCTAACGCTAATGCTTACAAGAACGCTCCTTCACATGGTCGTTTCGACATTCCTCATGCAGTCATCTACTTGGGTTACGACTTCGGTAAGGGTTGGACCATGGGTACTGAGATTGAGTTTGAGCACGGTGGTACAGGTTCTTCTATCGAATATGAGGCAGAAGAGGCTATTGAGTACGAGCAGGAACAGGAGAAAGGTGGCGAAGTTGAACTGGAGCAGTTCTGGATTCAGAAATCTTTCGGTCATTTTGCCAACATCAAGATGGGTCATATCGTTGTGCCTGTTGGTTTGACCAATGCTTATCATGAGCCATTGAACTTCTTCACTGTTTATCGTCCAGAGGGTGAGAACACCATTCTCCCTTGCACTTGGCATCAGACAGGTTTGAGTTTCTGGGGTAAGTCTGGCGACTTCCGTTACGAGGCTCAGTTCTTGGCAGGTTTGAACGCATACAAGTTCAGCCGTAGCAACTGGATTCAGGGGGGTACACAGAGCCCTTATGAATTTGAGGTAGCCAACAAGTATGGTGCAGCAGTACGTGTAGACAACTATACTATCCCTGGTCTTCGCATCGGTTTGAGCGGTTACTACGGACAAGCCATGAGCAACACCACTCCTTACGATGCTGTGTATAAAGATATCAAGGGAAATGTATATGTAGGCGCTTTTGACTTTACCTATAATAAATACAACTGGATTGTACGTGGTAATGTGGACTATGGCTACGTAAGTGATGCCGACAAGATTTCCGACCACACTTACCCAGGCACCTCATTGGTAAAACCAAATGAGTCTGGCAAGAATAAGTACTTCGGTAGTCATGCTGTAGCAACCATGATAGAGGCAGGATACAATGTGTTCTCACAGATTTCATCTCTACGAAAGAACAACCAGAAGCTCTATGTATTCGGTCACTATGAGTACTATGACTCATCTGTACACAACACTATATCACAGTGGACCAACAAGAAGATTCTCGCAGCTGGTATCAACTACTATCCAATGAAGCAGATCAGCGTTAAAGCAGAGTACAACCATCGCTTCTTGAAATCAAAATACAACGATGAGCCAGCCATCAACATCGGTATCGCTTACGAGGGTTTCTTCCTCTAATCGCACAACAAGAAACATTTATAACAGAACAATAAAAACAAAAAACAAAATGAAAAAGACATTCAAAAACGTCATGATGCTCGTAGCAACCATGACACTTTCATTGGGTTTCGCTTCATGTAGTGATGACAATGATGGTCCATCAACAGGTAACGACATCGTCCCTTCAGCAGAACTTTCTGCTGTAGCTAACACTTATGTGAACGATGTAGTTTATCCAACATACCAAGCCTTGCGTGACAACTGCAAGACCTTGCATGAGGCTTGCGCCAAGCTTTACACCAATGCAAAGGCTGGCAACTTGACTAACGCAGATGTTGAGGCTGCTTGCGAAGCATTCAAGAACGCACGTCTTCAGTGGGAGCGCAGCGAGGCATTTCTCTATGGTGCTGCTACCGACCACGAAATCGACCCACACATCGACTCATGGCCTTTGGACCACGACCAGTTGGTACAGGCTTTGACTGATGCTAACGTTATGTCAGGCATCAAGGGTCAAGGTTCTCAATATGTTTTCACAAACAATGGCAAATTCGACTCTGTATTGGGTTTCCACGGACTTGAGTTCGTACTCTTCCGCAATGGTGCCGCTCGTACAGCAGCCGACTTCGCTGCTAACGACACAGAGGCTGGCATGACAACAGTTGCCGGTATCGACGAACTTGCATTCGCTGACGCTGTTTCTGGCGACATCTACAACATGACAACTTTGCTCCACTATGGTTGGACACAAGACAACACTGATTACTCTTGGATTAACAGCAACTGCAAGTGGGTATTGAACGTAGCAGATAACAACGAGGAAGAAAAAACTCACACTGGTGGTAAGAATGGACTCTGCTCTGCTGGTATCGGTTATGGTGCTTGGTTGCTCAAGGGTGCTACCCAGGATGGTTGGTTCCAGACATGGCAGGAGACTTTGGAGAATGCATGCGTAGCTGGTTGCTCTAACATCTGCCAAGAGGTTTACACTCAGAAATTGGGTCAGGCTTTCCGTGTAGCATCTGGTCAGGGTGGCACTACAGAAGATGGCGAGAAGGAGTCAAGAGACTACATCGAGTCTCCTTACAGCAAGCGCTCTTACATCGACTACCAGGACAACATCTATTCTATCAAGAATTCTCTCTATGGCACTCGTGACGTTACAGCCACAACTCCTGTAACCAACTCTATGATGAACATCATGAAGAAGTACAACTACAGTGGCTACAACGACATCAACACAGCTCTCAACGAGGCTATCGCAGCATTGGAGACTGCCAAGAACAGCAGTTCATTCGTTGCCGATATCGCAGCTATCGAAAAAGCATACAAGAATGGCACTATCAATAGCGAGGCAGCCTACACACGTGTGAAGACTTGCATCGACAAGATCAACAATCTCGATGAGGAGTTGAACAAGGCAGGTGCTTGGTTCCGTAAGATTCGTGCTTCAAAATAAGCCATTCCATATCTTAGGAAAATAAGAATATAATACAAAACGTAGCCTCTCCTGATTCCAGCAAAGAAAAAGGAGGGCTACGTATTGTCACGTTTACAAAGTACATTACAAAAATACATTATGAAAAAGAATTATGCATGGATGTCTATGGCATTGACCATGGCACTCACATCCGTAAGTTGCTCCGATGACAAGGACATTGAAATCGTGGAGACAGATGCCAACTACGTAGGACAAAATGTTGGCAATTTCACTGCCGACGAATGGTATCCAGGTGGTAAATTGGGAACCACCGAGAATACAACAGCGAGCTGTTATAGCGACCAGACTCCTTATGTTGACGATCATACAAATTTAAAAGACGCCTTTTTCCAAGGCGAGCAGTTGTTTGAGCGCCAATATACACTCAACACAGGTGCTTTCAAAGGACTCGGTCCTGCCTCCGTCCGCACATCTTGCATCGATTGCCACCCAGAGTATGGTCACGGCAAGCGCATGACTCAATACGAGACTCGCTATAGCAATGGTAATGGTTATTTGCTCGTAGTCTATCACCCTGTAGATGGGGCCAACAGCAATGACGGCGGCTATGTAGCCGAAGTAACAGGTATGCCTCAGACACAAGCCGCTTCTCCATTCAAAGCTCCTATCGACGAGAGCATGATTAACCTTCAATGGCCACACATCAGCAAGATGGAAACAGACGAGATTCCAGCCATGCAGTTCCCTGATGGTGAGAAGTTCGACCTTATCTATCCTGAGATTTCTATTCCTAAGGGCGCATTCCGCACCTCTCCTACCCCATACGAGACAGGAAACGGTGCTGTAGCTTGCCGCTTGGAGTCAACCATCGGTATCGGCGGTACAGGCTTGATTGATGCCATCCCTAACGAGGCCATCAAGGCCCAGTATGCCGCAGAGGCTGCTTACTTCAAGAAGGCTGGTCTTACCGTATCAGACTATATCAACCCTAGCATGTGGGATGCAGAGGCAAATGATTTCGCATCAGGTGCATTCTATACCACATTCGGTCGTGACGCAGCCAAAAAGAGCAAAGATGGTACAAAAGACAGTCGCACACAGAATGTAACAGGTGGTGTTCATGCAGATGGTACTCCATTCGACCCTAACACAACAGACCTCAACAAGAAGATAGTGAAGCGTTATACATACGCTTTGACCCGTGGTTCTTTGCAAGACGGTCCTGGTGCCAATGCTATTTGGAATATCACCAACGTAACTCGCCCAGACCGTCCTTTGCTCTACACCACAGAAGCTTGGGCTCAAAAGATGTCCGAGGACACTGAAGTTATTGCTGCCATCAAGAAAGATCCAAGTTCTCCTTACTACGCAGATGGTACGGACGAAGGTATCAAGAATGCAGTAAGAGTTCTGTTGGATCCTTATACCAATCAGTTCGACAACAACATCCACCCATTCACAGCAGAGCAGAGCATGGATGACTACTATGCTTTCATGGTATGGCATCGTGGTCTCGCCATCCCTCGTGCTCGTAACTTGAACGACCCACAGGTTCAACAGGGTAAGAAGCTCTTCATGGAATGGGGTTGTGCTAACTGCCACAAGCCATCTTGGAAGACAGGCGACGACAACTACATCACCTCTAAGTATATCGCTGACAAACCATTGCCACGCTATCAGAACCAGACTATCTATCCATATTCAGACTTGATTCAGCACAAGCTCTATATGAAGAACGACATCCATGGTTCTTGGTGCCGAACCACTCCACTTTGGGGTCGAGGCTTGTCATTGCTCAACACTGGTGCAGAGGATCGCTTGCACGACTGCCGTGCCCGCAACGAGGTGGAAGCCATCATGTGGCACTGCTACAGCAAGAAGAGTCATGCTTACTCTTCAGCCATCAACTTCTACAAGGCATCGAAGAGCGATCGTGATGCAGTGGTTAAGTTCCTGCGTTCTATCTAATCATAAGATATTACAAGAAGAAACAAAAATAAGAAAAGCTGCCAGGCTATCAAAAGCATTTGGCAGCTTTTTTTATCTGAATCTACAAATATACGGATTAACTCTTGCATGTTTCCGAATAAAATCGTAATTTTGCAGCGGAAATTCTATCAAGATTCCAACTAAGTATGGTTAAAAAGATTATATTCATTCTTTACATCCTTGTGCTCGTATGCATGGCTGCCGCCACCATCGTGGAAAAAAGCCAGGGCACGGATTATGCTCATGCCCACTACTATGGAGCATGGTGGTTCATTCTAATCTGGGCAGTACTTGCTGCCCTCGGTGCGTTCTATATCATCAAAAGAAAAGTGAAGTGCGCTTCTACGCTGGCACTCCATCTCTCCTTCATCATCATCCTCTTGGGTGCCCTACTCACGCATGTATCAGCAAAAAGAGGCATGATTCATCTGCGCATCGGTCAGCCTACAGATACTTATATGGCTCAGGATGAAGAGCAGGGCATGAAGGAAGAGAAACTCCCTTTCTCGCTCTGCCTGAAGAAGTTTGAAGCGAAGATGCACGATGGAACCAACGCCGTGGCTGACTATTCTTCAAAATTCACCGTAATAGACGGAGATGATAAGAGCGAAGGCGAAGTTTCGATGAACAACATCTATTCCCACCGGTCTTACCGTCTTTATCAGTCATCTTACGATGAAGACGGCAAGGGAAGCGTGCTCGCTATCAATGCCGATCCATACGGCATACCAGTCACCTATACTGGCTATGCGCTGCTCTTCATCTCCCTCGTATGGATGCTCTTCGACCCTAAGGGCGGTTATCGCAGACTACTGAAGAGTCCTTTGCTCAAGAAGGGAGCGTTGATAACAGCACTCATCCTCAGCATGGGCAATATACAGACACTGCATGCAGAATCTGCAACAAGCAATCTCCAAAATGCAGTATTGCCAAAGGAAACTGCAGAGAAGTTTGGCGAGCTTCATATTCTCTACAACGACCGCATCTGTCCGGTACAGACCTTTGCCCTCGATTTCTGCAAGAAGATATATGGAGCCAGGAGCTATCAGGGATTGACTGCAGAACAGGTACTCTCTGGTTGGGTATTCTATGGAAATACTTGGGCAAACGAGCCTTTCATCAAGATCAAGAGCGGAGAAATGAAAACAGCGATGAATCTGCCTGACTATGCTTCGCTCAATACTTTCTTCAATCGTGAGATGGGTGGCTATACCATCGGACAGTATGTTCAGGAATACTACAATGGTCAGCAGGACAAGTTCCATCAGCAAGCCGCCGATATCGATGGCAAGATACAAATCATCATGGAGTTGCGAGAAGGTATCTCATTGAAAGTTCTTCCTTACACCTTCACCAAGAATGTGAAGGCTACCAAGGATCATTCATTCATCAAGGCGGGTACCACCACCTGGTTTTCACCGGTGGATAAGTTGCCGCAAGCCGTAGAGCAGCAGCATGCACTCTATATCAGGGATGTATTCTCCCTGCTGAATGGCGATGTAAAGGCAGGCAATACGAGTCGTGTAAACGAGTTCTTCGTCAAGATGAAGAAATATCAGGAGGTTAGTAGCGGTAATTCGCTGCCAACAGCTACACAGTATAAGGCAGAACGCATCAATAATGCCTTTCCTTTTGCAACCATTCTCTTCATGGCAAACCTCACACTGGGCTTCATTGCCCTCTTCTACACCATCTATCGCATGACGAAGAAGAAAGAAATCAAGGTATTGAACATCGCTTTGCCTATCCTGCTTGGCGTATCCTTCCTTGCCTTAACCTTCGGATTGGCATTGAGATGGATTATCAGCGGCAACATACCTATGTCTAACGGATATGAAAGTATGCTAACTGTAGCCTGGTTCGTGATGCTTATCAGTATTCTGATGCAGTTGCGCATCCGCATCGTGATGGTATTCGGCTTCCTGATTTCAGGATTCTTCCTTCTGGTAAGCCATATCAACCAGATGGATCCTGCTATCGGACAGATGATGCCGGTATTGAACAGTCCGTTACTCAGCATCCATGTCAGCATCATCATGATGAGCTATGCCCTATTGTCCTTGACTTTCATCTGCGGCATCATGGGCATCTGCATGCGCTCTCATGGCGACGAACTGCGGGATTTAAGCCGTCTCTTCCTCTACCCTGCCCTCACCACGATGGGGTTCGGCATCTTCATCGGAGCCATCTGGGCTAACGTGAGCTGGGGTAATTACTGGAGTTGGGACAGCAAGGAAACATGGGCGCTCATCACCTTTATGATTTATGCCGTAGTAGTGCATACGCAGAGTCTGCCGGTCTTCCGCAAGCCGCTGGTATATCACATTTACATCACCCTGGCATTCATGAGCATTGCCATGACCTACTTCGGTGTGAACTATTTCCTCACGGGCATGCACTCGTATGCATAACCCATCAGAAGACAGAATATATTTAGTCTTAAGGCAAAATTTATTTTCCCTTAAGGCTAATTTTATTTTCCCTTAAGGATAAATATATGATGGTGTTGACATCAATCTAATCAAGAAGTATTCCGGACGAACCCAGGAACAGATAGAAAAAATCCGTTCCCCCACACTCTTTTTATGTTTTTTTAATATCCTACGGTCACAATTGTTACCGTAGGATTATTTTTAAAGCCGTAATTTTGCAGCCGGAAACCAGGAATGGCAGATTGCCGCCTGGAAGAAAACATTAAAATAACTCTTTAATTTATAGCAATATGGCAGAAAACAAGATGTTCTGTTTCCAGTGTCAGGAAACAGCTAAGGGTACAGGCTGTACCATCAAGGGTGTTTGCGGTAAGGAGGCTACAACTTCCAAGTGGCAGGATCTGCTGCTCAGCGTGGTTCGTGGCATAGGAACCATACAGCATAACATAGGCAAAGAGCCGGCACCAGAGGTAACCCATTTCCTTACGGATGCACTCTTCACCACCATCACCAACGCCAATTTCAACGACCAGGATATCCTGCAAAAGGTAGATAAGGGTATCGTCCTGAAGAAACAGCTGCTGGAAAAGGCGGCAAGCATGAATATCCACCTCCCTGCTTATCAGGAGGTAACCTGGGGTGGCGAGAAGACAGACTACGAGGCAGAGGGCGCCCGTGAATCCGTGCTCCGCCACGAGAATCCAGATATCCGCTCGCTCAAGGAACTCACCATGCTCGGTCTGAAGGGTATGGCAGCATACTACGAGCATGCAGCCCATCTGGGAGAAGAGAACAGCGAGATTATCAGCTTCATCTGCCGTGCTCTCGCCACCATCAGCAACCCTGATGCTGATATGAACACGCTGCTGGGCATGGTGCTCGAAACAGGAAAGTACGGCGTGGATGTGATGGCACTCCTCGACAAGGCCAACACCCAGGCATACGGTAATCCGGAACTCACCCGGGTGAACATCGGCACAGGCAGCAATCCGGGCATCCTCATCTCCGGTCACGACCTGAAGGATATCGAAGATCTCCTCATCCAGACCGAAGGCACGGGCATCGACATCTATACCCATGGCGAGATGCTTCCTGCCCACTACTATCCGCAGCTCAAGAAGTACAAGCATCTGGTGGGCAACTACGGCAATGCGTGGTGGAAACAGAAGGAGGAATTCGAGAGCTTCAACGGTCCTGTAGTCTTCACCACCAACTGCATCGTACCGCCATCGCCATCGGCAGGCTACAGGAACCGCGTCTTCACCACCAACTCTACAGGTTTCCCTGGCTGGAAGCATATCCAGGCGGGTGCCGACGGCCACAAAGACTTCTCCGAGGTGATTGCGCTTGCCAAGACCTGCCAGCCACCTAGGGAGATAGAGACAGGCGAGATCATCGGCGGTTTTGCGCATGCCCAGGTCTTTGCCCTGGCAGACAAGATAGTAGAGGCAGTGAAGAGCGGAGCCATCCGCAAGTTTGTGGTGATGAGTGGCTGCGATGGCAGAATGAAGAGCCGCAACTACTACGAGGAGTTTGCCAAGGCGCTGCCTCAGGATGTAGTGATACTCACCAGCGGCTGTGCCAAGTTCAAGTACAACAAGCTCAATCTGGGCGACATCAACGGCATTCCTCGTGTGCTGGATGCCGGTCAGTGCAACGACTCCTATTCCTGGGCGGTTGTGGCATTGAAGCTGAAGGAGATTTTTGGAGCCAGCGACATCAATGAACTTCCTATCTTCTTCAATATTGCCTGGTACGAGCAGAAGGCTGTCATCGTACTTCTTGCCCTGCTGCATCTGGGCGTAAAGAACATCCATCTGGGCCCTACGCTCCCAGCCTTCTGTTCACCAGCCGTACTGAAGGTACTGGTAGATACCTTTGGCATTGCCGGAAACGGAACGGTAGAAGAGGACATCAAAAAATATATAGGATAAGAACAGCAGCTACTGAGTTAAGGGAGAATTTGCAGCCGTTAGACAACGTCCATGCCGAGCATATAACAATAAAGGGAGATTTCTTGGCGAAATCTCCCTTTATCTATTGCAAAAAGCAGCTATAATTTCTTGATTTCATCTAATGACAACTGGGTTGCTGCTGCCACTTGCTCGGCAGACAAGCCCATTGCAAGAAGACGACGGGCGGTGGCCTTCTTCTCATCTTTGGCTCCTTCGGCACGACCTTCTTCTCGTCCTTCTTCTCGTCCTTCAGCTCGTCCTTCAGCTCGTCCTTCAGCACGACCTTCTTCTCGACCATCGGCAAGACCTTTCTGCCAGCCATCATCATAACCCGTTTTGATAACGCTGCGCTGATAGCGCAGATTCTCCATGTGGCGGACATAATCATTCTTTTCCGCTACGGTCAACTTATCTATATCCAGGCATTTGCGGGCATCTGCCAAACCTGGGGCCTGGGCTGCCTCGCTGATCTCGCCGGTCTTGAGAAACTCGATCCATTCATCCAGATTGTTCACCGCCAGCTTATCAAAGTTGTTCACGCAGAGCAGATAATACTCCGGGAATATATCTCCGGCTTCGCGATTAGTCTTGCGTCCCTGAGGGATTTCATCACCGAAGAAGAGTTCACTCTGTCGGTTGGAGAGTTTCAGGATATCATTCGGCTGATGCAGTCCCTGGAACATCGTCTTGCCATGATATACATAATCCTTAGCCTGTCCCAATGTGAAATACACGATATTGATGGAATATACCTTGCGCACTTTGTCGTAATCATCGCCCAGACTGATATTGTCTGTGATGACCTTGGAAACTCCATAGAGCATACGGTGGAAATAGGTATGTTCCCGGGTGTTCTGTATCTCGAAGATGATGAATTCTCCCTTCTCATTTTCGGCCAGGATATCCACTCTGTTGAATTTATCATTCTCGGTCTGCTGATTGCTCTCACTATCCAGGAATCTGTTGATCTTGAATTTCTCGTTCAACAGCGAACACATAAAGCCTTCCAGCACGGCATAGTTTGCCTTGTTACGAAGCAGGCGCTTCATCGCCCAGTCAAATCTGATATAATTTGCCATATTCTTCCTCCATTTATTAATTTTCAGCTGCAAAGTTACGACTTTATTTTAAGACGCCAAAGTTTTTTCGTATTTTTCTTGCTTATTACCAGAACTTTAGCTAGTAAGATTCCACTCTTATAGGGCGTGCGGAGATTCTGCCTTCAAGATTCTAAATGGAGCAAACAATAAATCGGAGGAAAATGCGTTATTGAAAATAAGACTTAAATGTATGAAAGAATCAATATTCGTTACCTTGCAGAAATGCACGGTATTTGAGGGATTTACTCCTGAGGAAATCAGAGAGGCGCTATCGACGGTAAGCTACCGGATGGTGGAGCTTGCTGCCAGGGAAACCTATGTGCTGGCAGGAATGCCCTGCAGATATGCCGACATCATCGTCGAGGGGGAGATGATAGCCCGCATGTCGGGATTGTCGGGCAAGCAGGCGCAGATAGAGCGGCTGGGAGAATCGATGCTGATAGCCCCTGCCTATATCTTCGCACATAATAACGAGATGCCCGTAAGCGTGGAGACAAGCAAGAAGACTACCCTCCTGCGCATGAGGCCTTCGGAACTGAAACTGCTGATAGATACCGACGAACGCATACGCTGGAACTTCATCCAGCACCTGTCAAGGATAGATATCTTCCTTTCGCAGAAAATGCGCATGCTCTCCCTTTTCTCCGTCAAGGAGAAGGTGGCGCAATACCTCATCAAGATGGCTACCGAACAGCAGAGCAGAACCATCCGACTGGATGTCAGCCGCCAGGAAATGGCGGATATCTTCGGTATCCAGAAGTTCTCGCTCCTCCGCTGCCTGTCCGAATTCGAGGAGAAGGGCGCCATCAGGATTGATGGCAAGACCATCACCATACTCAACTCGGATGACATGAAATAAGAAGCAAGAATGAGAGGAAAGGAGAGAGAAAGAACCGATGAAGACGAAGTTCTCCACCTGCGCCTCAAGAGCCCATCTTCAGCACCACATCCGCTGCATCGGTTTGAAATCCCCCATTCCCATCACATTGCAGACTACATCCTGGTTGCTGGGGATAACATATCCCCAGAGCATAAAGAGGTTAGGACATTTATTAGCGGCGGATTGTAAATCCGCCGGAACGCCTAACGGAGGAAAGGGCATATCCGACGCTACGAAATTACCTTAATATATATGTGAAACAAGACGATTATGAGAAAAAACTGCCTTATAATTTGGAGGTTACAAATATTCAGCGTATCTTTGCATAAGATTTGTGGCACTCAGCAATTTGAAAGCAAGCTTTCATTGCACTCGCTGGCAAAATCTTTGCATAAGATTTAAAAAGAATGACGTATGAAACAGGTAGAAGAAACATACATCAGCTTGCTGACCGACTTCGGTTTCAAGCGAATATTTGGAACGGCAATGAACAAGAATTTACTGATTTGCTTCCTCAACAGCTTTTTTAATGGCCGACAGGTTGTGAAGGACGTGTCGTATCTGAATCCAGAGCACGTAGGAGGCAAGTAAGATGGCGTATCGTGATATCAAAAACTCTATTGATACGGCGAAGCAAGAAGGTAAGAATGAAAAAGCCTTGGAAATTGCCAAGAACATGCTTGCCGATGGTGTTGACATCAATCTAATCAAGAAGTATTCCGGACTAACCCAGGAACAGATAGAAAAAATGAAATAACTAATAGAATAAAAAAATGAAGAAAAAAATCAAGTTGGTAGGCTGGAGCATCTTGGGAATCCTGCTCATAGCTGTAGCAACATTACTGTTGGCACGCTTTGTTTTCAATAAACAAGTGGAAGCTTATCTTTGCAATTCGCTGAAGAATGAAATGGTAGAAAAATTAAAAGACGCTGGCAAATATGTACCAGATACTACGTCCTATAATTTTGCATATCAGAAAGATTCTGTCCAATCACAAAAAATCCGTGAATATTTCAAACTCGATACAGTTGTATCTTCCACAATGCCAACATGGGACAAGGCCATTTCACTGGCACGTTTTGTAGCGGAAAACATTCCTCATGCCAATCAAAAGATTAATCCAAAGAGAAGTAATGCTATAGATCTCTGGAAATACACTCGATCGATAGAGCCTGCATTCAACTGTCGATTACACTCCATCCTCTTACACGAACTATTGCTGTCTGAGGGTATTGTAAACCGCTTTGTAACTTGTCATCCCGCAGATTCCGAGGATTCCGACTGCCATGTTGTTAACCTGGTGTGGCTGCCAGAATTACAGAAATGGGCTATGCTAGACTCGGATATGAATGCTTGGGCAGAAGATGAAAAAGGCACTCCACTTTCTCTTGCAGAAATGCGTGAGCGATATATTGACGGCAGAGAAATCGTTTACCGTCCTCTCTTGAATTCAGATAATGATTTTGTTTATTACAGGGCATATTGGGCAAAAAACTTATACTGGTTTGATACTTGGGAGACAACAGGCTATGGTCGCGAAGATAATAATCCTGCTTATCGAAACAAGAATCGCCATATCGTGCTTGTTCCTTCTGGATTCAAAGGTTTTGAACTTCCCGACCATTCAGTACTGACAACAGATACTTCACGTTTCTGGGCAGCTCCCCAAAATTAGTAACTGCCATTTACTAGATCTACCCCAGGAACAAATACAATAGGCTTCAATGGCAAATGAAGCCTATTTCATTGTCCAACGAAAGTAGTTTCATGAGCACATGAAACTACTTTCGTTTTTTATTGCTTTTTCTACTATATTTTATTTCATAAAGACAGAGCGCCAAAGACTGTAACGCGCCTCTAGATTCAACTGTTCCAAATGCTGGAAGACGGCTTGCATATCCGCACGGCGGGTAGTCTCTTCGTAAGGACATAGTGCCTTCTGCTTAGTGAAATGCAACTCTTCTGCTACCTGCCGGATATCCGCCTCATGCACCAGACAAAGGGGGCGGATGATGGTGAGGGGATAATGTTTTAAAGGAAGACTGGGCAGCATGGTGGAATGAGAACCCTCAAAGGTGATGTTCATCAGCAGGGTAACGAGGATATCATCCATGTGATGTCCCAGAGCTATCTTATTGAACCCGTGGCTTACCGCAAACTCGAAGAGCGTCTTGCGACGGTTCCAGGCACAGAGGAAGCAACGGGTCTTTCGGGGATCGGTGGATTCATCGAACGAACTATGAAGGATATGGAGCTTGATGCCATTCTCTGCACAGAAATCCTGCAGATAAGAGCGGTCGGTTTCGTAAGGAATGTTATCCATGATGATATGAGCCGCCTCCACTTCGATATGCGGCTTATAGATACGGGCACGCTGAGCCAGCAAACGGACAAGTTCCAATGAATCCTTGCCTCCACTCAAGGCAATAAGAATACGGTCCCCATCCTCCAAAAGATGATAGTCAACACATCCTTTATTGAATCGCTTTAATACTTTCTGTTCTGCTTTCATCATATTCTGAAAAGGGAAAAGAAAAGCCGCACCCTTTTTCAGAGTACGGCTTTATCAAGATACATCTCTCTACTTTGCAGAAGAGAAACGACAATTTAAACTTCAAATATAATTCTATCTTACTTAGCGTAAGCTACACTACGAGTCTCACGAATCACAGTAATCTTAACCTGACCAGGATAAGTCATCTCATTCTGAATCTTGGTTGCAATTTCATCAGAAAGCTTGATGCTCTCTTCATCGTTCATCTTATCCGCACCCACGATGACACGGAGTTCACGACCTGCCTGGATAGCGTAAGTCTTGGTTACGCCAGGATAACTCATGGCGATAGCTTCAAGATCGTTCAAACGCTTGATATAAGCCTCTACAATCTCACGACGGGCACCAGGACGAGCACCAGAGATAGCATCACAAACCTGTACGATAGGAGCCAATAATGTATTCATCTCCATCTCATCATGGTGAGCACCGATGGCATTGCAGATATCAGGTTTTTCCTTATACTTCTCTGCAATCTTGGCACCATACAATGCGTGTGGCAATTCACTCTCCTCATCAGGCACCTTACCAATATCGTGCAAGAGACCGGCACGCTTAGCCTTCTTAGGATTCAATCCCAATTCAGAAGCCATAACCGCACAGAGGTTAGCGGTTTCACGGGCATGCTGCAAGAGGTTCTGACCATAAGAAGAACGGTACTTCATCTTACCAATGATACGAATCAACTCTGGGTGCAGACCATGAATACCGAGGTCGATAGCTGTACGCTTACCAGTTTCGATAATTTCATTATCCAACTGCTTCTTCACCTTGGCTACCACCTCCTCAATACGGGCTGGGTGGATACGTCCGTCAGCTACCAACTGATGGAGAGCCAGACGGCAAACCTCACGACGAACAGGGTCGAAGGCTGAGATAACGATTGCCTCAGGAGTATCATCCACAACGATTTCGACACCAGTTGCTGCTTCCAAGGCACGGATGTTACGGCCTTCACGACCGATAATACGTCCCTTCACCTCATCATTATCAATATGGAAAACGCTAACAGAATTCTCAATGGCTGTTTCAGTAGCAACACGCTGGATTGTCTGAATCACAATCTTCTTAGCCTGCTGGTTAGCATTGAGTTTGGCATCATCCATAATTTCGTTCACATAGCTTGCAGCATCGAGTTTAGCCTGATCTTTCAGACTCTCAATCAATCTCTGCTTAGCCTCTTCAGCACTCAGACCAGAAAGTTCTTCCAGTTTAGCCTGCTCCTGTTTCTGCATCTTATCAAGTTCCTGCTGCTTGACAGACAAGAGTTTCTTCTCGTTGTCAACACGCTGCTGATACTGATCAATCTCCATCTTGCGTCGACCGAGGTCTTCCTGACGTTGATTGAGAGAAATCTCGCGCTGCTTCAACTTATTCTCATTCTGCTGGATGCGAGAATTACGCTGCTGCACTTCTTTTTCGAGTTCCGCCTTCTTGTTGAGGAATTTCTCCTTCACTTCCAAAAGCTTCTTCTCTTTTACTACTTCTGCCTCTTTGTTGGCAGCTTCTATCATTTCATTATATTTTCCCTTAATGACATAACGGAAAATGAAATACCCAGCAGCACCGCCGATAACAAGCGCCACCAAGGCTGCTATAATAGTTACTATCATTATATTATATATATGTTTATTAAATATTCTTATTTCAAAGCGTCTTCAATCTCGGAGGTAAGCTTCTCAAGAATATCATCATAAGGTTTCGTATCATTCCGATCCGATTCCTTCTCATATCTCAATGCCACATCAATGAGCGCCATATACAGGATTTCCTTATCGCTCTTTCTGCCTTTGAAAATCTTGGTATATGAGTTTACTATATCATCTATCAGCTTAGCTGATTTACGATAATACTCCTCGTCTTCCCTAGGTATTCTTACCGAAAGATCTGTATCATAGACGTGTAATCGTATGAGTAATTTATCTTGTTCTTGTTCTGCCATCGTTCCGATTTTTACTTTTCACCCAATAGTGTGATACACTTATTGACATCTCTTATGAGCTTGGCGATGCGCTTCTGAGTAGCTTCCATATCATTGTCAGAAATCGTCATCATCTTCGCCATCTTCAAGCTGTCGTAATCACTCTGCGCTTGAGCCAACTTTTCCTCCAATGCCTTGATTTTGGCATCGCGCTCATCCACCATCGCATAGAGTTCAGCATTCTCCTGCTTGACCTCGTCAAACTTGAGAATCATCTGCCTTACTCTTGTGGCAAACGTATTGATTGTTTTCTCATTTGCACTCATGACTATTATTTTTTGGCTACAAATTTAAGAGAATTATTTGAATAAAACAAATATTCTGCTATTTTTTTTCATTTTGGGCGCAACATTTGTTACTTTCCCATCTTCTGCTTTGCCTTTTCTACGTCTTCATCTGATGGACGTGGCTCTTTTTTGGCAAGCATCAATACCTGGAATGTAAAGTCGGTTACCCATTGCTGGCTGAATGCCAAGCGCTTGTTGAACTGGCGCAACTGAAGCACGGTTTTCAGCACACTGGCATCAGAGAAATCATTCTTAGTGAAGATATCTTCTACAGTTTTAGCAGTCAGCTTGTATAGCGAATTCTTCATGAAGCTAGGCAAACGGAGCTTAAACTTCATCAAGTTGCCCATCAGCATCATCAGATCCTGCGTAAAGTTCTGGAACTGGATGAGATATACATTGACATCCTGCAGTTTGTGGCAGTTTTTACGGATACTGGAATCTATTTCCTTGAAGAAGGCATCATCCGTATCATAGATATTCTTCATCATTTTCTTCACCTGTGCCTTTTCGCCAATACCCAGACGGTTGTTGACCGTCGGAACATGCAGACTTGTCTTGAAGACACGCAAGTCTGGCAACATGGCCAAATTGGTGATACCTAACTGAGAAGCAAGTGCAGCCTGAAAGTATACACGGACCAAAGTCATGTAATCTTCCATTCCACCTACCTTTTTATCGTCGTCTTTACGACCGAATAGTTTAGCAAAAATTCCCATTCCTTTATTATTTTATTTTCTATATCTATTTAAATTGTTCTGCAAAAATACAATAAAATCAGTAAATACCCAAATCAAAGCGACGTTTTTTATATAAAAAGGTGCTTTTTTTATCAAAAAATGCATTTTTATGGCTTATGATTTCACTCATTCAACTTTTTTTAGTAACTTTGCCGCGTTTTTAAGATAAGACTATTCAACTTTATTATATTAGAAATAGAGAAGATATGAAAGGAATCGTATTAGCGGGAGGTTCGGGTACAAGACTTTACCCTATTACCAAAGGTATCAGTAAGCAATTGATACCCATTTTTGATAAGCCAATGATATACTACCCTGTTTCCGTGCTAATGTTGGCAGGAATCAAGGAGATTTTGATTATATCTACCCCATTCGACTTGCCTGGTTTCAAACGTCTGTTAGGCGACGGCAGCGAATTGGGTGTACACTTCGAATATGCAGAACAGCCATCACCCGATGGTCTGGCTCAAGCCTTCATCATTGGTGAGAAGTTTATCGGTAATGATACAGTCTGTCTGGTTTTGGGTGACAACATTTTCTATGGAGCCGGTTTTACGGGTTTACTCAAGGAAAGCGTAAAAGCTGCAGAAGAAGGACTGGCAAGCGTATTTGGCTATTATGTCAACGATCCGGAAAGATATGGTGTGGCAGAGTTTGATGAAAACGGCAACTGCCTGAGCATAGAAGAAAAACCGGAAATGCCTAAGAGCAACTATGCGGTTGTAGGACTCTATTTCTATCCAAACAGCGTGGTGCAGGTGGCTAAGAACATCAAGCCTAGCGCAAGAGGTGAGTTGGAAATAACAACAGTAAACCAGCACTATCTGACAGAAAAGACTCTGAAAGTAAGAACCTTACAGCGCGGTTTCGCCTGGCTAGACACCGGTACCCACGATAGCCTTTCGGAAGCCAGTACCTTTATAGAAGTCATCGAAAAGAGACAGGGGCTGAAAGTGGCATGTCTGGAAGAAATCGCATTCAAACAAGGATGGATTGACAAAGAACAGTTGCTGAAACTTGCCCAACCGATGCTCAAAAACGGTTATGGACAGTATCTGAAAGAACTAGCGGCAAGCAGATAGCACAGATTCTATCATTTATCTTATACGAATATAAAAAGGTGTAAACACAATAGAATATAAAATAATGGAAGAAACAAAGAACTTTGATTTGGGACGTGATCAAGAGCAGGAAGAGAAGTCATCTATTGACTTCCAGCTGATTTATTCTACTCTTATCCTCAACTGGAAATGGTTCGTTTTATCACTCATTGTATGTTTGGGATTGGGATATCTCTACATACGCCATGCAAGACCGCAATACCAGGCAACCGCTAAGGTACTGATAAAGGATGACGACCAGAGAAAGAACAGAGGAATGGGTAACAGCATGATTCAGAATGCTGCAAACCTCGGTTTTATTTCAAACTCAAACGGTATAGACAATGAGATTGAAATTCTTTCGGCTCAAGACTTGGCTAACCAGGCTGTAGTAGACATGAAATGCTACGTGAACTATTACCATAAAGGAACCTTCAGGGATCAGTTAGTCTATAAAGAGCAGGAAGTCAGCGTTGACTTAGACCTGGCTCATCTCAAGAAGCTGAATGCTCCTATCAAGCTTCTTATAGAGAAAACTGGCAGCCAGTATCAGGTAACAGGTTCATACTACATACCTGTAGATGCCTTTTCCTATCAGAAGGATCCTGTAAAGATTGAAAAGACTTTAGCTGGTCTGCCAGCAAGCATCAATACACGTGTAGGAACCCTCTACTTCACTCAGAACGGCAAATACGCATTGAAAGACGGTGAGAGCCTGAAGGTGATTATCGTGTCACCAGAAATGGCGGCTAAGGGCTATACAAAAGCACTGACTGTCAGCCAGACTTCAAAGACTACAACCATAGCCGAACTGGTGATGAAAGATGAAGATCCTCAGCGCAGCATCGACTATCTGAGAACTCTGGTAAATGTTTATAACCGCCAGGCCAACGAGGACAAGAATGAAATTTCTTTCCGCACAGAACAGTTCATCAACCAGCGTCTGGAGAAGATCAACAACGAACTGGGCAATACAGAAGGCCAGCTCGAAAGCTACAAGAAGCGTAACAATGTTGTAGAGATGAAGCTCAACGCAACAGCTGCCATCGCTAACTCAGACACATACGCCCAGAAACTCCAGGAGGCTAACACACAGGTTGAACTTCTGAATGAGCTTGGCAAATACATGAACGAACCTGGCAACAGATATCAGCCAATCCCATCCAACGTAGGTTTGACTGATGAAAGTTCAACAGAACTCATCAACCAGTACAACAAAATAGCCCTAGATCGCAACAACGCCTTGCATGCCGCCAGCGAGACTTCTCCTACAATAACTCCTCTGACCGCACAGTTGGATGCACTCACAACATCTATCAAACGTGCCATGAGACAAGCTAAGCTAGGTATGGAAATCCAGCGTAACAGCATAGCCAAACAAGCTGCCATGTATGCCAGCCAAATAGGTAACTCGCCAGAGCAAGAGCGAGTTCTTACACAGATTGGTCGCCAGCAGGAAGTAAAATCTGGTCTTTACCTGATGCTTCTTCAGAAACGTGAGGAAAACTCCATTTCGCTAGCAGCAACGGCAGACAAGGGTAAGGTTATCGATGCTCCATCATTGGAAGGAAAGGTTAGTCCTAAGAATCCTATCATTATGCTGATAGCACTGGTACTGGGTATTGCAATCCCTGCCGGCATCCTCTTCCTGAGAGAATTCTTCAAGTACAAGATTGAAGGACATGAAGACGTGATGAAACTTACCCAGATACCTGTCATTGCCGACATTCCTGTGGCAAGCGATGCTGCCAAGAAGGAAGGAAAGGCTGACATTGTGGTTCACCAGAATGTAAACAATCTGATGGAGGAGATTTTCCGTGGCCTGCGTACCAATATTCAGTTTATGCTGAAAGAAGGTGAGAAGGTGATGATGTTTACCTCTTCTACATCAGGTGAAGGTAAAACATTCGTGGCATCCAATATCGGTATCTCGCTCGCCTTGCTTGGCAAGAAGGTTATCATGGTAGGTCTGGATATCCGCAAGCCACGTCTGGCAGAGCTCTTCGAGATTGACAACCACCATAATGGTATCACCAATCTGATTATACACGACCATAATACATGGGATGACATTCAGAAACAGATTCTCTCTTCGGGTGTCAACAGTAAACTCGACCTCCTTATGGCTGGTCCTGTTCCTCCTAACCCAGGAGAGTTAGTAACCAGAGCAAGCCTTGACGACATTATCAGTCAGTTGAAGGAACATTACGACTATGTTATCCTCGATACGGCTCCTGTAGGTCTTGTAAACGACAGTTTGCAGCTTGGACGTCTGGCTAATCTCTGTGTATACGTCTGCCGCGCAGATTATACTCCAAAGGCTAGTTTCGGCATGATCAATGGTTTGAAAGCCGAGAACAAATTGCCTAACATGTGCTTAGTACTCAATGGCGTCGACCTCTCTAAGAAGAAGCACAGCTTCTATTATGGTGTTGGTAAGTACGGCAAATATGGTAAATATGGCAACTATGGTTCTTATGGATCATATGGCAAATATGGCAAATATGGAACTTACGGCCAGTATGGCAGCTATGGTAACTATAGCAACAGCCACTATGGCAATGCCAACGACAACAGTATCAAGAAGTAATCAAAAACATACATTCAACAAAAATAAGAGTCTTTCTATCCAGATAGGAAGACTCTTTTAGATTAATAAAAACATTAAGACTATATGGCAACAATTGCAGTAGATTTCGATGGTACAATCGTAACCCACGAGTACCCGAAGATTGGTACAGAGCTACCTTTCGCCACAGAAACATTAAAGATGTTGATTAGAGACCACCACAAGCTTATTCTATGGAGCGTACGCGAAGGAAAGCTCCTGGACGAGGCAGTAGAATGGTGTAGAGAAAGAGGAGTTGAATTCTGGGCTGTAAATAAGGATTATCCTGAAGAGAGTCTGGAGAACAATAACCACTTCTCACGCAAGCTCAAAGCCGACTGGTTTATCGATGACCGAGGTATTGGCGGTTTGCCAGACTGGGGTGAGATTTATCAGATTATCACCAACCATACAAGCTATCGCAGAGTACTGAAGCAGAAGTTCGGCGAGCAGCAGGAAGCCCCTAAGAAGAAGCATTGGTGGAGCCGCGGATAAAGTGTTTCTCCAAAAGGATATCCTAGTAAATACGATAAAAGATATCCTGATAGATAAAATAAAAGATATCCCAATAAATAAAAAAGGTGTATTGCTCATTGGCAATACACCTTTTTTATTTATTGGAATGAATTTACTAGTCTGAATTAGAAGAACAAGTAGCGGTTATCAACTACATGAGCGTTCAGATAAAGCTCATTCATGAAGTTACCTGCATACTGCATAGCCTTCTGGCGGCACTTCTGCTCGTATGTCTTGTCATCGAACTTAACAGGACGGTTAGTCTTGTTTACAACCTGGAAGAGATAAACACCAGCGTTACCCTTCACAGCATGAGCAGAGAAAGCACCCTTCTTAGTACCTGCAACAGCACCAGAGAGAGCTGGCTCGCTAGCGCCAGTAGCTGCGATGAATACAGGAGCAGCGAAAGTAATCTGGTTTACAGAAGAAACCTTACCACCCTTAGCCTTAGCAGCTGCGATGTTCTTAACACCGTTCAACTTAGCCTCTATCATCTCAGCCTTCTTATCCTTGAGCACCTCTGCCTTAACAGTCTCCTTGACAACTGCATCATTCAAATCACGATAACCGATATGATGAATCTTATCAAGAACCACAACCAACAGGTGGTTGTTGTCACCACACTCATAGAGAGGTGAAATCTCACCCTCCTTGCTATCGAAGATCCACTTCAAAGCCTCGCGTGTAGAATGGATGTTTGCTACATAATGAACAGAAGTTGTAATATCCTTCAAGTCCTGAACCTTGTAACCTTCCTTAGCTGCATTCTTCAAGAGATCCTCTGACTTAGGATTAGCACTTACGAAACTAGAGAACTTGTTGTAAGCTGTACGGTAAGTACCCTGAGAGAAGTCGATAGGCTTCTTAATGACGGCAGCGGTATACTTGCTAACCATTGCCTTGCGGTCAAGAACCTGAAGAACTACATATCCCTGACCCAACTGAAGCTGGTTCAAAGAGTTAACTGCTGCAGTATTCAATGTATTGATGAATGTCTTGTTGTCCTTATCCATAGACTGGGCATACTCATACTGCTTGGTAGTCATCCATGCCTTGTCACCTGTCTGACCATACTTCTTAGCGATAGCCTCGAAATCAGCACCACCGGCAATAGCGCCCTGAATAGAATCTGCCTTAGTCTTAGCCTCAGCTACTGAGTTAGCAGCAACCTGGATAACACGGTACTGTACTGAATCAGGCAATTCCTGCTTAGCTACCAACTTAACGATGTTCAATGTATTGTCACCAGCATTAGCCTTAACAGCAGAAGTAGAACCTACAGCCATAGAATCAAGCTGAGCAGCGATATCACGTGGGAAAGCATCCTTTGAAACAGGAATACCAAGATATGCTACAGTAGAAGCTGACTTACGTACAACCTCTGTAGGATCTGCAGCAGCAGCCAACTGTGAGTGATAACCTGCAAATTCCTTGTTAAGAGCAGCACGGTCTGCATTTGAAGCCTGAACCTCGATATCAACGAACTTGATGTCGCGGCTCTCAACAGGCTGTTTGAAGCGTGCCTTGATCTCATCATACTTAGCCTTCAGATCGCTTTCAGAAATCTTTACCTTATCATCCTGGATGTCAGAGTAAGGGAAAGCAGCCAACTGAATCTGGCTCTCTTCATTCTCCTCCTTGAAAGCCATCTTTGCCTCTACAGGGTTTGACAGGAAGCAACCGGCGAGAAGAGCCTGATACTTCTGAGCCAAAGTCTGCTGGCGGAGAGTCTTCTCGATGAATGACCAGTAGTTGTAAATCTTGGTATACTGATCCATCATCTGTGCGTTAGCAGATGGGTTAGCCTTCTGTGCCTTGTAGTCTGCCAAGAACTTCTGGAGAGAAGATGCGTCGAAACGGCCAGTCTGCTGATTAACGAAAGGAGTCTGCTGAAGCATAGGGTTAGTACCTGTCTTCAAGATGTCCTGAAGCTCTTCGTCGGTCACAGTGAGACCCAACTTGCTAGCTTCCTTAGCGATAATCTGGTTCTGGATGTATGTATTCCATACCATATCCTTCACCTGATTCATCTGGTCTTCAGGAAGATTTTCCTGACCCTGTTGCATTTTAATAACTTCTGAATACTCATCAACGAGCTTCTGGAAATCCTGCACGCTGATTTTTTCGCCCAAAACTTCACCAATCTGCTGGCGCTCATTATTCTTTGCTGAATCGCAAGAGCGGAAAGCTTCCTCGGCAATAAAGGCGAAAAGGCCGAAACTGATGATACAAACCAGTATCACGCCTCTTTTTCTAATTGTTCCTAATGCTGCCATTACGTTTTAATTATTATTATTATTTTTATTTTTTCCTAAGTTTAGATTGAACCACTTTTGATGCTAGTAGCCAATTGTCTGCAAAAATACAAAAATAATACGAGAAAAGGGAATTTTTTGCTATCTTTTTTGACTATTACCTCAAAAAAAGCAAAAAATTCCCTTTTCCCGCTCAGCTATTTGATGATGTGGAGTTTAACAAGCTCTATTTTACGCGATGTTGACTTGATAATCTTGAACTCAAAGTTATCAAACTTGATCACCTCGTTGAGTTTAGGAAAACTCTGATATTCATGCAATATCAAACCGCCTACAGTCATATATTCATCACTTTCCGGCAGTTCAAGACCAAACATATCGTTCACCTTGTCAATCTCCAGTCGCGCAGAAAGGAGATAATCACCATCATCGGTTTTCTTAGCTACATATTTGGCTGAATCGTGCTCATCTTCAATATCTCCGAAGATTTCCTCAACGATATCTTCCAGACTCACCAAACCACTAGTACCTCCAAACTCATCTACAACGATACCCAAGGACTTTTTCTGCTGCAAAAAAGTCTGCATCAGTTTCTGTGCCTGCATCGTTTCAGGCACAAAAGGAAGTGTACGGATATGATCCTGCCAACGTGAAGGATGATGGAACAGTTCGGAACTGTGAATATATCCCGCAATATGGTCTATATCCTCTTCATATACAATGATTTTCGAATTACCGCTCTCTATGAATTTCTGCTGCAGTTCTTCGAGAGAAGTATCCATTTCAACAGCCTGAATCTCAGTACGGGGCACCATACAGTCGCGTACTTTAGTATCGGAGAAATCAAGGGCATTCTGGAATATCTTCACCTCATCATTAATTTCATCTTCATTGGTAGCATTATCGATACTTGACTGCACAAGATAATCAAGATCTACCTTAGAAAAGCCTTCATCTGTCCCCTCTGCATCCATCTTCATACCCACCAGACGCAGCAGGCACTTACTCAAGAAAGTACTGAACTTGCTGATAGGCCACAATACCACATAGCACAGATAAGCTATCGGACTGAAGATAGAAAGCAAGCGGTTCGGATTAGACTTGAAAAGCGTCTTTGGCAGAAACTCACCTGTAAAGAGTACTATCAGCGTAGACAGAATGGTATCTGCAGGCACAGTAAAGGCTGCATCAAAACCTGCGAAAATCGTATTGTCAAAAAGACGGGCTATCAGGATACCATAAACTACAAGGGCTATATTGTTGCCCACGAGCATGGTACTGACAAAGCCATTCGGATGATTATAAAACAAAGATAACAGTCGTTGCGTAAGGCCGTTTTTCTCCTTATCCATCTCCGCCAACATACGGTTGGAAGAGACGAAGGCAATCTCCATTCCGCTGAAGAATGCTGAGAAGACCATCGTAATGAGAATGCCTACGACTAAACTCATATCCACCTGTTCATTCATTATATCTTTTTCTTTTTAATTAGTGCATGATAGGAATCGTAGTGGCTCTGACTGGTGTAGCCGGCTGACGGAAGTTATTCTTGACAGAATCAGGCTGGCTGCTCAAAGTATCGGCAGCACCACCACCTCCTGTCAGGTCTCCCTTTTCAAAGCTACCCTTCGAATTGCTCACATAATAGCGCGTCATCTTTTCATCACTCCAGAAATGAGAACCCTGTAGCGTTCTTTCAGGAGTAACAAGTTTACTGAATACGTTACTTGACAATTCGTGCTTATTCTGATCCCAGGTAAGTTGCTCACTATTGAAGCGCAAACCATCTTTGGTCAGGATGCTCACCCTACCATAAAGTTTCCATATCTTCTGCTGATCATAATAATAAGCTGTATCACACTGGATATAACTATTAATATGGAATTTCTCATCAAACTGCTCCAGCAAAAGTCCCTTATCAAAGATCCACAAAGATGGATTCTTGCTGGTATTCACCTCCCACCGTTCTGTTACGATGCGATATTTCATAACTCCCGAGTCGCTTACCAATGTATTTACACCATACGACGTCATCATCGCCACCGAGTCTTGCGGACGGATGGCGGGCGCAGTATGTTCTACCTGATTCTGGCAACCTGCCAAAATCAGGAACATTAGGATACCGACAACATAAGAGCCTTTTATTCTATACATTATTATATATAGATTCTATACATTATTATATATAAGCGGAAGATTAATCCATCTTCCACTTCTTAAACCAATCCTCGTTGAATGTGAATCCGATATTGATACGGAAAGAATTTTCCTTTATCAGATCCTTAGCCGAACTCTTCACCCACTGACCGCTGATATTCAGCATAGAGCGGTTGTTGTAAGAGTTCATGATAGGAATACCGAAACCGGCACTTACAGAGATTTCCTTCGGACCATCAACACCATTCATTTTATAATAAGGTGTGGCGTAGCTGGCACCTACACGATACTGAACACGCTTGAAGAAAGCACGGCTGCGCTCTCCATAGCAATACTGGGCACCGAGATTGAACTTGCTTCTATCCTTGTAGATACCATTTTTCAAGGCGTAGTTGGTTCCATCGAAACTAGGATACCCCAAGCTACCCCACTTCTGCAGACTGTAATCAAAGCCAACCTTCCACTGGTTGTTATGATTCCACATCACACCCGCACCAATCATGGTAGGCAACTTGTAAGCCTTGCCGATAGAGTAAGCGGTGGTATCGGTAACACCGTTCTGGGTATCATTAGAAATGATTTTCATATCAGCAGAAGCCCCCAGACCATGTCCTGGTGAGAAGGTGATACCTATGGTAGCCCAATCTTTCTTTGATAACTGATGGGTATACTGTACACCGAAATCAACCTTATAGCTGTTCACCTGCATAGAATAGTAGCGGGTGAGGGTCTTGTAATAAGAATTACTGTAGCTGTTTGATACACTTCTGTCTATACTACCCCAGAGATATGAGAAGTTGGCACCTACGGCCAAGCCCTTGACCGGTTCCCAACCAGCGCCGATGTATGCCTGATGCAAACCGCCTTCGCCGGAATAGGTATTGGCATAATCAAAATCCATATCACTAGGTATATCCTTTGGCTTAGATTGATAATAATTATAGCCAACATTGGTAAAAGGAATGATACCGAAGCTCATACCTACATGTGGCAGCAAGCGGAAACCTGCAACAACATACTCAAAGTTTGAGTTATTGGCATTTTTCTTCTTTACACCAGTCTTTTTTGTCACATCATTCTCTTCAAAATTTGTCACCTGACCAGAGATGCCGGCATCAAGGATGAAAGTCATAGAATCGAGCGAAGCATAAGATGCAGGGTTGAGATAGTTCACCTGATTATGCTCATGAAAGCCGAGACCGACTCCATTCATACCGCGATTAAAACCAGAAGTCTGGTCCGACAAGATGCCAAGACCATACTGGCTGTATGGCGAATTAGTACCACTTTGGGCATTAACCATAAGGGCTGAACCCAACAATAGGGTTGCTAAAAAAAGCTTTCTCATTCTTTAATAATCATTCAAAATTATATTCAGAGTGCAAAAGTATTAAAAAAAATCTAGAAAAAAGAAGGATAATTGAAAATAATAAGGTATTTTTGCATCGTGAAACGTTTTAAGCATATTTTTAGTGCCATTTTAGCAGTAATTTTAATCAATTTAACTACTGAAGTGGCTGCACAGGATTTTTCAAGAGACAAAGACTCTGATATTTCTGTGCAGAACAGTCGTGTCAATGAAGAAGCTACTGCGTGGCTCGATTCTGTTGACATTTCTCTCCTGACTTGCGGACCAGGTCAGGAGGTGTGGTCGTATTATGGACATACCGCTCTACGCATCCAGAACAAAGCTATGGGAACGGATGTTGCCGTCAACTGGGGTATGTTCAGTTTTAACCAAAGTTGCTTCGTACTCCGTTTTGTTTTCGGACTCACCGATTATCAGATTGGCATCTACCCGATGAGCGACTTCATTGCCGAATATGCACATGAAGGCAGATGGGTAAGACAGCAGCGCCTCCGTCTCTCCCGTACAGAGAAACTGGGAATTCTGAGAAGCATCGACAAGAATGCACAGCCGGAGAACCGCGTATACCGCTACAATTTCTTCTATGATAATTGTACGACCCGGGCACGCGAGATGATTCTCTCCAACATTGGAAACCAGAGTACCAACTTTAAAGATATCCCTACCCCTTCTACCTACAGGGAAGAGATTCACAAGCTCAACGGACAGCACCGCTGGGCAAGATTCGGCAATGACCTCCTTTTGGGTTGTCAGGCAGACCGCCCTATCACACAAAGAGAATGGGAATTCTTGCCAGACAATCTGAGCAAAGACTTTGCCACAGAAGGAAGAACCGACTTTATTGATGTATCTCAGACTACAGACGGCAAAACCAATGCAACAAGTGCCAGCGGCTATATCACTCTGGTAGATGAAACATCCGATATTATCCCAGCCCAGGCACAAATAACAGACGATGCTCCTGTTACACCACAAATGATAGCCATAGCTCTGGCAATCATCATCATAGGAACAACGGTAAGAGAATGTGTAAAAAAGAAAAACTACTGGTGGTTTGATGCCATCCTGCTTGTCCTGACAGGATTACCGGGACTGATTCTCTTTACCATGATCTTCTCGCAGCATCCTACTGTACAGATAAATTTCCAGATTCTGATACTGAATCCGCTCAACCTCATCTTTGCCTGGAAGACTGTCAAGAGGATGAAAGCAGGTCGTCAGTATTGGTATTTCGAACTTCTGGGATGGCTTCTGCTCATAGCCCTGTTCATGCAGATATGGCAGAACTATGCTGAGGGTATGAGTATTTTGGCACTTTCTTTGCTAGCGAGATACTGCGTCAAGTCGACCATGATGGATTTAAGTCCAAACAATTACGGTCTACAGAAGCATATCGTAAAGAAATTCAGAAAGAATAAATAGACATTAAAATATACGTAAGGAAACGATTGGCACAACATCGTTTCCGAACAGAAGAAGATAAACAACAATGATGGTAAACAGATATATCACAGCCCTTTTGGTTGTCCTGGCGGCAACCGGCATGGAGGCGCAGACTTATCAGCAGGCGCTGAAGTTTGCGCTTACGGATATATCCTACGATGAATTCATCCAGCAACCGGAGGCGAAGGCATTGGAGGAGGACATTCTCTGCGTGCTCAAAGCCATCAAAGCGGCATCAGAAGATGAGAGCATCGCTACGCATCATCCTATCCTGTCGGCAACACTTGCCGCCAATTCTTCTGACATTCTGACAGACATTCATTCACATATTTATTATGATTCCCCTACGGAGCATAGATACAAAGTTCCGTATGGGAGTATTGTTATTCGAGGTCCAGACTGCTGATTTTATGCTTTCTGTAAGCAAAACTCAGAAGATTTGCCATAAAAACAGGTAATAATTGGCAATTCCTTGCAGATTTACAGATATTTTTAGTAAATTTGCAAGCTAGTAATAAACAACAGGAAAAAGCAGAAGAGGAAAAAAGGACTGACAGAGCAGCATTTGTCTTAACTCCTTAACTTCTTTAACTCCTATATTTCGAATAATAATAAAAAATAAATATACAATGAACTTTAACAAAATTCTCCAGTCATTGTTTGGCAACAAGTCAACTCGCGATATGAAGTTGATCCAGCCAATCGTAGAAAAGATCAAGGCAGAGTATCCTAAGATGCAGGCCTTAAGCAATGACGAACTTCGTGCAAAAACAAAAGAACTTCAGAAGTACGTACAGGAGTACGCCAAGGAAGAGAAGGCTAAGATTGCTGAACTCAAGGCTAAAATTGAAGACACTCCTATCGATGAGCGTGAAGGTATCTTCAACCAGATCGACAAGTTAGAGCAGGAAGCACTCGACAAGTATGAGGAAGCCCTCAACGAGGTTTTGCCTCAGGTTTTCGCTATCGTTAAGGATACTGCTCGCCGTTTCGCTGAGAACGAGGAAACAATAGTTACTGCTACCGACTTCGACCGCGAGCTGGCTTCTAATCCAGCTAACGACTTCGTTACCATCGATGGCGACAAGGCTATCTATCACAACCACTGGACAGCCGGCGGTAATGATATGAAGTGGGAAATGATTCACTACGATGTACAGCTCTTCGGTGGTGTTGTTCTCCATCAGGGTAAGATTGCCGAGATGGCTACCGGTGAGGGTAAGACCCTTGTAGGTACAACACCTATCTTCCTGAATGCCCTCACAGGCAATGGTGTTCACGTCGTTACCGTGAACGATTACTTGGCTAAGCGTGACTCTGAGTGGATGGGACCTCTCTATATGTTCCACGGTCTCTCTGTAGATTGTATCGACAAGCACCGTCCTAATTCCGACGAGCGCCGCAAGGCATACCTGGCAGATATCACCTTCGGTACCAACAACGAGTTCGGTTTCGATTATCTTCGTGATAACATGGCTACCAACCCAGCCGATCTGGTACAGCGCCAGCACAACTACGCCATCGTCGATGAGGTCGACTCAGTGTTGATTGATGATGCCCGTACCCCATTGATCATCTCTGGTCCTATTCCAAAGGGCGACGACCAGATGTTTGAGCAGTATCAGCCATTGGTTGAGAAACTTTATGAGGTACAGCGCAAGCAGGCTACAGAATTGCTCGCCGAGGCTAAGCAGAAGATTAACGAAGGTACAAAAGCTAAGAATCAGGAACTCCTTGATGAAGGCTTCCTCGCACTCTTCCGTTCTTACAAGGCATTGCCTAAGAACAAACCATTGATCAAGTATCTTTCTGAGGAAGGTATCAAGGCTGGTCTGCTGAAGACCGAGGAATACTACATGGCAAACAACAACCGTGAGATGCCTAAGGCTACTGAGCCATTGTACTTCGTAGTAGACGAGAAAATGAATTCTGCCGACCTTACCGATAAGGGAACCGACTGGTTGGCTAAGCAGGTAAACGACAAGGAACTCTTCGTATTGCCTGATATCACAACAGAAATGAGTGAACTCGAGGCACGTACAGACCTTACCGACCAGGAGCGTCTTGACAAGAAAGACGAGATGCTGGCTCACTATGGTGTACAGAGCGAACGTGTTCACACCTTGCAGCAGCTCCTGAAGGGTTACACCATGTTCAATAAGGACGACGAATATGTTGTCATGGACGGACAGGTAAAGATTGTGGATGAGCAGACAGGACGTATCATGGAAGGCCGTCGCTGGAGCGATGGTTTGCACCAGGCTATTGAAGCTAAGGAGCACGTAAAGGTAGAGGCTGCTACACAGACCTTTGCTACCATCACACTTCAGAACTACTTCCGTATGTACCACAAACTCGCAGGTATGACCGGTACTGCAAGTACAGAGTCAGGTGAGTTCTGGGATATCTACAAACTCGATGTTGTTGAGATTCCAACCAACCGCCCTATCCAGCGTAAGGACTTGGATGACCGTGTATACAAGACTGCCCGCGAGAAATATCGTGCAGTTATCGACGAAATCGAGGAAACACGTAATGCTGGCCGCCCAGTCTTGGTAGGTACAACATCTGTCGAGATTTCTGAGTTGTTGAGCAAGATGTTGAAGATGCGCAACATTCCTCATAATGTATTGAACGCTAAGCTGCACCAGCAGGAGGCTCAGATTGTAGCCGAGGCAGGTCGCTCAGTAAACGGTAAGGGTGCCGTAACCATCGCTACCAACATGGCAGGTCGTGGTACCGATATCAAGCTGACTCCAGAGGTAAAGGCTGCAGGTGGTCTTGCCATCATCGGTACAGAACGTCATGAGAGCCGCCGTGTAGACCGTCAGCTCCGTGGTCGTGCTGGTCGTCAGGGTGACCCAGGTTCTTCTGTATTCTATGTATCATTGGAGGATAAGCTGATGCGTCTGTTCGCTTCAGAGCGTATCGCCAAGGTAATGGACCGTCTCGGTTTCGAGGATGGCGAGCGTATCGAGAGCCCAATGATCAGCAAGAGTATCGAGCGTGCTCAGCGCAAGGTTGAGGAAAACAACTTCGGTATCCGTAAACACCTCTTGGAGTATGATGACGTGATGAACCGTCAGCGTACCGTTATCTACGAGAAGCGTCGCCACGCCCTCATGGGTGAGCGTATCGGTATGGATATTGCCAACATCATCTGGGACCGCGTATTGAACATCGTCAACAACAACGACTTCTTCGGTGCCAAGGAAGAGTTCCTGAAAGTTCTCGCTATGGAGATTCCATTCAACGAGGATGAGTATGAGAACGGCAGACGTGAGGATTTGGCAGAGCGTGCTTTCCAGGAGGCTATGGCTACATTCAAGCGTAAGACAGACCGCATCCAGGCTACAGCTATGCCTATCATCAAGCAGGTATACGAAAACCAGGGTGCTATATACGAGCGCATCATGGTGCCTATCACAGACGGCAAGCGCATGTACAATATTCCTTGCAACCTCAAGGAGGCATACGAGAGCGAGGCTAAGAACGTAGTTAAGGAGTTTGAGAAGAGCGTTGTTCTCCAGATTATCGATGACGACTGGAAGGAGAACCTCCGCAAGCTCGACGAACTGAAGCACTCTGTACAGAATGCAAGCTACGAGCAGAAGGATCCTCTCCTCATCTTTAAGTTGGAGAGTGCCAAGGTTTGGGATGCCATGATCAATGACATGTACGACCGTATTGCAAGTATCCTGATGCGTGGTCAGATTCCAGTAATGGAGCAAGAGCAGCCAGTTCAGGAGGCAGCTCCTGAGCAGCACACTCAGCAGAACTATGTAGAAAGCAAGGTAGATTTGGATGCAGAGCGTGAGGCACAGGAGGCAGCTGCTAACCAGGATACCCGAGAGGGCGCACAGGTAAACCGCACTCCTTACCGTGCAGAGCACATGCCACGTCCTAACGACCCATGTCCATGCGGAAGCGGCAAGAAGTTTAAGAACTGCCACGGCAGAAACCTGTAATCACAGAAAATGATGATGCTCTTATATATATAATAAGGTATAAGAACATCCATCATCAGAAATAATGATAAGAATACCTAGATTTGATGATACTCTCATCATTTCTAGGTATTTTTGTTTTAAAACTACATTATTGCTACCAAGTTGCAAAAAATTATTAGTATTTTTGCAGTCGAAAAGAAAAAAGAGCTGACCATGAGGTCATGCCCCAAAGAAAAGAACAAGATTAAAACAAGGAAAGATATATGAAATTATCAGAACTTAAAACAGGTGAAAGCGCCGTTATCGTCAAGGTATCAGGACACGGTGGCTTCAGAAAGAGAGTCATCGAGATGGGATTCATCAAGGGCAAGAAGGTAGATGTACTCCTTAACGCCCCACTCCAGGACCCAGTGAAATACAAGATTATGGGTTACGAGGTGTCACTCCGCCACAGCGAAGCAGACCATATCGAGGTGGTTTCCATTGATGAAGCCAAGAACGATGCAAAGCTCAGCAAGGCGGAAGAAGAAGACCGCCAGCAGGTAATTGACTCAAAAGTAGTAGATTCCAACGATAGCGACGAGCAGGCGCTCGGCGACAAGATGCTCGTGGCTGAAAGAAAAGACAATGCCAGCAACGAAGCCCTGGCTGAACAGGAAGCAGAAAGACTCCACCGCGTCATCAACGTGGCACTGGTGGGAAATCCAAACTGCGGTAAGACTTCCCTCTTCAACTTTGCTTCGGGTGCTCACGAACGCGTTGGAAATTATAGTGGTGTAACCGTGGATGCCAAGGTGGGCGAAGCCGATTTCAACGGCTACCACTTCAATCTGGTAGATTTGCCGGGTACCTATTCCCTCTCGGCTTATTCGCCAGAAGAACTCTATGTGCGCAAGCAGCTCATCGAGCATACGCCGGATATCGTCATCAACGTCATCGACACCAGCAACCTGGAGCGCAATCTCTATCTCACCACACAGTTGATAGATATGCACATCCGCATGGTCTGCGCCCTCAATATGTTTGATGAAACCGAGAAGCGTGGCGACAACATCGACTACGACAAATTGGGCGAACTCTTCGGTATCTCGATGATTCCTACCGTCTTCACCAATGGCCGAGGCGTGGACAAGCTCTTCGAGACCATCATCGAACTCTACGAAGGCAAGGAAGATTCCAGCGCTCACTATCGCCATATCCACATCAACCACGGACATGAGATAGAGCACGGCATCGAACATATCCAGAAATATCTGAAGGCAGATGATTCCATCCGCCAGCGCTACTCTACCCGATACCTCTCTATCAAGTTGTTGGAGAATGATAAGCACGCCGAGGAATACGTAAGCCATCTGAATTCAGCAAAGGAAATCTTCACAGCCCGTGATGAGGCAGCCAAGCGTGTGAAGGAAGAGACCCTGGAGGATAGCGAAACCGCCATCATGGATGCCAAATACGGTTTCATTCATGGCGCATTGCAGGAAGCAGGCTATGAACCGGGCAAGGCAAAGGATACCTATCAGGTAACCCACCTCATCGACAGAATCCTGACCAATAAATATGTAGGCTTCCCTATCTTCATCCTGCTGCTGTTCATCATGTTCTCAGCCACCTTCGTACTGGGCGAGATTCCTAAGGGATGGATTGAGGACGGCGTGTCATGGCTGGGCGAATTCATCAGTACCACGATGCCGGACGGACCGGTGAAGGACATGCTGGTAGATGGTGTGATTGGTGGTGTAGGTGCCGTGATCGTGTTCCTGCCACAGATTCTGATTCTGTATTTCTTCATCTCTTATATGGAGGATTCGGGATATATGGCTCGTGCTGCCTTCATCATGGATAAGCTGATGCACAAGATGGGGCTGCATGGCAAATCATTCATTCCGCTGATTATGGGATTCGGATGTAACGTACCTGCCGTGATGGCAACAAGAACCATCGAGAGTCACCGTTCGCGTCTGATTACGATGCTGATATTGCCATTGATGAGCTGTTCTGCTCGTCTGCCAATCTACATCATGGTCATCGGAACATTCTTTGCCATCCAATACCGTTCACTCATCATGGTATCGCTCTATCTCATCGGCATCTTCCTTGCCGTGATATTGAGCCGCATCTTTGCCAGTTTCGTGGTGAAGGGCGAAGATACCCCGTTCGTAATGGAGTTGCCTCCTTACCGCTTCCCTACCTGGAAGGCGATAGGCCGACATACCTGGGAGAAGGGTAAGCAGTACTTGAAGAAGATGGGTGGTATCATCCTTGTGGCAAGTATCATCGTATGGGCTTTGGGTTATTTCCCTCATAATGAAGAACTTGATACCCAGGCACAGCAGGAACAGAGCTATATCGGCAGAATCGGTAAGACCATCGAGCCTATCTTCACCCCACAGGGTTTCGACTGGAAACTGGATGTGGGCTTGGTTTCCGGTGTGGGTGCCAAGGAGATTGTAGCCTCAACAATGGGCGTGCTCT
Organism: Segatella copri; assembly: GCF_026015295.1. Classification (NCBI taxonomy): domain Bacteria; kingdom Pseudomonadati; phylum Bacteroidota; class Bacteroidia; order Bacteroidales; family Prevotellaceae; genus Segatella; species Segatella copri. The sequence continues at coordinate 316,210 of NZ_JAPDUW010000001.1, read as the reverse complement.
ACAGCAACAACGACAGTTTCTCTGATGATCAGGATTACAACGATGAAGACGGAAAATACGAAGTCTTGAAGAAGCAGATGACTTCCGACCTGAAGAAGACCTACGGTTACAGCGATGCCGAGGCAGCAGCGAAGGCAACGCTCACCGCCTACTGTTTCCTCCTCTTTGTATTGCTCTACTTCCCTTGCATCGCCACCATCGCTGCCATCAAGGGCGAGACGGGCAGTTGGAAATGGGCAGGCTTCGCCGCCGGCTACACCACGCTCCTGGCATGGGTAGTATCAGCCCTGGTCTTCCAGATAGGATGTTTGTTTATCTAATCAAGGTGTCTGCTTTAAGAAAACAAACAAAGAGAGCGCACAACACCTGAACGACAGCCGCACAACAGCTGAGCGACGCTCGCACAACACCTGTTGTGCAAGCGCACATCAGCTGTTGTGCGGCTTACTATATAATATATCCAGAAGACTTATTCTATATATCTGAAAGACTTCAAGTAACTGTTTGGAAGATTTTAGTCATATACTAGAACGTTATCAGTCATATACCTGAACGACATCAATCATATCATTAGAAGACATCAACCGTTTCCTTATTCAGGATAATCTCTTTCCTACCTTTGCGGCAACAAACGCTATCATCAGACCCAGGCAGGCGGCAATGCTGATGGCAATGCGGAGACCGGTAGCCTCAGCAAGCCATCCGATAACCGGAGGTCCTACAAGGAAACCGAAGAAACTGATGCTCGAAACGATAGTAATAGCGATGCTCGCCTTGATGGTTCCCAATTTTCCGGCGATACTGTAACAGATAGGAACCGACGAAGAGATGCCGAAACCTACCAGCAGGAAACCCAAGGTGGCAGGAATGAGATAAGGCAAGGCAGCAGCCAGCCACAAACCGCCCAATATCAAACCACCACAAACCTTCAATACTCTGGCTGGGCCGTATTTCGTAACAAACCCATCAGCCATGAATCTACCCAACGTCATCGCACCCATACCAGCCACATAGCCCGCACGGATAAAAGCCTCATCGGGTTTTACTACTGATGAAAAATATACGCTACTCCAATCGTAAACGGTACCTTCACAGAACATGCCGGCAAATCCCATCAGTCCCAAAAGGAACAGAATCGGGTCGATGGTCTTGAAAGAGAACTTCGGAACATCCTCCTCTTCTGCTTTCGCCATGGCATCATTAATCAGAAAGCGGAAACCGACAGCAACGATGAGAATACTCAGAACCAGGATAGTTCCAAAGTGGACATCTATCGGGAGCAAAGTATTGGCAAAGATGGCACCAATGATACCACCGGAGAATCCACCCAGACTCCACAGACCATGAAACGACGACATGATGTTGCGCCCATACATCTTCTCTACCAGACATGCCTGCGTATTGGTGGCAATGTTCATCAGATTCGCCATCATTCCGAAAGCAATAAGACTCAAAATCAGATGAAAAACCGTAGTACTGCTACCGATGCAGAAAAGAACCAGAACATAGAGCACCTCAGAGAGAACCAGCATCTTCTTGCTGCCAAATCTACTCACCAGGATACCTGAGAAAGCCATCATCAGAAGTTGGCCGATAGGAATGGCGAAAAGCACCGTTCCCAACTGGCCGTTGCTCAGATGCAACATCTGTTTTACATCCGGAATACGGCTTGCCCAACTGGCAAACACTACTCCCGGAACAAAATAATAAGCCGCAACCGCCACTCGCTTGCGCGCCAAATCACTTAAATTACTCAAACTGATTGTCATCCTTAATAATATACCTATTATAAATACTCATTTCTATTAGCGGCTGCAAAATTACAAAAAAAAACAGAAAAAGACTGATATTTGAACAATAAATGTTGCGCCGTTTGGGATTTTTGCCGTACCTTTGCACTCAGAAAAGAATTAAAAACAAACTAGCAATGAAGAAACAAACAATGATTACCCTGGCACTCGCCTTGACTTTGGCGATGCCAACCCTACCCGCCTTCGCCCAGAAGGCGATGAGCAAGAAAGAAATTGCCGAAAAAGAAAAGGCTTTCAAGAACCTTCAGCATCCCTGGAAGGGAAAGAAAGTGGCTTACTTCGGCGACTCCATCACCGACCCTAACATCAAGGCATCAAAAGTAAAATACTGGGGATTCCTGCAGGATTGGCTCGGCATCACCCCTTACGTTTATGGTGTGAGCGGCAGACAGTGGAACGATATTCCCCGTCAGGCAGACCAACTGCAGAAGGAACATGGTGATGATTTTGATGCCATCCTCATCTTTATGGGTACCAACGATTACAACAATGGTGTGCCTGTAGGCGAATGGTACACGGAGACTTTCGACAGCGTGAGAGTAGCCCGCCACAAGCCAAGCGAAATGGTACAGCGCCGCCACCGCCACTTCAGCATGGACAAGAATACATTGAAAGGCCGCATCAACATCGCCATGTCGAAGTTGAAGCAGATGTATCCTACCAAGCAAATCGTGGTGATGACTCCTGTGCATCGTGCTCTCTTTGCCAGTGGTGACAAGAACATCCAGCCAGATGAGATGTACGAGAATGCGCGTGGCATCTTCTTCGATGAATACGTGAAAGCTATCAAGGAAACAGGCAATGTCTGGGCAGTTCCGGTCATCGACCTCAACTCCCTTTCCGGTCTCTTCCCTCTTTACGATGCTGGTGCGCAGATGTTTAACAAACCGGATACCGACCGTCTTCATCCTAATGATGCCGGCCACTCCCGCATGGCAAAGACCATCATGCAGCAGCTATCAGCATTGCCTTGCGTCTTCTAGAAATCCGCATCATCATTTTCTGCCCGCGTACATGAGCATCCATACCCACGTACACGGGTATCCGTGACCACGTACGCGGGTACGAATGACCGAGACGATGAGCAAAGATACCCGAGGTAGTTGGGCAAATTTGCCCAACGCCTCGGGCACTAGCGGGCATTGCCTTAGCGTGACTTTTCCTGATTTCAGTAGACACTTTTTTACTTTATAGACTAGAAAGGTAGACAGTATCTATTTTATAAAACAGAAATAGTAGACACTCTGCCTTCACTAAGCAATAAGGCTTAAAAAGTTCACTTTTTCTATAAAAAGTTTGGAAGAACCGATAAAAAAGATTATATTTGCAACATAAATCAAATTGTATCGCTTATGCTTAGCAAGAATGTACAAGAAATGATACCAAAGATACAGCAGTATCTTGCTAGCCAGCCCATAGAAAAGGCTTGGCTGTTTGGTTCATGCTCTCGTGGTGAAGAAACTCCAAAGAGCGATGTTGACTTGTTGGTTAGATACCAAGACAGTGACTCCATATCCCTGTTCGACATCTCAGGAATCATGGTAAACCTCAAAAAGATTATCAAGCGCCCTGTAGATTTAATAGAAGAGGATTGCCTTCTTCCTTTTGCATCAAAATCAGCAAACCGAGATAAAATATTGATTTATGAGAGAAAAAGTTAAAGACAAAGGAAGGCTTGAACATATTCTCCAAGCTTGCAATGATTTACTTGCCTCAAAAGACAAGTACACATTTGATGCAGTTAAGGACGATCCAATTATCTTTTATGGTTTCGTCAAGTTAGCAGAAATCATAGGTGAAGCCTCTTATATGCTTACCAAAGAATTTCGAGCAAAACATACAGAGATTCCATGGGAGCAAATGATAGGTTTAAGGCATGTTTTGGTGCATGGATACTATACAATAAAGCCCAAACAGCTTTGGAATATCATAGAGAAGGATATACCTGTTTTGATGCCACAAATCAAACAACTGCTTGATTCTGAGAAGTTTACAGAAGAATAAGCAAAAACAAGGCGTGGCAATAGGTGGCAATAGGTGACAATAAGAATACGTCTTATTGCCACCCATTTCTTTCTGTGTCTCAATTACTTACAATCTGCGTGGCAGATGTGGCAATAAAATAGAAAAACTTTTTCTATATACGCGATGTAACATAGCCATCAATAATAGCTATTTATCACGCCACCCAACCATATCCTTGTACTGCCATATCCACAAAATGTTCAAATAGCAGATGAGTTTTGTCATTGAACGACATACGATCATAGCTCATCGGCAAATCTTCATTGAGCGAGGTCTGTATCAAGGCTAACACTTGATGTCTTGGTTGTTCATCCTTATACCAATCCACCACCATCACCTTGTCCTTCTCCTCCAATAACTTTTTATAGAGGTTCTTGGAGGCAAGAATCACTTTTTGCTCCTCAGCCTTGGTAAGTTTCCTGCCAGAAGTCAACATATCGTAGATTTCCAACTCTTCTTCCTTCAATCCTATATCCGTGGAACGAGATTGCTCCTTCTTCAGTTCTTCCACCAGCTGAAGCAATTTTTCATAGTAATCCTCATTCTCACTTCCACCGGCATTATACTTGTCGATGATGTTCTTGTATCGCTCAGAGAACTTTACACGAGTACAATTTCTGTTAATCATCTGCACCAAAGTTTGCTCGATGAAACTACGCAGGTCTTCAACCTCCAAAGCCTTGTAAGGAGTGGCGTTGAGTTCCTTTCGGAGAGCCTCAACGTCTATCTTGCTCAGGTCGATGACTTTGCCTTGATGAATCATGTATCCCGGACGAGGATGGAGTTCATCCGCCGCCATAGAACCATCAGCCAAAGAGCCTGGCATTCCCACCATTACAGATGAAACGCTCTGATCTAGCGTCTCAGCCATACGCTGCTTTGCCCTGCGCAACTTCTCATCGTCTATCTGGTTACAGAACAAGCCGTTCAAGTATGCTAACGGCGCAAACTTTTCATTGTACCAAGCACGTTCAAATATCTCAGGCTTCGCTGCATCATATAGATTCATCAGGAGATTGGTGAGAACCTTGAATCGGTCTTTCCATTCGTCTTTCTCTAAGATGCGGTTGTATGCCTTACGGAACATTTCCAGCTGGTCGAGGGTATTACCTTCGGCAATAATGCCATCAATCTTGACACCAAGCGACAGCAAGAACCCATCACATTCCACGATTGTTCGGTCGATATTCGCTATCAACAGCCCGATATCCTTAGCAGGATAATCCATATCATCACCAGTGGATGCATAATCAGAAAGAGCTTGCTGCATATACTTAAACACGTTGACGTAATCGACGATGATGCCGCAGGACTTGCCTGGGAACACACGATTGGCTCGAGCAATAGCCTGCATCAAGGTGTGTCCTTTCATCGGTTTATCAAGATAGAGCGTAGAGAGTGACGGAACATCAAAACCTGTGAGCCACATGGCACAGACGAAGACCAAGCTTAATGGGTCATCCTTGTCCTTGAACCTATCCTCAATATCTTTGCCATCGGCAGTTATGGCCTCCAACTTTTTGCGATGAAGAGTAATGTCAAGCCCTTGGGCTGCAAACTTTCCTTCCTCGCCGTCCTCCTTACTGATAACTACAGCCATTTCCACCTTGTTCATATAGGCAAGCATAGCGTTTATCTTCTCTCGCTCCTCCCGTGTCTTAGCTTCGTTGCGTTCCTTCACCAGAGCCTTCTTCTCCTCTGCCCAATATTTCTGCACCTTGTCATACATTCTTACGGCGGTGTACTTATCCACACTTACAACCATACCTTTCCCCATGAATCCACGACGAGGGAAATGGTGGGCAATGTCCTTGGCTATGCGGTCTAAGCGTTCCTCACGCTTGATTACTTCCAAGATGCGAGAGGAAGAATTCTCTAAAAGCTCCTTCTCCCGACCATTGAGGTTTTCTTCTTCGCATATCTGGTCGATATCAGTATCAAGCCAGTTGTTGGTCAATCCCACCTCCGGCACTCTTCTGCTATAAAAAAGCGGCACGGTACTACCATCCTCGATGGCTTGGGCGAAATTGTATTCTGACACATAGTCGCCAAACCACTGATTGGTTAGTCTCTTACTTCCCAAGAGCGGTGTACCTGTAAAGGCGATGTAGTTGGCATTCGGAAGTCCCGTATGCATATTCTCGGCAAGCTGCTTGTACTGGGTGCGATGCGCCTCGTCCACCAAGACAAAGATGTCATTGCGGTCGGAAAGGAGAGGGTATTTTTTGGTCTTGTCGTACTGGAATTTATGTATCAGCGTAAAGACCATCGGCTTATTAGTTCTGAGAAAATCCCTCAGCTGAGTGGAGTTCTTAGGTTGGCACTCTTCCTTGTTGCCAATTACCTCTGTACGCACGAAAGTCTTGTGAATCTGATCATCCAAGTCTTCACGGTCGGTAATCACAAGGAAGGTAAAGTTACCATGCAACTTGCGTTTTACCTTTCTCACGAACATCACCATTGAATAACTCTTGCCCGAGCCTTGGGTGTGCCAGAACACACCAAGCTTGCCATTCAGCGACTCTCTACGCTCCACACTCTTCATCAGATTGTTCACGCCGAGATACTGGTGGTTCTTGGCGATGATTTTGATGCGCTTGTTATCAAAAAAGATGAAGTTCTCGATATAGTCGAGGAGACAGTCCTTGCGGAAGAGACCGTCTATCAGGTTCTGAATGCTCAGTCCGTGTTCGGCGATTTGCACACGGTCGAGTTTCTCTTTTTCATTATCCACACGCAGCCACTCGAAGAAAAATTCATAGCGACTGTTCCAGGCACCTATCTTGGTTTGCAAACCGTTGCTCAACACACAGATTTGGTTGAAGGAAAAAATATTCGGGATGTCCTTGCGATAGCTGGTGAGGTTTTTGTTATAAGATTCCTCCACCTTGACGGTCGAGTTCTTCAGTTCGATGAATACCACAGGCAATCCATTCACGAAGAGCAGCACGTCGGGACGGCGATAGCGATAATGCCCTTTTATCCACATTTGGTTGACGCAATGGAAGTCGTTGCGCTCGGGATGGTCGAAGTCGATGAGTCGCACAATGTCGAAATCCTCCTTGCCGTTCTTGCGAACAGGCTTCTTGATGCCATTGCGTAGCTGGTTGTAGAGCTTATAGTTGGTTTCCACCATATCCGTGGCGGTATAGTCCTTGCGGAAATCCCTGAGGATGTCTTGCAGCACACCCTCCTCCACCTGTGGGTTCAGTCGTTTCAATGCAGCGAGGAACACATCGGGCAGAATACACTCCGATGGATTGGCACGACCTGTGGTGGAGACATCGTCCTGAGCCTCCACTCGTGCGTCACATTCTATTCGCTTCCATCCGTATTCGGGAAGTGAAAGGCGATTGCAAATCGCCTGCTCTATATCGTCTTCACTGATAAATGACTTCATATTGCTATTACGTTTTATCGTTTTGTTACTATGTTAGCCTTTTTGATGAAGTAGTACTTCATTGCCCTCCGAAGTAGTACTTCATTGTGGTGTGGATTGAAGTTATACTTCGTTGGCACTTGAAGCTATACTTCAAGTTTGCCCGACATCAAACGAGGGAGAAGGAGGTCTCGCTGGCGAGCAAGGTTTTGGTTCATTTCATGCAAACTTAAGATTTCTTGAAAGAAACCTTTTGCTACCTCATTATATCTCTTTATCAAATCCATATTTCCCTTAAACTTGATATTGCCAATCTGCTCTGGACTAATATTAGGTTGAGCACTACTTGAATTTGCCAAATTCATAATATCTTGCACCATAATATCTTGTGCAAACAAACAGTACAAAAAAGGAAGGTTCTCTATAGGATTATCTCCATTAAAGAATTTACTCAATCGCTGATTAGTATATATAAGACCACGATGCTTTGGTACAATACTGATTTTACCGATTGTCGCACCTGTCAAAGCAATCGTTAAGTCCCCTTCTCTCAATATAAACTTTTCCGCCTTTTTACAATTGTCTTCTGAGACATAAGATAAATCAGAAGTATCCATAAGAACACCCCCTATATCCTTTATCTTGGCAACCCTACATCCAGCATCCGTAAACCATTCGCTCTTAAAAGCAAAACCTGACTTTACATTTGACAATTCGTTGATTTTGATTATACTCCACCCTTTCGACAAGCCATTCTCCATTTCAACCTTTTCATGTCCAGGGAAGCGAAAGCGGACGAACCATTCTTTATATAGATTCTCTGCCATTTTCTCCAAAAGACGAATACGCTTCGTGTTGTTCTCTATCAGAGTATCGTATGTGGAGAGGATGGAGGCTATGCGGTGCTGGACTCTTTTATCCTTAATAACAGGAATACGAATACTTGAAAAAGAAGATTTAGAAACATTCTCTCTACCTGAAGTTGTACCAGAATCCAACTTCTTCAACTGCGGTAGAACACTATATTTTACATTGTAAAAAACGTATTCATTATCATATGAATCTTTTGGAATTATAGCATTTATCGCTTGATTCACAAACAAATCTGTATGAGCATAAGTCATCTTCTTGCCAATACTCCCAATTGTCACAACACATGTCGAACCTTTAGGCACTAAACTTTCGTTGTACTTCTCAGCAGCCAACTCAGAATACATCTGTTCTGTAACTAATGTACATTTTGTACCAAGAGAAATATCTGTAGCCTTTATAAAAGGCATATAATCTCCATAATATTCGGGCTTACTCGTAGGCGGAGTATTTCCTGTTATGATTCGACCTATATCTTTTAATCTAACATACTCCATACCCTATTCCTCCCCAAACAATTCCACGATATTCTTTCCAATCTCCTTTTCCAGCTGACCAGCCTCAGTACTGAGCTGTTCGAACTCACCATTGAGCGAGAGCATTTCTTGGTGGAACTCCTCTTTCGTCATTCCGTCATCCTCTATTACTACTCCCACATATCTTCCAGCATTAAGACTCCAGTCATTGTCCTCAATTCCGTCTTCACCAGCAATCTTCGCCACCTTGCACAAGCCGATGACATCACGATACTTTCCATCAGGCCAACGTTCAAGAAGCCAATCTACCTCCTCTTGCTTACCAGCTCTCTTGTACTCATCAATCAAAGCCCAGAAAGCCTCGCTGTCTCCCTCGTAGAGACGAGTGATGATGCCGAGGTTCTTGATTTGCTCTTCGCTGAACTTACGGTGGGCACGATCCACTTGCGTAAAAATGTTGCGAGCATCAATAAAGAGAATTTCATCCTTCTTGGTACGCTTTTTATTGAAAAACCAAAGAGTAGCAGGAAGGGTAACAGTGGAGAACATGTTGCTTGGAAGAGTAACCATTTGAGAGATGATACCATCCAGTATCATCTTCTTGCGTATCTCCAACTCACTGCCGCCCGCATCGCTTGCCGAGTTAGCCATGACGAGAGCAGCCTTGCCAGTCTCATTCAGAGCCGTGGCAAAGTATCCTATCCACAGATAGTTGGCATTCGGAACTGTTTCTGTCTTATCACTGTTTTTCTTGGCAGACTTGGTCTTGTTACGAGGAATACCATAAGTTTTGAATCGAGCATCATCGCTCACCTTGCTAACCAATACTTCATCAACATTAAATGGAGGATTCGCCATTACATAATCAAACTTGCCAAAAGCGTCATAAGGGTCGCTATAGTACGAGTTCGCCTCAATGATTTCTCCACGCACATTGTTGAGCAACAAGTTCATCTTGCCCAACTTTCCCGTATCAGGATCTTTCTCCACACCATAGCAACGGAAGTGCATCAAGTCTTGGTTGGTGGCATTGTGACGGTGCATGTATCGAGCAGCTTGCACGAACATACCGCCCGAACCACAAGCTGGGTCGAGGAACTTCCTGTCGCCAATGACAGGATGAATAACCTCCACCATATATTGAACCACCGAAGGAGGGGTATAGAAAGCTCCACCACCCTGTCCTTCAGCCAAGGCAAAGTTACCGAGGAAATATTCGTAGATTTGCCCAAAGAGATCTATGTTGATATTCTCTGGAATATCCTTGAAGACACGCACGATGCGGCTCAATAACTCAGGATCTTCCTCTGGCACCAGTTGCCCATAGACCTCCTTTGGCAGGACATTCTCCAATTTTGGATTCTCTCGTTCGATAGCCTCCATCGCCTCTTTCACGAGCACCGCCTTGTGGGCTTCATCAGGCGCATCATTTATTGTATCGAAATAAGCACATTCAGGAAGATAGAATCCGCACTTCTGCACAGCAATGTCCTTATAGCTGCGCTCCATGCGAGTACCTTTGAGAACTTCATATTCCTTGTCAATTTCCGCTTTATGCTGTTTGAAAAGCACATCAGCATAACGGAGAAAGATAAGACCAAGGATAGGTTGACCATATTTGTTTGGTGCTAAATGGGCACCCGCACGCAGCATATCAGCCGAGTGCCAAAGATTATCTTTTAGATTTTTCAGTTCAATGTCTGTCATAAAGTTTACTTTTAATTCCATATACGACAATAGAGACAAGGAATTAAAAGCATTAATTCTTCGCCGCTATAAGGAAACAATGAGCGTAAACTTTATCGGATGTGCAGGTCACAGATGTAAATACCTTATTGGGAAGAGAGCATAAGAAAGGCGTAAGCCTCACTTATCAGTCTCTAAGGTATTTGGCGTGACCTCTCTGCATAGATAAGTTTAGCTCACGCCTTATGAGCGTGAGCATTCACTTTTTACCTATTATACAGATGTCTATTTCAATCGCCAAATTTCAAGAGACTCCAAATAATCGTAAACGCTTTGTATACTAATATGTTATATGTCTAAAGTTTTATTCTTTCTGTTTCTTATTATTCTATTTTATTTGTTCAACTTATGTTACAAGGGAGCAGCCACCTGCGGCAACCTCTCCCCTTTCGAGGGCAAAGTTACAAAAAATAAATGAAATATGCAACTTAATACCTCAAAATATCTTTTATCGAGTAAATTTTACTTGAAGCATCAAAGGAGAAATACTGGTCATCCATAATCAAATAATCCTCTCTCTGCTTCTTACTCAGACTCTTAATATCGGGAAACATAGATATCGGTACTATCACTTCTCGACCATCAGATATGCAAATTGAAGCTCATTTTTTCCAATCAGTGATTGGAAAATGTTTTGGAAAGCCTTATAGAATCTTGTTAAGTTCTATAAACAACTCTTAGCAAATCTCTTGCTATATGTATTATTAATAGAACAAATACACATTTTTTATATAAAAGTTTGGAGAATACAAAGAAAACTTGTAATTTTGCAGCACATATAATAAATTAATTAATAGGAGGACATAAATATGGCAACAGCAATAAAAGCAATCCCTACTTTACATGGCGAAGATGCAATCCGCTTTCGTGAGGAAATGGAAGCAAACGAAAGAGCATTTCTTTCAAGATCAAAAAGGGATAGAAATAAAGACCCCTTTGTTATAAAAATGAGAGAAATGTTACACAAATCTGGATTAAGATAATTAAGAAATACCAAACTCATGTATTGTAACTTATTGGCAGAAGATTAATGAAGTATTTAAAGATACTTAGCTTAAAACAGAAGAATTCATGATAAACGACAGAAGACAACTGGCTGACGTGTATCAGCAAACTATAGATATTGTACTGGAGGGACATTACACCTCTGAGAATGGGGAGGAAGTGAAACAGCTCGACAACACGAAGATGCTGAGGGGAAGCAGATTCTATACCAAGCCACTGGATGCTTCAAACATACCTACCCTTGCAGATAGTTCCACCAAGATTATCGTGAAGAATGACGACAGCATTCATTGCGGTCATCTGTTGCAACAGGAAGGATACAATCCCGTGGTTCTCAACCTGGCAAGCCGTCGCAACCCGGGCGGTGGAGTGAAGAACGGAAGCCGGGCTCAGGAGGAGAGCCTCTTCCGCAGCACCAACCTCTTTCTCTCTATGTATCGTTATGCAGAATATGCCGAGGATTACAGTTTGGAGAAAAGCAAGTTCCAATATCCGATGCCTGTGAGATTCGGAGGCATCTATGTGCCAGATGCTACCGTGTTCAGAGCTGGAGCTAAGGATGACTTCGCCTTGCTCGATACTCCTTATTATATGTCGTTCGTGGCAGTAGCTGCCATCAATTATCCTGATTTAGATAGAGATGGGAACATCTGCGAAGAAGATGCCGCACTGACGAAAAACAAAATGAGGACGATGCTGCGCATCGGTTTGCTGAACGGACACGACAGCATCGTACTCGGTGCATTCGGTTGCGGCGCCTTCCACAATCCTCCGAAACATATCGCAAGACTTTTTCACGAAGTCATCGACGAGAAGGAGTTCAAGGACAAGTACAAGCTCATCGCCTTCGCCATCCTTGAAGACCATAACTCGCCAAGAGGTGGAAACCTGCAACCCTTCATCGAGGAATTCAAGTCATAAACTTCCACAGATTTGGCTTTCCCTTCGGCCGCCGATTTTCAATTCACAGATTCACACAGATGGGGCTTGATTAGCAGTAATCAATGCCCCGTTTCTCGCACTCACCCCGCAGGGCGGCGAGGAAGTAGCTGCGTTCGCTGCCCCAACCACGAACCTTGCGCTCATGATCTATGGTCTGCTTCAAACGCTCATCGCTGTATGCAGCAAAGCGGGCTGCATACTCTGAAATTCTTGACTCGGCATAACCTGCATCAACAGTTGAAGACTCGGCATTAGCTGCCATTACATTCTCATTGTTCTTTAAATCTGAATTTGGATTCATAAAGATAATTATTTTAAGTTGTTAAACACTTACACATTCTTTTACCACCGTGGTTATCTCTATGCGAAACTCGGTTGGTGTGCCACAACTGGGCAACTCTTAATGCTTGATTTCGGGTGCAAAAGTACATCATTATTCTGAAACCACCAAATTTTTTCGGGATTATTTTTCCTGTTTTTTTCCTTCTTCTAAAGAAGAAGTTTTTTCGGGGTAGCAGATAGTAAGGAAGAGAAATCCTTTAATGGTTAAACTTTCCTATATTTGCATTATAATAGTATTATAATAATAAAATTATAATTACCTTTGTAAATTGACAATCAGAAAGATACAAACAATTGAAATATAAAAACAAAGAAGAATATGATACAGCAAGTAGAATTTTCATTGCGCCCACTTCCTCGCGGCTTTCACCTCGTAACCAACGAGGTGATGAGGAACTTGCCGGCGCTGCCTAAGACGGGGATACTGAATCTCTTCGTAAGACATACCAGTTGCGGATTGTCGCTGAACGAGAACTTCGACCCGGATGTGAGACATGACTTAAAAGGTATCTTCGAAAGACTGGTTCCAGATGGCGACCCAAGGTATCTGCACCAGGATGAAGGACCTACGGATATGTCGGCGCATGCCAAATCGAGCATGGTAGGTGTATCGCTCACCATTCCTATTACCAATGGCAGATTGAACCTTGGTACATGGCAGGGGATTTACCTCTGCGAATTCAGAGAGGGAGGCGGAAGCCGACACCTCATCGCAACGATTATCGGGGAATAAAGATAAAAACGAGGATGTTCGCACATCCTCGTTTTTACGTTAACATAATCATTTATTCTATCGCGTCCAATTCCGCTTCATCCTCTTCCTTCTCCTCTTTCTTTCCGAAATTAGGATCAATCTTCAGGAAAGCAGTAACCAGGAAGGTGATGGCGCAACATGCCATCACGATGATAAAGAACATGCGGTAACCTACCATATCCTTCAGATATCCAGAAACCATGCCCGGCAGCATCAATCCGAGATAGGAGATGCCCGTACAGATGGAATAATGGGAGGTCTTGAACTTTCCCTGACTGTAGAACAGCATGTAGAGGGTAAGAACCGTGAAGCCCAGACCATACCCCAACTGCTCGACAAAAAGACAGCTGGAAACCACGATGAGGTTGCTGTTGAGCGAATAACTCAGATAGATGTAAACCACATCAGGCAAGGTGATGGCGCAAACCAGAGGCCAGAGCCATTTCTTCATTCCATCCCTGCTCACCAGAATACCACCAAGAATTCCACCCAGCAGCAAACCTATCAATCCCACAGTACCATTGGCAAAGCCATATTCCTGAGGTGACAGTCCCAGTCCACCCTGCGAATTAGGACGGAGGATGAAGGTCTTGGTCATGGTGTTCAGAAGCGCTTCAGGGAATCGGTAGAGCAAGAGAAAGAGCATCACACAGACGGTTTCACCCAATCCGAACTTCACGAAGAAGGTGCGGAACATGTTCTTCAGTTCATGAGCAACTTCACCCACCGTTCTGTCGGTCTGCACATCATCCTTCGGGCGCGGCATGAAGCGGCTGTGATAGAGCCACAAACCGATGAAGATACCTGCCAGTCCGTAAAAGATAAGCGCCCATGAGAAGCGAATCTGGTTGCGGAAGAGAACCTGAAGCACACCTGCCAGCATCACCAGAAAACCATTCACAAAGATGATGGCGAGACGGTAGAAAGTATTTCGCAAGCCTACAAACTTAGTCTGCGTATGTTCATCCAGCTCAATCATGTAGAAACCATCTGCCGAAATGTCGTGGGTGGCACTACAGAAAGCGATGAGGAAGAAGAAGCACATCGTGGCCTGGAACCAGAAGGCGGTAGGCAGCGAGAAGGCGATGCCGGCAAGGGCAGCTCCGATGAGAGCCTGCATGGTGAGCACCCACCAGCGCTTAGTCTTCAGCAAATCTATGAACGGACTCCACAAGGGCTTGATGACCCAGGGAAGGGCGAGCCATCCGGTATAGAGACCCACCTCAGCATCGGTCAGCCCCAACTGCATGTACATCACCACAGAGAGGGCGGTTACGATGACGTTGGGGAGTCCTTCGGCAAAATAGAGGGTCGGAATCCATGCCCATGGACTCCGACTGTTTTTCTTTGTTACCATTTTACATCACTATTTATAAAGTTTCTTGATTTCAGCACCCTGATAGTAGTGCAACAGGATGGCATCATAATGATAACCCTGCTCGCCCATCACGGCAGCACCAATCTGGCAGAGGCCTACTCCGTGCCCCCAACCGGCTCCGATGAGTTCAAAACGCTGAGGCACTCCCTGTTCATCCTTATCATATTTATCCACCACGAAGGCTGAACTCAGCAGATGACTGTCGCTCAGCGTACGGCGGATTTCGAGTTCCTTACCGATGGTAAAGGTCTTCTCGGTTCCGATGATCTGGAGTTTGCTGATTCTTCCACTCTTTCCGCGCTCCACGGCCTTCATGTCAAGGATGGCACCCAGGTCCATCTTCAGTTTGTCGGCGATGAGCTGCTGCAACTTCTCCTGGCTGAGCGTTTCCTTCCAGCGGTAGAAATTGACGGTTTCCTGATCATAGTCGTTGAGCACTTCTGACAGGATTTTCTTGTCCTGCGTGTTGCAGAAAGCTGGCGGATTAAAGCGGATCCATTTCTCAGCCTCTTCCTCATTGGTCAGATTAGGCAGTGTATGTTCCACGCCCAGGGCGATGTCGCGAACCGCCGTGAGATAAGTCTTCGGCGTGTTCTCCCAGCAATACTGGAATTCCTCGGTTATTCCGCCGCAGCATTTCGAGAATCTTGCATCGCAGATTTCTTCGCCGTCCATCAGAATCTGTCCCTTAGTCTGGCGGATGGCTTCAGCTACATGGGGCGATGTTTCCTTGGTGATACCCTGGTAGCGCTGGCAGTGGTCGTCGGCACATACATCAAAGAGGGTGTGGTCTTCGCGGTCGTACCAGCGGATGAGCGTATCTTCCTTCTTGGTGAAGGAGAAGAAGTTGTTGCCGCTCTCAGCCACCTCTCGGCGCTTCTTCATCTGTGCCAGGAGCCATGAACGGGAGATGACGGCGTGCGCCTTCAGGAGTTCGAGACTCGAAGTGGCACTCATCTCACTGCTGATGACGCTCTCCAGATATTTCTCTACAGGCAACTCATTGATTGCCACAATCTTATCCGATTCTACCACAAAGCGGAGCGTGCCCAGAAAGGTTTGGGTTTCCTTGCGCTCCCAGTGGAAGTTGACACCGATGGTTACGTCGCTCAGCGAAAACGAGGCGTCGGCACTCTGCGGATGGAAGGTAAGCTGGCTGTACTGGTTGCCGTTCCAGAGCACACCGCCCTCTGAGAATTCTACCACCTGTTCGCCCAGCACCTTTTCGCCCTTGGCAAGATAAGGTTTGTTGAGCGAGAAATGAATCTTCTGCGCACTCACGATGCCCACCGTTACGTCGGGCTGCTTACCTTTATTATATAAGGTGGAAGAGGCTTCGGCTGCATCCTCGGCATCCTTAGATGCCTTCAGTTTGGCGATGATGGCGTTCATCTTTTCTTCCGAAACGCCACATTCCTGCAGCAGCGAGAGAGCTTTCTCCTCGGTCAGCTTTCGGAAATCTTCCTCACGAGGGGTGATGATGAGTCCGCTCATATCCAGTGCTCCCGGCGAAACCACAAACTGGGCGTCGCCTTCGGCAAAATAGGCTTCCGGACGGTGCTTTTCTCTCGGAATGACCACGCTGATGAATTCCTCGCCCTTGCGCCAGGAGATGATATTCATCATCGGTTCGGTTTCGTCGCCACGCTGAGGCATTGCCTTGTAGAGACGGCGGAAGAGGGCCTCATCGCTCTCAGCACTCTTCGAGATGATGACGAAGGCGGGAACGATGAAGTCGCGAACCACAGAGATTTTCTCCTCATCATTGAGAGAGATGATGTCGGTCAGGTTGCGGGAGAGACGCTGCCAGTTGGTCTGAAGAGGAAGGATGCCGTTGGTTCCTGCCTGGAAATGAAGATGGTCTGGAGCCGATGCACCACACTTCGGACCGTTGTAGAACACCATCAGGTCGCTGTGCAGACTGATGAAGCGGTGCATCTCGCCGTAGTTCTTGTAGATGAGCTGAGGCTGATGCTTGCGTGCCGGAATGGTGAAGTGGACTGGCAGAATCGGGAACGGATTCACTAGAAGATGGAATTTCTCGTCTATCTGCTTCGACATCTGTTCCTTAGGACGGTTTTTGTCGCAAAGGAAACAAGGGCGCTCGCCCAGGGTTTTCTTATCTATCTTGGCGCCCGTACTTACGATGCGGGCTGGGTTCCACTGCAGTTTCAGCTGGTCGGAGAACTGACGAGTTTCTACATGCTTGAGGTCGCGGAAGCGGTGGCGCGCATCGGTCCAAACCTCCAGCTGACGGTTGAAGAAACGCGAGATGCTGCTGTCTTCCATAATGTCGGCCTTGCCCTGCAGCAGGTGCTGACGTGCCTTCAGTTCCATGGTGCGCAGGCGGTCCTTATACAGGTTGTTGGCGTTCACCTTCTCTACGCTAAGGGCTGCATCGCTGTTACCTCCCCAGCGGCGGCAGAGGTAGAGTTCGTCGTAGATTCTGCCGATGCGGTAACGGCGCGAAAATGCCAAGCCGAGCGCATAATCCTCACCATACGAGGTGTTAGGAAACTGGATCTGTCTGACCAGCGGAGTGAAGAAGGCGCGCGGAGCACCCAATCCGTTGATACGCAGCGCATTGTTGCATCCGTTTTCATCGGTCCACTCCTTGTGGTCTATCAGTCCCGGTGGCAGGGTATTGAGGTCGAAGTCGCACATGCGGTACGAGCCGATAATCATGGCTGCCTTCTGCTTGTAGAAGGCATCTACTATCTTCTGGAGTGTCTTTGGTGAAGAATAGAGGTCATCGCTGTCAAGCTGTACGGCAAACTTTCCGCAGAAACTGCTGTTGATGGCTTCGTTCCAGCATCCGCCTATTCCCAGGTCAGTTCTCTCCGGCACAATCTGTATCAGGTTGTCGGCTTTAAGTTCATCCAGTATTTCGCCGGTGCGGTCGGTAGAATGGTTGTTTACCACGATGACGTTAAACTTGAAGTTGGCCTTCTGTCCCAGCGCACTCTTCACGGCATCAGCCACCGTCTTTTCGCGGTTGAAGACGGGGATGATGACAGATGCCTCGTATTCAAACTCCTGCTCACCGAAGTCGGGCTGGCGGTAGAAGGTGGTGTCTATCAGGGCGCCCACCTTGCCCAGATGCTGGGTGCATGCCTTTTCCATCTCAATCTGAACCTCGCGGTTGCGCGGGTTTACATAGTCAAACTGCTTCTCGCCGCTCTTACGGGTGTCGAGTTCGGCTTCTGAATAGAGGAATTCGTTGAGATGAAAGATTTCGCCCACGCGGCTCAGATAGAGACGGAGGTCGTAGAGGGCGGCAAACTGATACTCTTCGCGGTCGGGTTGGGCGATGTAGTCGGCCAGCGCCTGTGCCTTGATGCACCAGAGGCTTCCAAAGTCGAAGTCATCTCGCAAAGAACCTGACTGGTAGTCAATCACCGGATGTTTCTCCATTTTGCCTTCCACCATCTTGTAGTGGTCGGCGTAAACCATGACGGCATCCGTATCATCTGCCACTCTGAGGAATCGCTCCAGCGTGTTGTTTCCCCAGCCTATGGTGGTGTGGCGGGTACAGATCATCACGTAGTCGGCATCTGTATTTTCAGCGATGCTGACAATAGTGTTACTGCTTTCCAGGCGGTCGGTGATGACAAACGTACATCCTTCGGGCACCTGATGATGAGCAGCAAAATCAGCACTCACCAGGAAGTGGATATGCTGTACAGTCTTGTACTCATGAAGCACCGACAAGGCTTTCTGCGCATCGTCGATGTATTCGCAAGGCAAGAAAAGGTCTATTTTTTCTCTCATTTTCTTACGTTATTTTTGTTCACTTCAGCCCTTTTCGGGGGGCTAAATCTGTGTTTTTTATCTTTATTTTATCTTATTATATTAAAATATGTGGCAAAGATACTAATTTTTCGGCAAAAAACACTATCTTTGCAGTATGAATAATGAAAAAAAATATCTTTTGGGCCTTACACTTGCCGAATTGAAGCAGGTGGCAAAGGACTTAGGCATGCCCGCCTTCACCGGTGGGCAGATGGCGAAGTGGCTCTATGAGCAGCATGTGAAGAGCATTGATGAGATGACCAACATCTCTAAGGCGAACCGTGCCAAACTCGCTGCCGAATACGAAATAGGATGCTTCGGATATTCCGATGCGCAACATTCGGTGGATGGTACCATCAAGTACCTCTTCCCTACCCGAAGCGGCAAATTTGTCGAGACGGTTTACATCCCAGACAAAGACCGCGCCACACTGTGCGTTTCTTCGCAGGTGGGATGCAAGATGAACTGCCTGTTCTGCCAGACCGGCAAGCAGGGGTTTGAGGGCAGCTTGCCTGCAGGCGACATTCTGAACCAGGTTTACTCGCTGCCGGAGGTGGACAAGCTTACCAACATCGTGTTCATGGGTCAGGGCGAGCCGATGGATAATCTCGACAATGTGCTGCGCGCCACAGAGATTCTCACCGCCGACTACGGCTGGGCATGGAGCCCGAAGCGCATCACGGTAAGTTCGGTGGGCGTGAAGAACAAGCTGAAGCGGTTCCTGGAAGAGAGCGACTGCCATGTGGCCATCAGCATGCACGACCCTATCCCTTCTGAGCGCGCTGAACTGATGCCTGCCGAAAGGGGCATGGGCATTGAGCAGGTAGTAGAACTGCTGAGGAACTATGATTTCTCTCATCAACGCCGCCTGAGTTTCGAATACATCGTCTTTAAGGGCGTAAACGACAGTATGCAGCATGCCAAGGCCATCATCAAACTGGTGAAGGGACTTGACTGCCGCTTCAACCTGATCCGTTTCCACCAAATTCCAGACATTCCTCTGCAAGGTGTGGATGATGAGAAGATGGAGCAGTTCCGTGATTACCTCACCCAGCATGGTGTCTTCACCACCATCCGTGCCAGCCGCGGCCAGGACATCTACGCCGCCTGCGGTCTGCTCAGCACCTCGAAGAAAATCGGAGAAATCCGTGAGCACGAGGATGAAGAGAAGATGAATAAGTAAGGAAAGGTGGGGGAAAAATGGTTAGAGAATCTTTAAAGATCCTACTTGCCGGCTGTCTTTTGTTCCTTTTTCTGGCAAGTTGCAGCCCGGGAAGAGGAAGAAACAGAAAACTGCCCAAGAGCACAGGACAGCCTTACGAGGTGGTGCTCGAGGGAGATACCGACAGCATCGTTACGAAGATACTGACGGAAGAGGTGCCTGCCCTGCCCCAACCCGAACCGCTCTGCCGGCTCATCCAGGTTAAGAAGGGCAAGATCCACGGCAGCTACCTGCTCGTAAGAACTCGCATCGTAGTGAACATCCCGGCAGCGGAATTCTCAGTCAGGCTGAGCCGCAACGAGAATGCTTCACCGCAGACTGTCATCCGCATCTCTGCCCGCTCGCTGCAGCAACTCAGAGAGAAACTCAACCCCGAGAAACTGCGCCAGCTCGTAGATGAGACTGAACTGGAGCACCTCGCCTCCATCATCTCCACCAACCCGAGCAAGCAGAACCGCGAGATGCAGCAGCTGGTAAAGAAGAACTTCGGCATCAGCATGAACATCCCTGCCGAAATGCAGGCCAGCAAGAAGGCGAAGAACTTCATCTGGATTTCAAACAACGCCAGTTCGGGCATGAAGAACCTCATCCTCATGAAAGTGAAGAGGGAAGAACGAAGAGGGAAAGCCAATTCTGATGCTTTTCCTGCTCAAGAGAAACAGCAGATTGACAGCATGCTCCGCACAAACATGCCCGGCGAAACCGACAGCATGTACATGATAATCCCGGTCCTTTCTGAAAAAGGACTCTGGGAGATGAAGGGCGATGCCATGGGAGGCCCCTACGCGATGAGGCGCATCCGCCTGAGAAAAACGGGGGATGAAATCATCATCATCGGCTTCGTCTATGCGCCCGAAATGAAAAAGAAAATATTAATCAAGCAGCTAGAAGCTGCGATTTCTACTATAAAATAAAACGATAAATGGACAGCAAAAAGATTAGAGTGGCCATCACTCACGGAGATACCAACGGTATCGGATACGAACTCATTTTTAAGGCATTCAGTGAGCCAGAGATGTTGGAGTATTGTACCCCTATCATCTACGGTTCGCCTAAAGTGGCAGCTTATTACCGCAAGGCGATGAATCTGCCTGCCCAGTTCTCCATCATCCAGAAAGCAGAAGATGCTGAAGACGGAAGAATCAACCTCCTGCCAGCCGTAGACGAGGAGGTAAAGGTTGACATGGGCATGCCTACTCAGGAATCGGGTACGGCAGCCATCAAGGCACTTGACCGAGCCATGACCGACTACCGCGACGAGCTCTTCGACGTGCTCGTTACCGCACCGGTAAACAACCAGAACGCACAATTTGAGGGCTTCCAGTTCAAGGGCCACAAGGAATACATTGAAACTTGCCTGGGCGAAGGTGCCAAGGGCCTTTCCATCCTCTGCGGCGGCGACCTTCGCATCGCATCCGTAACCGGAAAGACTCCGCTCAAGGACGTGCCGGCAGCTATCACCCAGGAACTCATCATCGAGAAGGTGAAGCAGATGCACACATCACTGAAGCGAGACTTCATGATTACCAATCCGCGCATCGCCGTGCTCGCCCTGAATCCTAGCAACAACGGTGAGGAGAGCTGCGGACCAGAGGAAGCCAGCATCATCATCCCAGCCATTGACCAGCTTGCCGAGCAGAAAATACAAGCTTTTGGTCCTTACCCTGCTGACGAGTTCTTCGGCAACGGTCATTTCGTAGAGTTCGACGGCATCATGGCCATGTATCATGATCAGGCTACTACCCCGTTCCATTCTCTCTACACCGAGGATGGCGTACTCTTTACTGCCGGTCTGCCACTCGTGCACACCGCCGCCAACACCACTCCTAGCTACAGCATCACGGGCTGCAACGAAGCCGATGCACTCTCCTTCCGCCACGCCATCTACTTGGCGCTGGATGCCTTCTGCAACCGCGAAGACTATGATGAGGCCTACGAGAATCCACTGCCTAAACTCTACCACGAGAAGCGTGACGAGAGCGAGAAGGTAAGATTCTCCATCCCTAAGAAAAAGGGATAAGAGAAAGATTCCCTATTCCCGAGAAAAAGCGGAATAAAGAAAGATTCGGGAGGGCAGATGACGCAAAAAAGGCAAATCTGCCCTGTAATCAGACCTCCCGAACGTTAAAATTAAAAAAAAATGCAGATAATTCAGAAAAAATGAGTAATTTTGGCAGCTAAATGGATACTTCCGAACTACAAAAGATAAAACAACGCTACAATATCGTCGGTAACAGCGACGGATTGAACCATGCGCTCGACGTAGCCCTACAGGTAGCGCCGACCGATCTCTCCGTGCTCATCATCGGCGAGAGCGGTGTGGGTAAGGAAATCATTCCAAGGGTGATTCACGACAATTCGCCACGCCGCAGAGAGAAATATTTCGCCATCAACTGTGGAAGCATTCCGGAGGGAACCATTGACAGCGAACTCTTCGGACATGAGAAGGGTTCCTTCACTGGAGCCATAGGCGAAAGCGAAGGATACTTCGGTATTGCCAACAAGGGTACCATCTTCCTCGACGAGGTGGGCGAACTCCCGATACAGACGCAGGCAAGACTGCTGCGCGTGCTCGAAACGGGAGAATACATCCGCGTGGGTGGAACTGAGATAAGGAAAACGGATGTCCGCATCGTGGCAGCCACCAACGTAAACATGCGCAAGGCTGTGAGCGAAGGCCGCTTTCGCGAGGACCTCTACTACCGCCTCAACACCATCCCGATACAGATGCCTGCATTGAGAGAGCGTGGCGACGACATTCTCCTGCTCTTCCGCCTCTTCGCCATGCAGATGGCCGAAAAATACCGTCTGCCTAAGATTTCACTCTCAGATGAGGCC
The DNA here is from genome assembly GCF_026015295.1 of Segatella copri. Taxonomy (NCBI): domain Bacteria; kingdom Pseudomonadati; phylum Bacteroidota; class Bacteroidia; order Bacteroidales; family Prevotellaceae; genus Segatella; species Segatella copri. Next base: position 293,630 of record NZ_JAPDUW010000001.1, on the reverse strand, counting down.
AAGCAGATCATGCTGAAATACAAGTGGCCGGGAAATGTGAGACAGCTCAAGAACATTACCGAACAGATGTCAGTGCTGAGCCGAGAAAGAGAAATCGATGCACAGACCCTCACCCAGTTTATTCCGAGAGATGAGGAGTCTACACAGCTCGCCACCATACAGAAGGATGGCAAGGACGACCATAGCTACGCCAGCGAGCGCGAACTGCTATACAAGATTCTCTACGAACTGAGGGGCAACGTGAGCGACCTGAGACGAGAGATGAACAGCCTGCGCAAGCAACTCGATGAGGCACGCCAGTTGGGCGGTACAGGCGGATATGTTTCTCCGGTTCAACCGAATACCCAGGTAGCTCCAGTATCATCCGTATCTCCGGTTTCATCGGTTTCTCCGGTTCCGTCCGTACCATCCGTTCCATCGGTTTCTCCGGTATCTTCCGTACCTCCGATTACCGATCTCGACGAGCTACAACACATCCGTCAGGAAATAGCTACAGGAGGCATTAGGGGCACTTACAAACCCGAAGCCGAGGATGCTGAAATTGAGGAGATCAAGGAAGAAAACGAGAATCTGAACCTCAGCGACCTTAGCAAGCAGATGATAGAAAAGGCATTGGAGAGAAACAACGGAAACCGCAAGAAAGCGGCAGAAGAACTGGGAATCTCCGACAGAACTCTGTACAGAAAGATTAACAAATATAAGTTATGAAGCATATACGCGCGTACCTATATATAATAGGAGTCACACTGATGGTGGCGGTCATGGCAGCATGCTCCGTGAGCTACAAGTTCAACGGTGCCAGCATCGACTACACCAAAACCAAGACCATACAGATAGCCGACTTCCCTATCAGAAGTTCGTATGTGTGGGGTCCGATGGGTCCGATGTTCAACAACGAACTCAAGGATAAGTTTGCCAGCAACACCCAGCTCATACAGGTGTCACGCAACGGAGACCTGAAGATAGAGGGCGAAATCACCCAATATTCTCAGCGCAACAAGTCGGTTAGTTCTGAGGGATACTCAGCACAGACCGAGCTCAGTATCACCGTAAACGTACGTTTCACCAACACCAAGAACCATGCCGAGGACTTTGAAAAGCAGTTTACATCTGCCAAGACCTACGACACCACTCAGAGCCTTGCCTCGGTGCAGGAAGAACTGGTAACCCAGATTATCAAAGATCTGGTAGACCAGATATTCAACGCTACGGTAGCTAACTGGTAAAGTAAGTGAAGAACGAAAAGTGAAGAGTGAAGAATTCAACGGCTTTACTAATCATAAAGTTCAAAACTCAATGTTCAAAGTTCAAAGTAAAATAAAGTAAAGTAAAAATATCGTGGAATTAAGCAGATTGATACAACACCCAGAGGAAATGAACCGAGAGACGCTCTACGACTTGCGCGCCCTCTTGGCCTTATATCCGTATTATCAGACGGCACGCCTACTGATGTTGAAGAATCTGTACCTGCTCCACGACCCGAGTTTCGACGAAGAACTGCGCCGTGCAGCCATCTACATCACCGACCGTAAGATTATCTTCGAGATGGTAGAGGCAGCCCACTATCAGATAAAAAACGCCCCTGAAGAGGCTGAATCCAACAAGCAGCAAGGCGTAAGAGGAATAGGAGCAGAAAAACATGGGGACCGTACTAGTGACCTCATCGACCACTTCCTGGGATCCATTCCTATGGAAGAAGACGAAGAAGAGAAGAAGGAGAAACGTAAGCCTACACCTGCTGACGCGGCTGTAGACTATGTGGCTTATCTCATGGAGACCGAAGACCAGCAGGAGCCAGAAGATACTTCGCGCACCATGAGTCTCATCGACGACTTTATGGAGGATGGCGGTTTCAAACTGCCTAAAATCCAGCAGGACGAAGATTACAAACCAGAATTTACTCCCGAACTTCAGACCGATTCCGGCAAGGATGGCGAAGAGGAAAACAGCGGTGTATTCACCGAAACCCTCGCCCGCATCTACATCAAGCAGGGCAAGTATAAGAGGGCTTACGAAATCATCAGCCGCCTGCATCAGCAGCATCCTGACAAGAACGGATATTATGTTGACCAGCTCAGATTCCTTGAGAAACTGATACTGAACAGCAAGAAGAAATAAAGAAGAATAATAAATAAATAAAACTAGTTTTAAAAAATGGCTTACACATTATTAGTAGTATTAATCGTCCTGGTAGCTATCCTGATGATTTTCATCGTGCTCATCCAGGAATCAAAGGGAGGTGGACTTGCAAGTAACTTCTCTTCAACCAACTCAATCATGGGTGTTCGCAAGACCACTGACATTGTTGAGAAATTAACATGGGGCCTCGCTGCAGCCTTGGTTGTCATCAGCGTGGCATGTGCTTATGTAGCCCCTCAGGCAGCTGGCGAAAGCAGTGTTTTGGAGGGAGCCACTCAGGAGCAGACCGCTCTTCCTGCTATGCCAGGTGCTAGCAAGGATGCAGCAGCAGGTGCTCAGAAGGCTGTTCCTGCAGCTGGTGCAGATGCCCAGAAGGCAGCTCCAGTTGTTCCAACAAGCCCTGCAAAATAAAAAATAAGAAAAAAGGTACGAAAAAATTTGGTAGAACCATTTTTTTTTCGTACCTTTGCACCCGCTTAACAAGAATATGGTGGACGTAGTTCAGTTGGTTAGAGCGTCAGATTGTGGTTCTGAATGTCGTGGGTTCGAGTCCCACCTTCCACCCAACTATTTTTGAAAAAGCAAAACATAACCAATATGGTGGACGTAGTTCAGTTGGTTAGAGCGTCAGATTGTGGTTCTGAATGTCGTGGGTTCGAGTCCCACCTTCCACCCAAGATAAACCCTGCAAGATTCATTTCTTGCAGGGTTTCTTGTTATATATCCGTATTGAGCGGAAATTCTTTTTTGTCATATAAACGAATTGCAATAATACTTCTTTAAGTATATTATAGACTGAAAACATACAAAAAAGCCTGCTAAAGGAAGAAAATATCCCTCTAGCAGGCATTTCATATAGGATGAATTGAAAACTTATCTGATTACTTTCACTTCACCATCCTTAGCAATCTTAACGATGCTGGAAGGCTGATGAGGTTTATGCTCCTGACGGCGGCTCCAGCAAACATAATCTACAGCATTGAGGATTTCCTCGGAGATGTCGCGATAATTCTGTGCAGCAGGCTCACCACTCACATTAGCACTTGTACTTACAATAGGCTTCTGAAAACGGTAACAGAGTTGTTTGGAGAAAGGCTCATAGGTTATACGCATCGCCAGACTTCCATCCTCTGCTACCAGATTATTAGCCACTCCACTGGCATCATCAAGAATAACCGTAGTAGGCTTTACAGGCATGGCAGCATCGATGAAATCCCATGCCACCTGTGGCACATTGCGGAAATAACGCGCCATGCGGTCAGCAGAATCTATCAGGCAGATAAGCGCCTTAGAATCGTCACGTTTCTTTATTTCATAAACTTTCTTTACCGCTTCAGGGTTGGTGGCGTCGCATCCTATGCCCCATACGGTATCTGTAGGATAGAGTATCACTCCACCCTTTCGCATGCACTCTATAGCACGCTTGATGTCTTCTTCTACAGTCATAATACTATAAAACTAAAAATCAAAAATCTTTTGAATCTTAAAAATCGTCACTAACATCTTTCTTCAAACACTCATAATAAGCTATGTCCTTCATACCATTGAGAAAAGCAGAAGCATCCATGCGTTTCTTGCCACTGAGCTGCAACTCCTGAATAATGAGCCATTCATCAAGGCAGGCTACTTGTAACGACTTCCCCTCAACGCGGAGCGATCCCACAGGCGCATCACCACGCTTCATACATGAAAGACGGGTAGAAAATATCTTAAGTACCTGAATTTTCTGTGTACTCTGCTTATGGGATGGATGAGTTGTAGGCTCAGGGAACCTCACGTAATCATCATCTCCCTTAGGATCGTCAAATAATACTACTGTCTCCTTCTTCTTAATTTCAGTCCATGCACCAGGGTATGGAGAAAGACCGCGGATGAAATCATACACCTGCTTAGCAGGCTTGTGGAAGTCGATGCGGCAGGTATCCTTGAAGATTTTCGGAGCCGGCTTGAGTTCGGCACCCTGTCCTATCATTTCGCTCTGAGGAATGGAACCGATATTGCCATCGGCAGCGATGAGCGCATCAATGGTTTCCAGCGCCAATTCAGCACCAAGATGCATCAACCCGTCGTAAACATACTCCACATTTGCCGTCTCCGGAATAGGAAAACGTTTCTGCAGAATGATGCGACCGGTATCAATATCGTGGTCGAGGAAGAAGGTGGTAACACCCGTCTCCTTCTCGCCATTAATCACTGCCCAGTTAATAGGCGCCGCACCGCGATACTGCGGAAGGAGGGCTGCATGTACATTAAAAGTACCATATTTCGGCATCGCCCAAACCACCTCTGGCAGCATGCGGAAAGCAACTACCACCTGCAAGTCAGCCTGATAAGAACGCAACTGCTCCACAAAGTCAGGGTCCTTCATCTTTACAGGCTGCAGCACCGGTAAACCATGCTCTACGGCATACTGCTTAACCTGCGAAGGTTGCAGCGTATCCTGATGTCTGCCCACCGGTTTATCAGGCTGCGTAACCACAGCCACCACGTTGTAACCGCCCTCTACCAGGCGCTTGAGGGATTCCACCGCAAACTCCGGTGTTCCCATGAAAACAATTCTCAAATCCTTCTTCTCCATAAAACACTAATATTTTAAAATAAAACCAGCAAAGCCGTTGAATTCTTCACTCTTCGTTCTTCACTCTACACTTAAAACTCCTACTCTGCCGACATATCCGCTACAATCTGCCTGTACATAGAATAGATTCTAGTACGGCTGATGTAACCCTTCAGTACGCCTGCCACATCAACCACTGGCAGCTGGGCGGCATCGGTTTTATCAAATTTCTGCATCACCTCGTCCATACTGTCATGTTCGGTAAGAACGGCAGAAGGCTGCATCATCAGCTGACGCACGGTGAAATGCTGATACAGTTCGGTGCGGAAGATGATGTGGCGAATCTTCGTAATATCTATTACTCCCAACAGCACACCCGCCTGATCTAAAACAGGCAGAAAGTTGTTGTTGCTGCGACTTATCTCACTCACCAGCTTGCTCATCGGCAGATCCGGACCTACCGGATGATAATCTTTCTCAATGACATCCTGCATGCCCAGCAGGGTGAGCGCAGCCTTGTCAATATGGTGGGTGAGCAGCTTGCCCTCTCTAGCCAGACGCAGGGCGTAGATGCTGTGACTCTCAAAGATGCTGATGGTGAGCAGCGAAGAGATGCACACTATCATCAGCGGCATGAAGAGCTGGTAGCCGCCCGTGAGTTCGGCGATGAGGAAGATGCCCGTAAGCGGGGCATGCATCACACCCGTAATGAGGCCCGCCATGCCCAAGAGTGTAAAGTTTTGCTCAGGAATGTAGACGCCCACCTGGTTCACATTCCAGAGGCGCGCAAAGAGGAAACCGGCAAAACCTCCAATAATGAGCGAAGGAGCAAAGGTACCACCGCATCCGCCACTGCCGTTGGTTGCCGAGGTGGCAAAAACCTTGGTAAAGGTTACCAGAGCGATGTAGAGGATGAGCAGCTGGTTGTGCCCGTAGAAGAGCGAACGGCTCATCACCTGCCCCCAGTCTTCCACATTCTGCCCCTTCAGCAGCACGTTGACTGCCGTATAGCCTTCGCCGTAGAGCGAAGGGAAGAGGAAGATGAGCGAACTCAGAATCAGTCCTCCAAACAGCAGTTTTACGTAGGGATAAGGCGAAAGCTTGGCAAAGAAGCCCTCGCACGCCGACATGGTGCGCATGAAATAAAGGCTCACCAAGCCGCAGAAAATGCCCAGCAAAAGGCAGGCAGGCACGCGGTCGAGCGCCCACGGACTGGTAAGCGTAAAATCGAAAAGACTCTTGGAGCCCATCAGGATGTAGGTAAAGCAAGTAGCTGTTACACAACTGATAAGGATAGGCAGCAAGGAAGCCATGCTCAAGTCTACCATCAGCACCTCAAGCGTAAACACGAGTCCAGCAATAGGCGCCTTAAAGATTCCAGCAATGGCTGCAGAGGCGCCACAGCCCACCAGCAGAATCATGGTTTTCTTGTCCATGCGGAAGATTTGTCCCAGGTTTGAGCCGATGGCCGAACCCGTGAGCACAATAGGAGCCTCGGCTCCCACGGAACCACCGAAACCGATGGTGATACCTGATGCCACCACCGATGACCAACAGTTGTGGGCCTTGAGCTTGGAATTTTTGGTAGAAATGGCGTAAAGCACACGGGTGATACCGTGGGAAATATTATCTCTGACCACATATTTAATAAAGAGCATGGTGAGGTAAATGCCCACAATCGGGAAGAGCAGGAAGAGCAGGTTATAGGTGCCCTTGTTAAATCCCGAAGTGAGCAGCAACTGTATTTCGTGCACAATGCCGTGCAGGAAATATCCTGCCACCGACGCCAGAAGGCCGATGATAAAAGCCAGGATAAGGGTCATCTGGCGGTCAGAAATATGTTTTTTCTGCCAATCCACCATCTTACTGACCCATCCCTCTTTCTGCTCGTTGTAATCTAGAATTTCTTCATCCATCTTTTTTACATTGATTTAGAATTCCGATGTGAAATGGAACTTGATGTGTTCAAAATCCTGCTGCGCCATGCTCAACACGTAGCCCGAATCGGCAAGAAAGACATCGCGCCCCTCAATATCCTTGGCCATGTACTGGTACTTGCGCTTCTTGAAGTTCTCGAGTTCCTTCTCGTCATCTGCCTCTATCCAGCAAGCCTTGTGAAGATGCACTGGCTCCCAGCGGCACTTGGCATTGTACTCGTTCTCCAGGCGGTACTGGATAACCTCGAACTGCAGCTGACCCACGGTGCCCACGATGCGGCGGCCGTTGAACTGGTTGACGAAGAGCTGCGCCACACCCTCGTTCATGAGCTGCTCCAATCCCTTCTGGAACTGCTTGCTCTTCATCGGGTCATCATTCTCGATGTACTTGAAAAGGAGTGGAGAGAAGCTTGGCAAACCGCGAAAATGCATCTTCTCTCCCTCCGTCAACGTATCTCCTATCTTGAAAATACCGTTGTCTGGCAAACCTACAATGTCACCCGGATAAGCCTCGTCAATGGTACTCTTGCGCTGTGCCATGAACTGGGTAGGCGAAGAGAAACGTACGTTCTTATCCAAGCGCACGTGGTAATATGGCTGATTTCTCACAAATTTGCCCGAGCATATCTTACAGAAAGCGATGCAGGAGCGGTGGTTTGGATCAATATTGGCTGTAATCTTGAAGATGAAACCACTGAACTTAGGTTCTTCAGGCTTCACCAGACGCTCCTCTGCCTGGGTGGGTCTAGGAGATGGAGCAATATGAACAAAACAGTCGAGGAGTTCCTGAACACCAAAATTGTTCAGTGCCGAACCGAAGAACACAGGTGCTACCTCGGCCGAACGGTAGGTTTCTTCCTCAAACTCAGGGTAAACACCATCTACCAGTTCCAGTTCCTCACGCAGTTGTGCAGCCTCACGTTCACCAACCCGCTCGTCGAGTTCTGAACTTTGGATGTCTACCTCTACCTTCTCGGTAACTCGCTGTTTGTTAGGGGTAAAGAGATTCAGCTGATGCTCGTAGATGTTGTAAACGCCCTTGAAACGGGCGCCCTGACCGATAGGCCAGCTCAGCGGGCGAACCTTGATTTTGAGCTCTGCTTCCAACTCGTCGAGCACATCAAACGGGTCGCGTCCCTCACGGTCCATCTTGTTGATGAAGATGATTACCGGGGTATTTCTCATGCGGCACACCTCCATGAGTTTGCGGGTCTGTGCCTCCACACCCTTGGCAGAGTCAACCACGATGATGGCTGAATCTACGGCTGTAAGTGTGCGGTAGGTATCCTCGCAGAAGTCCTGGTGACCTGGCGTATCCAGGATATTCACCTTATAAGGTTCTCCCTCCTGTCCGGCAGGGAGATAATCAAATTCCATTACAGATGTAGATACCGAGATACCACGCTGTTTCTCAATATCCATCCAGTCAGAAGTCGCAGTTTTGCGAATTTTGTTATTCTTTACGGCACCTGCCACCTGAATCTGTCCACCGAAAAGCAGAAACTTCTCGGTCAATGTTGTCTTACCAGCATCCGGGTGAGAGATAATGGCAAATGTTCTTCTTCTTTCTATTTCGTTCATCCTGTTGTAAATATATAATAATGTATATTCTTAAAAAGTAATCACTAATAACTAATCACTACATGTCGTCATCATCAAACTTGAGTCCCTCGGTTCGGTCTTTGATGTAATAATCGCTGAGCAGACCTATGAAGACGGTAATCTCCTTGATGGCCCTTTCGGTTTCGGGCGTAATTTCCTTCTTCTGCAGGCGCAGCATCATCACACCATAGAGGGCATCGAGGCAGGTTTCAATCTCGTTGAGATCCTTGTCGCCCCGCTGGCGCAGCTCTACGATGAAAGGCAGCACCTTGTAATATTCGGCATTGTAGATAGGAAACTTGGTGCTCTGCAGCAGCATGCCGTGCAGGTCAATGACGTCCTTTAGTATCACCTTATTAATATTAAGGTGTCCTCCCTCGCGCTTTCCCTCCTCGTTCATCATGCGAATCAGGTTGCCAAACCAGTCGAGTTCTTCCTCGCGCTGCTCAGGTGTAAAGTCGAACCGGTCTACATAATTTTTCTTGATGACAGGCAGCGAGCATCCGTAAGCTCGGATGATGTCCTCAATCTGCCACATATATAATAAGTATTCTGCGATACTTTTCTTTCTTAATTCTTGTGCTACAAACATAAACTTTGAACTGTTAACTATTGAACTTTATGCTTTGCCTTCTTCTGATTGAAGGGGTGTTTAAAGACCTGTTTAAGTACTTTTAAAATTCCGGCAGATGATACAGATTGAAAATCGTGCCGAAGAGAGCGATCATGGAGAAGATGATGACCACGCTGCCTATTACCTTATTGATAATGACGATGCCGTTGGTATCAAACTTGTTCCTAATCTTGTCGACGAGCCAGGTGAGTCCGAACCACCACAGCAGGGCTCCGAAGACGATGCTGAGATACCCTACTCCCATTTCTACCGGCATATCCGGTACGACGAAAGCAAACTGCGCGAAGGTGGCCATGAAGAGGAACACGATGAGCGGATTGGAGAGTGTTACGAGGAACGCCGTGATGCCGTTGTGCATCAGGGTACCCTGCTTGTTGCTCGACTTGTGCATGTTCTTCATCGGGTCGCTTTTGAAGCAGTAGATTCCGAACACAAGGAGCATCAGACTACCGAAAATCTGAAGATAGAACTTGTTCTCGGAGTTGCTCACAAAATCCATCACAAAACTCATGCCCAAGCCTGTAAACAGAGCATATACAATGTCGCTGCATGCGGCACCCACACCTGTTACAAACCCATACCAGCGACCCTTGTTGAGTGTACGCTGGATGCAAAGGATGCCTACCGGACCCATAGGGGCTGAGGCAAGAACACCGATGACAATTCCTTTGAATATGAAGTCAAGGATGTTTATCTCAATTGGAAATGCTAAATTCATCTTAGTATCGTTACAATTTCTAACAGTCGGCAAAGTTACAAAATTTTGGGCACAAAGCACAATTTTTTCGCCTAAAAGTTCATTTTATATCCGTTTTTTATATTTTCGGGCACGGATTACACGGATTACGCGGATGTTCTGCATGAATATAAACAGGATTTAGGGCAACAGAGAAACTTCGGACAGCAAATCATCTGGCAGAAAAAAAAAGAAAATTAAAATTTTTTATATTTAAAAATAAACGAGATTCAAAAGTTTTCAGTATCTTTGCCGAGAAATAAAATAATTCTAACTAATTTTAAATAATTAACATGACAGATAATACACTTAAACCGTACGTAATAGGCCTTGACCTCGGCGGTACAAATTCAGTTTTCGGCATCGTAGATGCTCGCGGAGAGATCAAAGCAACAACTGCCATCAAGACAGGCGGTTACAAAAAGGTTGAAGACTATGTGAAGGCAGCCGTAGAAGCTCTCCAGCCTATCATTGATACGGTAGGCGGCATTGACAAGATTAAGGCAATGGGTATCGGTGCGCCAAACGCAAACTATTATAATGGAACCATTGAATTCGCTCCAAATCTTCCTTGGGCACACGACGGAGTGGTACCATTGGCCAACTTGTTCAGCAAAGCCCTCGGCGGCTTGCCTGTAGGTATGACCAATGATGCCAACGCTGCTGCGCTCGGCGAGATGACATACGGTGTAGCAAGAGGTATGAAAAACTTCATCGACATTACACTCGGTACAGGCGTAGGTTCTGGTATCGTTATCAACGGACAGATGGTTTACGGCTGCGACGGATTCGCAGGCGAATTGGGTCACGTTACCATGGTACGTGGCAAAGAGGGTCGTATCTGCGGATGCGGCCGTACAGGATGTCTCGAAGCTTACTGCTCTGCCACTGGTGTGGCTCGCACAGCACGCGAGTTTCTCGAGAAGAGCGATGAGCCTTCATTGCTCCGCGAGATGAACCCTGAGGATATTACATCTTATGATGTGAGCGTTGCTGCAGGCAAGGGCGACAAGCTGGCACTGCGTGTATACGAGTTTACCGGCAAGATGCTCGGTGAGGCTTGTGCTGATTTCGCAGCCTTCTCTTCACCAGAGGCTTTCGTCTTCTTCGGTGGTCTGACCAAGGCTGGCGACCTCATCATGAAACCTATCCAGAAGGCTTATGATGAGCACGTGTTCCGCACCTTCAAGGGTAAGGCTAAATTCCTTGTTTCTACCCTTAATGGCAGTTCTGCTGCCGTACTCGGTGCGAGTGCAGTGGCTTGGGATATGTAAAGGGTTGTAAAAACAAAAAGGTTTAATTTTCCATTTTTGGAAAAATCAGTTTAGGTAATATGCTTCGCGAAACTCGTGAGAGGATTGTAGCGAGGGTTAAGATTGTTAGGAAAAGCCTGGCACTCGAGAGAGCGTCAGGCTTTGCTTTTTCTTATCATAAAACAAAAAAAAACTCAACAACCACCATGCGGTCATGGTGGTCATTAAGGTCATTGGTCATTAAGGTCATTAAGCTTTTTCCAACCAGTTTCTCACCATCTTCTTGCCGTCTGGCGTCAGCACGCTTTCCGGATGAAACTGGATACCATGAATATCATAGTTCTTATGCTTCAGACCCATGATGCAACCATCATCGCTTACTGCCGTAACGTCCAGGCAGTCAGGGAATCCCGAGCGGTCTACCACCCAAGAGTGGTATCTACCAATCTCTATGCGCTTGTCCAACCCGTCGAAAATAACATCGTTGCCGAACTGGGTGCAAGGGGTTGCCACTCCATGATACACCTCAGAAAGATTGGTAAGCTTGGCTCCAAACGCCTCGCCTATAGCCTGATGCCCCAGGCATACGCCCAGCATCGGCTTGCGGCCTGCATACTTGCGGATAACATCCATCAGCAGTCCCGCCTCCGACGGAATGCCCGGCCCCGGACTCAGAATGATCTTGTCGAAGCGTTCCAGCTCCGGCAACTGGAACTGGTCGTTGCGGAACACCGTAACGTCAGCTCCCAACTCCTTTACCAGATGGGCCAGATTATAGGTAAAGGAATCGTAATTATCTATGATTACTACTTTCATCTTTTGTTATTTATTATTGATTAGTGATTAGTGAGTACAATCAGCGAGAAATAATCACTAATCACTAATAATTAATCACTATTACAACTCTTCAGCAATGTGAATAGCCTTGGTCAGCGCACCGAGCTTGTTGTTACACTCTTCTAGCTCATACTCATCATTGCTCTTTGCCACTACTCCACTACCCGCCTGGAACCAGAGTTCGCCGTTTCGGCTAATGAAGGTACGTATCACGATGGCCTGATTCAGGTCGCCGTTCAGACCGATGAAGCCGATACAGCCTCCGTAGGCACCGCGGTTGTGAGGCTCCAGCTCTGATATAATCTGCATCGCTCTCACCTTAGGCGCACCGCTCAGCGTGCCGGCAGGGAAGGTATCAATAAACTCCTTGATGTGGTCGGCATGCTCATCCAACTCTCCGCTCACACGGCTCACGAGATGGATAACATGACTGTAAAACTGCATGTCCTTGTAGAAATCTACTTTCACCCCATGACAGTTGCGGCTCAGATCATTGCGCGCCAGGTCTACCAGCATCACGTGCTCGGCATTCTCCTTCGGGTCGTTGCGCAGGAATTCGGCAGCCTTGCGGTCCTGCTCCATATCTCCTGTGCGTCGGGTGGTTCCGGCAATCGGGTCAATGAACGCCTTGTTGCCCACGATGCGGTTATGGGTTTCAGGCGAAGAACCGAAGATGCGGAAACCGCCGAAGTCGAAATAGAAGAGGTAAGGCGAAGGGTTGATGCTGCGCAGCGCACGGTAGAGTTTGAAATCATCGCCCTCATATTTCTGTACGAAGCGGCGACTCACCACAATCTGGAATACATCTCCGCGCAGGCAGTGCTGTATGCATCGGCGTATGTTTGCCTTGTGCTCCTCATCGGTGAGCGTAGAGGTGGTTTCGCCCACCGGGTGGAAATCATAAGGTTTCACATTTGCCTTGTTCACCGCCTTGAGCAGTTCGTCGAGCTCTGGAAGTGAAGAGTGAGAATCTTCACTTTCCTGGAGCGCAATGAGCTCCATGGTGTTGTTGAAATGGTCGAAGACGATGATGTCCTTATACATGATGTAATAGATGTCGGGCGCATCATTCTTCTCCATGGTGGTATCCTTGACAGGGATGTTCTCAAAATATCTCACCGCATTGAAGGTGGTGAATCCATAGAGTCCGCAAAACTCCTTGCTCTCGCCCTCTACATGGAAGGAAGAGATGAAGTCGTTGATACTCTTTGAGATGGCGAGTTTGCATTCCTCGCCCTGACCGGCACCGAAGGCAGGAAGCTGCTCTTTCTCTACTCTTCCGTCGGGATAGGTCTTGATGACCTCACCATGACTCACGGCGATGCTTGCCAGCGGATGCACACCGATGAAGGAGCGCGAATTCTCGGAGCCATGATAGTCGGAACTCTCCATCAGAGCCGACTGCGGATAAATATCTCTCAGTCGCATGTAGACTCCCACCGGCGTATAGAGGTCGGCGAGAATCTTGCGGGTAACTGTCTTGTAATTAAACTTCATTTAATTTATGATTTACTGTATATAGTTTACAGCTTACAGTTTATAGCATAAACCGCTTTGACAATCGTGCTCAACGGCGCAGCCTCTGTTAACTATTAACTATAAACTATTAACTATTTAAAAATTGCCGTACTCTCCTGCCATTTCCTTATGGCTCAAATATGTTTCTACATCCTTGTCGCCACGGCCTGATACGGTGAGCACCACCACATCATCCTTCTTGAACTTCATCTTCTTCAGGGCTGCCACGGCGTGCGCACTCTCAATAGCCGGAATGATGCCCTCCATGCGGGTGAGCTCGTAACCGGCGTAGATGGCCTCATCATCCTTAATGGCGAGCACATGACTCCTGCCCGATGTGGCAAGGTCGGCGTGCATAGGGCCGATGCCCGGATAGTCGAGACCGGCACTTATGGTAAAGGCTTCCTCTATCTGTCCGTCCTCGGTCTGCATCACGAGGGTGCGTGCTCCGTGGATGATGCCTTCTGTGCCGCAGTGCATGGTGGCAGCGGTATAATCGGTATCTATTCCGTGTCCGGCAGCCTCAGCCAGATATATCTTCACGCGGTCATCATCAATGTAGTGGTAGATGGTTCCGGCAGCATTGCTTCCGCCACCCACACAGGCGATGAGGTAATCAGGATAGTCGCGGCCAATCTTCTCCTCAAGCTGCCATTTCAGTTCTTCAGAGATTACGCTCTGCATCTTGGCAACAATGTCTGGATAAGGGTGCGGACCCATGGTAGAACCTACGATATAGAAGGTATCCTGTGGGTGGCAGCACCAGTCGCGTATGGCCTCAGAGCAGGCATCGCTCAAGGTCATATTGCCGGTACGCACAGGGTTCACCTTGGCTCCCAGCATCTTCATACGCTCTACGTTGGTATGCTGGCGTTCCACATCGGTGGCACCCATGAAAATCTCACACTTCATGTTCATCAGGGCGCATACCGTAGCTGTAGCCACACCGTGCTGTCCGGCTCCGGTTTCGGCAATGATGCGGGTCTTGCCCATCTTCTTGGCCATGAGAATCTGACCGATGGTGTTGTTAATTTTGTGTGCACCGGTATGGTTCAGGTCCTCGCGCTTCAGATAGAGCTGGCATCCGTACTTCTCGCTCATGCGCTTGGCATAATAAAGAGGTGAAGGGCGGCCCACATAATCTTTCAGCAACGCACGGTATTCCTTCTTGAACTCCTCGCTCTCAATGATTGGCTTGTAAGCCTGCTGCAACTCGGTTACACATTTATATAATATCTCAGGAACATAAGCTCCTCCGAATTTTCCAAAAAATCCTTTTTCGTCAACTTGATACATAATACTTAGTTTATAATTTATTATTTATAGTTTATAGAGCAAGCCTGCTACACGGCGAAGCTGCTGTTAACTATCAACTACTTTTCGAGACACTCAAAAAGCCCATCCAGTGCCTTATCCGGATCACCGATTTCATTGAGCAGGGTTACAAACTTACTGCCGATGATGGCTCCCGCCGCATTATCCTGCGCACTGGTAAGGGTCTGCTTGTTGCTGATGCCGAAACCTATCATGCGTGGGTTGCGCAGATTCATGCCGTTGATGTGGTTGAAATAAGCCAGCTTGGCATCGCCGAAACTGCTCTGGGCGCCCGTGATACTTGCCGAACTGACCATGTAGATGAATCCATCGGTATGCTCATCGATGAAACGGATGCGCTCCTCGCTGGTTTCTGGCGTAATCATCATGATGACACGGATGTCATACTTGTCGGCTATGGGTTTTACCACCTTCAGATAATCATCAAAGGGAAGGTCTGGGATGATGGTGCCGCTCACTCCGCTCTCTACGCAGCTCTTGAAGAAAGCCTCAATACCGTAGTGCATGATTGGGTTCAGGTATCCCATCAGCACGAGTGGAAGCTGCACTTCATCCTTGATTTCCTTCAACTGAGCGAAGAGTTTCTTCACCGTCATTCCGTTCTTCAGAGCCACGGTTCCGGCACTCTGGATAACAGGACCATCAGCCAACGGATCACTGAAAGGGATTCCTACCTCAATCATATCTATCCCCTTGCGCTCCATCGCCTTAATTACATCACCGGTACCTTCCAAAGTAGGGCATCCGGCGCAGAAATACAAGCTCAAAAGCTTGCGGTCTTTATTGTTTGCAAATAATGCATTTATCTTATTCATTTTTTTACTTTTTTATTTTTTTACCTTTTTATTTTTTTACCTTTTTACTTTTTTACCTTTAAAAGGAATTCCTTGAGTTTCTCTACATCCTTCAGTCCCGGTTCTATCTCAAACCTGGAGTTGAGGTCGATTCCTACGCATCGGGGATGATGGAAAGACAGGATGCGGGAAGCATCTTCCGGACCGATGCCGCCACTCAACAGGAATGGAACATCGCCATCATATTCATCCAGTACCTGCCAGTCAAACTGCTGACCACTTCCGCCCACCGTCTTACATTTGGTGTCGAAAAGGAAGTAGTCAACAGCGCCTACATACTCCTTATATTTCTGAATGTCCCCGGCATTGGAAACACTAATGGCTTTGATTATCTTCATATTCCCCTTTGCTGCACGCAGCTGCTCACACAGTTCCCTGCTCTCGCTTCCATGCATCTGCACCGCATTCAGAGAGAATGAATGAATCTTGTCCAACATCGTGGAAACGGAATCATTTACGAAGACTCCCACTCGGCACACATTGCGGTCAGCATCAGAGCGAGCCACCACATGACTGGCATACCGTGGAGACTTAGGATAGAAGATAAATCCCATCATATCAACGCCGAGTTGCGCAACCTGCTTTACATTATCAGGTTCACGCATTCCACAAACCTTTACAAACATTTTCTTTATTGTTTATTCTTCATTAAAGCTTTTGCCCTTACAGGGCGCCTTGCTGATTGCCTTTATACCCAGGGCGATGCCCTGGGCTAGGAGTTTCTGCCCTTTCAGGGCGTTAGGAGCAAACAATCCTATAATTTAGAAATAAATTCTGCAAGCGCCACGCCCGGGTCTGCCTGTTTCATGAACTGTTCGCCCATCAGGAAACCTCTGAAGCCGCTTTCTTCTCTCAACCAGAGAACCGTCTGCGGGTTGGAGATGCCACTCTCGCTCACCCTGCACACATCCTTCGGAAGTTTCTCTGCCAATCTGAAGCTGTTCTCCACATCCGTAAAGAAGGTTCCGAGATTTCGGTTGTTGATGCCGTACATATCCGGTTCCAGTTCAGCATACTCGAAGTCGCGCTCATTATGCATCTCGAGCAGTACCTCCATGCCCAGCTGGTGTGCCATGTTCATGAGTTGCTTACACTCCTCCTTGGTCAGGCAGGCCGCAATGAGCAGCACGGCAGAAGCTCCGCAGTATCTCGCCTGCAGCAGCTGGTATTCCTCTACCACGAAGTTCTTATATAAGATAGGTAGGGTAACGCCCACATGGCGCGCCTCCTGAATATACTCATCATATCCTCCGAAGTAATCAATGTCGGTGAGGATGCTGAGCGCCGAGGCTCCGTTCTGCTGGTAGGCGAGCGGGATGATGCTCGGCTTACCTTCCTGTTTGATCCAGCCCTTGGAAGGCGATTTGCGCTTGAATTCAGCGATGATTCCCGTCTCCGAGTTCATCAGCGACTCCTTCATGCTTCCGCCCGGCACCTTTCCCCCATCTTCCTGCATTTTCTGCTCGGTGAGGGTTATCATCTGCCGTGGCTGGATAAAGCGCTTGCGCTGCTCAATCTCGATTCTTTTATGAGCCACAATTTCCTCTAAAATATCAGCCATTTTTTTCGTTTTTACTTTTTAACCTTATTGGGAGACCAGCGATGGAATCGCTGGGAACGGGGGCGCAAGGGGGGAGAAAGGGGTTAAGGCTCTTTTTACCTTTAAAAAGCCTCTTTTTACTTTTTTACCTTTTTACCCTTTTACTTTTAAAAGCCCTTTTTACCTTTAACTATTGATCTCTACGAATTTCTTGAAGGTAGCGAGTGCTTTACCCGAGTCAATGCTCTCTCTTGCTATCTCCACACATTCCTCTATGCTCTTCTGTCCCTTCTCCATTACCTGGATGCCGAAGGCTGCATTGGCGAGAACGATGTTCTTCTGGGCTGGGAGGGCACGGTTTTCAAGCACTGCATCAAAGATGTCCTTGGCCTCTTCCTCGGTTGCCCCGCCTCTCACCTCTTCCGGTTTGGCTATCTCGAAACCGAGATCCTGAGGCTTGAAGATCTTCTCATAGTTGTTGGTAGTTACCTTGAAGTCGCTGGTGAGTGAAATTTCATCATATCCGTCGATGCTGTTCACAATGCCGAAATCAATGCCTAGTTTCTGGTAAACCTGGTTGTAGAGGCGCATCTGGTCGAGATTGGCTACACCCAGCAACTGGCACTTAGGCTGACTAGGATTAACAAGAGGACCTAACAGATTGAACACGGTAGGAAACTGCAAAGCCTTGCGGATAGGACCTACAAACTTCATTGCCTTGGCGAAGAGCTGAGCATGAAGATAAACGATGCCTGCCTCGTTGATGCTGCGGTTCAGCTTGTCTATATCATCGGTAAACTGAACACCGTGGTTCTTGATGACGTTGCTGGCACCGCTCACCGAAGTAGCCGCATAGTTGCCGTGCTTTGCCACCTTGTAACCCGCACCCGCAATGACGAAGCAGGAAGTAGTAGAAATGTTAAAGGTGTTCTTGCGGTCGCCACCGGTTCCCACCACGTCAATGTAGCGGTCGCAATCCAGGATGGCTGGCACGCCTGTGGCAAGAATTCCGTCACGGAAACCGAGCAGTTCATCTACCGTTACGCCTCTCATCTGCAAACCGGTGAGCAGGGCTGTAATCTGTTCCTCAGGAAATGCACTCTTGGTGATTCCTACAATGATGTCTCGGGTTTCCTCACGAGAAAGTTCCTCGTGGTTCAACATTCTGTTCAAAATGTCCTTCATTTCCATAGTTTATATCTCCTATATTTTTTGTTTTTATTTTTCGTTGTAAAAGAAAAGGGGCCTGTCGTAAGTTACGGCAGGCCCCTAGTATATTATGTTGTTCACATCCACATACGGCGTCTCGACTCACGACTTTTGGAATCTTGAGTTACGCCACCACCATGATGTAGATACGAATGTATTCATATTGCTTTTTCTTTTAATTGTTTGTTACTACCAAAAACGAGGCGTTTCTTTCTTTTTAACGAAAAGATTCTCCTTCGTTCTTCATTTCTACTGCAAAAGTACAGTTTTTCTTTTAAACTACAAACTTTTTGTCGAGAAATTTTAAGATTTAACACTATTTTATCATCCAGCACCCCTTTTTCCCCACTTTCGTCTCACGTTTTCACCACTATACCTTATTATATATAGGGAGAAAGAAAAAATATTTCGCCGGAATGTAATAAATTACCCAACACGCCGTTATTTATTTAGAGAACAGGTTACGGAAAGAGGAAAACTCATCCTCAAGACATGCCCGTTCTGAAATCAACAAATAACAAGAAGTATTATTCAAATTTAAAGATTCACGCCTATGAAGCAAGTATTTACACCAAAGAAAATGAGACCTTCGGCTCAGACCATCTACTTCATCAAGCAGATAGCCTACTCCTATCATACCATGGTGCAAAATGGGAAGCTAAAGGTGTGCTATCCTAACTAAAAGAAGAAGAAAGATGAAAACAATGGTATCCCCTTCATTGCTCTCAGCCAACTTCATTGACCTGAAGAGTGATATAGAGATGATTAACAAGAGTGAGGCCGACTGGCTCCACCTCGATGTGATGGATGGTGTCTTCGTGCCCAACATCTCGTTCGGCTTCCCTGTGATAGAAGCCGTAAGCAAGGTGTGCACCAAGCCCCTCGACGTCCACTTTATGATACAGCACCCGGAAAATTACATTGAGCAGACTGCCAAGCTCGGTGCCATGATGATGAACGTGCACTACGAGGCCTGCACCCATCTGCACCGCACCATCCAGCAGATTCATGCAGCAGGCATGAAGGCAGGAGTTACCCTCAACCCTTCTACCCCGGTATGTGTGCTGGAAGACATCATCTGCGATGTAGACATGGTACTTTTGATGAGCGTTAACCCAGGCTTCGGCGGACAGAAATTCATCGAGAACACCATCAAGAAGATAGGCCGTCTGCGCCAGCTCATCAAAGAGAGCGGAAGCCAGGCACTCATCGAGGTAGATGGCGGCGTGCAGGCAGAAACTGCTCCAAGACTGGTAAAAGCCGGAGTAGACGTGCTGGTAAGCGGAAGTTATGTATTCAAGAGCACAGACCCTTATGCTACCATCCATGCCTTGAAAGAACTCCACTAATCAAGATTCAGATAGATATTGTGCTCCTTAGCCATCTTGCGGAGGTTAAGGAGCGCATAACGCATTCTTCCCAGACTCGTATTGATACTCACATTGGTACACTCGGCTATATCCTTGAAAGACATCTGCTGATAAAAACGCATATAAACCACTTCGCGTTGTGGAGCCGGCAGAAAGTCTACCAGTTTCTTCACATCACGGAGCACCTGTTTGCGTACCATCTCCTGCTCAGCACAGTCTGCCTGAAAATCTTCGCCTCGCAGACAGGAAAGATCATTATCGTTCCCCTGTTCTACCATGCGGAACACACACTGACTGCGATAACCGTCTATGATGACATTATGCGCTATGCGCATTAACCACGAAATAAATTTGCCCGAACTGGAATACTGGCCAGCATGTAAACGACTGATTGCCTTCACGAATGTCTCCTGGAAGATATCATTCGCCAGATCCTCATCGTGAACCACGAAAAGGATATAAGAGAACAATTTCACCTCGTTGCGGGAAAGCAACAGGTCAAAGGCTCTGTTGTCGCCCCCGACATAAGCCAGGGCCAACTCTTCGTCTGTCATTTCATTGAGTTTACTCATTTTCTTAATCTTATTTTATTCATTAAGTAAATGTCTATCCAATAGGCTACCCAGTATTTATTGCGTTAATAATGTTAATTATCATTGCAAAGGTAACATTTTATTTTCAAAACACCAAACATTTTTCCAAAAACATTTAATTTTAACATTACCAGCACCTGTTTTACAAATAAAATTCGTATCTTTGCAGCGATGTGTTAAACGTAAGACCCGACTAACGAATAAAACAGATCAATACAAACGAATTCATAATACAAATAATCATAAAACTAGAACAAAGACAATGAAGAAATTCTTTAAGACCTTACTCGTTGCTCTGCTCCTCATCCCAGCCTGCGCTTGGGCCAACGGATGGAACGATGCTGAATATCAGCGCATTGAACAGAGCATACAGTTGCCAGGCATCAAGCAGGCAGCTAAGAAGTATGCAATTTCTGCCTATGGAGCCAAGCAGAACGCTTCGGCTGCACAGAACCAGAAGGCTATCAACAAGCTCATCGCCCTCGTCTCTAAAAAAGGTGGCGGTACTGTAGTCATCCCGAAGGGTACCTGGCGCACAGGAGCCATTGAGATGAAGAGCTTCGTAGAACTGAATCTCGAAGAGGGTGCCGTACTGCAGTTTGCCTTCGAACCGAAACTCTATCCGCTGGTACGCACCTCATGGGAGGGCATCGCATGCTGGAACTATTCTCCATGCATCTATGCCTACAAGGTTACCGACATCGCCATCACTGGTAAAGGTACCATCGATGGAGGTGGTAACAACGATACATGGTGGCCAATGAACGGTAATGCCAGATTCGGATATAAGGAGGGCGTAACCAAGGAACACCAGAAGATGGGATCACGTGCCAGACTGCTGAAGATGGCTGAAGACGGTGTGCCTTTTGACGAACGCAAGTTCGGCATGGGACAGGGTCTCCGCCCTCAGCTCGTCAACTTCGTACGCTCTGAGCGCATCCTCATCAAGGATGTCAAGATGATCAATTCACCTTTCTGGGTGATGCACCCTCTGCTCTGCAAGAACATCACAGTAGACGGCGTAACCGTATGGAACGAAGGACCTAACGGAGACGGATGCGACCCTGAAGCATGCGAGAATGTACTCATACAGAACTGTATCTTCCACACCGGCGACGACTGCATCGCCATCAAGAGCGGACGAAACAACGACGGTCGTCTCTGGAACCAACCATCCAGAAACATCATCATCCGCAACTGCCGGATGGAAGACGGACATGGTGGCGTAGTCATCGGTTCCGAGATTTCAGGCGGATGCGAGAATGTATACGCCGAAAACTGCGAGATGGACTCTCCTCATCTGGAGCGCATCCTCCGCATCAAAACCAACAACTGCCGCGGCGGACTCATCCAGAACATCCACATGCGTAAGGTTACCGTAGGCCAGTGCAAGGAAGCCGTGCTCAAAATCAACCTCGACTATGAGCCAAAAGAGGCTTGCTACCGCGGATTTGAACCTACTGTGCGCAACGTGAGCATGGAAGATGTTACCTGCCAGAAGAGCAACTACGGTGTGCTCATCATCGGTGGAAACAAAATAGAAAACGTATACGATATCCATGTAAAGAACTGTAAGTTCGATGGTGTCATCAAGCAGCCTGTCAAGATGACCGGCAAGACCCGCGATGTGAAGTTCGACAATCTCATCATCAACGGTTCCCTGGTTCTCAACAAGGAAGACCGTCCTTACCAGACCTATTCAGAGTGGCTCACCCACAGCGAGATGCAGCGCACTCCCCACCCATACAACCTCGACTTCAGCCCGAAGAAACCTCGCTGGAGCTACGTGATGGGCATTGAGATGGAAGGCATGCTCGACACCTACCTCCACTACAAAGACGGGAAGAGCACCTTCAAGGGAGCTGATGCCGAAGCCAACAACGAGGCTATCATCAACTACCTGAAAGAATATCCAGCCAAGATGATTGACGAAAAAGGAAACATCACAGGCTACAAATATGAGGATTTCAACCTCGACAACGTGCGCACCGCGAAGTTCATCCTCCGCATGCACAACCTCTTCCCTAGCAAGAGCAGCGAACTGGCACTGAAGACGCTCTTCAAGCAGCTGCAGAACCAGCCTCGCACCAAGGAAGGCGTTTACTGGCACAAGGCTATCTACGCCAACCAGGTATGGCTCGATGGTATCTTCATGGGTCTGCCTTTCTACTGCAACTACGCCGTTCAGAACCTCAAGCCTAAGAAGGCGAAGAAGATTCTCGACGATGCGGTAGACCAGATTGTGAAGACCGACCTGCGTACCTACGATGAGAAAACCCAGCTCTGGAAGCATGCATGGGACGAAACCCACAGCCAGTTCTGGGCAAACAAGGAAGACGGAAAGAGCCAGCATACCTGGGCAAGAGCCCTCGGATGGTACGTCATGGCGATGACCGAATGCCTCGATGCCATGCCTGAAGATTATGCTCGCCGCAGCGAAATCATCACCTTATTAAATAAGGCAATGAAGAGCGTGGTGAAATATCAGGATAAGAAGACAGGTGTATGGTACGATGTGATGGACGTAAAGGATCCTCGCAACTACCTCGAGAGCACCGCTTCAAGCATGTTTGCCTATGTTCTCCTCAAAGGTTACCGCAAGGGATACCTCGGCAAGGAATATCAGAAAGCAGGTATCAAGGCTTATGAGGGAATCCTAAACAACTTCATCCAGGTAAATCCTGACAAGACCATCAGCCTTACACGCTGCTGTGCTGTCAGCGGACTCGGTCCTGGCCCTGGTCCATACGTCAAGAAGCCAAACTTCAAGCGCGATGGAAGCTTCGACTATTACATGAGCGAGCCTATCCGCGACAATGATGCCAAGGGCGTAGGTCCTTTCATCTGGGCTAGTCTGGAAATGGAAATGCAGGGACTGAATAAGTAAAACTTAGTTTACAGTTTACAGTTTATAGTTTACAGCGGCTTCGCCGTATAGCAAGATTGCCCTATAAACTATTAACTATAAACTGTAAACTGAATTTAAAACTATTAATTGAATTCTCACCGATGGAAAAGAAAATATTCACAACAAAGGAGGGTGTGTCATAAGTCCATGACACACCCTCCTTTTGTTTTATATGTATATATAATCTGTTACTTTACATACTTCTTACCGTTCTTGATAACAATACCCTTGGCAGAAGAAGAAACCTCCTGACCAGCCATGTTGTAGGTCTTACCATTCTTCTTGGCTGCGGCAGCGTTTACAGAAGAGATACCGGTAGATGTACCAACATTATACTTAAAGCCATAGAAGCCCATTTTAGTACCTGCAGCAAGCACATAGTATGTACCACCAGCAGCAACGTTGAAGGTTACTATACCATTAGACTTTTCGGCAATAATATTTTCATTTTTCTCGTTCAGTGTGAATTTCTGAGATTCACCATCCTTTGCGCTTGGTAAATTATAAGAAGCAGGAGTCACCTCAGCAAAACCAGCATCCAAAATATGGAAACCTTTATTTGCTCCCATCTGTATAGCTACAGTTAAAGTTCCTGCATTTGCAGTCTTGAACTTATAAACACATCCAGTTGGCTCAGATCCTTTCACCAACTTACCATTATTCACACCACAAACGTAAGCAGTAAAATCACCATCAGCCCAGTTAGATTGCTTCTTAACAGCTGCAAAAGCTGTACCAGCATTCTCCATATAAGTCAAAGTGACATTTTTTACTGACGTAATCTTATCACCAGCATTTACCTTGTCACCTACCTGCACAGCATAAGTTCCCTGAGCATTAACACTAGCAGCCAAAGCTACAGCTGCAATAAGAGTAAAGAATTTCTTCATAATCGTTTTATTTTAAGTTTATATATTATTAATTAGTTACTGAATAACTTTATTTTAGTTTGATTCATTTGCTAGTTTATTTCGGTGGCAAAAATAATAAATCATTTTGAGAATCTCAGAAAAATACGAACCAAAATGAGCTAAAACTACGAAAACGATTGCGTAGCTTTTACAACAAAATTGAAACAAAAAGTTCTTAAATAGAAATAATAAGTGTAATTTTGCAACAATAAACTTAAAATATAAACTGAAAATAAAAATTATAATAAGTATAACAACCTAAAAGGCAAACAAATGAAAAGAAATCTACTAAGATTTGGGCTCTCACTCATAGCCCTGTTTGTTATGGTAGTAGCAAATGCGCAAACCTACCAGAACGAAGAAGCTAGCGTTTCATGGCCGTTTAATGACGACAACTACGCTACGCAGTACACTAAATCACCAGAAAATGGTTTCAGTCTGGTTTCCGTAAACACCGGTGACTTGAAGTATGTTGCCAAGACATCAACGAAAACACTGGATAAAAACGGCAGCCCGATGGTCATGGCTAGTTTCGGTCCTGTTGGCACAACAAAAGCCGTAGAATGGACCGTTAAACCAAGCAAGGGTCTTACATTCACCCCAACATCTATCAGTACCTATGTAAACCGATTCGGTACAGATTCAGAAAATGGAGTAACCGTAACCGCCAAACTTAGCAACGGAACTTCTGTAGACTTGGGTAATTTCACGGCATTAAGAGAAAACAAAACTACAGCGGATGACAGATATTCGAAAAACGAAAACCTGACCAACCATATCGTCATCCAACTCACTGCCGAGCAGCAAGCCCAACTGACATCAGCTGAAGGCTTCACGCTAAGTTGCACCGTCGGCGTTAGCTCTACTAAGCAGCAAGGCTTTGCCGATGTACACATCAATGGTCTCTTGAACGGAACCGTTCAGCAGGTTGAACAGTACACCCTGTCGGCTGCCGTTTCAACCGTAGGAGCAGGAACAGTCAAAGTATCTCCTGCAGGAACCGTATTTGATGCAGAGACATCAATCACCGTAACAGCAACAAAGAATTTCGGCTACAAATTTGTCAATTGGACAGATGCCAATAATAAGGTAGTATCTACAGATGAAGCATATACCTTCTCTATCTCTGCCAACACAGCATTGAAGGCAAACTTTGAGAAGATAAACACCTACGCTTTGGATTACAAGGTAGAAGGTGGTGCAAAAGACTATATGGTAAGCGCAACTCCTGCCCCAACCATTGTTAACGGAAAGAATATGTATGAAGAGGGAACAGAAGTAACCCTCACAGCCAGCAGCAACGACATCCTCACCTTTACCAACTGGAATGATGGTGAAACAGGAGCAGAACGCAAAATAAACATGAACGCCGACCAGTCATACACTGCTGCATATTCTGCAAAAGACTTCATCGCAGGCTGGGACTTCTATAAGTCAGCAAGAGAAGGTCGTACAGCAGACTTCGCTGCAGAAGACAACGATGTAGACCAGCTCATCCTGCGCGATGCAGACGGAAATACATACACATGGCTCGACAAGAGCAACAGTGCTGGCGGCTACGAAGGAAAGAATGCAGCTGTAAACTGGACCTCCAAGAAAACCAAGGCACTGGGCGAAACCTATTGGCAGACCAAGGTCAACGCAACAGCCTTTACCGACATCAAGGTAAAGAGCAGCATGCTCTACAATTATAACGCATACGAAACATATAATGTAGAATACTCTCTCAACGGAACCGACTGGACCAAAGTAGGTGCCATCAATATGCCAGGAGCCAAAGCCTGGACAGACAGAGAGTTTACTCTCCCATCCGATGCCAACAACAAGGCAGAAGTATACATCCGCTGGATTGCCGACAAGACTTCTTCCATCAAGGGAGCAACAGGCGACAACGACGGAATCTCTATCACAAATATCTACATCACAGGTACTGCCCAGCTCGTTAACGACGGCAAGGCACCTGTACTCGTAAACACCGTACCAGCAGAAGGCGCAACCAACGCATCTGCCAACGGCAAGATTGTACTGACTTTCGATGAGAAGGTAAAACTCACCGGCAACGCAGCCGCTACACTCGGCACACAAAAGATTGAAGGAGCCGTATCCGGCAAGACCATCACCTTCGCATACAAAGGCTTGAACTACGCTACAGCTTATACCTTCACACTCGCTGCAGGTTCGGTAGCCGATTTGACAGACAATGCCACAGACCAGGCAATTGTTCTGAACTTCACTACCAAGACCAAGCCAGCAGTAACCAAAGCACTCTACGACTTCATCGTCCCAACCGACGGCGACTTCAAGGCAGCACTTGCAGCAGCAGCCAAGCGCACAGATACCAGCAAGCGTTTCCGCATCTTCATCAAGCAGGGCGACTACAAGATTCCTGCTGACGAGAAGAGTAAGGTAACAGGTAGCGACGGCAAGAGTTATGCTAACCCAACCACCTATATGAATACGCCAAACGTATCAATCATTGGTGAAGGCATGGACAACACCTCACTGACCAACACCATTCCAAACTCAGGTCAATCAGCCAACGTATTGGAAGGTATCGGCAAGGGCGACGTACTCTGCCTGCAGAAGGAAGCTACGGGTACCTACTTCCAGGATCTGAAGATGTACAGCAGCATGGGCGACGACAAGGGTCGCGACATCGTACTCAACGACCAGAGCAACAAGACCATCTGTAAAAACGTAAACCTCTGGGCATACCAGGACACCTACGTATCAAACAACCAGAACGGTAAATTCTACTTCGAAGACGGAATCCTTCGTGGTCGTACCGACTACCTCTGCGGTAAGGGTGATGTATTTTATAATAATGTAGAACTCTGGATCTGTGAAAAGGGAGGCTATCTCGCAGTTCCTTCTCAGCCTAAGAAGTATGGCTACATCTTCAAAGACTGTACCATCAAGGATGCTACTGAGGCAAAAGACCTGAATGGTAACTACACCTTAGGTCGTCCATGGGGCAAGGGAACACCTATCGCGCTCTACATCGACACCAAGATGGAAGCTATCCCATCAGCAGCAGGATGGAACGAGATGAGTGGCGGTTACCCTAAGCGTTTCGCTGAATACAACTCATACACATCAACAGGTAGCGTAGTAGACCTCAAGGACAGAAAGAAAGTTTACGATGCCTACGATTCAAAGGATGGTGACAATTATGTAAACCGTCGTAATGAAACAGCAGGAGACCCTATCCTCACAGCAGAGGAAGCTGCAACCTACACCATTGAAACAGTAATGGGTCAGGATGATGACTGGGATCCAACTGCAGCTACCGAGCAGGCATCAGCACCTAGCAACGTTAAGCTGAACGGTACAACCCTCGCTTGGGACAATAACGACTACGCGCTTCTCTGGGCAGTATGCAAGAACGGCAAGGTAGTAGACTTCACCATCACTCCTAGCTATATCGTTGATGACACCTCTGCAACATGGAGCGTACGTGCAGCCAACGAGATGGGCGGTTTGAGCGAAGCTACAGTTGTTGGTCAGGGCACCGGTATCCGCAACATCGCCTCAGCTACAGATGCAGCAGTCATCAAGACCGCCATTTATGCAGCCGACGGCACCCAGCTCTCAAATCTTCAGAAGGGTATCAACATCATTGTGAAGACCCTGGCAGATGGCAGCAAGAAGACAAGCAAGGTCATCGTAAAGTAAAGAAGCAGAGACCATAAGTAATTAGATTGACAGATAACATTCGGAGTGCAATATCCCCATCCTCTTTCAGAAGGGTGCCGGATATTGCACTTTTTTTGTTCCCTCAACTCCCGAAACAACAAAAACGGGAACTGAGAAAACAGACCGTCGAAATGTAAAAAACAGAGTATTTACTCAAAAATCTGTAAACGTTTACGTAATTTTTTACCCCCAATATACCTATATTCTCATATTTTTTATATACTTTTGCAACAAGAAAACCACGACTTAGCTATTGCTACGCATCTAGGTTGCCCCATCGGAGCCTTCGGGTTCCAAGAGGAACATCCCTTCAGCAAGCATCTGCTCAGAACTGGAATTCTACTTAAAAACATTAAATAAAAACATTAGAATATTAGTAATTTAGAATAAGTTTTATCTAAACCTAAAGTGTATGTCTGGTAATTTTAGAAAAAAGAAAATTGCTTTGGCAGGCGCACTGATGTTCGTAGTAACAAGTGTATCTGCACAAACAGTAAAAGGCGTTGTTACTGACAATACGGGCGAGCCAATCATCGGCGCATCTGTCATGGAGGTAGGTGTAGCTGGCAATGGTGGCGTGACCGACATTGACGGTAACTTCACAGTAAACTTAAAAGGCAAAAGCAAGAAACTGAAGATTTCATACATTGGTATGAAAGCTAAGGAAGTAAGCGTTGCAGGTAAAGAATCAATCGATGTAAAGCTTGAGGATGACAACACCACCCTCAACGATGTCGTAGTAATCGGTTATGGTACTGTTAGAAAGAAAGACCTCACAGGTTCTGTATCTTCTATCAGCGACAAGCAGATTGCCAACATTCCTGTATCTAACGTAAGCGAGGCGATGACCGGTAAGATGGCGGGTGTAAATATCACCACCACCGAAGGTTCACCAGATGCTGACGTGAAGATTCGCGTGCGTGGTGGCGGTTCCCTTTCTCAGGACAACTCTCCACTCTACATCGTTGACGGTTTCCCTGTAAGCTCTATCAGCGACATCGCTCCTAGCGAAATCCAGAGCATCGACGTATTGAAGGATGCTTCCTCTACAGCTATCTATGGTGCCCGTGGTGCCAATGGTGTTATCATCGTAACAACCAAGAGCGGAACTGAGGGCAAGACTCAGGTAAACTTCAATGCTTCTCTCGGCTACAAGAAGGTTACAAAGTTGATCAAGACTCTTGATCCTTATAACTTTGCATACTCTCTTTATGAAGTTGGTGCAACAAACTATGGTAACTACAGCGACCTCGATATCTGGAAGTCTGTAGAAGGTACAGACTATCAGGACGAAGTATTCGGTCGTACTGGTAACCAAAAGCAGTATAATGTAAGCGTTAGCGGTGGTACTAAGGATATCAAGTATAACATTGGCTTCTCTCATAACGATGAGAAGAGTATCATGCTTGGTTCTGGTTATGCAAAGAACAACGTTAACGCAAAACTCAACGCTAAGTTAAACAAGTGGTTGTCACTCGACTTCAATGCTCGTATGGCATTTACCAAACTTGATGGTCTGAATGGTGGTGCTGACACAAATGAAAGCAACGCAGCCAACTCTATCGTTGCCAATACCGTAAAGTTCTGGCCAGTATATCCTCTTACAGACAGCGATGAGGACGAGGAGAACTCAACATCAGTAGAACGCAATCCTATCGAGCGTATTTATGATTCTTATAAGTATCAGGAGCGTTTCCAGCAGAACTACAACGTAGGTTTGAACTGGAAGCCTTTCAAGAATATCACCTTACGCTCAGAATTTGGTTATCGCTGGGATTACAACAATACCGATCAGGTTTGGGGTTCTAATGCCACAACCAATTCAAAGTACGGCTACAATGGTCAGCCACAAGCTGTGTTTACTAAGGTAAGCAAGAAGAACTGGCGCAATGCCAACACTATTACTTACGATAACAGCAAGCTTTTCGGAGGCCGTGACCATATCAACGTATTGTTGGGTCAGGAATGGAGCAGCAGCGAGCAGACTACAAGAAATGCCATATCTGTTGCTTACCCAGCATCTTTTGGTATTGATGACGTTTTGTCAAATACTGGTGCAGGTACTGCCCTTCCAAACGAAGGAACTATCGCTGCCAATGAGAACATCCTCTCATACTTCGGTCGTATCAATTATACATTGAATGATAAGTATCTGGCAACATTCACTATGCGTGCTGATGGCTCCAGTAAGTTTGGCAGCGGCAACCAGTGGGGCGTATTCCCATCTTTAGCTTTGGCATGGCGTATGTCTGACGAATCATTCCTGAAAGGTGCTTCTAAGTGGCTCTCTAACTTGAAGGCTCGCTTGAGTTTCGGTACTGCCGGTAACAACCGTATCAATTCCGGTTTGATTTCTACCGTATACTCTATGGCTAGCAACACATCAAAGGCTCCATTCTTTGATGAGAATCGTGGTTCTATGTTGGAGCATGGAAAATATCTCTACAATCCAAACTTGAAGTGGGAGACAACCGTTACCCGTAACTTCGGTATCGACTATGGTTTCTTTAACGGACGTATCAGCGGTACATTGGATTTCTATTGGAATACCACTAAGGACCTCTTGATGCAGACTTTGATTCCATCAAACACAGGTTATAGCTACCAGTTCCAGAACTTCGGTAAGACATCTAACAAGGGTGTCGAGTTGGCACTCAATGCAGTCATCGTAGACAAAAAGATGTTTGGCTTGAACTTCAACTTCAATGTTTCTTACAACAAGAACAAGATTGATGAGTTGAATCTTGAGAATCCATGGCAGAGCAGCAACTGGAGTGGTTCAACCATCTCTAAGTATGAAGACTTCCGTGTAGAACAGGGCGGCCGACTTGGTGAGCTCTGGGGTTACAAGATGAATGGTTACTATACAGTATACGACCCAGCTACAGGCACTGGCGACTTGGTTCTCAATGCTAAGGGCAAGTGGGAATTGGCTGATGGAGTAAAAGACAAGAGCAAGGACATCTTCGGCGGTACCTACTACCCTGGTGGTCCTAAGGTACAATGCGACGAAAATGGTAATCCTATCAAGCAGCGTCTTGGAAATACCGTTCCTACAACAACTGGTGGTTTCGGTTTCGATGGTCACGTAGGCAACTTCGACTTCAATGTGTTCTTCAACTACTCTCTTGGCAACAAGATTGTAAACGGAACCAAGCTGGCTAACGCCTTCTATTCAGGTTCTAACAAGAAGTACAACCTTGTAGATGACTTTACCCTCGACAAACGTTACACATGGATTGACCCTAACAATGGTTTGAACCTTGGTAAGATTTCTACTTCAACCATCACAACATATGGTGGCACAGAAGAAGTTATGGCTCGCTTGAACGAGTTGAACCAAGGCAAGAGCATCTACAATCCAGCTGCCGTTACAGCCATGCAGTTGACTGATTATGCTGTAGAAGACGCTTCATTCCTGCGTTTGCAGAACGTAACTATTGGCTACACATTGCCAAAGACCTGGTTGAAGAACATCTTCATCAGCAACGTACGTATCTACTTCACCGGCTACAACTTGCTTTGCATGACAAGCTATAAGGGTTACGACCCTGAAGTTGACACAAGCAGCAAAAAGAATCCTATGACTCCAGGTATAGACTACGCAGCATACCCTAAGAGCCGTACATTTGTAGGTGGTATTAATGTAACATTCTAAAAAAGTAACAAAGAACATGAACAAGATATTTTCAAAAGTCTTGGTAGCTTTGGGAGCTGCAACATTGGTCTCTTGCTCAGACTTCCTTGATCAGAAGTCACCTTCTGAGTTGGAGAACTCTAATGTATATGGTTCTACCTACTACACAGGCTTACGAGTAAACAAGATATATGGCGGTTTGACTCAAGACCGTACATACTCTCAGGACCTCGCCATCGTATGGAACCTGAACAGCGACATCGAATTGGTGGATGGTCTTGGAAGTGACGCTACTAACGCTACAAGTGAGCGTGGTAACATGAACTACAATGCCGATCCTGGATGGTCTAAGATTTCTGGCGTGTGGGATGCACTCTATGGTGTTATTGAAGACGCAAACGACGTTGTTGATGGCGTAAATAACAGCGACCTGTACCAGAATGGTAGCAAGTCAGACAAAGCAACAATGGGACGCTATCTCGGTGAGGCTTTAACACTCCGTGCACAGTGCTATCTCGACCTGGTACGTTTCTTCGGTGACGTACCTTTCAAGGCAGAGTCATCAAAATCAGACCTTTCCAATGCATACCTTTATAAAATGGATCGCGACAGCATCCTTGACAGCTTAATGGTAAATCTTGATGAAGCCATCGAACTTCTTCCTTGGGCAGGTCAAGAAGGATACACTACAGAGCATGCAACCAAGGGTTATGCACATGGTCTCTTGGCACAGATTGCCTTGACACGTGCAGGATATGCTATCCGCGAAAAAGCGAAGGAAGGCTACGAGACTGCAACTTACACAGACGCAACCTACCCTACACAGCGTCCAGGTGCCGCTAAGTGTAAGGAACTGTATGAGATTGCACTCAAGCATCTCAGTGCTATCATCAAGAGTGGTTCACACAAATTGAATCCATCATTCGAAAATGAATGGTATCTCTTGAACCAGCTGACTCTCGACAAGACCTATCAGGAAAACCTCTTCGAGATACCTATGGGTAGCAATGTTACTGGTGAGTTGGGTTATACAGTTGGTGTACGCTTGAATGGCGTTACTACAGAATATGGTTATGGTAACTCTACTGGTAAATTGAAGTTGACAGCGCCTCTCCTCTACTCTTACGACAAGGCAGACCAGCGTCGTGACGTTACAGTAGCAGCATTCGAGATTAAACAGGATGGCAAGAAGACTGTAGAGAGCATGCTTGGCAACGCTCCATTTGGTCTTTACTGCGGTAAGTGGGATGCTCGCAAGATGAACGACAAGTGGTTGGCAGACAACTTGAAGGCAACAGCTAAGCACACCACAGGTATTAACCCTGTCGTGATGCGCTACTCTCAGATTCTGCTTTGGTACGCTGAGGTTATGAACGAGTTGGCTGGTCCTACAGGTCGTTATGATGGTGACGCAGGTATGACTGCACTTCAGGCTCTTGCAGAAGTACACGACCGTGCTTTCAGCGACAAGGCTTTGGCAATCCACTACATCAACAACATTCCTAAAACCAAGGAAGGTCTGTTCGAAGCAATCGTACAGGAGAACGCTTGGGAGTTTGCTGGAGAAGGTTACCGCAAATGGGATTTGATTCGCTGGAATCTCTTGGCTCAGAAGATTCAGGAGTTCAAGGATACTTATATCCAGGACTTGACTGACAAGAAATATCAGGAGAAGATTTACTTCAACTATACTGATGACACAAAGACCAAGATTGACATGAGCAGTGTAACTTGGTATGGTCTCGCTGCAGACCAGTCTGAATCTGACTTCACTGGTAGTACAGATAGCTTTGGCAAGTCTAGCTTGACAAGCGGCAAGGATACTCAGGTAAACACTAACTTGCCTTCTATCAGCAGTGGTCTTGTAGGCGACAATGTACCTGTAAAGAACAGATACCTCATGCCTATTGCATCTACCACAATCTCTGCATCAAATGGTCATTTGCACAATTCTTATGGCTATAACGATTAGTACGAACTGTTAATAATAGAAATAAGATGAAAATAAAGAATATATTTGGAATGTCATTGGCCTTCTTGGCCATGACTCCAATGGTTTCTTGTACAGATAAGAACGACTGGGAAGTTGACAGTGCTCACGACCGCTTGTTTGGTGTCAAGAGTTCTGCTTTGTCTGTTGACACAGATGACGACCAACCAACCAAGATTGCAGTCAACTTCTCTGCTTATGACAAGAACACAGAATACTACATCGTAGAGTTGAGCACAGACTCTCTTTATGATGACGTACCTATGGGAGGTGAGAACGCAAGAATCTTCGGTGAAGACAAAAGCATCACATCTGCTCCAGTTGACATTAACAACCTGGAAGAATACACCAAGTACTACATGCGTGTAAAAGCTATGTCTTCAACCAAGGCTGAATCAAAATGGGTATATTATAAGGATGGCGACTCTTTCCGTACTCCAGGTATCCTTCACGATGTTTTGGAGAAAGACCGCTTGGACGATAACATCCGCTTGACATGGATTCCAGGTTCTAACGTAACCACTCTTCGCTATACTTATAAGGATAGCGAAGGAGAAATCCAGACTGAGGACATTGCTCTGACAGATGCTGACCGCGAAGCTGGTGAGTATAAAATTACAGGTTTGAACTCAAATCGTTCATATACATTTAGCTTACTCAATGGAGAGAAAGTTCGTGGTTCCAAGACTGTGAAGACAGCCAAGGGATTACCATCTGCCGACTACATTGTAAAACTGAATGAAGACCGTACTGTCATCACAAATGAGGACATCGAAGAGTGGGCTAATAAGGCATTCGAGAAGATGGAAGGTGCTTCTAATGTATCTATCACATTAGGTATCCCTGCTGGTAAGACTATCGACTTGGGTACTTCAGAAAAGGCAATCAGCATCCCAGAGGGTGTTTCTATTTCATTCTTTGGTAGAGCTGGTGAAAAGGCAACACTGAATGTAAAGAAGGCTGTATCTGTAGCAGGAAATCATGGTTACATCAGCTTTGAACACGTAAATATTGATGGACTTCAGAACACAGATGAAGGCATTTCAGGCTGCCAATATTTCATCAATGAAGATAAAGCTTGCGATATCGATTCTTTGGGATTCACAGAATGCAACATCAGCAACATGGAAAGAGCACTTGTTAACTTCAAGGCTTCTTCTGGTCAATCAGTAAACCTGCTTATCATTGACAATTGTATTTCAAATAATCATGGTACAGGTGGTTATGCATTCATTTGCATGAACAAGGGTATGGACAAGATTAACAACATCAAGTTTGTTAACTCTACATTCTCAAACATCAGTCTTGGAAAGAGTAGTGTCTTCGATTTATCAAAGGCGAAATCTTCTACAACCATTGACATAAATGCATGTACTTTCTACAATGTAGTTGGTGCAGATGGCTATTTCATCAATGCAAAAGATGCAAAACAAGGAATTAATATTAAGATGAATAAAACAATCCTTGCAAAGACAGCCAATCCAAATGCTAGAGGTATCCAAGCTTGGGATTTGAACGTTAACAAGAATGGTGTAGTAAAACCTGATGCAACAGCTACATACCAGACCACAGACTTCAGTTTCTACAAAAACTCTTTTGAAGTTAACAAACTTGAAGTAGCATCTGGCTCAGCGTTCAAAAATGCAGCCAATGGCGAATTCTATCTTAAGAACTCTATCTTGGAGAAGGAAAAGGTAGGTGACCCACGTTGGATTAGATAAATTCAATCAAACTATCATATTAAAGTGCAATGCCCCTATTGGGCGTTGCACTTTTTTATTTATCTCCTTCTCCCCTACCACCCACAAAAACTTTTTTAGTTAATTTCTTGGAAGTTACGAAAGAAAAGCGTATCTTTGCAGCGTAAGTACATAAGGAAGAGTGTGTCATAAGTGCGATGACATGCCCTTTTTTTTTTCGCTATTTCAGCCACTTCAGTCAGCTAACTCAGCCACTTCATTCAGCAAACAAATCCGTCTCATTCTGCTTACGAATTCGAATCTTCGAGACAACGAAGTCATATCTTCAAGCCAGCGCAATCGAATCTTCAAGCCAGCGCAGTCGGATGTATCGGCTCAATGAAACGTATGAACTTGCGCAATGAAGAACATGGTTTCATCAGCGTAAGCGGCTCCGCTTGCCCTGAGGCTGCTGAAATTACGTCACGACGCAGCTTCTGAGGCGTCACGACGTAGCAATCGGTGCGTCACGACGCAGCAACAGATACGTCGTGATGTAATTTCTGCTAACTCCTGCCCCATCAAGTAAGCCTCATCTGAACTTCAAAAAAGCCTCAGTAAACGTTACGTAGGGCTCACTTACCCGCCTGAATCAATACGACGAAAAGACAATATTGTAGAAACAACACTTCCGAAAACGTTTACGTTAGATTTTTCGTTTATTTTATTCAACATTTAAAAATTTTAATTACCTTTGTAGCAGAAATCTAAGATTATAACCAAAAATCGAAGATTCCTTATGATCTATTGAGAATCAAACACGACAACAACTAATCGCTAGTAAGTTCAATTAGACCAGAGAAACTTAACAAGATTAATAATAACCTACAAAACAAACATCGTTATGTATCAACAACTGAAACGTGCCAGCATGGCACTGACCTTGAGTTCGGTTTGTTTCCTCGCTTTTGCGCAGAAAACAATCCAAGGTACCGTTAAGGATGCTAATGGCGACCCAATGATTGGTGTAACCATTACTGACCAGAATGGTAAAGCAGGTGGCATCACCGACCTTGACGGTAAGTTTACCATCCAGAACGCAGACCCTAATGCGGTCTTGACTTTCAGCTACATCGGCTGCAAGCCTAAGAAAGTAAAAGTAGGAAGTCAGAAAACATGGAACATCGTACTTGAAGATGACAATGCAGCCCTTGACGAGGTCGTTGTCGTTGGTTATGGTACTATGCGTAAACGCGACGTAACTGGTTCTATCGCATCTGTCAACTCAGAAAAGATAGCCGCTCGTGGTACTACCAATCTTGCAGAGTCTCTGCAGGGTTCTGTTCCTGGTGTCAACATCACCCAGTCTGGTAGCCGCGCAGGTGCAGGCTTCAATATTCAGGTTCGTGGACAGGCTTCTATCAACAAGCAGGCACAGCCATTGTATGTTATCGATGGTGTAGTTTGCGACAACATGGACTTCCTCAATCCTGATGATATCGATCGCATCGACGTATTGAAAGATGCATCTTCTACCGCCATCTATGGTTCCCGTGCCTCTGCCGGTGTCATCATGATTACCACCAAGGGCAGCAAGGGTGCAGACAAGGCACAGAAGGCTACCATCTCTTATGACGGATATTATGGTATCAAGAAGTTGGCGCGCATGCCTGAGTTTATGGATGCCAACGAGTTTATGGATTACCGTTTTGCCAGATATACCACGCTTGAAGGAAAGAGCTACGATGGCTCAAGCCGAAAGGGTGTTGATGCCGAAGGACATCCACACTACATCATCAAGAATACCGACTTGAATTCTGCCTTCCTTGCCCGCAAGGGAGCAACCAGCTACAAAGACTCCAAAATTTATGAGCTGATGATGGATCCAAACTTCGAAGGTTACGACTGGAAGAAAATGGTTACCCGCACAGCCGCCCAGCAGAACCACTTTATCAGTGCTGCCGGTGCTACAGACAAGATCAACTACCGTGTAGGTATGGGTTATCAGGGAGAAGAGAACGTATTCAAAGGCAACGACTATGAGCGTTTCAACTTCAAGGGAGCAATGGATGCCAAGCTCTCCAAGATATTCGAGGCAGGTTTCTCTACCAACATGTCAATGAGCCGCACCCAGGACGTATGTACTGATGGTACTTATTCTCCATACGTGAATGCATTCTATTTCAACCCATTCGTATCTCCTACAGATGCAGATGGCAACCTGATTCCTAACCCGGGAGCAAAGGCAGCCTTTGGTGCAGATGCAAATTTTACATCTACATATAACCCGCTCATAGATTTGAATGACGGCAACTACACCGACGAGACCAAGATGTACCGACTGATGGGTAACTTCTACCTGCGTGCCAACATCATCAAGGGATTGAAGTTTACAACCACCTTCTCTCCTAACTACTCTCACAAGCGCCAGGGCATCTTCTATGCAACAGGTCTGAACGAGGGTAACGATGTAGGTTCTACTTACTACCAGAAGAACAAGACCAACTTCGGTTCAGTAGCCAATACTACCCGTGTAGACTGGACGTGGGACAACCAGTTTGACTACAACCGCACATTTGGCGACCACACTGTTGGTGCTATGGCATTGTTCTCACTCTACAAGAGCAATACAGAATACCAGTATGAAGAAGGCAAGGGTATCGCCAGCGACCATACTACATTCCACAATCTGGGAACAGCCAGCGGCGACAAGACCCTCTCAAGTTCTTATACTGAGTCATCATTGGAGTCATTCGCTTTCCGTGCCAACTATTCTTATAAGGGCCGTTACATGGCTACAGCTACACTCCGTACCGATGGCAGTTCACGCTTCGCAGACGGCAACCGATGGGGCTGGTTCCCTTCTGTAGCTGCAGCATGGCGTATCTCAGATGAAGCTTGGATGAAGCAGTTCAACAACTGGCTTGATAATGCTAAACTCCGTCTGTCATACGGTGTTACCGGTAACAACAATGTGGGTGACTATGTAACTATCGCTTCTGCTACAGGTCCATCTTATGTAACCATAGATGGCAAAGAGGTACAGGGTTATCATCCTAACGGATTGGTAAATACAGAACTCATCTGGGAGAAGGTTAAAGAGTTTGACCTCGGTCTCGACCTGAGTTTCCTGAAAAACCGCATCAATGTAACAGCCGACTTCTACAACCGTCTTTCTGATGGTCAGATTATGTCACGTTCAGTGCCTATCGAAACTGGTGAGAAGACTTCAACCTTCAATGTAGGTTCTGTCCAAAACAGAGGTATTGAACTCGGTTTGAACTTTAACATCATCAACAAGAAAGACTTCTCCTGGAGTGCGAACGTAAACTTCGCCCGCAACTGGAACAAGATTAAGGAGTTGAGTAACGGTAAGGTTGATGAGGTAGCCAACAACTGGTTTATCGGCGAGCCACTGAATGTACTCCGTGACTATACCCATACCGATGTCATCACCGACAAGGGTGTAACCATGCACACCATGAATGGTGACAAGCACTATACCTTGAAGGAATTCTACGAGAAGTATGGCACTAAGTATAAGTGGTATGAAGGTCAGGTAGCCGTAAACGACTGGAACGATGACGGTAAGATTGACGACAACGATAAGCAGATTTATGGCTGCACAGATCCTCGCTGGACAGGTAGTTTCTCTACCAATGTATATTTCAAGGGCTTCGACTTCTCCATCATGTTCTATACCAAGAGCGGATTCTGGTCACGCAGCTATTTCCATGAGAAGTATATGAAGTATAGCGACCGTGGTAATGCCCACATGAAGTTGGATTACTACATACCAAAGGGAGCACCAATCATCGATCATGCAACAGGTGAGATTACAACCGCCACAGAGACCCACTACGGAAAGTATCCTTATCCAAACAACAGCGATACATCTATGGGTGGTTACTTCGGTGACAAGGGTTCAGCCAAGGGAGAAGGTTTCCAGTATCAGAAGACCTCTTTCACCAAGGTTAAGAACATTACCCTGGGTTACACATTGCCTAAGAGCGTAGTAAACAAGGCAGGTATCAGAAATCTCCGTGTTTATGTAAACGTTCTGAACCCATTCTGCTTCACCAACTACAAGGGCTTCGACCCAGAGTGGGCATCACAGAATCTGCAGAATGGCGGTCCATCATCTGTAACCTACCAGTTTGGTGTAAATCTTAAGTTCTAATCTCATTAAATGAAATAAACAATTATGAAAAAGATATTATATAGCGTAGCATTGGCGGCCTGCTGCATGGGAACCATGACAAGTTGCAGCGACTTTCTGGATGCTAGCAACAAGTCGAATGTAACTGCCAAACAGAGTTTTGCGACAAAAGAGGGATTAAACAACCTCGTCAATGATGCCTATCAGCATCTGCAAAACGTTTATGCAGCTCCTCTGTTCACTAGCTGTTTCTCAGCAGGTACAGACATGTATGCCGATGGCCGTAACAAGATGAACGAGGCATTGAATACTTACGAGACCTTGACTCCAGAAAATACGGATATCAAGAATCTCTATACTTACCTCTATTCAGGTATACGTGCAGCCAACTCTGTGTCATATTATGCACAGACAGCCCAAGTTGATGAAAAGACTAAGGGGCAGCTTATAGGCGAAGCCCGTGTATTGGCAGCCTACGAGTATTATCTTCTGGTAAACAACTTCGGTGGTGTGCCTATCATGAAGGACTTCCTCACCACAGCAGACACAGGGTATCCGAAGTCTTCTGCTGCAGATGTATATGCCTATATCATCAGCGAACTCGAAGATGTTATCAGCAAGAATGTGCTTCAGGCTTCTACAGCTACCAAGGGTGGCGGCAGAATCAGCCAGGAAACAGCCAAGGCTATCCTAGCCAAAACCTACCTTTCTGCAGCATGGGACCTCAACAAACAAGACTACTTCTCCAAGGCTGCAGCTCTTGCCGATGAGGTGATTGCAGGCAGAAAACTGACTACCCCATTTGCCAAGCTCTGGAAGGCAGACGGATCGGGCGATGACAACGAAGAGTTCCTTTGGGATGTGGAATATGATTTGGCTACAGCCAACAATACAACATCAGGTGGTACAGAATGGAGCGGCTACTACTGTAACTATCTGGGTGGAAACGAGGATAACATCAAGGCTACAACCTCCAGCTATGTACCAACCCTCTATGCCTTGCATTGCTTCAAAAAGGGCGACCTGCGTTACGATGCTACCTTTATGAAGGAATTGCCAAATATGAACAAGGGAAATGCTGCAGGTACCGGCTACTGGACATGGTATAAGAATGGTGAGAGCCTAAAGGGTTATCCTGTGGTTCGTTACTATTCTGCATGGTATGAGACCGATGCCGACTTTGCTGCATGGAAGGCTAAAGACCCAGCCAACAGAGCAAACACCTATCGCATTCCGA
Organism: Segatella copri; assembly: GCF_026015295.1. Classification (NCBI taxonomy): domain Bacteria; kingdom Pseudomonadati; phylum Bacteroidota; class Bacteroidia; order Bacteroidales; family Prevotellaceae; genus Segatella; species Segatella copri. Next base: position 253,299 of record NZ_JAPDUW010000001.1, on the reverse strand, counting down.
TGGATTCACAGACTAAGGAGGCACAGAATATGGATGGCTCCGATATGGAATATTACGATAACCAGCAACTGGTATGTAGTTCAAATCCATGCAAGAAGTTTGACGACAGCAAGACTGCTACCACAGAGAAGAACACCTGCTATCGCGACATCCATATCATCACTTTGCCAGAGATGTATCTCGTAGCAGCTGAGGCTTATCTGAAGGCTGGTGTTAATGATAAAGCATTAGCACGACTCAACGAGGTTCACCAGCGCGCTGGTCTTCCTGCACTTACAGGAACTATCACTATCGATGACATCCTTGATGAGAATGCATGCGAGAACTTCGGTAATGAGGCACGCTGGATGGATTTGCGCAGAACACAGACCCTGGTAACACGTTGCACCAAGTATAACCATGAGATGGGAGACAAGGCTGCCCAGTATATCGGCAAGAAGCTTCTTCGCCCTATCCCACAGGCTGCAATTGATGCCAATGACCAACTGACATTAGCCGACCAGAATCCTGGTTACTAATCAAAGTCATTATGTTGATAAGAAAACCTATCAGGACATACGTTAATCATTAGGTTTAAGACCGTATCCTAGGGAGATAATTCCTGATGGATACGGTCTTTCTTTTGGTTCTATCGGCAAGGTATACGTAATCGTTTTCGTAGTTTTTCATTCACAATCTGCATGTGATAAGCAAAAATGTCGTAACTTTGCAGAAAATCTTATAGAATACAAAAATAATAAAATAAATAAACCTAAGAAGAAATGAAGAAATCAATCATTAAGACAGTCGTGCTGGCTGCGCTCATGGCTCTGCCTATGTTCGCAAAAGCACAAACTTTCGCTGGTATCACAGCCGAGCAGAACGCACAGAACACTCCTGAAGGATGGACTGCCGTAGAACTGCCACAGTTGCCTGCCATCACTTCGGTAAACACATTTAATATCAAGGATTATGGTGCCTCGACATCTGCTGCAGACAACACCAAGGCTATCCAGAAAGCACTTGATGCTGTGCCTACAACAGGTGGTATGGTCGTGATTCCTGCCGGTACATGGATGTTTGGTAGCACAGACCAGATGACAAGCAAGACCGAGGTACTCAGCATCAAGGCGAAGACCATCCTTCACCTCAGCGCAGGTGCCACATTGAAACTCGTAGAATACGGCAAGGCTCCTAACACAAAGACTGTCTTCATCGGCGGAGAGAACAAGGGTAAGAACGTTACCGACATTGTTATCGAGGGTGAAGGTGAAACTTCTGTCATCGACGGTCAGGGTGCACGTTGGTGGCTCGCAAGAGAGAATGGCGAAACCTTCAATCCTGGTGCAATGATCCGCTTCGAGCAGGGCAAGCGCTTCCTGCTCCGCAACTTCAAGATTCAGAATACTCCGGGTGTAAACATCACCATCAGCAACAGTGGTAAGGCTAGCCATGCTACCATCCATGATCTGATTATCAGTGAACCTTCATCTGAAGCTGGCAAGGGAAAGGCATCGCATAACACCGATGGAATCTCTATCTGGGGTCCATACGTTAATATCTACAACTGTAACATCAGCAACGGCGATGACAATATCGTTTGTGACAATGATGCACAATATATCCATGTATGGAACTGCGACTTCGGTACAGGACATGGTGCTTCTATCGGTAGTTTCACCAAAAACATCAAGCATGTATGGTTCGACAATATCAACATGAACGGAACAACAGCAGGAATCCGCATGAAGACGGGTATCAATAGCAATGGTACACTGCGTGGCGGTGGCGAGGAGGATTGGAAGTTCAGCAACTTCACCATGACCAAGGTTAAGAATCCATTCTCTATCGACTGCTACTACGACAAGAACTACAACAGCGACCCTGCCGTAGATAAAGCAAATGCCAGAGCTCTTGATAGTACTACCCCAACCTACACCAACATTCTGCTTCAGAACGTGAAGACAACAGATGTATGCGAAGGTAACGCTATCTTCCTGATTGGCCGCCCTGAGAGCCACATCAAGAACGTGACACTCGACAATGTGCAGATTTCAGCCAAGAAGGGCATCGATATCCGCTTCGTAGATAATCTCGTGTTCAAGAACAACTCTAAGATTACATGCCAGTCGGGCAAACTCTGGATTCGCCAGTACGATTCTATAGTAGATGACCAGTGTGATGCTACAGGGGCAGGTACAAATCCCACTCCCAATCCAGGTGAGACAACAGAAGTAAGCTATATTCTGGATGCTTCAACCAGCACTTCTTCAAGCACAGATCCATCTCCATGGACGTTCAATAACGGTTGCAGCATAGAGAGCAGCAAAGGTTACGCTACAGCTAAAAGCAATACCATCAAGTATAGCAAGGGCATACAGTTTACCATCAACCTGCCTGAGAATATTACCATTACATCGGCTACATTTGCAGGATATGCCAATGAAGACAACAAGACTTGCTATCTCGGCGAACTGAACGGAACAACCTTTGCCAGCGACAAATACGTATTCCCTAGCCGTACAACCCAAACGGATACGAGCACAAAGTTTGATATTACACTTGACACTCCTGCTACTGGCGTTCTTACCTTCACACCACAAGATGCACAAGCCGCTTGGGTTATCACACTGAAAGGTGTAAAGGTAACAAGTTCAGGTATCAACAATGTTGTTTTAACCGCCAAGGTAAACAATAACAACATTTACGACCTCAGCGGTCGCATGGTAAAGCTCAATGCCAAGGCAGAAGACCTGCAAGGTCTCAAAAAAGGTATCTATATCTACAACAACAAGAAATACGTAGCTAAATAATTCATTTTAACATCGGTAACAATGAAAATAAAATATCATTCACTCCTGTGCATTCTCGCCACCATCGCATTGAGTTCTCCGCTCTCTGCGCTGAGCGTGAATGCCCAGAAAGCGGTATCCAAGACATGGAATCCGAACCTGAAGAACGGAATGTACCGCAACCCGGTAATTGACGCCGACTACTCAGACCCAGATGTATGCCGTGTGGGCAATGACTACTATATGACCTCCTCTTCCTTCCAGTGTTTCCCAGGCTTGCAGATTCTGCACAGCACCGACCTGGTAAACTGGGAGATTATCGGTGCTGCCCTACTCGATGACTATCCGGTTTTGCCTGAATACCAGGGCACCGAACTGGATTGGCGCAAGAAGGTTCAGCATGGTAACTATGTGTGGGCACCCTCTATACGCTATCACGACGGATGGTTCTATATCTACTGTGGCGATCCTGACCAGGGTCTCTTCATGACCAAGACACAAGACCCACGCGGTCCTTGGGAGCCTATCACCTGGGTGATGAAGGGAAAAGGTCTTATCGACTGCTGCCCTCTTTGGGATGAGGACGGCAAGGCTTATCTTTCACATGGATGCGCCGGTTCAAGAGCCGGCATCAAGTCAGTGCTCTTCGTGGCTCCAATGTCACCAGACGGAACCAAGGTTACCGGTCCTTCACGCATCGTATATGATGGTCACGAAGACCAGCCTACCATCGAGGGAACCAAATTCTACAAGCGCAACGGATATTATTATATCATGAGTCCTGCGGGCGGAGTAAAGTATGGCTGGCAGGTAGAACTGCGTTCCAAGAATCCATACGGTCCTTACGAGGAGTATGTGGGCATGGCACAGGGAAAGAACAAGAAGGTAAACGGCCCTCACCAGGGTGCATGGGTAGATACCCAGAACGGCGAAGACTGGTTCCTCCACTTCCAGGATAAGCATGCTTATGGTCGTGTGGTTCATCTGCAACCAGCCAAATGGGTAAACGACTGGCTCGTTATCGGAGACGACAAGGATGGTGACGGCTGCGGTGACCCTGTTCAGCAATGGAAGAAGCCAAACCTGCCATCAAGCGGTAACTTCCAGCCTAAGGAATCGGATGATTTCAACAGCGTAGATTTAGGTCTGCAATGGCAGTGGAACGGTCCTTACAGTCAGTACTGGTACTTCTGTGATGCCAAGAACTCCAAGTTGCGTCTCTATGGCGTGCAGCAGGCAGAAGATGTAAAGAACCTGTATGATTTGCCAAACCTCCTGCTCCAGAAACTCCCTACCGAGAACTTTACTGCTACTGCCAAGGTGAAGTTCATACCTAACCGCACCGAGGCTTACAAGGAAAATGATAAGGTATTGGGCGAAAGCGCCGGCATGATCATGCAAGGCATGGACTATGCGGCACTCAAGTTTGTTGATACCAAGGAAGAGGGTGTTGTTTTGCAATATGTAACCTGCGAGAAGGCTGAGAAGGGAAAGGCTGAGAAGGTGGTAAAGCAAGTGGCCATCAAGACCAGCAAGCAGCCTCAACCTTACACCGTGAAGTATGCCGTAGATGATATTCCTTCTTCCCGCATCGCTACCCAGGATGTATGGCTCCGCGTGAAGGTTCATAGCGAAGGCATCGCCAACCAGATACAGGCTATCGCTGAATGGAGCTACAGTCTGGATGGTAAGAAGTTTATCAAGATAGGCAATCCGTTTACTGTACGCGAAGGCAAGTGGATAGGTGCCAAGCTCGGTTTCTTCAACACCCGCACAGCCAAGAAGAACGATGCTGCCTTCTTCGACGTAGACTGGATTCATTTCGAAAAATAACGCTTTCCAGCTAACGCGTTATTTCAGAGAATATTTTGGGAAATTAAAAAATCCCCCTCATTGCAAATCAATGCAGCGAGGGGGATTAATCTTTATGAGTAATCTAAAAATTCTAATCTTTCTTTTCTTCTGTAGGCTCTGCCTTTGTTGTTTTCTTGGCAGGAGCCTTCTTGGCAGGAGTCTTCTTGGCTGCAGGCTTAGCTGCGGCCTTCTTGGCAGGAGCAGCCTTAGCAGGCTTCTCGCCATGGTGCTTCTCAGCCTCCTTCTCTATCTTTTCAATCTTAGCCTGAAGACGGACAATCTCCTTGTCCTTCATCTCAAGCTCTTCATCCTGATTCTTGATGGTAGTAAGCAGGCCCTCAAGCTGATCGTTATCAACATCAGCAGGATAGAGGTCGTTTACTCGGGTGATGAAGTCGCCAAGAATGTTCATATAGTTAGTGAAAGCATCGAAAGGACTTGAATAGATACCTCTGTCAAGACCCACATTGCTTGGCTTGGTAGTCATGAAGCGGAAGTTGTTACTTGCCTGCAGGTAATCCCAGTCCTGATTGATACGTGGATCGTTGGCGATACGTACACGGTCTGCCACACTGTAAAGCTTGTTGAAAGCCTCACGCTGCATCGGGTTACCCAACCATGAACTTACATCACGCTCCTCGTCTACCCAACTCAAGGTATCAGGCACATTCACCTCGCCTACCGACTTGATCTTCTTGCAGATTTCTGAAGGTGTTGAGAAAGTGATGCCACGGTCCTTGGCACACTGAGGCAAAGCCTTCATAAACTCGAGGATGTTGCTTGACAGAGGCTGGGCAATACCAAGAGCAGAAAGCTCCATGAAGATATTGATAACCTGCTCCTCCTCTGGGAAGGCAGCAATCCGGTTCATATAGTTGTCGGCAAAGAGTGGATAGCCGTCCCAATCGCTGTTGCTGAAGCGCAGAGAGATATCATCGCTCAGGTTCACATCGCGCAAAAGGAGCTTCAACTTAGGGTTCAGGGCGCAATGGTAAACATAGTGAGGAGACTTCCAGCCAAGCACGTGCTTGGCACCCTCGGTGAGCATACCAATGAATCCCATGTTGGCAACATCGTTACCGATATCATCGCTGTAGATGAGCGAAGAGTTGCGCAATACGGTAGGTTTCTTTCCGAAATATTCCTCAATCTTAGTACACTGGCGCATCACCTCATCCTTGAAACTTGCCTCATTAACCAGAGAAGCAAGTCCGTGAGAGTAAGGCTCAGCCAGGAACTCTACACAACCCGTATTGTTGAGCTGCTGAAGCTTCTCCAGTACCTGAGGAGCATGAAGTTCCAACTGCTCCATACCCACACCCGAAAGCGAGAAAGCTACCTTGAAATACTTGCCGTTCTTTTCAATCATCTCCTGAAGGGCATTCAAGGCTGGCATATAAGAGCGCTCAGCAATCTCGTTGATGCTACGGTCGTTCTCGTAGTCATCATAGTAATAATGGTCGGTACCGATGTCGAAGAAGCGGTAGCGTTTCAGATGGGTAATCTGATGTATCTCGAAATATAAACAAATTGTTTTCATAAAAATTTGAAATTTGAACGTTTAACTTGTAAGATGAGTAAAGCCTCAAAATTATTCATTCTTCGTTCTTCACTCTTCACTTAACCTACTTCCACCCTAAGGTCTTGAGGTACAGGTCTTTGATGCGGACTCCCACTTTCTCCCAGGTAATCTGGTCTACTTCTTTCTTGCCTTCCTCTGAGAGATAATCGAAAAGACTCTCGTTGTGACAGATGCTGTAGATGGCATCAGCAAGGGCATGGATATCCCAGTAGTCTACCTTGATACAGTTGGACAGGATTTCTCCACATCCACTCTGCTTGGAGATAATGGTTGGTGTGCCGCACTGCATAGCTTCCAAAGGTGAGATACCGAACGGCTCGCTCACAGATGGCATCACGTAGACATCACTGTCTTTCAGACATTCATAAACCTGTTTGCCGCGCATAAAGCCAGGGAAGTGGAACCGGTCGGCAATGCCTCTTTCGGCAGCGAGATAAATCATCTGGTCCATCATATCGCCCGAACCTGCCATACAGAAACGCACATTGCGGGTACGGTGCAATACCATGTTGGCAGCCTCTACGAAATATTCAGGTCCCTTCTGCATGGTAAGACGTCCCAGGAAGGTTACTACCTTCTCCTTGCCCTTATGATTTGGGCGTGGAATATCCTGCCACTCCTGCTTCAATGGGTATACGGCATTGTGCATGGCGAAACACTTGCGTGGATCCTGGTGATACTGGTGAATCACCGTCTGGCGGGTCAGTTCGGATACACACATGATACAGTCGGCATTATCCATACCGTCTTTCTCGATAGCGTAAACGGTAGGGTTCACCTTTCCACGGCTACGGTCGAAATCAGTAGCATGAACGTGGATGCACAATGGTTTGCCACTCACGCGCTTGGCATGAATTCCGGCTGGGAATGTAAGCCAGTCGTGAGCATGGATAATATCAAATTCTTCTGAACGGGCTACAACTCCGGCAATGATGCTGTAGTTGTTGATCTCGTCATGAAGATTTGACGGATAACCACCGGCAAATTCCATACAGCCGAGGTCATTTACATGCATATAGTTAAAATCGGCATAGATGTGGTCACGGTAGCGGAAATAATCGTCCGGACTCATGATATTACCTACGCGCTGCTGCACATAGTCGTGATTTACATCTCGCCAGGCGATAGGCACACTGTTCATTGCCACAATCTTGCAGGCACTGCGGTCCTCATCACCGAAAGGATGAGGCAGACACAATGTGATATCAACATCGCCCTGGGCATGAAGTCCCTGGGAGATACCAAAGTTGGCAGTTGCCAAACCACCAAATACGTGAGGAGGATACTCCCATCCAAACATTAAAACTTTCATATAGCAGTCCTCCTATTATTAATATTGATATTTTTCAAGTAACTCGAGCGCACGCAGAATCTCAGCCACATTCATGGCGAAAGAGATGGCACCACGACCTGCGAATGGAGGGTTTCCATCGAAGAGTTCGCTGATGGTACCGAGACAGTGGGAAGACATTTCGTCCTCATAACCTACCATCTGGCGTTCGATAAAGCTCAAACGGGTACGCTTATAGAGTTTCAGACTTGCCTCCATATAGAAGCCACCGAGCCATGGCCACGCCGTACCCTGATGGTAAGCATAGTCGCGCTGGGTCTGCGGACCTACATAAACAGGATTATATCCACCGCTCTTTGGCGAGAGTGAACGCAATCCCTTAGGAGTAAGGAGTTCGCGTGTACAGATATCAAGAACCTGCTTCTTCTGGTCTTGCGACAATGGAGAATAGTCGAAAGCCACTGCAAATATCATGTTCGGGCGAACGCTCCAGTCCATCATATTTCCATCAACATAATCGTAGAGATAGCCATATTCATTGAGGAAGGTATCGAGAAATGCCTGCTTGGTCAGCTCAGCCTGAGCCAGGAGTTTCTGCTGGCTGTCTTCTTCACCTACTGTTGAAGCGAGAGAAGCACAGAAGCACAAAGCGTTATACCACAAAGCATTAAACTCTACGATATAACCTGTACGTGGAACCACAGGTCTGCCGTTGGCAGTAGAGTTCATCCAGGTAACAGCCTTGTCCTTACCATCGGTATAGAGCAATCCGTTCTCTTCGAGCTTCAGGTTCGGATGCTTGTTATCCTGGATAAAGCTGATAACATCCTTGATAAACTGTCCATACTTCTTGAAGCATTCTTCCTTGCTGGTTTCCTTGGCATACTGCTGCAAAGCCCAGATAGCCCACAATGGCACGTCAGGCTGCTCTATCTCAGCAATATGAACGCTGACCGGCTTGCCTTCCATAAACTCGTAGTATCCCTTCATGGCAGTCTTCATCACCAGTTCGAAGTAGTCATCTTCCTCGATAGAGAGGGTGAGACCCGGAAGAGCGATGAATGTATCGCGGGCACGGCACTTGAACCAAGGGTAACCTGCCAGGATATAACGGTCATCGTTCTTTTCACGACGATGGAACTGATGAGCCGCATTGACCAGACAGTGGAAGAAATTGTCACGAGGCGAACGCTCATCCACTTCCTTGTCGAAGAGCTTCTTCAGGCTGACCGCCTTGATTTCTGATGTAGAAGCAGCAAAGACGATGGTTTCGCCTTTCTTGATATCCATTTCAAAATAACCAGGAACATAGAGGTCTTCGTTAGAAGCATAACCTCTCTCCTGCTCCTTTGGATATTCCACGCCACGATACCAATCTGGACAGAATTTAAACTCGTTCTTCTTGGAGAACTGCATATAGAGATCAGGATAACCTGCATACATACAGGTCTTGATGCCATGATCTACCTCAGCATAATCACGAGATGCGGTAGCATTCTCATGAGTAAACTGACGGACACTGCGGAAAGCCAGAAAAGGACGGAAACGAAGGGTTGTAGCCGAATGGCCGTCTACCAGGGTATAGCGAATCAGAATGCGATTCTCATAATGCTGGAATACAACTTCCTTTTTCAGGATAACACCACCTACGCGATAAAGGGTAGTTGGCACTTTATCACAATCAAACTCACGAATGTACTTGTGGCCCATCGGACTGTAGTTGTTGCCCTGGTACTTGTGCAAGCCGAGGTTAAACTCTGCTCCATGCTGAATCACCGTAACATCCAGCGAACTCAAGAGCACATGATTCTCATCGTCCAGTTCTGGAACCGGCACGACAAGTAATCCGTGATACTTGCGGGTATTACAGTCTACAATCGTTGAGCACGAATATGCACCCGAGCGATTTGTTCTCAACAACTCCTTAGGCAACGACTCTTGAAGATTCGTCATAAGGGCCTTTTCGAATTTTAGATAACTCATAGATCTATATTAAGGTTCTATATTTTTGTTGACTAAATTAATTGCTTTCAAAGGTAACACTTTTTTGTGGTATAACAAAGTTTTTTGTATGCCATTTTTAGAAAAAATTGCCTTTTTATGTTTTAAAACATATTTTTAGACAAAAATGCTTGATTATTTCAAGAAAAAGCATTACTTTTGCACTCAGTTTTCAGTTTAAAAGATTTGTACACATGGCAGCTAGAGGAAAATACGATAAAGAAAATATAGCAATGCTGATTGCTAAGCTATGGGGAGGCATCACTGATGACCAGTTCGATTTACTGAAAGAACATCTGGAAATCAAGAAGTATAAGAAGAACGAAATCATCTACAAGAACGAGGGTACTCCCGAATATGCACTATGTCTCATAGCGGGAAAAGTGAAGATATACAAAGAAGGTATCGGTGGCAAAAGCCAGATTATCCGTGTTATCAAACCGATTGAATTTTTTGGTTTCAGAGCCTATTTTGCGGATGAGATATACAAGACGGCAGCCATGTCGCTGGAAAACTGCGTCGTTGCCCAGTTCCCGCTGGCAGTTCTCATGAAACTGATCTCCAAGAGTTTCAACATCGGCTTCTTCTTTATCAAATATCTCAGTGTGGAAATAGGTAAATCGGACGACCGTACCGTGAACCTCACCCAGAAACATATCCGTGCCCGACTTGCCGAGGGACTGATATTTCTGAAAGACTCTTATGGGTTAGAAAAAGACGGAAAAACTCTTGACATCCGATTGAGTCGTGAAGATCTGGCAAATCTCTGTAATATGACAACGAGCAATGCCATCCGTACGCTCTCAGCCTTTACGGCAGAAGAACTCATCAATACAGAAGGAAGGAAAATCAAAATCTTACAGGAAGAAGAAATCATAAAAATAGCAGAACTCGGATAAAGTTCTGCTATTTTTTATTTATATGTTTTACATTATACGTTTTTCTTGATACATTTCCCTTATTACGGGCATACTGGTTATACAGGTATCAGGAAGTTGATAACCTCCTGAATTACAGTAATCTGGAATGGGCCTACCGGTGTATTCATCAATCTGCCATCAATACCTATCAGGGCATGCTGGGCATCGAGCACCTCTACCTCTCGGGTACGGTAAGGATGCACACTCTTATGGTTGAGGAACTTACCTTTCACAAAAAGATAGATTCCCTCGAAGAGCTGGGTTGTCTTAGGATGAGATACCACCGACACATCGAGCAGTCCGTTATATGGCACAGCATTCGGAGTCTGTCCATATCCTGTTCCATTGCCTATACACATCGTCATCACTCTACGCTTGATAACATCCGAATTGATTTTCACATGCATCTTATAGTCCAGACGCTGGAATATCATCAGGATGAAGGAACAGAGAAACGACAGGGTACGTGAACCGAAGATATGATGGGTTTTTCTTCTCAGGTTCATGATGGCGGCGATGAGTCCGATATTGATACAGTTGAGGAAATAGCGACGGCATTTCTCCCCCTTCTTGTTCACATAGCGGATACAACCGAGGTCAATCTTTCTGATACGACGTTTTTTCAGCGACGCAACCGTCTTCTCGATATCGCTGTCGCTGAATCCCCAGAAGTGGGCAAAGTCGTTCATCAGTCCGTTAGGAATAACACCCAGTGCCACCTCTTCTCTTTCTTTCGGATCTATCTGCATCAGACAGTTTACGGCATCATTGAGCGCAGAATCTCCACCAACGATGACAATGGTCTTATAACCATTGTTGATAAACATTCTGATGAGCCGTTCTACGCTCTTCTGATTCTCGCTCTGCACAAAGTCGTAATCCACGCCCTGCTGCTTGAGCACCTTCTCTATTTTTTCCCAGCGCTTGTTACTTCGCCAGCCTCCTCTAGGGCAATAAAGCAGCCCCCATTTATTCTCGTTTACCATTGTCTCTTCTTTGTAATTTGAAAGTTGTATAAAATATCACTTCCGCCCAGCCACCGTTGCATCCGATTCCATCGGGATGCCAGCCCTAGCCAGATTCCAGGCCGCAGCCTAGCTTCTCATCAGCTCCAAAACCGTCTCCACCTTTTTCTCCATTGGCTGCAATGCATCTACCCAATGGATAGTAAAGCCTCTGCGCTCCATACCTCTGAACCACGTCATCTGCCTTTTGGCAAACTGATGGATTGCTATTTCCAGACCGCGATACATCTCATCGTATGAAGTCTTACCGATCACATATTCTGTAATAAACTTATATTCCAAACCATAATAGATGAGATTTTCGGCAGGAATACCACGATCTAGCAGTCCCTTGATTTCATCTACCATTCCCTCATCCAATCGCTGTTTCAGTCTCCGTGAAATTTTCTCCCTTCTTGCGTCCCGGTCTATGCTGACACCGATAATCAGCGAATCAACCGCAGGGAGTTCACGTTCGGGCATCGGATGCTCCAGATTATAGCTTTCAATCTCTATCGCCCGGATAGCTCGCTGTGCTGTATCCACGTCTGTGCGATTGTGCATATTAGAACCCGTTTTCGCCTTCAGCTCTTTCAGTATCAGCGTAAGTTCCTCTAAACTCTTATGAGCCAATGACTCACGGAGTTCCGGGTTCTGCGGAACAGGTGAGAGATGATAACCTTTCAGCACCGACTCAATATAGAGTCCTGTACCTCCACATAATATCGGAAAAGCCCCTCTCTTCTGAATATCCTGATAGGCATCATAAAAATCCTGCTGATATTCAAAGAGATTATATTTCGTACCAGGCTCACAGATGTCAATGAGGTGATAAGGTATCTGCTTGCCATGGATGGTATAGTCAGCCAGATCCTTACCCGTACCTATATCCATGCCGCGATATACCTGCCGGCTGTCAGCACTAATGATTTCAGCACCCTTGGCAGGGGTACCCGACAAATGGGCACCCAGGCTATTGATCCTGGCTGCAAGAGCGGCAGCAAGACTCGTCTTACCACTCGCCGTAGGTCCCAATATGGTTATCATCGAATATTTCATGCCGCAAAGTTAAATGAAATTATTGAGAAAACAAAATAAAATGAAAAGAAATTCTCACTTATAAAAACAAAAAGCCGTCCAGCATTGAAAAAATGCTGGACGGCCATATACTTAATCGTTAAGAGGCAACGAATTAACCGTTGTGCTTCTTCATGATCTTGATCAACTCAACAACCTTGTGTGAGTAACCAATCTCGTTGTCATACCAAGAAACAACCTTAACGAAGTTGTCTGTCAAATAAACACCTGCGTTAGCGTCGAAGATAGATGTCAAAGCGCAACCCAAGAAGTCAGAAGAAACAACAGCATCCTCTGTGTAACCGAGTACACCCTTCAACTCACCCTCAGAAGCAGCCTTCATAGCAGCGCAGATAGCCTCCTTAGAAGCAGGCTTCTTCAAGTTAACTGTCAAGTCAACAACAGATACGTCCAAAGTAGGAACACGCATAGAGATACCTGTCAACTTACCGTTCAACTCAGGGATAACCTTACCTACAGCCTTAGCAGCACCTGTAGAAGAAGGGATGATGTTGCCAGCAGCTGCACGGCCACCGCGCCAGTCCTTCATAGATGGACCATCAACAGTCTTCTGTGTAGCAGTTGTAGAGTGAACAGTTGTCATCAAACCTGTCTCGATACCGAAGTTATCGTTCAATACCTTAGCGATAGGAGCCAAGCAGTTTGTTGTACAAGAAGCGTTAGAAACGATCTTCTGACCATTGTACTTGTCAGTGTTAACACCGCAAACGAACATATCAGCCTGGTTACCGTTAGCGTCAGCCTTAGAAGGAGCAGAAAGTACTACGTACTTAGCACCAGCCTTCAAGTGCTTCTCAGCCTTGTCGTAAGCGAGGAAGAGACCTGTAGACTCAACTACGTACTCAGCACCAACCTCATCCCACTTCAAGTTCTCAGGATCACGCTCAGCAGTAACACGGATGTGGTTACCGTTAACGATCAACTCGCTCTTCTCAACGTCAGCCTCGATAGTACCGTCGAAATGACCGTGCATTGTATCATACTTCAACATGTAAGCCATGTAATCTACTGGACACAAGTCATTGATAGCTACTACCTGTACTTCCTTTGCGTTCTCAGCCTCAACTGTAGAACGGAATACGAAACGACCGATACGGCCAAATCCGTTAATACCAATCTTAATCATTGTTCTTAATATTTAAATTAAAAGTTTAATAAAAATTACTTTTTTAACTGCTTTCGAGCGTTCATCCGATGCTGAAACATTCAAAATTTTACGCCTTAGAGCATTTTTTCTTCTTTTCGAGCGCAAAGTTACTAATTTTTTTCTAACTTTGCAACCAGAATGAGTATTAAATAAGTTAAAAAAGAATAGTAGAGCTTTAATATTGGCATTATTTTCACTCATTACATGCCATACTGACAACTCCATATTGCAAAAAGCAAAGGAAAGACTCAGCATTCTATACCTTATTATATATATAAGAAAAGAGAAAAAGGAGAACAATCAAACTATAGTTATAATTAAAAAGATAAAAGTATGAGTAAATTTTTGAATGAATTCAAGGAATTCGCCATGCGTGGCAATGTGCTCGACATGGCTGTCGGTGTTATCATCGGTGGTGCCTTTGGCAAAATCGTGAGCTCCGTTGTAGATGATGTCATCATGCCTCCTATAGGATGGCTGATTGGCGGCGTGAATTTCGCCGACCTCAAATTCACCCTACCTACCGTCAATGTAGCGGGTGAGGAACTGAAGGCGGCTACCATCAACTACGGTAACTTCCTCCAGACCTGTTTCGACTTCCTCATCGTTGCCTTCTGTATCTTCATGCTCATCAAGGTGGTGAACAAGATTTCCAAGAAGAAAGAGGAAAAACCGGCAGAAGCACCTAAGGCTCCGGAGCCAAGCAATGAAGAAAAACTTCTCATGGAAATACGTGATCTCCTGAAGAACCAGAAATAAGAATAAAAAAAGTCGCCCTCTTTGAAGGCGACTTTTTATTCTGTTTATTCCCACTCAATTGTCGAAGGTGGTTTTGAAGAGATGTCATAACATACACGGTTTACACCCTTCACCTTATTAATAATCTCATTACTTACCTTAGCCATGAAATCATAAGGAAGATGTGCCCAGTCAGCAGTCATCGCATCAGTACTGGTTACAGCACGCAAGGCAACCGGGTGCTCGTATGTACGCTCATCACCCATCACACCTACTGAACGGACAGTAGAAAGCAATACGGTACCAGCCTGCCAGATCTGATCGTAGAGAGAAACCTCGATCTCGCCATTCTGCATGTCAGCAGGAACACCGGCAGCCAGGACGCGACGAGCTTCCTCACCATTCAACTTCACCTTATACTCACGCAAGCCACGGATATAGATATCGTCAGCATCCTGAAGGATACGTACCTTCTCAGGAGTAATATCGCCCAAGATTCGGACAGCCAAACCAGGACCTGGGAATGGGTGACGAGTAATCAGGTGCTCTGGCATACCCATAGAGCGACCTACACGGCGAACCTCATCCTTAAACAGCCACTTCAAAGGCTCACACAACTGAAGGTTCATCTCCTTAGGAAGACCACCTACGTTGTGATGACTCTTGATCACCTTACCGGTGATATTCAAGCTCTCGATACGGTCAGGATAGATGGTACCCTGAGCCAACCACTTGGCACCAGTCTGCTTTTTAGCCTCAGCATTGAAAACCTCTACGAAGTCGCGGCCGATAATCTTACGCTTCTTCTCAGGGTCAGTAACACCAGCCAGGTCAGCAAAGAACTTCTCGGATGCATCCACGCCGATTACATTCAAGCCCAAACACTTGTAGTCTTCCATCACGTCACGGAACTCATTCTTGCGCAACATACCATGATCTACGAAGATACAGGTAAGGTTCTTGCCGATAGCCTTGTTCAGGAGAACGGCAGCCACACTGGAGTCAACACCGCCAGAAAGACCGAGGATAACCTTATCGTCGCCCAACTGTTCCTTCAACTCAGCAACTGTTGTCTCAACAAAAGAGTCAGCACTCCAGTCCTGCTTACTTCCGCAGATATCAACCACGAAGTTCTTCAAGAGCTGTGTACCCTGCAAAGAGTGGAACACCTCTGGGTGGAACTGTACTGCCCATACAGGCTGCTTGGTAGAAGCATAAGCAGCATACTTCACATTAGCAGTAGAAGCGATGCACTTGTAATCCTCAGGGATAGCAGTGATGGTATCACCATGGCTCATCCAAACCTGAGAGTTCTCGATGAATCCCTTGAACAAAGGATTCTCCTTATCGAAATGCTCCAAGTTGGCACGACCATACTCACGGCTGTCAGCAGCCTCCACCTTACCGCCCTGGGCGTAAGAGAGGAACTGAGCACCATAGCAGATGCCGAGCACAGGAATACGGCCAATAAACTGGCTCAGATCTACCTTGAAAGCTTCCGGATCATGAACGGAATAAGGGCTACCGCTCAAGATGACACCAATGACAGATGGGTCATCCTTTGGAAACTTGTTGTAAGGCATGATCTCGCAGAAGGTATCGAGTTCACGGACACGACGGCCGATGAGCTGTGTGGTCTGTGAACCGAAATCCAAAATAATAATCTTCTGTTGCATAATATCTAATTTTAATTTACAGTTTACATTTTATAGTTTACAGTAATCTTGCTATACGGCATAGCCGCTATTAACTATAAACTAATTAACTAACGATTTCAGGAATGCTTCCGCCTCTTTCAGCGTCTCCTGCTTTCCCACATCCATCAGCTTGAGGTCGTTCTTTACATATCCCTCTATGCGCACCTTGTCGCAATGCTTCAGATAGAAGTCCATGATAGGGAACTTGTCCGGTTCCTCCTCCATCAATGGAAAGAGCGATGGGGCAACCATGTGGATGCCCGAGAAAGCATACATCTTATAATCTTTGGGATTGAGATCAGGATAAGGACTCTTCACCTCGCCCGTTTCTATATTCGTCCATCCCACCAGTCGCATGCTGTCATCAAAGAGCAGATAGCGCTTGGTCTTGCGTTCGCTCACCATCAGGCGGGCTGCAATCATATCCCTGCTCTCCATCTGGTAGAATTTCTTCAGATCTACATTACTCAGAATATCCACGTTGTGGATAAGAATAGGCTCTGACTGGTTGAAGAGCGGCCATGCCTTCCGGATACCTCCACCCGTTTCGAGCAGCTTTTCACTCTCATCACTGATACGGATGTCCATACCGAAGTTGTCATGTGCTCTGAGATAATCGATAATTTGTTGGGAGAAATGATGCACGTTCACTACAATGCGAGTGAAACCGGCATCCTTCAACTGAAAGATGACACGTTTGAGCAAAGGTTCTCCCCCGACACTTACCAGAGCCTTCGGAATGCGGTCGGTAAGTGGCTTAAGGCGAGTGCCCAAACCTGCTGCGAATATCATTGCTTGCATCATTGCTAAATAGCTATTTTAAAATGTGCGTGCAAATTTACTAACTTTTTGCGAGATAGCCAAATTTGCACGCTATTTTTCTATTGTTTTGCCGGCAAAACCTGTTCAATATGCTGTTCACGATGACAAATATGCACTTCTACACCAAACTTCCGGTGAATATGTTCGGCAAGATGCTGCGCAGAATATACACTGCGATGCTGACCGCCTGTACATCCGAAACAGAACATCAGAGAGGTGAAACCACGCTGCATGTAGCGGTTTACATGATGGTCGGCAAGTGCATAGACATGATCCAGGAACTTCAATATCTCACCATCATCCTCCAGGAATCGGATAACAGGCTCATCCAGACCCGTCAACTTCTTATAAGGCTCGTATCTGCCAGGGTTATGGGTACTTCTGCAGTCGAAGACATAACCTCCACCATTGCCCGACGGATCCTCTGGAATGCCCTTACGGAAAGAAAAACTATACACTCTTACCACCAGCGGTCCCTTACCATCATATTTAGAATAGGTGGCAGGTCCGTCCTGCGGATGCGCACGATAGATATTGTTGTCGGTAGTCTTATAGCCGTCTGCACGACTCAGCGCCACACTCTCTATCACCTTGAACTGTGGCAATTCGGTCAGTCTTCTCAACATATCCATCATATAAGGATAAGGGAATACCTTGTCACCCATCTTCAGAAGATCTCGCAGATTCTGGATAGCTGGCGGAATACTGTCGATGAAATGCTTCTTGCGTTCGAAATAGCCGCGGAATCCGTAGGCGCCCAAAACCTGTAAGGTACGGAAGAGCACAAAAAGACTCAACCGGTTTACAAAATGGCGCACCGATGGTACCTCGGTATAATGCTTCAAGGACTGGTAGTATTCCCAAACCAGTTCTCTGCGCAGTTTGAACGGATACTTAGCAGATGCTTGCCAGAGGAATGAGGCGAGATCATAATAGAACGGTCCCTTTCTGCCACCCTGAAAATCAATAAAGTATGGATTTCCCTTATCATCCAGCATGATGTTGCGTGCCTGAAAATCGCGATAAAGGAAACAATCCATCGGTTCTGATGTCAGATCCTTGGCAAAAAGCCGGAAGTTGGCTTCGAGCTTCAGTTCGTGAAAATCCAAATCGGTAGGCTTCAGGAAACAATACTTGAAGTAGTTGAGGTCGAAGAGTACACTGTCCACATCGAATTCTGGCTGCGGATAGCAGTTCTGCCAATCCAATCCTCTTGCACCGCGAATCTGGATATTCGGAAGTTCACGAATGGTTTTCTTAAGGAGTTCCTTCTCTTTCTGATTGTAACGTCCGCCCGCATCTCGTCCGCCCTTGATGGCATCGAAAAGCGAAGTACCGCCAAGGTCTGTCTGAAGATAGCAGAGTTCATCATCGCTCACCGCCAGAATCTGGGGAACAGGCAACTGTCTGAGCTGGAAATGCTGAGCCAGATATACAAAGGCATGATCCTCATCACGACTGGTTCCTATCACACCAATTACCGTATCACCATCATGCCCAATGATACGGAAATACTGCCGGTTACTCCCCTGCCCTGCCAATTTTATGACATCAGCCGGTTCTTCACCCGCCCATTTCTTATATAGATCAATCAGCTTTTCCATCATTATTCAGTTTACGTCGTTTCCGATCATCATCAATCTTCTGTGCGAAGTTATCTCCGATAAAGAGAAGCAATAAGATACCCAGCGTAGTAAGGAACGAGTTTGTAGTAGTCATTCCCAACTCTGCCTTTGTAATATAAATGAGTCCTCCGATAACAATCAGAAAGACCACTGCTTTTTTCCAATCAATATTGTTCATGCTATGAATTTTCTATTATGCTGCAAAATTACACAATTAAATTGAGAAAACAAAATAAAAACAAAAAAAAATCGGATGTCTCACGACAACCGATTTCCAAAAACAAACTACTTAAAAACTAATCTACTAAAACAAATCAAAAAAATATCTTTGCCATCCCTTCGGATGATACTTTCTTTTATTTACGATGCAAAGTTACAAAAAAAGATTATTCGAACCAAATAATTTTGCTATTTTTTGCATCTTTATGACTAAAAAAACAAAAAAATAGGGATAATTCGCTGAGAATCACCCCTATTTGATATTTTCGCTTTGCAAACTCACAGTCTTACGATGTGCTTTGTTTGCTCAAATTATTCATCTAATTACATCATGCCACCCATACCAGGTGCTGCAGCTGGTGCAGCTGGTGCAGGCTCTGGTTTGTCAACCAACACACACTCTGTTGTCAGGAACAAGCCTGCGATAGAAGCAGCATTCTCCAAAGCTACACGCTCTACCTTGGCAGGATCTACGATACCAGCCTGACGCATATCTTCGTAAACGTCCTTGCGGGCATTGTAACCGAAGTCACCCTCGCCCTCGCGTACCTTATTTACTACTACAGAACCCTCGCCACCGGCATTGGCAACAATCTGACGGAGAGGCTCCTCAATAGCACGCTCTACGATACGGATACCTGTTGTCTCGTCAGCGTTATCACCCTTCATATCCTTCAATGCCTCGAGAGCACGGATATAAGTAGTTCCACCACCAGCAACGATACCTTCCTCGATAGCGGCACGGGTAGCGCAGAGTGCATCGTCAACACGATCCTTCTTCTCCTTCATCTCAACCTCAGAGTTGGCACCTACATAGAGGACAGCTACACCACCGGCGAGCTTAGCCAGACGCTCCTGAAGTTTCTCCTTATCATATGAAGACTTAGTATTCTCAATTTCGTTCTTGATCTGAGCTACGCGATCCTGGATATTAGCCTTCTCGCCATGACCATTAACGATAGTTGTATTGTCCTTGTTGACGGTAACCTTGTCTGCTGAACCCAGCATATCCAAAGTTGCCTGCTCCAACTTCAAGCCCTTCTCCTCAGAGATAACAACACCGCCTGTCAATACTGCGATATCCTCCAACATGGCCTTGCGACGGTCGCCGAAGCCAGGAGCCTTCACAGCACAAATCTTCAAACCGCCACGCAAACGGTTAACTACCAATGTAGTCAAAGCCTCAGAATCAACATCCTCAGCGATAACCAACAAAGGACGACCACTCTCAGCAGCAGGCTGGAGAATTGGCAAGAACTCCTTCAGATTAGAAATCTTCTTATCATAAAGAAGGATGTATGGGTTATCCATTACACACTCCATCTTGTCAGCGTCTGTCATGAAGTAACCGCTCAGGTAACCACGGTCAAACTGCATACCCTCTACTACACCGATGTTGGTATCACGGCTCTTGCTCTCCTCGATAGTGATGACACCATCCTTAGAAACCTTGCGCATTGCGTCAGCCAAGAGCTTACCAATCTCAGCATCATTGTTGGCAGAAACAGTAGCCACCTGCTCAATCTTATCGTAGTTGTCGTCTACCTGTTCAGCATGTTCCTTGATGAAGGCAACAACAGCAGCCACAGCCTTGTCGATACCACGCTTCAAGTCCATTGGGTTTGCACCTGCAGTAACGTTCTTCAAGCCCTCTGTTACGATAGCCTGAGTCAGGATAGTAGCAGTTGTTGTACCATCACCGGCATCATCACCAGTCTTGCTGGCAACGCTCTTAACAAGCTGAGCACCAGTATTTTCGAATTTATTCTCTAACTCTACTTCCTTAGCTACGGTAACACCATCCTTAGTAATCTGAGGAGCACCAAACTTCTTTTCGATTACCACGTTGCGGCCCTTAGGACCGAGAGTTACCTTTACTGCATTTGCCAACTGATCAACACCCTTCTTCAAGAGGTCGCGGGCATCCATATTATATTTAATATCTTTAGCCATTTTCTTTTATCTTTTTAATGTTGAATGTTAAATGTTGAATGTTGAGTTAAAACAAAGCAATTGAATCCTTCACTCTTCGTTCTTCACTCTTCACTTATTCTTACTCTTCTACTACAGCGAGTACATCGCTCTGACGCATCATGATATATTTAGTACCATCGAATTCGAGTTCTGTTCCAGCGTACTTACCATAGAGTACGGTATCACCTTCTTTGAGAATCATCTCTTCGTCTTTCGTACCCTTACCTGTAGCAACGACCTTACCACGCTGTGGTTTTTCTTTTGCTGTATCAGGGATAATAATTCCACCTACTTTTTCTTCAGCTGGTGCAGGAAGTACCAGCACTCTGTCTGCTAATGGTTTAATGTTCATGATTCTATAATATTTTAATTGTTATACATTTATTTTGTCGACAGGTATTGCTACCCGTCACCCCGCCAGTATACGAAAAACGTGCCAAAGCATCCATACTGACACTTTGACACGTTTAAATACTGACATTATATCACAAAAACTTGTGTTTTATTTCATTTTCCATTGATAATCGAATCTTTCAATATCCTCCTCAACCAATGGATTACCATTCTGAACTTCGATGAAAGTCAGCTGTGTAATCGCCTTGATGGCATGATAATGCTCCAGAGGAATCACCACGGTATCACCAGCCTTCACATGTTTCTCCTCACCATCAAGTACAAAGATGCCCTCACCTTCTACGAATGTCCACACCTCTGAACGATGGTGATGAAGCTGATAACTGATATTCTTACCTGGCTTCAAGGTAATACTCTTGGTGAGCGAATGATTGCCGTCAGCATACTCAGAATCGTCAATCACCCGATAAGTACCCCACCTTCTTTCCTCATACATCGGACGCGGAGTAAGATGTTCTACCGCCTTCTTGATGTCCTCGGAATATTTCTTTGCACAGACGAAGATGCCATCAGGACTCGCTGCAACAACAGCATCCTTCAAGCCATCCACATACAGAGGCAACTGGAGTTCGTTGATGACATGCGTATTCTCGCAATGACTTCCCATCACCGCATTACCGATGCTGGCATGGTGCAGCTCATCAGTGAGTGTATTCCAGGTACCCAGGTCCTTCCATTCACCATTAAACGGTACTACCGCTACCGATTCAGCCTTCTCCGCCACCTCGTAGTCGAAAGAGATTTTTGGAAATTCGCTATATCTTGCACGAGTATCTTCAAAGTTCTCACTCTGCATATACTTACGTACAATCTGCATCATATAGCCCAAACGGAAAGCGAAGACACCACCATTCCAGTAAGCACCCTCCTCCAGGAGTTTCTCTGCTGTAGGCACATCCGGTTTCTCGGTAAATCTCTTCACTATCTGACACTTCTCTCCTTCAGCAAAAGGAACCACATAACCATATTTTGCACTTGGATAAGTAGGTTTGATACCCATCAGCACGAGGTCGGCGACGTTTTTCTCCACACATTCCACCATACGGGCTATGGTATGGAAATATTCCAACTCGGTATAAGGATCACAAGGCATAATAACCACAACCTCGTCATCCTCACATTTCTTCTTCAGTTTCAGATAACTTGCAGCTAAAGCGATAGCAGGGAAAGTATCACGCCTCTCCGGTTCGGTAACCACAGAAACCCGCTCTCCCAGCTGGTTCTGGATGATATCCAGCTGACTGGCGTTTGTAGCAAGCGTAATATCGTTGGTCAGATTTGCTTCCTGAGCCTGACGTACCACGCGCTGAACCATACTTTCCATCTCCCCATTCTCCTTTTCGAGCAATGGCAAGAACTGTTTGCTTCTAGCATTATTGCTAAGTGGCCAGAGCCTTTTACCCGAGCCACCCGATAATAAAATTAATTGCATATTATTACTATCTAAATCGTTTATTGTTCATACTTAAGATTTCACAAATTAACAATGAGAGACTGCATCACATCAGGAGTTTACTCCCTGTACCAACAGGTCTCAAAGAAGAATCATCCGTGATAATCCGGCTGCAAAAGTACGTTTTTCTTTTGAGACCACCAAGCAATTTCTAAAAAAACTACCTATTCATATAAAAATACCTAGATATGTGCAAGAAAGTAAAAAGGAAGAAAAAACATCATTTAAACAGATTAAAAACAAGAAAAGCTGGTTCAAGTTGGTTCAAGTTAGTCTATTTCGATATTTTTTTGCTGATTTATTTCCGATTTTCAACTATTATTATTACCTTTGCGACCAAATATCAGTTTAAGCATACCTCAAATAACTTAAAAAGATATATAAATAACTAGGAGTATAAAAAACATAAGCAAATGACGAACAAGCATTATAAAGGAAATGAAATGATAAGGAGACTGGTGATAGGTGCCGATTTCGTTATTCTCAACATCGTACTGTTGTTCTATACCCAATATGGTCAAGAACTCATACCTGCGTATTTCGACAAAGCAACAAAGATTACCTTTTTTGTTGCCAATGCTGCCTTGTTCCTAGGCGAATACTTCTATTCCACCATCATTCATGTCAGAAAGATCGGGTTCCTACAGGTTACAAAGCGTACTTTATATCTGGCTGCAGCAACAACATTCTGTTTCTTTACCTTCTCAAGACTACTCGGTCACGGGGGAAAGATGTTCTCCTTCAGCATTATCTTCGGCATAACATTCTATCTGTCTCTCATCATAAGCCGACTCTGCGAACTCAAATTACTAAAGTATTTCCGCTCTAAGGGCCGCAACTCACGCACCGTCGTCTTTGTAGGTAACGATCCTGCCGTGAGCGAGATGTACAAGACGATGACAGAAGATCCCTCGGCAGGTTATATCGTAAAAGGATATTATGCAGATGAAGACATCACTGATAATCCGGAAGGGTTGAAAAGAATAGGAAACATGAAACAGCTCAAAGAGATTATCTCTTCTACCATGAATGATACCATCAATGGTGAACCTTCCAATATTGACGAGGTTTTCTGCTGCCTGTCGCATAAAGATCCTGAAATCATCAATATCATACACTTCTGTGATAAGAATGTGATACACTTCTACTACCTGCCACGCGTGTTTGGTGAGTACAAATTGCATCTTGATGCCCAGAATTTCATGGGAAGGACGGTATATTCAAACCGCATAGAACCCCTAACAAGCACGTCAAACCGCATTATCAAGCGTAGCTTCGACATCGTGGTGAGCGGGCTTGCATGTTTGTGCGTTCTACCATTCATTCCATTCATAGCTCTCATCATCAAGATTCAGAGTCCTGGTCCAATTTTCTTCAAACAGGCAAGAACGGGTCTGAATGGTGATACCTTCTACTGTCTTAAATTCCGTTCCATGCATGTGAACAAGGATGCAGACAAGGCACAGGCAACAAAGAACGACCCACGTAAATTTGCTTTCGGCAACTTTATGAGAAAGACGAACATAGATGAGTTTCCTCAATTCTTCAATGTTCTTAAGGGAGACATGAGTATTGTGGGTCCGCGCCCTCACATGCTGCATCATACAGAGGTGTATGGAAGCCTGATAGATAAGTATATGGTTCGCCACTTCTCCAAGCCGGGTATCACAGGTTGGGCTCAGGTTACCGGGTTCCGTGGTGAGACCAAGGAGCTCTGGCAGATGGAGGAACGTATCCGCCGTGATATCTGGTATATAGAGAACTGGTCGTTCTGGCTTGATATCAAGATTATCTTCATGACAGCCAAGAGCATTATCTGCCCTGACAAGAATGCTTATTAGGAGTCTATAACTTATTAGGAGTCTATAAAAAGAAAAAAGAGGATGTGCCATAAGTTTGGAAAATAGTTGGCGCACAACAGCTGTTGTGCGACCGGAGATACTAACTGTCTCAACAACATATACTAGCTCTTTCAACAACATATACTAGCTCTTCCAACAACATATCCTAGCTTTTCCAACAACATAACCTAGCTCTTCCAACAACATAACCTAGCTCTTCCAGCAACAAGAAGAGGATGTATCATCAACTTATGATACATCCTCTTTTTAGGTTTTCTCTTTACTTATTACTTAGATTACTTAGACGGAAGCCTGTTGAGCCAACAGGTAAGGTCATTCAACATTTGGTCGTGATATGGGAAACCATGGGCAGCATCACGGAATCCCCATCCATGTCCGGCAGTCGGATAGATGTGCATGGTACACTCGTTGCCCGCCTTGCTCATGGCAGAATAATAGGCTACGCCATTGGTTACAGGAGGAACAACCTTATCATCAAAAGACATCAGTATGATGGCACGAGGGGTAAGATTCGGACGAACAGCCTTGTCGTTAGACCATTCTTCTACCAGTTTCTTATTGGTATTACGCTCTTCACCCAAGAAGTTCACACATGATCCCTTATGAGAGATACGCTCATCCATTGAAATCACCGGATAGAAAAGAATCGAGAAATCAGGTCGCACAGCCGCCTCAGCATGAGTACTGACGGAAGAAGCTAAATGTCCACCGGCAGAAAAGCCCATGATACCAACATATTCCTTGTTTATTTTCCATACTGCAGAACTGTCACGAACGGTACGCATCGCCTGATAGGCATCACTCAACGGAATATTGCGGTTTCCCTCAGGCATACGGTATTTCAAGACGAAGAAAGCGATACCCTGTTTGTTGAAATATTCTGCCCACTGATGTCCCTCATGGTCCATTGCAAGATGAGAATACCCACCTCCAGGACAATCTACTACAGCTCTTCCAGAGGGGTTCTTAGGAAGATAACAGGTAAGTTCACTCTGTCCATCGCTACTGTTCTTCAATACGAACTTGCGAGCGGTAGATTGAGCTGATGCTGTAATTGCTGTCAGCATCAGAAGAAAAAAAATCATTGTCTTTTTCATTTTTCTTTTTTGTTATGTTGTTTATATCTTTATTCTGTTTTGCTAAGATAATGCAAAGATAGGCATTTTTTCGTTAACCCTATGTTATTTTTTCTTCTTTTTTTGGTGTTTTTGTTCCAATCGCTTTGATTATTGGTTCTTTTTTGCTATATTTGCAGAAAAATTGCTGTAAACGGCAATCGGAGAAAACATCTCTCTTCTGCCGCTGGCATTTATTTAGGAGTCTCACTTATAAAATATTGACATAGAATAATGAAGGATTTTTTCAAGAACGTGGCAGCCACTATCGTAGGACTGTTTGCCTTCGGGCTGATCATGACCATCCTGGGATTCATCTGTATCATCGGAATGGTGGCATCGAGCAACAGTAAACCAGCACTGAAAGACAATGCGGTGATGGTGATGAAACTACAAGGACAGATTGAAGACCGTACTGAAGACAACTGGCTCGGCGAACTGACAGGCGAGCAGTTTAACAACCTAGGCATGAACAGGATTCTCTCTTCTATCCGCAAGGCAAAGAATGAGGATAAAGTGAAGGGCATCTATCTGGAAACAGGTATCTTGGAGACAGATTATGCCACTTTGCAGGAAATCAGAAATGCACTTGCCGATTTCAAGAAGAGCGGCAAATGGATTATCGCATATGGTGATGCTCTCTCACAGGGTGGATATTATCTGGCTTCGGTTGCCAACAAGGTATATGTAAACCCAGAAGGCAATGTGGACTGGCATGGTATTGCATCGCAGCCACAATATATCAAAGATGTAGCAGCCAAGTTTGGCGTTCACTTTACGGTAGTGAAGGTAGGCAAATACAAAAGCTACACTGAAACATACACCGAAGACAAAATGTCGGATGCCAACAGAGAGCAGGTTTCACGCTATATTAGTGGACTCTGGCTACAGATGTTGGGAGATGTGAGCAAAAGCAGAAACATCAGCAAGGATTCACTGAACCGCTATGCTGACGGGCTGATGGTGTTTGATGATACCAAACTACTGAAATCTCGAAAGATGGTAGATGGATTCTGCTATTATGATGAAATCAGAGACGTGGTAAAGAAACAGTTAGGACTGAAGGCAGACGAGACCATCAATCAGGTTGACTATAACGACGTAGATATGACTATAGACGACTCGAATCTGATGGGCGAAGAGATTGCCGTATACTACTGTCAGGGGTCCATTGTCAGGATGGAGACTCCTAGCATCTATGATTCTGAGCAACAGATAGTAAGTACAAAGGTCATCAAGGACCTTCAGGAACTTGCAGATAACAGTCAGGTAAAGGCCGTAGTTCTGCGTATCAATTCGGGCGGTGGCGATGCCTATGCTTCGGAACAGATCTGGAGAGCAGTTAAAGAATTAAATAAAAAGAAGCCGGTAGTGGTTTCGATGGGTGGTATGGCAGCATCGGGTGCTTATTATATGAGTATGGGTGCCCAATATATCATGGCACAACCTACAACATTGACCGGCAGCATCGGTATCTTTGGAGCCCTGCCAGATTTCAGTGACCTGATGACAAAGAAGTTAGGCTTCAAGTATGATGAAGTGAAGACCAACCGCAACAGTACCTATGCCTCTGCAGGCATGTCACGCCCATGGAGTGCAGAAGAGATTGCCACCATGCAAAACTATGTGAACCGTGGATATAGCCTCTTCCGCAATCGTGTGGCTGAGGGCAGAAAAATGAGTACCGAACAGGTTGAGAAGATTGCTCAAGGAAGAGTATGGCTGGGTACAGACGCCAAGAAGATCAAGTTAATTGATGGATTCGGCGGCTTGAGCGACGCCATCGACAAGGCTGCAGAATTGGCTCATCTCAGCAGTTATCAGGCGGTAGAATATCCGGCATTGGCTGGATGGATGGAACAGTTGCTGGATATGGCGGGCGGAAACAAGGGAACATATCTCGACGAACAGTTGCGTCTGGCATTGGGTGATCTCTACCAGCCATTCATCATGATACGCAATATGAAGGAGAAAGAGCCTATACAGGCTGCACTTCCTTACGTACTGAACATACAATAACATTTATAATAAGGTATGCGTACATTAATATATAGACATACCGAATTAAGAGAAAGGAAACAGACATGAGAACAGAAGGCGATCTTATCAAGATCAACGACTGGCTGCTACCACTGAGTTGGATTTATGGCGGCATGGTCAGATTTCGCAATTGGCTCTTCGATATCGGACTGAAAAAGAGTCAGTCATTCTCAATCCCGATCATTTCTGTGGGTAACATCACGGTGGGCGGATCGGGCAAGACTCCCCATGTGGAGTATCTGATACGCTTGTTGCACGACAAGGTTAAGATAGCTGTGCTATCACGTGGTTACAAAAGAAAGACCAGTGGCTATGTGCTGGCAGATAAAGATACGACAATGTCAGAGATTGGCGATGAACCCTTCCAGATGCACAGCAAGTTTGACGATATCTATGTAGCCGTAGACGCTAAGCGTGTGAGAGGAATCGAAAAGTTGCAGAATGAAGAACCGACCAAGGATGTAGATGTAGTATTACTGGATGATGCCTTTCAGCATCGCTATGTGAAGCCAGGTATCAACATTCTGCTGGTAGATTACCACCGTCTGATCATCTATGACAAGATGTTGCCGGCAGGAAGACTGAGAGAACCTCTAAGCGGTAAGAACCGTGCAGACATTGTGATTATCACTAAATGTCCAAAGGACCTGAAGCCAATGGAATTTCGAGTACTCACCAAGGCTATGGACCTTTACCCTTTCCAGAAGCTCTACTTCACCTGCATCAACTATGATACGCCAAAGGGAGTTTTCGAAGATCAGCAGATAGCCAAGGAGGAGTTGAAAAACTACCATGCTCTGCTGGTTACTGGTATCGCATCGCCTAAGCAGATGGAACACGACCTGAAGCCAATGGTCAAGAGTATGCAGTCGCTGAGTTTCGGTGACCACCATCGCTTCAAGAATAAAGACATCACACGCATCAACGAGGCGTTTGAACAGATGCCAGAACCCCGTCTGATTATCACGACAGAGAAAGATGCCGTGAGACTAAAAGAGACAGAGGGACTCTATGAAATAGTTAAGAAAAGCATATACGAACTGCCTATCAAGGTTAGTTTCATGCTGGAACAAGAAGATAATTTTAACGACAAAATCATTAGCTATGTACGAAAAAATTCAAGAAACAGCATCCTGGCTAAAAGAAAGGATGACAACAAGTCCGAAGACAGCTATCATACTGGGAACCGGTCTCGGACAATTAGCTTCAGAAATAACTGACAGTTATGAATTTCCATATAGTGAAATACCAAACTTCCCAGTATCTACCGTTCAAGGTCATGCAGGCAAACTGATTTTCGGTAAGTTAGGAGGTAAAGATATCATGGCTATGGAAGGAAGATTCCATTACTATGAAGGATATGACATGAAGGCTGTAACCTTCCCAGAACGTGTGATGTACGAGTTGGGCATTGAAACCCTCTTTGTAAGCAACGCTTCGGGCGGTATGAATCCGGAATTCCAGATTGGAGACCTGATGATTATCGATGATCACATCAACTTCTTCCCAGAACATCCATTGCGCGGAAAGAACTTCCCTACCGGTCCACGTTTCCCGGATATGCACGAAGCATACGACAAGAAACTCCGCGACCTTGCCGACGATATCGCTAAGGAGAAGGGAATTGATGCAAAGCATGGCGTATATGTTGGCGTTCAGGGACCTACCTTCGAGACACCGGCAGAGTATCGCATGTATCGTATATTGGGTGGTGACGCCGTAGGTATGAGTACTGTACCTGAAGTGATTGTTGCCCGCCATTGTGGAATCAAGGTTTTCGGCATCAGCATCATCACCGATCTTGGCGGTTTCGATGTACCTGTAGAAGTCAGTCATGAGGAGGTGCAGATTGCAGCCAATGCCGCACAGCCTAAGATGACAGAGATTATGCGAGAAATCATCCGCAGATCTTAAGTATAAATTATAAACTATTATTTATTTTGGATATCTCAAAGTTAGGTGAATTCGGTCTTATAAACCATCTCACCAAAGGTTATGAAAAGAAAAACGAGTCTACAGTTTATGGTGTAGGCGACGATTGTGCCGTGATGCATTATCCTGACAAGGAGGTGCTCATGACTACAGATATGCTGATGGAGGGCGTACATTTCGACCTTACCTATATTGACATGGTTCACTTGGGTTACAAGAGTGCAATGGTAAACATCAGTGATATCTTTGCTATGAACGGAACCCCACGTCAGATGGTAGTAAGCATAGCATTGAGTAAACGATTCAAAGTAGAAGACATTGATGAATTCTATAAGGGTCTTCGAATGGCATGCGACAAATGGGGAGTAGATATCGTGGGAGGTGATACTACCTCTTCTCTCACCGGTTTAGCCATCAGTATTACTTGTATCGGAGAAGCAGCAAAAGAAGAAATCGTATACCGCAACGGAGCCAAGGAAACAGACCTGATCTGTGTGTCGGGCGACTTGGGCGGTGCCTATATGGGACTTCAACTGCTGGAACGCGAAAAGGCTGTATACTACGGACAGATAGAAGATATCCGAAAGAAGATGGCTGAGGCTAAAGCAAATGGTGATAACGAGAAACTGGCTCTTCTGAACAGAGACTTAGAGAATATGCGCAACTTCCAGCCAGATTTCGCCGGCAAGGAATATCTCTTGGAAAGACAACTGCAGCCTGAGGCACGCGGAGATGTGATAGCACAACTGCGTGAGGCAGGTATCCGTCCTACCGCCATGATGGATGTGAGCGATGGTCTGAGCAGTGAATTGATGCATATCTGCGAACAGAGTCATTGCGGATGCAGAGTATATGAGAAGAACATACCTATCGACTACCAGACAGCCGTGCAGGCAGAAGAATTCAATATGAACCTTACCACCTGTGCTATGAATGGTGGCGAAGATTATGAACTTCTCTTTACCGTACCTATCGGTGACCACGAGAAGATTGAGGCTATGGAGGGTGTAAGGCAGATTGGCTACATCACCAAAGAAAATCTGGGCAAGTTCCTCATTACCAGAGACGGACAGGAATTTGAACTGAAAGCACAAGGTTGGAATCCGCTGAAAGATTAATTTCAAGCAAGGGGATATTTAGTTAATAAACATTAAGCAAGAGAAAATATTTCGTTTTCTCTTGCTCAATTAAAATATTTATTGTACCTTTGCAACCGCAAAAAGCAAGATGGTGCCATAGCTCAGTTGGTAGAGCAAAGGACTGAAAATCCTTGTGTCCCCGGTTCGATTCCTGGTGGTACCACTCCTCCTTTCATAAAAGGCGGTTACTAACTGTGGTTAGGGCCGTCTTTTTTTTATATCCACACCTTAAGGTAACAGATATTACAAACAAGACAAAGTATAGAATTTATTAAACAAACTAAACTTAAAAAGCTTATGAAGAAGATTTTAATAGCTTTATTGGTCTGTTTCTCTTTTGTTACAGCCAAAGCAAAAGATTACAGTAAGTATTATCAGAACTTACCAGTTCAGATGCAGCAACCAACATTGCCTAGCATCCCAGACAATCATGTCAGTATCTTGGAATGTGGCGGTAATGGTGACGGACTCACCATGAATACCCAGGCATTTGCCAAAGCCATCAGCAAACTGAACAAAATGGGCGGCGGTCATCTTAATGTGCCTGCAGGTATCTACCTTACCGGTCTCATCTCACTGAAGGACAATATTGACCTGCATCTGGAAAAGAATGCCATCATCGTTCTTTCAGAAGACAAGAACGACCATTTCAAGATAGACAAGACTACGGGTAAGAAAGAAAACCGTGCAACTCCAGCCATCAATGCCAGCAAGAGAAAAAACATTTCTATCACAGGCGAGGGCACCATTGACGGAAACGGAGAATGGTGGAGACCGGTAAAGCGCAGTAAGGTTAGTGACGTAGAATGGAAAGAATTCCAGGCTATGGGCGGAACACTGAATGAGAAGGGTGACATCTGGTATCCATTCAATCTGAAACATCAACCTAACGTGGCAGAGAATATGGATACACAGGAGAAAACCCGAACACACATGATCAGATTCACCAGTTGTGAGAATGTGCTCGTACAGGGTGTTACACTTCTGAACAGTCCTAAATTCCATATCATCCCTACCCGATGCAAGAATGTGATTATCGACGGAATCACCGTAAAATGTCCTTGGAATGCCCAAAATGGTGATGCGATTGATATCTCCAGCTGTAAGGATGTACTCATCGTAAACAATGTGATTGATGCCGGTGATGATGGTATCTGCATGAAGGGTGGCGCAGGCGCAGCAGGTGTGGCAGCAGGTCCTTGTGAAAACATCAATATCCAGGACAACACCGTATACCATGCCCATGGAGGTTTTGTTATCGGCAGCGAGTTCTCTGGCGGCATGAAGAATATTGTTGTTCGCAACAATACTTTCCAGGGAACAGATACCGGTTTACGCTTTAAAAGTGCAGTGAAGAGAGGTGGAACATCAGAGAACATCTATATCGACCATATCTACATGACCGATATCAAGGATGCAGCCATCACCTTTGAGACCACTTATTTTGACAACCATGTAGGTGCCCAGAAGCAGACAACTCCCGTAAAGCAGGAATTCCTGCCAAACTTTCAGGATATCCACATGAGCAACATCTACGTACGAGGTTGCGAAACAGGTATTGAAGCACATGGTGCAGAAGGTATGGTACACGATATCACTATCAAAAACTCCAATATCTTCTACACCAAGGAAGCCAAGAATATCGATGCTGCCTGCAAAATTCTGTTGGAAAACGTACGTTTTGAAAGTTTCGCAAAGTAAATTTTCTACTCAACATATTCAAGAAGCCTACTTGACAACAGTAAGCGTATGATTGCAAACCGTGAAATGAATATCAAGACCCTCATAAGGCATTCCATAGACCTTATGAGGGTCTTTCTGGTAATGCGGACGGGGATCTTGGGCAAGTACCTCTTTCAATATTTCAATCTTTTCTGCATTCAATCCCTGCAGACGCAGATACCTGTCTACATCTTCAGAAATCTCTACATCAAGTTTCTGCCATTTGCGGTCATCAACAAAACCGCTCCTTGCCCCAGGATGAGAATCGGCATACACCACATACGGCTTGATGTCAAATATCGGTGTTTTGTCCATAAGATCAGCTCCCTTAACATGAATGACAGGACCATGAGGAGTCTCCCATTCGATATGAGAAATTTTTACCGATGAAAGACCTATATTATTGGGACGGAAAGGACTTCGAGTGGCAAAGACACCCACTTTCTCATTGCCTCCCAACACAGGAGGACGAACAACCGGACTGTGCGCTTTGTGCCTATTGGCAGAAAATTCCCAAATCAGCCAAAGATAATCAAAGCCCTCAATGCCACGCAGCGCATCAGGGTTACGAAATTCGGGTTCAAAAACGATCTGTCCTTCCAGTTCTGCTACCAATCCAGCCTGTTTGGGGATACCAAACTTGCTACTGAAGGGAGAACGAAAATATGCTATTGGTTTTATCTCCATATTTACTAATTATTACACCTTAATTATATATAAGACGAAAAAAGGCATGAATTATTTTGCCGTATGCACAAAATAATGTACCTTTGCAGACAGAACAAAAAACAAAAAGAAATGAAAATACAAAGACCATCGTATGAAATCTGGTTACAGAAACCAGGTGAGCTCGGTATCTACCAGCAGATAGAACGAGCAGGAAGAGTATGCTATAAAAGTGAGAATAATACCACTGTGGATTCTGCCAAGCCTTTCGTGGATCGGATGGTGCAGAGTGAACACTTTGCCATGCTGGAACATGGAACCGTATATCTGGTATGCAAACATGGAGAGTTGCCGCTTTATACCCACAACAAGTTCTCACGTCTGAAAACTTTAGACGGCAAAGACTATATTACAACCAATCTCCGAGTATTGGCAGAAAACAAGGCGATGGATGATTTGAAATACCTCAGCAACTATGAAGAAGGTAAGCACGAACTCCGTATTACCGTTCATTTTACTACTCAGATTTCCATAACCCGAGAATATAACCGTCATCGTGCCAACTCTATGGCAGAGCAGAGTACCCGATACTGCAACTATTCGAAGAATAAGTTTGATAACGAGATTACCATCAACCTGCCAACATGGGTAGAAGCAGAAGGCTTCGATGGTTCACAAGATCCCAGCGACTACCGAATAGAAGATATGTGTGCTGACATTGCAGAAGGAAGAACTGCAGAATGGAGTAAACTCACAACTTGGATATTCGCCAATCAGGCTGCCGAATATGCCTACATGAAACTGATAGAGGCAGGTTGCAAACCACAGGAAGCACGAGCCATCCTACCATTGGACTGCAACACAGAACTGGTTCATACCGCTTTCGTGAGTGACTGGAAACATTTCTTCGACCTTCGCGCATTAGGTACTACCGGTGCACCACATCCTGATGCCAAGATTTTAGCCTTGCCACTGATGGAAGAGTTTAAGCAGAAAGGTTACCTATAAGGTTTAAAAAATATTAAAGCACCCTTTCAAAATAAAGATTTTCTATTCTTTTGACATAACGAATAGATTTATTTCGTATTTTTGCGGTGTGTTTTTCATAGTATTAGATTTAAGGTTATCAAGATTGGGGCTACGGCGGTAGCCCTTTTTTATTGTCTTTTTCAGCCTTACCTCACTGTTTTTTGCCGATTTTGCCACTTATTACCCCCCAAAACGCATTTTTTTGAAGAAAAATGAAAAAAAGTTGGCGAAAAATTTGGTGGAACCAGAAATTAGTAGTACCTTTGCAACCGCTTAAGAAAACCAAGCTATAGTCATCCAGACTAAAACAATGGAGAGATGGTAGAGTGGTCGATTACAACGGTCTTGAAAACCGTCGTACCGAGAGGTACCGGGGGTTCGAATCCCTCTCTCTCCGCAAGAGCCTTCTGAAAGAAATTTCAGAAGGCTTTTTTTTATTTTCGTATTTGTATATTTCCTTCATATTCATTCACTATCCATGACAAGAAGACTTCAAATGCAAAATTATGCTATATTATTTGGTCATATCAAAGAAAACATGTAACTTTGCTAAAAAGTAAGCTATATGCAAGAAAAGACATGACAATGATAGATCGCTGTTACATAGAAATCACTAATACATGTAATCTCAACTGCCACTTCTGTCCCAAACATACAAGGAAGAAAAGACAGTTGAGTGCTGAGGAATTCGACCTGCTCACCGACAAGATACGCGGGAAGGTCTGTTTCCTATATTTCCACATTATGGGCGAACCTCTACTACACCCTCTTCTACCCGAGTTTATCAATATGGCAAGAGAGAAAGGTTTCAAAACCGTACTTACATCCAACGGTACTCTGCTACCCAAAGCTATGGATCTCCTTGACACACTTCCCCACAAAATACAGCTCTCGCTCCACTCACACGAGAGTAATGCCAAGGGAGAGCTTGCCAGTTACATGAACGAGGTGATGACTTTTTCAACCCAAGCAGCAGAGAAAGGAACCTGCATAGTTCTCAGACTTTGGAACCAAGGAGGAAAAGACCGGGAAAATGAAGAAGTAATGGAGCACATCGAAAAATTTGTCCCCAAACCCTGGAAAGAACGACCTGACGGTTACAGACTTGCCAATAATCTCTATCTGGAGTTTGACAGGAAATTCGAATGGCCCAACTTTGATAACCATATCGAAGAAAAGGAAATGATAAAAGAAAATCAGAAATCAGGTATCAGAGAAGAAAAAAGAGAAGTTTTCTGTAAAGCCCTACTCAAACAGATAGGCGTATTGGCAGACGGAACATTGGTACCCTGCTGTTTGGACCACAACGGAGATGTTGCACTTGGGAACCTGCTTGAACAATCGCTGGAAGAAATTCTGGCTTCACCCCGTGCCCAAGCCATGATAGAAGGTTTCAAGCACCATCAAGCCACAGAACATCTCTGTGAGACCTGTGAATCAGCCCTGGTAAGAAACAGTTTTAGAGGAAAAGCAAGAAGTTAATAGGAATTATGAAATATTATACAGCAATGACAATAGCTGGCTCAGACAGTTGCGGAGGAGCCGGCGTACAAGCTGACATCAAGACAATGTCAGCACTAGGCGTATATGCCGCATCGGCCATTACAGCCATTACCGTACAGAACACCCTGGGAGTTTATGCCATCCAAGACATCAACCCCGAAATCGTAAAGGGCCAGATAGAAGCTGTGATGGACGACATCCACCCAGATGCCATCAAAGTAGGTATGGTGAACGACCGTACCACTATCCAGGCTATTGCTGAAGCCCTGAAAAGATACCAAGGGGAATACCAGCATCTCATCATTGACCCCGTGATGGTTTCCACCAGTGGTTGCAGACTCATGCAGGAGGACGCTCTCAGCATTTTCATACAGGAGTTATTACCACTAGCTACCCTGCTAACACCTAACATCCCGGAAGCAGAGATACTGGCAGGAATGAAGATACAGAATAAGGAAGACATCCAGAACGCAGCTTTAGCCATCAGTAAGTTAGGCTGTAAATATGTACTCATCAAAGGCGGCCATTTCCAGGGAGCAGAAAAGATTGATTACCTCTTCGAAGACGGAAAACCTATTACCAGTTATCGAGGCATTAGCGTAAACACACGCAATACCCACGGTACAGGTTGTACCCTATCCTCAGCCATCACTTCTTATCTGGCAAGAGAAATGGATATGAATACAGCTATCGCCATGGCAAAAACCTATCTTTCAGGCGCAATTCTGGCAGGAAAAGATGTACAGATAGGAAAAGGTCATGGTCCGGTGAATCATTTCTATGAACCCAAGGCACTGTTTATCAAATAACAGCCAACACCTTTATATAAACAAATAAAGTCACAACGAATATGAAATGGATAGTAATCACTCTGCCCGATTTTATAGAGAATGAATCAACCTATATCAACCAACTCTTTAAAGCAGGTATAGACCTGCTACATCTGCGCAAACCAGAATCAAATATAGAGGAGTGTAAGCGACTGATACAGGAAATCGACAAGAAATGGCATAAAAAGATCGTAGTACACGATCACTTCGAACTTTGTCAGGAATTTCATCTTCATGGTATTCATCTTAACAGAAGAAACCACGAGATTCCAGAAGGCTTTCAAGGAAGCATCTCACAATCCTGCCATAGTTTTAAGGAAGTAGAACAAGCTCTCCAGACTATATCACCCAAGACGAAAGACGAAAAGAGCGCGATTCTTAAACCTGCCTGCCATTATGTTTTCCTCAGTCCAATCTTTGACAGCATTTCAAAGAAAGGCTATAAACATTCCTTCTCTAACAAAGACTTAGAGGAAGCAGGCATCAATGGAATCATCAATGAGCGAGTAGTTGCATTGGGAGGTGTCACCCCTGAATATATTCCACAATTGAGAGCATGGAACTTTGGCGGAATTGCTTTTTTAGGCGACGTCTGGAACAGAAGAACAGATGCAAAATGGACGGAATATCTTGCCTTAATTAAGCAGAAACTTACACCCGGAAATGCCCAGAATACACTTAACAGTTCAAACATTTGGTAGAGGAAAATACACTACATTCTAATAAGACAGGCCGAATCTCAACAATAAAAATAAAAAAATGCTTTTTTATTTTGTATTGTCTTCGATTTGCACTACCTTTGCACCCATGATATATCCAGATAATTTTGAAAATAAGATAGGATTCAATGAAATCCGCAAGATGCTGCGCGAAAGATGCCTCTCTCCACTCGGAAAGGAACAGGTAGACAAGATGGCATTCAGCAGCGATGCAGAACAAGTTAACGAATGGCTCATGCAGGTGCGTGAGTTCCGCAGACTGATGGAGGAAGTAGAAGACTTTCCCCTACAATATTTCTATGATGTAAGGGAGAGCATCCTCCGTATCCGTGTAGAAAACAGTCACTTGGAGGAGGACGAGCTGTTTGACTTGAGACGCTCACTGTCTACCATAGCTGATATGGTAAAGATACTGAATCACAGCGATGACGATGACGAGCCGGAAGACGGATGGAAAAGAGAGAAAAAATATCCCTACCCAGCCCTACATCGCCTTTCACAGGATGTAGTTACTTTTCCACAACTGATTCAGCGCATCGACCAGATACTTGACAAATTCGGCAAGATAAGAGATAATGCAACCCCTGAACTTCTTCAGATTCGCAGAGAACTGGCAAAGACAGAGGGCAGCATCTCACGTACCTTATATAGTATATTGCGCTCGGCACAAAGTGAAGGCATCGTAGAAAAAGATGTTACCCCTACCCTGCGTGACGGCAGACTGGTTATTCCCGTCATCCCTACTCTGAAGCGTAAAATCAAAGGTATCGTACACGATGAGAGTGCCACAGGTAAAACAGTCTTTATAGAACCTACCGAGGTGGTAGAGGCTAACAACCGTGTACGTGAACTGGAGGGTGAAGAGAGAAAAGAAATCATCCGCATCCTCACCGACTTCACCAACAAGGTACGCCCATATTCCAAGGAAATTCTGGACAGTTACCGTTTTCTTGCCATCATTGACCTGATACAAGCCAAGCAAAAACTGGCTGATATCTTCAAAGCCATAGAACCCGAGGTAGAAGACCACCCACACATAGACTGGACCCGTGCGATACACCCATTATTGCAGCTATCTCTACAGAAAAAAAACGAGAAAGTAGTTCCGTTGGATATCATGCTTACACAGGACAAACGCATTCTTATCATCTCCGGTCCAAATGCAGGCGGCAAATCTGTCTGTCTGAAAACCGTCGGATTATTACAGTATATGCTGCAATGCGGTTTGAGCATCCCTGTAAGTGAGCGTTCAAAGACAGGTGTTTTCCAAAACATCATGATTGATATCGGTGACGAACAGAGTCTGGAGAACGACTTGAGTACCTACTCATCTCATCTTCTGAACATGAAGAATATGATGAAGGCAGCCAATGGCGAGACCATCATTCTGATAGATGAGTTTGGTACAGGTACAGAGCCAGGAATCGGAGGTGCTATCGCCGAAGCTGTACTCGACAAGTTCTGCAAGCAGCAAGCTTATGGTGTGATTACCACCCACTATCAGAACCTGAAGCATTTTGCCGACAGCCATGAAGGAGTGGTTAACGGCGCCATGCTCTACGATCGCCATGAGATGAAAGCCCTCTTCCAATTAGCTATCGGCAGACCAGGTTCTTCCTTTGCGATTGAAATTGCAAGAAAGATAGGATTACCCGAAGAAGTAATCAAGGAAGCATCAGATATCGTTGGTTCTGAATACATTCAAAGCGACAAGTATCTTCAGGATATAGTTCGTGACAAGCGATATTGGGAAAACAAACGTCAGAATATCCATCAGCGTGAAAAAGACATGGAGAAAACAATCTCCAAGTACGAAAACGACATAGAGGATATTGAGCGAAGCAGAAAGGCTATTCTCAAAAAGGCAAAAGAAGAAGCCGCAGAACTTCTGAAAGAAAGTAACAAGAGAATCGAAAACGCCATCCGGGAAATCAAAGAAAGCCAGGCTGAAAAAGAAGAAACCCGCCGTATCCGTCAGGAACTTGATACCTTCAAGCAAGAGGTTCAGGAAATTGATACCAAGGAGACCGATGACAAAATTGCCCGCAAGATAGCCCAGATTCAACAACGCAAAGAGCGCCATGCCAAGCGCCAGGCTGAAAAGAAAGAGAATCAGGAAAAGGCTGCAGCAGCACTGAGGAATGCACAGAACAAGACTCAAGCAGATAGTAAACGCGAAATTCAGATTGGTGATACGGTGCGCATCAAGGGACTGACTACTGTCGGAAAGATAGAAAACATTACTGGAGATACAGCAACTGCCGTATTTGGAGGAATGAGAACCAAGATGCGCCTGAACCGTCTGGAGCATGCCACAACTCCTGTTGAAAATGCAGACAAGACAGAAGAGCGCAAGGAAAATCTGGCTTCATACGGTATCAGTAAGGAAACCAGAAAGACCATTGACTCTCATAAATCCAACTTCCACCAGGATCTGGACGTTCGCGGAATGCGAGGCGATGAAGCACTTAATGCGGTACAATACTTCATCGATGATGCTATCCTGGTAGGAATGCCACGAGTCAGAATCCTTCACGGAAAGGGAAATGGCATCCTAAGACAGCTCATTCGCCAATATCTGAGTAGTGTGCCTAATGTGACCCATTATGCAGATGAACACGTACAATTTGGCGGATCAGGCATTACGGTAGTTGATTTTTAGCAAACAAACGTTAAACAGCTGAAGTTTTTTGGCAAAACATTTGGCGGGTTCAAAGAAAAACCGTACCTTTGCACCCGCTTAAAAATTGAGACGGACAAGTCTCATACGACCAGCTCCCTCGGAATCCCCCAGGATGGGAACATAGCAAGGGTACTTGGTTGTAGCGGTGCGATATGAATCGCTTGTCCACCCGCCTCTTTAGCTCAGTTGGCCAGAGCACGTGATTTGTAATCTCGGGGTCGTTGGTTCGAATCCGACAAGAGGCTCAAAAAGGAATCTTCTTTTAGAAGGTTCCTTTTTTTATTTACATACATTTTACTTCTATATTGCATAACATTACAGTTGAAACCTCTATTTCACGAGGATTTATCTTTAATTATATATAAATATTTCCACCCTTTACACCTTATATAATAAAAAAGTTGTATTTTTGCAAATTGATATGTTACATCCGTAGAAATACAATAAAAACAATGAATACAGAAAATAACGAGAATCAGGAAGAAAAGAAGACAAGCCAACAAATGCATAAGGTTAAAACGATTATCATCGACACAGGCAAGATAAGACAAACCAAAGCATTCGCCCGGCAAGATGGTGCCATCCTCGGAGCTGTCTGGATTGTCAGTTTCGTATGTACCATGCTGGCAGTAGACCCGCAATACCAGATGCTGGGATTCATTTCCAACATTCTCATCATAGCAACCCCATTTGTTGTGGCCAAGCGACTGAAGGCATTCCGTGACTATGCAAGAGACGGACATATCTCTTTCCGTCATGCATTCTACTATTGCATCCAAACATTCTTCAATGCAACCCTTCTGCTTACCCTTGTGCAATATCTTTGGTTCCGTTTTATGGATACGGGGCTATTCATGAACCAACTGCAAACCAACTATCAGATTGTAGCACAAGCGTATCAGTTAACTGCAGGGGAATCTAAAGCCCTTCTTGATGCCGTCAGTATGATGAAACCGATAGCCTGGGCTTCCATGTTTATGATTACCGACCTGGTAGCAGGTGCTGTACTCAGTCCGATTATTGCTGCTGTAATGGCAAAGAAGGATAAACAACAGCATACAAAATAACAATAAATAAGAAACAAACAGATAAATACAAGATAATGGATATTTCAGTAATAATTCCTCTTTTCAATGAGGAAGAGTCGTTACCAGAGCTCTTCGCCTGGATAAAGCGAGTAATGGACT
Organism: Segatella copri; assembly: GCF_026015295.1. Taxonomy (NCBI): domain Bacteria; kingdom Pseudomonadati; phylum Bacteroidota; class Bacteroidia; order Bacteroidales; family Prevotellaceae; genus Segatella; species Segatella copri. Next base: position 212,262 of record NZ_JAPDUW010000001.1, on the reverse strand, counting down.
CAAACGATTTTACTTATGAAGTCATCTTTGTGAACGACGGTTCTACCGACCGTTCATGGAACGTCATAGAAGAACTTGCTGAGAAGAATGAGCAAGTAAAGGGTATCAAATTCCGCAGAAACTATGGAAAGAGCCCAGCTCTCTTCTGTGGTTTCAAAGAAGCACAGGGCGATGTTGTCATCACCATGGATGCCGATCTGCAGGATTCTCCAGACGAGATTCCGGGACTCTACCAGATGATTAAGAAAGAGGGATACGACCTCGTGTCAGGTTACAAGCAGAACCGTAAAGAAGGAGACCCTCTGAGCAAGACCATCCCTACCAAACTCTTCAATGCTACTGCACGCAAAGTAAGCGGCATACACAATCTGCACGACTTCAACTGCGGTCTGAAGGCTTATCGCCTCGACGTAGTTAAGAATATCGAGGTATATGGTGAGATGCACCGTTATATCCCATATCTAGCCAAGAATGCAGGTTTTGCCAAGATAGGCGAAAAGCCTGTTCATCATCAGGCAAGAAAGTTCGGCAAATCAAAGTTCATGGGTTGGAACCGCTTTGTAAATGGTTATCTTGACCTGATGACTCTCTGGTTCCTGAGCAATTTTGGCAAAAAGCCAATGCACGTATTCGGCTTCCTGGGTAGCGTCGTATTCTTCATAGCCTTCCTATCGCTCATCGGCTTAGGCATAGACAAGGCCATCGACCTGCACAACGGCATCTACGGACATCTCATTACCGATTCACCTTACTTCTTCATTGCTCTTGTAGCGATGGTTTTGGGTAGCCAGCTGTTCCTTGCCGGATTCCTGGGCGACCTTATCAGCCGCCAGAACCCAAACCGTAACGATTATCAAATAGAAAAAGAAATAAGATGCGGAAAATAATACCTTTCGTCGTTTTCATGGTTCTGGCCATGATGGGATGTACATCTCTCGACTGCCCACTCAACAATACTGTATATACCAAATACAAGTTGATGGGCGACAACAAGACGCTAAAAGACACGCTAACGATTTCTACGAAAAAGATAGCAGGAACAGATAGTGTGCTGATCAATAAGGATGTAAACGTAGACAGTTTCAGTCTGCCTATGAGTTACAGCCTGGATGAAGACGTATTGTTTTTCGAGATACATACCCTATCGAAGCAAGTATTCAAGGACACCGTGACTGTATCAAAGGAAAACCGCTCTCATTTTGAGTCGGTAGACTGCAGTCCATCGTTCTTCCATACGATAACCGATGTTAAGACTACTCACAATTATATTGACTCAATAGTCATCAATCAAAAAGAGGTAAATTATGATGCATCCAAAGCACATTTCTACATATATTTTGGCAGCCGCAACTAGTATGCTATCCCTATTTGCTGTTCTCCCCTGTCATGCCCAAAGCAAGAAGAAGATCATAGAGCAGCAACCTGATACCATTCCTTTTTTTAGAGGTATGGCTGTGGGAGTTGACCTGATAGGTCCCGTACAGTTGATGGTTAGCGACTATGGGCAGTACGAAGCATCTCTCCGTATCAATCTGAAAGACAAGTATTATCCTGTTTTCGAATTGGGTTATGGAAAGGCAGATGCCAGCGATGAGGCAACCAAAATCACCTACAAGACCAGCGCTCCCTATTTCAGATTAGGTGTAGACTGGAATCTTCTGAAGAACAAACACGACGACTACCGTCTGTTTGGCGGTTTCCGTTATGCCTGCACCTATTATGAATATGACCTGAGCGCCCCACCCGTTACAGACCCAGTATGGGGCGGCGAAACGCCCTATGGAGGTAACGGCATTTCCTGCAACTATCATTGGCTGGAAGGCGTAATAGGTATTGATGCCAAAATCTGGGGTCCCGTCCGTATGGGCTGGAGTTTCAGATACAAACGCCGCCTCTTCAAGAACGATGGAGAATTAGGCAACACCTGGTATGTGCCAGGCTACGGTAAGCAGGGAGGTTCACGCCTTGGCGGAACATTCAATGTAACCCTTGAGATTTAAAGACTTCATAATGTGTAAAGAATGAAAAAAAAGAAACTTATCTGGCAAATTCCATTTCTGTTGATACTTATCGTTGGTACCATCGTTATCATACGTCAGCAGCATAATACGCCCTATCAGAAAGATACCGGCTTTATCTTTGGCACCATCTATCACATTACCTATCAGAGTGATACCAACTACCAGCAAGAGATAGAAACAGAACTCAAGAAGGTAGACCAATCCTTGTCTCCTTTCAATAAGACCTCTGTCATCACACAGGTAAACCAAGGTAAAGATATTGAGGTAGACGAAATGTTTACCGAAGTATTCCGCATGGCAGAAAGCATCTCAAAAGAAACCAATGGAGCCTTTGATATCACGGTTGCCCCAATGGTAAACCTCTGGGGCTTTGGATTCAAGCAGGGGGTACCTCCTACGAAAGCCAAGATAGACAGTATCAAAACGCTGGTAGGTTATGAGAAAGTAGCCTTGGAAAAGAGACGCATCATCAAGCAAAATCCTAAGATCATGCTTGACTGTTCTGCTATCGCCAAAGGATATGGCAGCGACATTGTTGCCAGATTCCTGAAAAAGAAAGGTATCAGCAACTTTATGGTTGAGATTGGTGGAGAAATTGTAGTAAACGGTGTTAGCGAGAAACAAGTGCCTTGGCATATTGGTATCAACAAGCCAACTGACGATTCTACCAATACGAGTCAGGAAATTCAGGATGTACTTGATATTACCGACATAACCATGGCTACGAGTGGTAACTACAGAAACTTCTATTATAAAAACGGCAAGAAGTATGCACATACCATAGACCCCAAAACAGGCTATCCTGTGCAGCATAACATCTTATCTGCAACGGTTTTAGCCAAGAACTGTGCTACAGCCGATGCCTATGCCACCTCGTTTATGGTAATGGGAATGGAGGGTGCAAAACAGATTCTGAAAAAGCATCCGGACCTCTGTGCATATCTCATCTATGCTGACGAGAAAGGACAAAACAAGATATGGTATTCACCATCTCTCAAAAACAAGATATTAAATAAATAAACTTACATGTCAACCAATAGACTATACGACAGTTTATTATCACTCCCATTATTCCTGGGAATGACTTGCTATGACTTCCAGAATGTAGCTGGTAAAACCCGTTTTGACTTTCAAAAACTGGAAGCGGGTGAAACTATAGTTGAAGAAGGCACCAGTTGTACACGTCTATATTATTTAATCAGTGGAGACATTAAGGTGATAACCCAGGCAGATGACTACGGCTATCAGGTAGAAGAAGACATTTCGGCACCGGAATCATTCCAGCTGGAACGACTTTTCGGTCTTACCCAGCGCTTCACCCACACTTATGTGGCAAAGAACAACTGCAGCATCATGTCTGTCAGCAAGCAAGAGATCATGAAGTTATCCGATGAATATGAAATATTCCGCATCAATCTTCTGAACTTGGTCTGCACCCAATCCCAGAAGAACAACCGCAGACTGTTCAGAGTTCCTGCCAAGACACTGAGTGAGCGTCTGATCCGTTTCTTCGAGAGCCACAGCGTCCGCCCGGCAGGCGAGAAAATCTTTCATATCAAGATGACCCGTTTAGCAGAAGAGATGAATGTAAAGCGCATCTATGTATCCAAAGCCCTCAACGAACTACAGTCAGAAGGACTTATCCAGCTAGAACGAGGCAGAATCTATATCCCTGCACTGGAAAATCTCATCAAACGCTAAAGACTGAACTTTCGCATGTGGTTTAAGTACGGGCTGAAGGCCCAAAAGCTCCAGAAGCAGCACGCCCTGAAAGGGCAGAAGCTCCTAGCCCAGGGCATCGCCCTGGGTATAATAGCAGTCAGCAAGGCGCCCTGTAAGGGCAAAAGCTTTGTAAACTGCCCGGTATTTAAAGCTTTTGCCCTTACAGGGCGACAAGTTTGCGTCCATAATACCCCAGGGCGCTGCCCTGGGCTAGGAGCTTCTGCCCTTTCAGGGCGTGTGGAGCCAACTTGCGAAACTTGAGTAAAGAAAGTATAACGACCGATAAATATAAGTTAAAAACGTTTATTATCAAGGCAATAAAGCATTTTTTTGCTAACTTTGCAGCTAAAAAGTAACAATATGCAAGACAATACAATACAAAATAGAACCAACCCATTCTTCGTGCCTTACAATACACCGCACGATACAGTACCATTCGAACGAATCCGTCTCGAAGATTATGAGCCAGCATTCATGGAGGGAATCCGCCGTGATGACGAGGCTACAGACAAGGTTGTAAACGATCCGGCAGAACCAACCTTTGAGAATACCATTGCAAGAGTTGATCCCGATAAGGGCGAACACTATTACGACCTCTTGAGCCGTGTATCTAACGTTTTCTCTTGCATGATGAGTGCTGAAACCTGCGATGAGATGGAAGAAATTGCGCAGAAGATGAGTCCGATTCTCACCAAGCACGCAAATGACATCACGCTGAACAAGAAACTCTTTGAGCGCATCAAGTTCGTTCACGATCATCCCAACAGAGAACTGACACCAGAAGAGAAAATGCTTCTGGACACCAGCTATGACGGATTCGTACGCAGCGGTGCACTCTTAGACGAAGAAGGTAAAGAGAAACTTCGCAAACTTACAGAAGAAGCCAGTATGCTCACTCTGCAGTTCTCACAGAATCTCTTAAAAGAAAACAAGGCATTTACGCTCCATATCACAGACGAAGCTCAGCTCGACGGACTTCCAGAAACAGCAAAAGCTGCCGCTGCGCATACCGCCAAAGAGCAGGAAAAAGAAGGCTGGATCTTTACACTCGATTATCCAAGTTATTCTCCTTTCATGACCTACTCTACCCAGCGTGAGCTCCGCAAACAGATGTATATGGCACGCAATACGGTATGTACCCATGATAACGAGCAGAACAACCTGGAAATCTGCAAACGACTGGTAAACCTGCGCAGAGAGCTCGCTCAGTTGCTCGGTTTCGAAACCTATGCCGACTATGTTCTTCGCCACCGTATGGCAAGCAATACAGAACATGTATATAAACTTCTCAACGACCTGATAGAGGCTTATAAGCCAACGGCAGAAAAGGAAGTGAAAGAAGTGGAAGCCCTTGCCAAGAAGCTGGAGGGTAAAGATTTCGAAATGAAACCATGGGATTTCGGCTTCTATTCTCATAAACTCCAGATGGAGAAATATAATCTCGATGCAGAAATGCTTCGCCCTTATTTCCAGCTGGACAAAGTGATAGGCGGTGTGTTCGGACTCGCCAACAAGCTGTATGGCATCACCTTTAAGGAGAACAAAGAGATACCGGTATACCACCCAGACGTCAAGGCATACGAGGTATTTGATAAAGACGGAAGCTATCTGGCTGTATTCTATGCCGACTTCTTCCCTCGCAAGGGCAAGCAAGGAGGTGCCTGGATGACAGAATTCCAGGGACAGTGGATAGACCATAAGGGCAAAAACATACGTCCTCACGTAAGTGTGGTAATGAACTTTACCAAGCCAACAGAGGAAAAACCTGCTCTCTTGACATTAGGAGAAGTAGAAACCTTCCTCCATGAGTTTGGTCACAGTCTTCACGGCATGTTTGCCAATACCCGCTTCGAGAGTCTTTCGGGAACCAACGTATGGTGGGACTTCGTAGAATTGCCATCACAGTTTATGGAGAATTATGCAATAGAGAAAGATTTTCTCCGTACATTTGCCTTCCACTATCAGACAGGTGAACCATTGCCAGATGAACTCATAGAGCGCATCATGAAGAGTCGCAACTTCATGACAGCCTACGGTTGCTTGCGCCAGGTAAGTTTCGGATTGCTTGACATGGCATACTACACCCAAGAGAAAGAATTTACTGCCGACATCATGCCTTATGAAAGGGAAGCCTGGAAAAAGGCGATGATATTGCCACAGTTGCAGGAAACCTGTATGACCGTACAGTTCTCCCACATCATGGCAGGAGGTTATGCCGCAGGATATTATAGCTACAAATGGGCAGAAGTACTGGATGCTGATGCTTTCAGTGTATTCAAGAAGAATGGAATCTTCGACCAGAAGACTGCTCAAAGTTTCCGTGACAACGTACTCTCTAAGGGTGGAACAGAGCATCCTATGGTTCTCTACAAACGGTTCCGTGGACAAGAGCCAACCATCGATGCACTGCTGGAACGTAACGAAATCAAGGTACAACATAAAGGATAAGAGGATGGCAAACGAACTTTCCAAACAAACCAAGCTCGACCTTCGCTATTTGCGAATGGCACGTATATGGGCTGAAAACAGCTATTGCAAACGCCGACAGGTAGGTGCACTAGTTGTAAAAGATAAAATGATTATCAGTGATGGCTACAATGGTACACCGAGCGGATTTGAAAATGTCTGTGAGGATAACAACGTGACCAAGCCATACGTTCTCCATGCGGAGGCTAATGCTATTACGAAACTGGCCCGCAGCAGCAATAACAGTGAGGGAAGTACGCTTTACGTCACCGCCTCTCCATGTATAGAATGTGCCAAACTGATTATACAGTCGGGCATCAAGCGTGTTGTATATGCAGAGAAATACCGTCTGGACGATGGTATCAAACTGATGCAACGAGCAGGAATCAAGGTAGAATACCTCAATCCTGAAGAAAAGACATCTTCTGTAGAAGATTAGAGATAAGATAGATAAAACGTTAGTAAAAAGAGAATTGTTATGAACATGAGTAAGAATAAGACCAACCGCTTTATGCCATTCATCATGGCATTCTGTGTTGTGATAGGTATTATCATCGGAACATTCTTTTCCAACCATTTCTCTGGAAATCGCCTCAACGTTATCAATAGTGGAAGCAACCGTCTGAACAACCTGCTCCATCTTATTGATGACCAATATGTAGATCCCGTGAACATCGACTCGCTGGTAGATAAGGCAATTCCACAGATTTTAGCAGAACTGGATCCACATTCCGTATATATCAGTGCTAAAGACGCAGCTCAGGCCACCGACGATCTGAAAGGCTCGTTCTCGGGTGTAGGCGTAGAGTTTGTCATCCGCCAAGATACGATACATATACAGAATGTGATACAGAATGGACCTGCCGAGAAAGCCGGACTTTTGGCAGGAGATAAGATTGTAGCCGTAGACGGCAAGCCTTTTGTCGGCAAGATTGTAACCAATCAGGAGGCAATGCATCGCCTGAAGGGTCCAAAGGATACCAAGGTAAAAATCGGAGTTATACGATATGGAAGCAAGAAGGTTCAGACCTTTACCGTAACCCGAGGTGAAATACCGACAAAGAGTGTTACAGCAGCCTACATGCTAAACGATAAAACTGGCTATATCCGTATCAAGAACTTTGGCGAGAACACCTATCCGGAAATGCTGATTGCTCTGGCCAAACTCTCACAGCAGGGATTCACCAACCTCTGTATTGACCTTCGGGATAACTCAGGTGGTTACCTGACGGCTGCAGTAAACATGGCAAACGAATTCTTGCCAGACAAGAAGCTCATCGTTTACACACAGGGACGCAAATCGCCTAGACATAACTATACGAGTGACGGTAAGGGTGCCTACCAGAAGATTCCGATGGTAGTTCTCATCAATGAAGGTTCTGCATCATCTGCAGAAATCTTTGCGGGTGCCATGCAGGATAATGACCGTGCTACCATCATCGGACGGCGCTCGTTTGGTAAGGGACTGGTTCAGCAACAGATAGAATTCCCTGACCACAGCCTCATCCGTCTGACCATTGCGCGCTACTATACTCCTTCAGGAAGATGCATCCAGAAGCCATATACGCTGGGCGATGACAAGGATTATGAGCAAGACTTGCTTGACAGATACCAGCACGGAGAGTTCTTCTCACAGGATAGCATCAAGCATACAGGACCAGCTTATCATACAGGTAACGGCCGTATTGTCTATGGCGGAGGTGGTATCACCCCAGACATCTTTGTTCCTGAAGATACGCTCGGCATGACATCCTATTTCAAGGAGGCCAGTCTGAGTGGTCTCATCTTGCAGTTTGCCTTCACTTATACAGACGATAACCGTCCGAAGTTGAACAACTTCAAGGAGATGATGGAACTTGCCGATTATCTTGACAGTCAGGACATGGTTGAAAAGTTTGCCAGCTATGCTGATAAACGTGGTTTGAAACGTAGAAATCTTTTAATCAAGAAATCACACAAACTGTTAGTCCGTGTCATCGACAGCCGTATCATCTACAATATGTTGGACGAGCAGGCATGGACCCAGTACATCAATCTTGATGATCCAGTCATTAAAAAGACGCTGGATGTATTTGAGAACCATGCAGCATTTCCAAAGAAACCAGAGCCAGCCAAAAAACGCGCTGCGAAGAAAGAAAAGATAGCTATGGCGAATACGCCCTACAACTATTCTTCCTTACACCATAATAATTGTATGATAGCAAATGCTTAAGGCATGGACAAGAAAGAATTAAGAAAAATCATAAAAGACAGAAAGCGACAGTATTCCTCAAGACAACTTGAGGAACTGTCGCTTTCTGTATTATCACGTTTAGATTCCAACCCGCATCTTCAGAATGTCCAAACCATACTGATGTACTATTCGCTTCCTGATGAAGTGGACACCCATCATTATATAGACCAACTTGTTTCCAGGGGAAAACGGGTGATACTGCCCGTTGTGCTGGACGATACAAATATGGAACTGAGAGAATATTCCGGAGTTCAAGACCTGAAGGAAGGAGCCTATCATATACTTGAACCGAAAGGCAAGATTTATCCGGAAGAAAAATATCCTGAGATAGAACTTGCCGTAATCCCAGGTATGAGTTTCGATATGAAAGGCAACCGGTTAGGAAGAGGAAAAGGCTATTACGACAGATTTCTTGCCCAGATTCCACATGCATACAAAATAGGAATCTGTTTCGACTTCCAGAAAATCAAAGAGGAAGGACTCCTTCCTGTTACCCCTACAGATATATGCATGGACGAAATCATATAGTACTGAAGTTTCGCAAGTTTTGCCCCACACGCCCTGAAAGGGCAGAAGCTCCTAGCCCAGGGCATCGCCCTGGGTTATTACGGGCGCAAACCTGTCGCCCTGTAAGGGCAAAAGCTTTCAAATATCAGGCAATTTATAAAGCTTTTGCCCTTACAGGGCGCCTTGCTGACTGCTACTATACCCAGGGCGATGCCCTGGGCTAGGAGCTTTTGGGCCTTCAGCCCGTTTTTGAACCACATGCGAAAGTTCAGTATAGTATATCAGAACGGAGGATTAATAAAAGCGTATATCTGCAATAACCTGTGCACCAACCTGTTCATTCAAACGGTGAACAAGGTTAGCACGGCTCATCGTGAGGTCAGCCCTCAATGCAGCATTCTCTATCTTTACATAGAGAGTCTGGTTCTTGATAAACTTATCACCACAATATGCAGCAATATTATCCCCTACCACAGAATCCCAACTCATGATCAGGCGTTTCTGCTGTAAAGGTGTCTCCAACCCTTCCTTTCTCAGAAATTCGGGCAAGAGTTCTGCTATTGACTTAACTTTTCTTTTAAACATATTCTCAAAATTTTAAGGGAAACCTTTAGTTTTCTACTTCATTATTTCCCCATTCTCTACATAGAATATCGTATGATCTCCCTGCATGTTCTGGAGAATCTTATCCAAATGATCACGGTTCGTATCCGTAATAAAAATCTGTCCGAAATGGTCACCGGCAACCAGTTTCACAATAGCCTCAACCCGCTGTGCATCCAACTTATCGAAAATATCATCTAAGAGGAGCAAAGGAAGCGTATTGGAACTCGTGCGCTGCAGGAAAGTAAATTGAGCCAGTTTCAGGGCAATCACGAAAGTTTTGTTCTGCCCCTGACTTCCCTCTCTCTTCATCGGATAATCACCCAGCAAAAACTCCAGATCATCACGGTGAACACCATGCAGAGAATACCCTACAGCACGATCCTTAAACCGGTCGCGCTGGATAACATCCAGCAAAGGACCTCTCTGGCAATGAGAAACATAGTGAAGACGGACTTGCTCCTTATCACCCGAAATCTGCTGATAAATCTGCTGAAACAGCGGAACCAGTTCGTCAACGAAAGCCTGCCGTTTCCGGTACAGCAATTCACCATTACTCGCCATCTGCTGCTCCCAAAGTTCCAGCAGCGTAATATCAGGCTCCTCCTCCATTTTCAGCAAAGCATTTCTCTGTTGCAAAGCCTTATTATAGTTGGACAAAGCCTCTATATAAGAGTAATCATACTGAGAGATGACCACATCCATCAGTTTTCTGCGCTCTTCACTTCCCCCTTCTATCAGAGAAACATCAGATGGAGAAACCAGAATCAGAGGGATAAGTCCAATATGTTGCGAAAGACGCTTATACTCCTTCTTGTTTCTCTTGAAATGCTTCTTAGTACCCCGTTTCATGCCACAGTAAACATTCTCTATCTCCCCCTTATCATTATCATAATTTCCCTCCAGCATAAAGAAAGGCTCATCATGAGTAATAATCTGGGAATCGATAGAATTATAGGCACTCCTACAGAAAGAGAGATAGTAGATTGCATCAAGGAAATTAGTCTTTCCCATGCCATTATGTCCTATCAGACAATTGATTTTGGGCGACAACTCCAGATTGGCGCTCTTTATATTTTTAAAGTTAATAATGGAAATATTCTTTAAAATCATAGTCTCTTTTCTGCTTTTATAGTGCAAAGTTAGCAGAAAAAGAGGAAAAAACAAAAAAAATAGGCTAGAAATTTCAATAATTGAATAAAATTGAGTAAATTTGCAGAAGTTTAGCGGCATTCCACAATTTGAAAGCTAACTTTCTATTGAGCAGATTGCCCCAAAACCAGAAACGAAAAAGTATAGAATAATAAAAAAGCAAAATAAAAATGGCAAACAACAACGTACAGGCTCAGGAAACAGAGAGCCTAAACATTCGTGAGGCCTTCTTCTTGAAGTACAAGAAGGCAATTATCATTGCAGTAGTAGCTATCATTGTTATCATTGCAGGTGTATTCGGTTATGTATCTCAGATCTCAGGTCCTCGTGAGGACAAGGCTAGCACTATGCTTGCTAAGGGTCAGACCTACTTTGCTAACCAGATGTATGAGCAGGCATTGAAGGGTGATGGCGCAGGCTATGTAGGTTTTACTAAGATTGCTGACGAATACAGCAGCACAGATGCAGGTAACCTGGCAAACCTCTATGCTGGTCTTTGCTATGCAAACCTCGGCAAATGGGCAGAAGCTCAGAAGAGTCTGGAATCTTTCTCTTCAGAAGACGACCAGATGATCAGTCCTGCTGCTGAATCTGCTTTAGGTGATGCTTATGCGCATCTCAACCAGCTCGACAAGGCTGTTGATGCTTTCAAGAAGGCTGCTTCTATGGCAGACAGCAAGGCCGAGGATGGTACAAACAACAGTCTTTCTCCTATATTCATTATCAAGGCAGGCGAGATTCTCGAAAGCCAGGGTAAGAAAGACGAAGCTTTGAAGCTTTATCAGGATGCTAAGAAGAAGTATGTTAACGCTATGCTCGTACAGAGTGGCGAAATCGACAAGTACATCGAGCGCGCTTCTAACTAATCTGTACTGATAACAATTCGAAATCAATATGGCAACAGCACTTCATAATTTATCTGAATACGACTTTACTAAAATACCAGACGCCAGTAACATGTGCTTTGGTATCGTTGTAGCAGAATGGAATCCTGAGATAACGGGCGCTTTGCTCGACGGAGCAGTAAAAACACTCGAAAAACATGGAGCTCTCACTGAGAATATCCATGTGAAAACTGTTCCAGGCAGCTTTGAGCTTATCTATGGAGCCCATCAAATGGTTTTGAATGGCGGCTATGATGCAGTCATCATTTTAGGTAGTGTGATACGTGGTGAAACTCCTCACTTCGATTACATCTGCGAGGGTGTTACCTACGGAATTGCCCGTCTGAATGCTACTCAGGAAATTCCTGTTATCTATGGTCTCTTGACTACCAACGATCTGCAGCAGGCTAAGGATCGTAGCGGCGGCAAGTTGGGTAACAAGGGTGATGAGTGTGCTATAGATGCTATCAAGATGGCTAAGTTCTAGTCTTCACAACGAGAGTTGATAAACTGAATGTTATATATATAATAAGGTATAAGCATATGAAACTCTACCAGCTATTGCAGTCGTTTGAATTTGAAGAGATTTTTCCAACAGTCAATGTGATGTTTCCAAATGCACAGTTGCATCGCGATATTTTTGAAAAAGCATTCGATATGCTTTGCAATATCCAACCTATCACATCCAAAAAGGTTATCAAGTTTGAACTGATGGAAGATCCTGACTCAAATGATATGTTTGTTGGAGCAAATGATAGCTGTTTCCAGTCCACATGGGATGTATGCCTGGGAAAGGAAGTCAAAAAAGGCAAAGGCGCTGATCTCAACGATGTAGAACTGGCAGCCAACTGCTTACTCAATGTTCTTTTCATCGGACGTCATCCTCAAGGATTTGACAAGGACTACAAAAAGTTATTGAAATAAACTATCAATACAAAATAATCAAACTCCTGAAGTTGTTTGAAACAAACTTCAGGAGTTTTTTTATTCAACATTCAACATTCAACACTCAACATTCAACACTCAACATTCACCATTCAACATTCCCTATTCCGCCCCCGGCTCGCCCAGATATTCGAAGATGGTGAATACCTGGCGGGGAGGGAAATACTGGCTATGCTCCTGGTAGCCTAAACGTTGCAGCTCGTTCCAGAGGGGCTCACAACGCTTAATCCATCCCATGATATGACGGCGCGCTGTTGCCCCGTCGGTTGTGTCGGGAAAGTAGAGCAGACCCAGCTCGGTCTTGCTGTACATACGTTGGGGATAATTCATAAGCTTTATATTTTTTACAATCCTTCTACACCATGATCCTTAAAGAAACCTATCATCGCTGTGGTCATATAGCCACCCATGTTCATCTTCTTGTTCGAACGCCTGCAGTTGGCTATGTAATAATCCTTTCGCAGGAAGAAGTCCTCCAGGTCGCCAATCATATCTAACCTGAGATAGCCGCTCAGCTGGTCAGCCTTCTTCTCGCTCACATCATAATTGTATTGCAGCCGGAGTTTCAGTTTGCTCCGCTGTCCTCTCAGTTCGCTGCTCACTTCTGCACCCTCCGCAGTTTCGCCAGAAGTGCGACGGTCGTGCAGGGTAAAGGTGATGTGTTCGGGCAGGTGATGCTTCACTTTTTCACCCTCCTCCAGAAAGAAAGGCTTATAGGTAAGATACTGGTCGATGATGTGGTTCTGGTAAAGGCGCTTGAGGTCTTTGCAGGCAAAAGTCAGACATTTGTTGTCCAGTGCCGACCAGGTCTTGTAGTAATCTTCCCTGCCATGCATCAGTTGCTGGATATGCGCCGTTTTGCAGATGGTGAATCCCTTTGCACCCCAGCAATTCATGATGATATATAACTTGATGCTCGATGCGCTGCGGCATTGGTTGATGGCATTGAGGTCGATACGGCTGACTCCCTTGTCGAAACTGTAGAAAAACCGAATCACGTTGTTGTCGAAGCGGAATTTTACCATCCAGTTCTTGTGCCGGTCTTGGTATATCTCACTCTTAAACAGGCATGCAAATTTCCGGTATAATGTCTGTTTTTCCAGCTTAAACGGCAGCAGGATGGGCTGGGATTCTATACGCTTGATGGCAGTGCGCAATTGCGCATAATGATGAGCACCATAAGGTAACTCCGACAGTTTCATGATGACATCGGTGTGGCCTGCAGCTCTCTGTTCTGCGGTGAAGCCATTAAAAGTCTGTGAAGTTACCTGATAAGGGATGACATAGCCCAAGATGGCTTTCTGGGCATGCCTGATAATCTGTAGAACGATTTTGAGTTCTAGCACAGAATAGTTCTGGTAAGACAATCCTTGTACGCCAAGGATGGCTATCAGTTGTTTCTCTTGTTGATTTGTCAGAGGGAAGGCCTGCTGCCCGCCCGGAGGCGGTTGATTAAATTGTTCCATTTCCGTTTTCTGTTAAAATCGTTAGAGGCCTACCGATTGGGGCAAGTCTTGGTTATAGTTTATTGAAAACCGGCATGGAATTGGAGTAAGGATAACATGATAAGTTGAAATGTTACATCCATAAAGGATTGTAAATCGGCCATTTCTTCTTATTACCAAATAACCTTACTTCGCATCCATGCCGATAAATTTTCATCAAATTTATCAGGCATAGAATGCCTTGTAAGGATTACTATTTGGTCACTCATCTTTTGGGGCCGATTCCTACTCAATGAGCTATGTTCTAATCCTTAACCGAAAGCATTTCCCGGTGTCCTTCATCGGGAGGAGAATCGCATTCTCCGCGCTTTCATGATGCAAAAGTAATATTAATTTCAGACTTATGCAAATTTTTTGAAGAGAAAAATGCATTTTAATAGCTGATTTGTCGAAAAAAAAAATCTTTTTCTTCCCGTATTACGTATAGTGTAATTGATGTAAATGTATATATATAATATACTTGGTATAGTATAGGAAAGAAAAATTAGTATTTAACTATCTGATATTCAGCATCTTGCATTTTCAAGATTCGCCAAGATAGTCATTCGGGCATATCAGAAAATACATGATTGGCCCTGATGGTACCTATTATTGGCCCTCATGGTACCCTCTGAAAGACTAAATTGCCCTGATAGTCATTGCCCATCCAAATGAGGTGAAAAAATGATGTTCTTCCGTTTACCAACTGAAGCGGCTGCGTCGGGTTAAGGATATGGCTGAACTGGGTTACGCAGACGGCTGGATTCGCTTACTCAGACGGCTGGACTCGCTGATTGAGCCACTTGAGTAATCTGACAAAGCCACTTGAGTAAGCTGATTGAGCCACTTGAGTAAGTTAACTGAGCCACTTGAGTAAGTTAACTGAGCCACTTGAATATTCTGCAGCATACGCTTGCGTGCAAAAGTATACATAATTGAGCCAAATAGAGCACAACTGGTACTTATCGTACCAAAGTGGACAAGTGGGGCACCGCCGATGTTGTATCTTTGTATCAGCATTCGGGAAGAGACCGGTGCACAACATGATTATTCACAATTTTAAAATTTTATGTATTATGGCAATTAATTACAGTTTAGTAAAGCTTGCGTCAAAATTTGGTGACAAAGCAGGAGTTCCTCTTTTCTACGCCCGTGCTCAGATGAAAGACTCCATTTCGCTCAAGAAGTTTGCGAAGTTGATCGCTATGCAGACCACTGTATCCTATGCGGATGTAACAGCCGTTCTGGTCAGTATGCAGGAGAACATGATCATCGAGTTGCAGCGAGGCAACCAGATTGATTTCGGCGAGTTGGGCAAGTTCCGCCTCCAGCTTACCAGTGAGGGTGCGGCAACTGCAGCCGAATTTAAGAGCGACATCAACATCAAGGGTGTGAACATCCAGTTTATCCCGGGCAGCGATCTTGCCAACATCTTCGTAGGTATGGAGTTTGAGCAGGTTGCATCACGTGCCGTACAGAAGGCTGCCCTCAAGGCTGAGAAGGAGGGTGCCAAGACCCTCGACATCGAGGAGGCTAAGAAAAAGCCTGCCAAGGACAATGCTCCTTCTGGCGGCGATACCACGGGTGGCAACACCTCAGGCGAGCAGACCGGCGGAACTGGCAGTACCGGCAATGGTGACACTGGAGACGGATTAGAATAATTAACCTTTTAAAACAGAATAGATTATGACAGAAAAGAACAAGCAGAAATGGAATGAGATTCTCAAGTTTGCAGTAACCGTACTGACAGCTCTCCTCGGGGCGTTGGGCGTTTCGGCAGGTGGACTTTAGAGTGATGCCTATGAGAGACATCGATATGATAGTGGTGCATTGCAGTGGCAGCCGCTGCGATCACCGTTATACGATGAAGATGCTGCGCTACGACCATGTTCATAACAACGGCTGGACTGACATCGGCTACCATTTCTACATCACGCTGGATGGAGTGGTTCATGCCTGTCGCCCGGTAGAGCGTATGGGCTCTCATGCCCTCGGTTACAATGCGCACAGCATAGGCATCTGTTACGAGGGTGGTCTTTCGCCATCGGGCTGCATCAGCGACACCCGCACTCCTGAGCAGAAGGAGTCAATGAAGCATCTGATTCAGGAACTTCACCACCGTTTTCCGGGCATCCGTACCATCCTGGGGCATCGCGATTTGCCTGGCGTTCAGAAAGCCTGTCCGTGTTTTGATGCCACGAAGCTCCAGTACCTCCTGGATGCTTCCTGATTCTCTTCCATTAAGAGGGTTTTTCATGAGCAGAAACCCTCTGAATTTATTTAACAAGTTAGGGCGCATCCCAATCCGATGCGCCCTTTTTCTTTGTCGTCATATTTCTTCCATATTAATTTCAAATTAACTGTTTATAGACAGGGATGCGGATTTTGTCTAATTGTTCTGTTGTCAGAGCCTTGACATCATCGTTAACAGTAAAATACACAGTAGGATATCGGTACTTACCATTAGGCATAAGTACCTTCGTTACCTGCTTGATAATTCCCGCTATTAGGGCTTATTAGGGACTTACCCCCATTAGACAACACACATGCTAGTCAAACCAAAACATGTTTGCATGCAAACATGCAAACATCGTAAACCCTGTCTACGATTTCAATTTTGCTTAGTCTTCTTCCTCTGCCGATTCCTGCTTGATTTCAAGCAGTGTACGTTCATACACCTCCTGCAACTGATAACTAGCCACACCTAACGGAGTGGTAATACCACGCAAAGACCATTCAACAACGGACGAGTCTTTATCCTTGCAAAGGAGAATGCCAATGCTTGGATTGTCTCCTTCTCCTTTAAGCAACTCATCTGCTGCCGAAACATAGAAATTCAGCTTACCGATGAACTCAGGCATAAAATCCACGATTTTCAACTCCACTACCACATAGCATTTCAACCGAGTATGGTAGAATATCATGTCGGGGAAGTACGCCTTTCCGCTTGGCGTATCAAGTTCCATCTGCCGACCTACATACGCAAAGCCCTTACCCAGTTCCAAGAGGAAACGAGTAATATTGGTAGCCAACTTATTCTCCAAATCCATTTCGCTGAACTTGCTCGGTAAAGAGAAGAAATCCAACTTATATGGATCTTTTATAATCTCTGCAGCCAATAGGTTTTGCGGTTGCGACAATGTAACATCAAAGTTGTTCAACGCCTTGCCTGTATGCTCATACAATTGAGACTTAACAACATACTCCAATTCTGTACGGCTCATGTTGTTTTCAACTACCTTATTAAGATAGAACAAGGCTTCGTTTATCGTATCGCATTTGGAAACAATTACCGTTTGGTGTCTCCAAGGCACACCAAGCAGAATCTCCGGAATTGGTGTGTTGGCATTATCCACTTTCTGTAATTGTCCACCAGCCTGGTGGACAAATTCTATTTGACTTGAATAGAACGCAAACCACCGTTTGATATCATACAAGTTGGTCCTGGAAAATCCCTCACTCTGAGGAAATTCCGCACGCAAGTCAAGACTAAGTCTTCCAATAACTTTTGCCCCCCACTTATACTGTTTCTGTTTCTCACAAATGTCCTCGCCCAAACTCCAATAGAATTTGAGCATTTCTGTATTCACTTTGACTGCAGCTTTAAGCTGTGCCGCATGAAAGCGCTTTTTCAAGTCAGACAACCACTTCACATAGTTCTTGTCTGCCATGAATGAGTCGCTGTTCACAAACTGTGGTATATTGTTCTTTTCAGCCATAACACCTAATCTATCTTTAAAAGTCAACTTTCCCGCAAAGTTACGACTTTATTTTCAAACCCGCAAGAGTTTTTTGGGAAAAGTTTTAGAAAAAGTTATCAGATAGTATTGGGATAGCAAAATCTTTACTTTTTTACCTTTTTACTTTTTTACCTTTAAAAATCCCAGAAAACTCTTGCAGATATGAAAATAAAACCGTAACTTTGCGGCATGGATTTTTAATACAGATGATTATGAAGCAGGTAGAAGAAAGATATATCAGCTTTGAAGCCAGCAAGATGGCATATCGCGACATCAAGAATTCCGTAGATACTGCCAAGCGTGAAGGTATAGAAATAGGTAGAGCAGAAGGCAAGCATGAGGCCAACACAGAAACAGCACAACGATTGCTGGCAATGGGACTTTCTGCCGAACAGGTTGCCAAAGCTACCCAGCTACCTTTGGAAATCATTAAGAATCTGAGCAATACATAAAAAATATAATAGCGGAGATGTAGATTACGATTATCACCATATAACCAAGGGTCTATACGCCACCTTTTCTTCGTAGCATATAGCCCCTTGTCGCTTCCCATGAGGCGCAATGTGTACCAAACCTGTTAATTATAAGTAATAAAAACAAAAAATCTATCGTTTTTGTTACTTATGTGAAACAAAAAGAGTATCTTTGCGAAAAGTTTTACTCGTATGAAACAAAAAATATTAGAAAGACTTGGGTATTCCAATCGTATCGAACGCATGTTTGGACGTGGAATGATGATTGCATTGACGGGCCAGAGGCGTGTCGGCAAGAGTTGTGTGATCAGTCAAACCAATATTGATGGCATTAAGCACATTCATCTGCGAGATTTTCTGAAAATGACTACTTTGGTTTGATGCCAGGTAGATTACGAATATCACCATATAATCAAGGGTCTATACGCCACCTTTTCATCGTGGCATATAGACCCTTGTCAACCAAGTTAATTGCAGATTTACTATATTATTCGGGCTTTGTATCAAAGAAACCGATAAACTCATCAAAATCTCGAAGAATGTCATTCAACTTAGGATTACTCTTTTGAACTATAATGGCTATGTAATTGTCAACTTCTTCATCCCTAAGAATAGAAACCTTGACACAAAAACGATCTCGTTTATCGAATTCGTTAAACCATCTGGTAAAAAGGCGAGCTCGCATAGCCTGTCTGCTATCACCCGTTTCACATTGATATAGAAGTATATCTGGATTCGTAAGAAAGAATTCCTCTATAATACATTGTATAGTTGCTTTAACTTTAGAATCGTTAGGAGAATTCTTCTTGTTTTCATTGAGAATGCCGAATTCATACGCTTTTTCATCCTCCCAAATATTATTGTTTTCTACAAATTCTATTCGATACTGAACACCATAATCTGTTAAGAACTTATATGATCCATTATCTATCCAGACCTTATAAGGAGAATGAAAATTGAGGCGAGTTAAGTTAAAGGCATGCATAACAGTCTGCAGCCTCCTCTCGTGCTTTAGCAAAGTCTATTTGAGCCTTTGCTTCCATTTCTTTTTTACGTCTAACCATATCTCGTAATACAGCAATTGCTTCTTCACGAGTTTTAATTTTTAAAGCCATACTTATTCATTTTAAAGTTCTACTTCTTGTTGGTTGCAAAGATAAGCTTTTATTTTGAAAGTGCAAAGAAAACGGGAGAAAAGTTTCGGGAAAATTTGGATTCCCGTATTTTAAAAGATAAAAGATAGCCATTCCATGCCACAAATGAAGGGTCTATACGCCACCTGTTCATCGTGGCATATAGACCCTTGTCCTGTCACATAAGAAACGCAATCTCTTACTTTTTCATAAACTTTTCACTGAAATCTCTTGCGGGTTTGAAAATAAAGTCGTAACTTTGCGGCATGGATTTTTAATACAGATGATTATGAAACAGGTAGAAGAAAGATATATCAGCTTGCTGACCGACTTCGGTTTCAAGCGAATTTTCGGAACAGCAATGAACAAGGATTTGCTCATTTGCTTCCTCAACAGCTTGTTTAATGGCAGACAGGTTGTGAAGGACGTGTCGTATCTGAATCCAGAGCATGTGGGAGATGTATATACCGACCGCAGAGCCATCTTTGATGTATATTGCGAGGGCGAAAACGGCGAGAAGTTCATCGTTGAAATGCAGAATGCCTACCAGACGTATTTCAAGGATCGCGCCCTCTTCTACTCCACCTTCCCTATCCGAGAACAGGCGCCCAAGGGGAATGAGTGGGATTTCAAGCTCAATCATATCTATACCATTGCCCTGCTCAACTTCAGCATGAACGAGGATGCATTCGACAAGGAGAAAATCCGCCATCATGTGCAGTTGTGCGACACAGCTACCCACAAAGTATTTTACGACAAACTCGAATATATCTATGTAGAGATTTCCAAGTTCAACAAATCCCTGGAAGAACTGGATACGCTCTACGAGAAGTGGCTCTATGCACTGAAGAATCTCTATAAACTTACCCAGCGCCCTAAAGAACTGTGCGACAAGGTCTTCGACCGTCTCTTCGAGGAAGCCGAGATAGCCAAGTTTACTCCGCAGGAAATGAGGGAGTACGAGACCAGCAAGATGGCATATCGCGACATCAAGAATTCCGTAGACACTGCTAAGCGTGAAGGTATAGCTGAGGGTAAGGAAATTGGTATGAAGGAAGGTATGGAAAAAGGTATGGAGAAAGGTAGAGAAGAAGGCAGAGCTGAAGGCATGAACCTGCGAAGCCTTGAAATTGCCAGGAAGATGCTGGCAAAGGGTATGGATGAAGCGTCTATCATGGATATGACGGGGCTGACGTCAGAGGAGATAAAGCTGCTGAAAGCAGAGATGTAGATTACGAATATCACCATATAACCAAGGGTCTATACGCCTCCTGTTCATCGTGGCATATAGACCCTTTTTAAGGAAAAGGCAAGAGTGGTGGTAGCCTAGCTAAATTCTACCATTCAATTCATAGAGCGACTGGTATTTGTCGATGATTTCACCTGCTGTAATCGTAGAAGAACTCACCACCTCGTAAGTACCTATTATTGCCGCATGGTCTATACCTGATTTGATATAGCCAGCGCCATCATCTATACCCACACTATGAGGAAATATTGTCCGAACACCCCCACAGGGAGCTACTCCATAGCCCCTCACAAACATGTCGGCTCTTTGCGAAGCTTCACCATTTAGCTTATAGTTGGTAGGCTTATCGGGAAGGTCTATCTTGCCAGCATAATTATTCATAGTTTTCCTAGCACCTTTCTCACCATAGAAATCCCCAACAGCCATACAAGCCACTTTCTCACCTTCCTTCTCCAGTGCTGAGATTACGCTCTGAATTTGCTTATTCAAATCCAATCCAGGAGAAGTATGCACAGCAAAGATACGTAAACGATAATACTCCAAGTACTTGCGATGAGCAAGATTACTGTGCCTCTCATCATACTCTCGGTCACGTTCCTCATCCCCCGATATAACTTTGGGAGGACGGAGATTGTATCTTCCCTTTGGGATGAAAACCTCAAAGTAGGTATTGGCACGTGACTTCTTACCTCTTATGGAAAATGGGATGACCTTATTTGCCATACGCCCATTCATACGATAAGGCAATGGAGCATAATGAATCGTAGCCAAATTGAAAATCAAAGGATAGCTCTCCAGATAACTGCCAGAAGAGAAACTTGGTCCCATTGCCACATAATAGTCAGAAGAACGCAAGCATTGCATTTCCTCCTTGAAGAAATTTTGACTAGTCACCTCTTGCAAAAGATACAAATCTGGTATCTCCTCTTTCAAGATGCTGCGTATCACAACCTCCTTCCTTTTGCACTTTTCGGGTTTTTTCTTAGCAAATTTCTGGATATTATGGCTTACCATAGATATTCTTTTGCGCCATGCTCTAACCATATTTCTTGTTTTTCAGTACATTATCTATCAATCCCAAAGCCTTTCCAGAGTTATTCTTATCCAGTGTCAGCAACAGACCGCACGAAGGACAAGACACTTGCAAACTTACCACCAGTTCTTCTATTCTCACAGGGATAAAGCCCTTGCAAACAGGGCATTCAAACCCACCTAATTTATTGGAATCCAACATAAGCTCTATGATTTTATAAGTTTAAGTTATTTACCATCTGAAGCAAGCGAGCCATGCCTCCAGGCATATCACTCTGTTGCATCGAGATATTTATCTTTGCGGAATAGCCTGTAGCTATACCCTTCTCCTCTTGAAAAGCCTTGGATTGTGGGGCTAGAGAGACGTAAAGTTCATGATTCGTCTTCTCACCATCCGAATCAAAGTTTCTCATTTCCACCAATTGGGCATCCATGGAGAAATCAATCCCCTTCATCTGTAGCATGGGCAGTGGTAGAAGTGACAGCACTGGCAATTTCACTTGATGCTGCTGCTCATCGCCATTAGCATAGGAGAATGAAAGATGCCTAAGACGAGGAACTGCCTGTTTCTCTGCATCATCGCTATCAAAAGCGAGTTCGCACAGATTGTTATAATAGCAACGCAAAGCCGCCATATCAGCCTCGATAGCTGCCTCCAAGGTCGTAGCTATTAACTCTCGCAAAGGCACCAACTGTCGATTATCTTCACTGTTCATCATGACTCATCCTTTTTGGTGTCTGACGTTGTTTCCTTGTTGCTATTCACCGTCACTGTTTCTTTCAAGGCACCAGCTGTCAATGTATAAGTACCTGTCTTGGTCAACATATAAACTACACTATTGCCTGCTAACAGTCCATTTTGAGCATCATTACCTAGTTTGCACGTTATCTTATCTGGCTCATAAATTCCTTCCGGACTCTTGTAGGTGACAATCAACTGAGCATGCTTCTTGTCTTCATTCTCTTGGATGACAAAGTCGTTAGCATTCACAGCTAAAGTACCCTGTGGCTCAGACAGCGTAATACTATTGTTCAATATTTCCAACACCTTAGCCATACCGCCAGGCATACTGTCTTGCCCTGCATGAATACCAATATCCATCGTATACTCCACGCAATACTTGGAGTCTTGTGTAGCACGGGAGTCACGCTTGGAAGAGACAGCCCCCTTCAAGTTGAGATTCACACCAAACAATCCCCAGCCCCATCTTCCGCCACCAGAGAGTTCTGCATTATACTCTGTGTTGGATGTAGTCTCGTCAGAAGAACTAGAGGCAGCGTTGATGTTTGCCTTAAAAGCCACATCAATGTCTTGGATAGCGATGTAAGGGATAGGCACGATGGTGAGCAATGGAATGTTGAGGCGAGTAAGTCTGCCGTTTTGCACAAAAGTGAAAGCGACATTGATAGCCTGGTACTCACCATTATCATCCTTGCTCTGCAAACCGACCTCATGGATAAACCTTGCCGAGGTCTGTGCCGCTTGAGCCTGAGCTTTGATACACGCATCAAGAGGAGCGCCGATAATATTCTCCAAAGGTAATGATTCGAGAGCCGAAGTAGCGACCTGCGAAGGTGCTGTATTGATTGTAGCCATAATTGTAAATATTAGATATTTTCCTTACTCGTTATTCTGTAGGCTTTTCAGGTTCCGCCTTTCAACGTTGATGCCGCAAAGGTATAACATTGTCTTGAAAAGGCAAAACGGGTCATACAAACGGTATGCAATGGCATACGAACAACAAAACTAAGATAATTTGTTTAGGATAATGATGTGTTTTTCAAAGTATTCTCGATAGGTTCTTCCGATGGTTAACTCTGTCTTGCCAACTCGCAAGGTATTGCCACATTTTGACTTGATATGATTGAAATTCACGGCATACGACTTGTGGATGCGAAGAAAGTCATCCCAACCATTAGCTTTTAGTTGGCGCAGAGTAGAAACAAGATTTGCTGTAAGAATGTGTGTGCTTCCATCCATGCAATGGAACTTAGTGTAGCAGCCATCCGCTTCTAGCCAAGCTACATTCTTCAAGACAACACACTCGTCTTCTGCCTTGCCTTTTAGGAAAGCAATAGGACTTGAGCGGTTCTGCTCATAAGCTATGCTAGCTTGTAGCTCTTCCATTATGCTCGTTCTTTCCTCGTCATCTACGGTAAGCGATTTCAATGCTACACTTACAGCCTCAACTAAAACTGATGTTGATAATAATTTTTGTTCCTTCATAATCGTTTGTTATTTGCAGTAGCAAGCTACAAACGATTATACGCCGAATGCGTTACATACAATAAGGGCTGCAAGTCGGCATTACCACCGCTTGCAGCCCCCACTTTGTTCATAAAAGTTGCTGGGCACCTTATACTCCTGCCCAGCTTAGGAGTCTATATGTAAATCTCGTTTTAACTTACTGTAAAGTCACAGACTTGAATTGTCTTCCCAAAAAAATATTTTTCGTATAATCATCAGTAGACTTATAATCCTCCTCGGTAGAGTACCAATTATTTCGATTCTCCATCTGTTTCTGCGATTCAGACAAGACCAAATCAACATTTTCTGTATTCAAGCCAAAAAAGGCTTCGCTATCATCCCCCAAATTCACATTTGTAAGAGCTCCCAATGCAATCTTCTTCAATCCTTTACAACCTTTAAAAACTTGACATCCTAGCACTGACACTTTTGGAGCATATATTTCCTCCAACTTATCACAATTTGCAAATGCCCACATGCTAAATTCTGTAGCATCTGGTAAAGTAATTGACTTCAACTTATTACAATGATTAATAAAATTATCTAAGCCTGTTTGGAAGAAAGTAATACCCTTCAGTGTTAAATTGACACTTCCATCAGTGGTTGTTTTTAGAGCATCTCTAATCGCAGCAGATAGCTCGTTACTATCTATGTTACTATTCAATGTTAATTCGATATCAGTTTTATTTGCAGCCAAAGCATCTGCAATCGTCTTTTTAACAAACTCTACATCGTCTAAAGCCTCGCCACCAGGAATCGCTTCACCAGTTTTCCAATCAGATACTGTAATTTTATCTACAACAAGTTCGTCCTTACCAATCTTTAAAAAGTACTCGTAGCTACTACCAGCTTCTGTACCTGTATGTGGAATGCGCCTAACTTCAAATTCTTGCTCACCTGTGCCATCAGGCTTTGCCACCTTTACTGTCATGAAAAGCAAATAATTATACCTATCCGACACAGGCTTTGTCGGAGTAATAAGCGCATAAAACTTACCATCAGTGTGTTTGTACGCTTTCACACTAACATCTTTTGAATCAGCGGGAACAACTTCACCATCGAAATATCCATTTGTATTAGGATGGATTATTACTTCTGTCAGTTCCAACCCTTCATCCATCGTGTCTCCCCAAACATTAACATCTCTTAGGCCGACAACGATGCGCACCATTTTGCGCTCCATTTCCAAGTTCACGCCATCATTATCGGAACTACGCTTGCGGCTACCACTAAATGTCATATAGTCACCCAAAGCCAAGTTCTCTAAGCTATTGTATGCAGTAGGTAGTGTGAAGTCTGTAAAAGAAGCACCATTAGCATTTGCAGGATAAAAAGCCTTAAAATTCATCTCGTTACTATTCCAAACTAAGTGCAGACCTTTTTCTTTTGGACTCCAACTGGTACCATCATAAGAATAAATAACGGCATCTTGGTTATCTGCAACAACAGAAATGGCATCGCCTTCATTAAACTTTGCTTGCTCAACTTCACTACCCAATGGATTGGAGCGAGAAATAAAGCCACCTGTAGCTTCATTACTTCCCACTTGGGCTGTAATGTGAACAGCATCCGAATCTTTAAGATAGCTATTTGACAAGCCATCATCTTGGCTACACGCAACAACAGATAGAGAAGCTGCAGCCACCAATATGTATTTATTTATAATTTTCATACTTCTAGTCATTAAAAGGTTTCTATATCCGACTTGTTGTCCACTTCTTCATTATTTTCGTTTTTGTGTTTTGTATTCCAAGCCTTAGATGTAACTTCTACAAGATTAGCCTGATCTTTTCCTGCCGTCAGTTGCAATGTGTATTGAGTGCCTTCTTTCAATTTAACAGCAGCATCACTGTACCAACGATAAGTTTTGCCTAAAACATTAAATTCAACACCAAAGTTTCCTGCCTCAACAGTCTGTGGAGCTAAAATCACCTCATAACAAACTTTCGCTTTTGGGGAATCATCCGTAGGCTTGGTGTAACCCGCAAGATATGGTATAATTGGCTCTGCAGAAGCGTCATCACTAACATACGAATGTCCATCTGACCAATTTACTTTTCTCTTAGTTCCTACAATCTGCATGTCTTTGACAGGATTTTGCTCCTCTTCATATTGACTACCCAAAGTCAACTCTAGTGAGAGTTTTGACATTTGATGTTCCAATTTTAACTCAATAGCCTTAACCTCCATATTTTTATCTTTGTTTAAGGCATACAAATGGTCACTTGCCTTGACACTGGCATCTAAGCTTTGGTCTGCCAGAACCTCTAATTCTATAGATTTAATCTGGTTTCCGCTTTCATCCAGTTCGTATCCAGGAAATGTAGTAGAATAGAGATCGCAAGTTATATTATATCCTGCTCGAAGTAATTGAACCGTTTCAGTCTTGTTTTCAGCATTATAAGCAACCCATTGGCCATTTTCCAGTTTCATGACAACATCATACCAATATTTTTTTTGCTCTTTAAGCCCTTGTCTTATCTTAAGATAGAATTGGTTAGGTACGCTATTAGCATCATATCCTGCACGTGTTTTCATACCTGCTACAGATGCATTAATCTGCAACGGAGTATCTTTCAATGTATCTATAGCAGGTGTCAATTCTCCTTCACTTGAGCAGCTAACGAATCCAAGAGCCATTGCTGCTGCCACTAATATTTTATTTATCTTCATGACTTTATAATTTTAAATATTATACAAATCTTTTAATCTGTTTGCGCTTCACCACCATTGATGTTTTCTCCTTCGCCCCAATCAGCGATGCTTACATTGCCAAGAGTAATCTCGTCACGACCTACAATGAGATTTACTACCGTATATTTGCCACCCTCCAGTTTGATATCAGTAGGATGAGTGTAGACATATTGCTTGCCATTTATATTAACAGCAATCTTGGTAATGCCTGATTGTGGTATCATGATAGACTCATATTTTTCATTTTCCTTGATTACAGGGATACTGATGTCGGTGCGAGCAGCATCTGTAGCTACAGTTACAGTCTTGGTCAAGAGATTGACAGAGGCATCAGATGCGGCATTCTTAACAACAAGGCTCTCTACGGTAGGCTTACCACCAAACTGATTGCGATATTGTATATTGACTATCACCTTCGACATCACATGAGTAAACGCTAATGGCACCGTTTGCTGTTCATCTGCATTATAGGATATGCCATCTTTGTTGACTGCCACCAAAAGGTCGCTATCCTCCTGTTTCGTAACATCAAGCTTATATTCGCCAGCTGTAAAATCGGATATTGCTGCTGTAGGATACACACCGATGAAATAATGTTTGTCACGGTTGTTCTTCCACAGCATCTGCGGAGTTGATACCCATGAGCCGTTAGTCAACTTATTGATGGCGTTGTTCACTACACGCTCGCTTGTCTCAGGAGCTACAGTTGGGGCACCTATCCAGGCATACACACTGATTTCATCACCCTCTTCAAAGGTTTGACCGCCATTCGCATCTGTGGCAACACGTGTCATATTGCCGATACTGGTAGAAACGGTGATGTACTTGGAGGTCTCGCCTCCGATACCATTCTCGTTGTCTGAACAGCTGCCCAATGTCAAAGCCATTGCCATCAGGGCAATGAGATAAGTCTTCTTTTTCATTGTCTTTTACTATTTTATGTTTATATTCTTGTTTTGATTCTTGCTTAAATGATAGGGTTGCTTAATCTTCAGGATTCAGGATTTCACCACGATAAATCCATCCCTCAGTCCAATCATCTATCTTCGTGCTCGTAAGATACATATAAGGTTTCATCTCCTCGTATTCCAAGTTTATCTGATACTTGCCTCCAGACTTCATGATGGGTGCTTCGATGTCGTAGTTGCTAACTACTCCCCCAGGAGAAATCAGTTGGATAAACAACTTGGTGGTATGAAAACCGTTGGCTGTCGGCATCAAGCGTAATGTTTCCGTTTTTAAAGTTTCGCCAGGCACTGCGATTCTCAAAGGTATATCACACTCTTCCTTGGTATAGCTTGCTGTCCCGAATGTTCCATCCTCATTCTTTTGCAGGGGAAGGAGTCCGGTTGCCACATTCAGAACCTTACCTATCATTGCAAAATTGTCAGGAACTCCTTCAATGAAGATGGTCAATTCTGCAAGTATATGGCGCATTTCATTTTTGGTTATGTAGTTGACATTTGATTTGTCTATACCGATGTCCGTGACACCATAATAGGCATGGTCGGGAGAGGCACTTGGATTGGACAATCCAAACATGAGTTGGTTTATATTGAGGGTTGCCCTTGTAGCCTCACCGATAAAAAACGGTTCTATAAGGTTGGTGGCAGCTAGAATCTGATAATGCCCAACTGGAAGAGCGAAGCGTTGGCTTGCTACCTCCTGCGTGCTTCCATCATGTTTTTCCTCAACTAAGGAACCGTCATCGGCATTGAATATCCAGAGCTTCACATCCTTCACTTCCGTACCTTGGTCGGCTTCATCTGCCCAAGTGAGCGATACAGACAAGCCACCTTCATCCTCACCATCATGAACATCATGGTCGCAACTTGCCAACAGGCATGGGACGCATAGCAGCACCCATAACCCAATATTAAATATTCTTTTTGCTTTCATTCTCTATCTTGTTTTATGGGTTACTTATTATTGTCTATAGTCTCTACTCGGCGAGCCTTATCCGCATCTTGGGTGTCATCGCTACCATTTCCTATTGCAGTAATGCGATTAGCCTCTATGCCATTCTTCGCAAGCCAGGTTTTTACGGCTTCTGCACGCTGGCGAGATATACGTTTATTGACAGCCACGCTGCCTTTCGTGTCACACCAACCTGTTACCGTCACCTTCATGTTCGGATTCTCTTTCAATGTTTTGAGAATAGCATTCAATTTAGTCTCTTCATTTTGCTGGATGTCGATACTATTGAAGGTGAAATATATGACAGGGAAAGTCACCTTTGCAGATTCTTTTATGTTTTGTTCAACAACTTTTGTTTCTGCCTTATCCACAGTTTTTTTCAGATTGACCTCCTCCGAAGAAGTTGGTTCCTGTTGTAGAACCTCCTGTTGTGGAACTGATGGAGTTTCTGCTACCTTGTTCTTCTTTTTAGAGAGGTTAATCCCTAATCTTACTCCACTTTCCCAAACAAAGTTGTTCTTATGCAGATGTTCTGGCATTCCGTCCATACGTTCGCCAGTAAGACGAGTCAAACCGGAATAGATGCCCAATTTCAGGCATGAGGTCAGTTGGTAACCTACCTGCAAGTCTGCACCATAACCCAAATGCCAGTTGGTAGAACCTTTCATCACCTTAGCGTCATCGGCTATAGTACGGATATCAGCCTTGGTCGTTACTGCATATATATGAGGTGAAACAGCCAAATCCCATCGGCTGTCAGCTGTTTGATGGAACAGTCCAAGGAGATGAACGTTCACTCTTGCCCCATATCTGCCCATCCTGACATGGCTTTTCAGATTGGCATATTCCCAACAGTCCATGCCCAGGACACCTGCGTTGTAAAGCATACCGTCGCTACCCAACCAATAGTTACGTTCTACGCAGCAGTCTTGTGCCGACAATTTCATTTCTCCATATTTAGCAGATAACTCTGCCGAGAAGATGGAGTTGAAACGATAGCCCCCATATAAGCCAGCAGCCCAACCGAGGTGCGTCTTGTCGTGTCCGAAGCTAGAGAAGGTAGAGAAGCCGAAAGGCATTCCACCCTCTACTCCTATATACCAGCCTTGCTGACCGGTCTTTCCATCTTCTTTTACTTCTGCTTTCGCGAAAGAAAATGGAAGAATAAAAGCAAGTGCTGCGACCAGTAATCTTTCTTTTCCAATTAAGTAATTTCTCATATTGATCTTTTTTTTATAGAAAATAACGCCTAAGAAAGCAAAAAATAGCAGAATGATGCTTTTATTTTGAGTTTCAAGTGGTTGTGGCAGCCGTTGGCTTTAAGTGGCACAGACAAGGAAATACGGAAAACGCAGATTGATGAAATAGAAACGCTTTCAAATCATTACCTCGCAGAAACGCCCTAATAAGCATTTTTAACGGTGACGGTTCATATTTCCCCATTCTGCGTAAGTTTTGGTTTTGTCATGCAGCTCTCACAGTTTAATTTTGCACCGAACAAAAAAGTAAGAATTATGAGATGCACTTTCAAGACAGTCTTCTATATAAATGGAAGCAAGGAGAGAAACGGAATTGTCCCTATCATGGGACGAGTGACAATCAACGGAACTATCGCACAGTTCAGTTGCAAGCAGAGCGTGACCAAGGCTATCTGGGATGCCAAGGGCAACAGAGCCATTGGCAAGAGCAAGGAAGCCAAGGAGGTGAACTTTGCGCTTGACAACATCAAGGCTCAAATCGCCAAGCATTACCAACGCCTTTCCGACCGTGAGGCGTTCGTTACAGCTGAGATGGTGAGAAATGCCTACCAAGGCATAGGCACAGAGTACGAGACCTTGCTCAGAGCCTTTGACAAGGAGAACGCAGCCTTTGCCAAGCGTGTAGGCAAGGACAGAGCCAAGAACACCTACCGCAAGTATCTGACGGTAAGAAAGTATGTTGCCGAGTTCATCAAGTATCAGTACAAGCGCAGCGATATGTCCATGAATGAGCTTACAGAGGAGTTCATTCGTGACTATTGTCTGTACTTGAAGAATGTTGTAGGACTTGCGCAGTCCTCTATTTGGATTTACTCCATACCACTGAAACATATCGTAACGGCAGCTCACTACAACGGCAAGATACCAAGAAATCCGTTTGCCATGTACCACGTTGACCCAGATCACAAGGAACGTGAGTTCTTGACCTTGGACGAGCTTACCGCCATGACAGAGATGAAGTTGGAAGACCCGAATATGGCATTTGCGAGAGACCTCTTTCTCTTTGGTTGTTGGACAGGTATCTCTTTCATCGACATCAAGAACTTGACGGAAGATAACATCAGCATGATAAACGGTGCTCCTTGGATTGTGTCCAAGCGTCAGAAGACTGGTGTACCTTTTCAAATCAAGTTGATGGATATTCCCATGCAGATTATTGAGAGATACAAGTCTTTCAGAAAAGGAAGCCACGTATTCAATATCGGCAATCTTAGCAACATCAACAAGCGCATCAAGAAAGTTGCTGCAATGTGTGGCATCAAGAAGCGGGTTTCATTTCACGTGTCTCGCCACTCTTGGGCTGTTTTAGCCTTGGAATATGGTATGCCGATAGAGAGCGTGAGCAAGATTCTTGGCCATACAAACATCACCACGACGCAGATATACGCCAAGGTGACAAGCAACAAACTTGACCATGACATAGCAGTCTTTGAAAGTCGAATCAAGGGGCACTTGCCTGTTATGGGAGGAATGGTATGAAAAGGACTGTAATCACCGTGGACGGAAATGGAATACTTTCCATTCCGTCCAACTTGGAGAACTTGTGGATGAGTGAGGGAGAATTGGTCAATATGCTTCATGTTACCGCCCCAAAACTCAACTCTGTGATACAAGTCATATATAAAGAAGGCATGTTGTCTATGTCGGAAGTCCAACAAAGACAAGAAACTTCCAAGGGTATTTGGCAAACATTGTATGGATTCCCTATGGTTGTTGCCATTTGCTTCCGTCTCACCTCTAATGGGGCTATGCAACTTCGTAATGCCATCTTCAAGAGGCTGTACGGAGCAAAAGAGAAAGCAGCCATTGTCCTACAACTCTACGGAGGGACAAATGCCATTAGCTGAGATTGGTTGTATCTTTGACGCTTCTATTATTCACTGTCGTATTGACTTGCCTACGTACTGATTCACTGTCGTATCAAGCATTTCTGTGAAGAACGAAGAACTGCTGATGTCAAACGTTTTACAGTTTTATCGTATGACATATAAAACGTATGACATGCAGGAATACATTTTTGTTCATCCCGAGGAAAGGTTTGCAAGGAAGCCTCTCTTCGGGATTTTTCGTTTTATCTTATCCCGAAAGGCTACATCAAGCACATTGATTTCCAATCTTTTAACATTGTCGGTGCAAACTTCTCCATTCTGCGCAAGTTTGTGTTTTGCGTTTTGATTTTCCGCCCTTACCTTTGCAACTTTAATTTATCAACTCACAAAGGTTAGATTATGAGCAAGACAAACGACAACAATCAGCTTGTAGGCGTGGCAAATGCAAAGCCACAGGCTGCACCTCCGACAAACGAGGTGTTCATCCGTGTTGGCACAACCTTGTACAAGGTGGTTGACCAACCTACCATCAATGGAGGAAAGGTAAGAAAGCGCATCCCATGGAACATGGAGACCTTGCGTCAGGACTACGGCAAGGAGTTCATCAAGTACGTTCACAAGTATGACGGCTTCTGTACTGTTCCCGAACATGTGAACCACCGCACGGTGATAGACGGTTTCCTCAACCTATACGAGCCGATAGGACATAAGCCGATGCAAGGGGGCTTCCCAAATATCAAGAAGTTGGTTAGTCACATCTTCGGTGAGCAATATGAGCTTGGCATGGACTACCTGCAACTTCTTTATCTCAGACCAGTGCAGAAGCTGCCTATTCTATTGCTTGTATCAGAGGAAAGAAACACAGGCAAGACCACGTTCTTGAACTTTCTGAAGGCATTGTTCCAGGACAACGTGACATTCAACACCAACGAGGACTTCCGCAGTCAGTTCAACTCCGATTGGGCTGGCAAACTGCTCATAGTCGTGGACGAGGTATTGCTCAGCCGCAGGGAGGATTCCGAGCGGTTGAAGAACCTCAGCACCACACTCTCGTACAAGGTGGAAGCCAAGGGCAAGGACAGGAACGAGATTTCCTTCTTTGCCAAGTTCGTGCTGTGCTCCAACAACGAATCACTCCCTGTCATCATTGACGAGGGCGAGACCCGATATTGGGTGAGGAAGATTTTATCGTTGCAATCTGACGATACCGACTTCTTGGAGAAACTGAAGGCGGAGATACCCGCTTTTCTGTTCCATCTGCAAGGCAGAACGCTGTCCACAGAGCGGAAGAGCCGTATGTGGTTCGCCCCCGAACAGATAGCGACCGATGCTCTGAGGAGAATCATACGCTGCAACCGCAACCGACTTGAGGTGGAAATGTCGGAGCTGTTCCTTGAGGTCATGGAGAACACCCAAACCGACAGTTTGCAATTCTGCCTCAATGATGCAATCGCCTTGTTGCAATGCAACCACGTGAAAGCGGAGAAGCACCTTGTGCGAAAGATAGTGCAGGACTGTTGGAA
The DNA here is from genome assembly GCF_026015295.1 of Segatella copri. NCBI lineage: Bacteria > Pseudomonadati > Bacteroidota > Bacteroidia > Bacteroidales > Prevotellaceae > Segatella > Segatella copri. Next base: position 179,148 of record NZ_JAPDUW010000001.1, on the reverse strand, counting down.
GCTGCAACCTTCAGAGAACGCCCTCACCTACACCTCATACGAGTACAACTACAACAGCAGCGGTCACTACTCGCCAACAAAACGTGTGGGCAGGTTCTACACTGTAACGAGGGACAAGCTAAATAGCATATAATTTTGTTGAATTGTTGAATATGACGAAAGAAGTGTTGGATATCAAGTATTTAAGGCTCAACATTTTCTCAACAAATCTCTCAACAAAAGAAAGAGACTGTTGAAAAGAGAAAACATGACCGCTAATGCCTGTCTTTCTCTTTTGCCCAGTGATTTTGTTGAAAAGAACCATTTGTTGAGAGTTTGTTGAGAAGATAAGCCTTTGGTTATCATACCAATACATACTATTTTCAACAATTCATCAGAAATACATACACCACTTAATCCACAGTAAGACATGAATATTCAAGAAGCAAAGCAAATCAAGATTGCAGATTATCTGCTAAGTTTGGGACACCACCCTGTCAAACAGCAGGGTGCAAACCTTTGGTACAAGTCACCGCTGAGAAACGAGAGCGAGCCATCTTTCAAGGTGAACACCACGATGAACAGTTGGTTCGATTTCGGAATGGGCAAGGGCGGCAACATCATCACCCTTGCGTCATACCTTTACGCATCAGACAACTTGCCATATCTCTTGGACAAGATGGAGAAGCAAGCGCCCCATGTACGCCCGACCGACTTTTCTTTCCCTCAGCAAGCTTCCGAGCCGAGTTTTGAGAGATTGGAGGTTAGGGAGCTCAACCACCCTGCACTCCTGCGCTATCTGAGCGAGCGGAATATTGACCTGTGCATAGCCCGAAAGGAATGTGTGGAACTCCACTTCTCGCATAATGGCAAGAACTACTTCGCCATCGGCTTCAAGAACAAGTCGGGCGGTTACGAGGTTCGTAACCGATTCTTCAAGGGTTGCATGTCCCCCAAGGACATCACACATATCCGACAGCAAGGCGAGCCAAGATACTCTTGCTATGTTTTCGAGGGCATGATGGACTATCTTTCCTTTCTCTCGTTACGCATGGAGAAGTTTCCGTCTTGTCCGTCATTGGAAGCGCAGGACTACGTGATACTCAACTCCACAAGCAATGTGGACAAGGCTGTTGACGCACTCCACGGCTACGAGCGCATCAGTTGTCTGCTCGACAACGACGAGGCAGGGCGGAAGGCAACGCTTGCCATCGAGAACGCCCTCAGCTACCGTGTGAGGGATGCATCCCACTTGTACAGCGAGTACAACGACTTGAACGACTATCTGTGCGGAGTGAAATCCAAACAGTCGGTACACCAAGTACAGCCTGTTAAGCGGACTGCTCCACCTCGGAAGAAAGGCGCAGCCTTAGGTATGTAGGCGGTTCCTGCTCCAATGGCTATTCTGAACGGAAAAGCCATAGCTCAATAGGGCGTTTTCTTGACGCAGTGGCACGCCACCGCTAAAAACACCCATTTGAGCAAAGGGGCATCCCCTTTTGAAACCCCGTGAGCCATGCGCAGGGCGCAATGCGGCAAGCGGATTTGTACAACTCAAAAACAAGTTTATTATGGGACATTTCAGTTTGGATTTCAAGAAGGCAAAGGGCAGCTCTGACGCAAGGGAGTCAGACCACATAGAGCGCAAGGTGATACCCGACAACGCTGACCCTACGAGAACTCACCTCAACCGTGAGCTTGTCAAGATGCCGAGCGGTGTGTATGGTCGTGACGAAGCCATCGCCCACCGCATCAAGACGGCAGGCATCAAGCGCAAGATAACCAATGACCAGGTGAGGGTGATTAGAACCGTGCTGTCTGGAACGCACGAGGACATGATGAACATCGCAGCCAATGGTCAGCTTGACGATTGGTGCAACGACAGTTTGAAGTGGTTGCAGGACACGTTCGGCAAGGAAAATGTCGTGTCGGTGGTTCTCCACATGGACGAGCACACGCCGCACCTTCACGCCTCCATTGTTCCGATAGTGACAGGCGAACGGAGAAAGGCGAAGAACAAGACAACGGAAGAGGGCAAGCGGACATACCGCAAGAAAGCCAATGCCGTGAGGTTGTGTGCCGATGATGTGCTCAACCGTGACAAGATGGTTGGCTATCACGACAGCTATGCTGAAGCCATGGGCAAGTATGGCTTGAAGCGAGGTGTCCGTGGGTCGGATGCGAGGCATACCTCCACGGCACAGTATTACCGTAACATCAAGCGAGAGACGGAGAGACTTCAAAACTGCATGAAACTGCTGCAATCCGATGTGGAGGAAGCAGAGCGACTGCTCAAACAGACCAAGAGCGAAATCAACACGGAGAAACTACAGGCTGCTAAGACGGAAGCCAAGACTGCCTTTGTGTCGAAGATTTGTTCTCTTTTAGGTAGTGGAAAATTGAAGGAGGTGGAGCAGCACAACCAAAAGTTGTGCGAGCTTGTGACAGACAGAGAGCAATACATTGACGAACTCCATGGGAAAATGCAGCGAATGGAGGACAGCCACACCCAACAACTCGGCGAGATGCAACAGAAACACCAAGCAGAGGTCGTTGATTTGAAAAGCAAGCACTCCACGGAGGTAACGATGCTCAACAACATCATCCGCAAAGCCAAGCGTTGGTTCCCGATGTTGGAGGCATACTTGCAAATAGAAAGTTTGTGCAAGAGGATAGGCTTCACGGCTGAACAAATTAGTGTGCTCCTTGCTGGAAAGGCACTCAACTTTAGCGGTTCACTCTATTCCGAGAAGCACAGAAGAAAGTTCAATGTGGAGAATGCAGAAATCAAGGTGTTCTCTGATTCTACCAAACCGAACCAATTGTTTCTGTGTATCAATAGACAGCCTATTGTTGAATGGTTCAAGGAGCAATGGAATATCTCAAAAGATAGAAGAACCTTAAATCCGAAGATAAATAAAGAAGAAAAAATCTAAAGACCTGAGCAACAAAAAGTTGCTCAGGATTTGGATATGTCAGAAAAATCACGCTATCTTTGTAGCGTCAAAATTTAAAAAGATATTTCTAGGCAAACAAAGATATATTGTTAAAAAGGATAAATAATTTTAATTTTTCAACACTTAAAATATTTTTTTTGTAAATTTGCTAAAAAATATAGAATCTTGTAGATTTAAAGATGGTTGCTACAAGTGCAAGAATTGAATGACGAAACCATTTGGAAAGGAAAATGTATATGAAGATAAAACATTTGTTATTTTTTATTCCTGTAACTTTTTTGGTCGCATGTGAAGGGACTGATTTAATCGAGCCAGACAATGTGTCGAAAGAACAGATTTCCACTCAAATAATTTATAACCCGACAAAATATTCAAAACAAAAAGGTGATGTCTTTGTCAAAAGCAGTTTGCCAACAACAATGGCAAAGCAAATACCTAATGCCTGCGTAACATCAATTATGGAGTATGCAAACAATAAAGTTTTTGGTGGAACAGTAAATGAGGGAGCGTATATTCTATATTATACACAGACATATAATTCAAATCCTTTGATTGATGGTGTTTCTTTGGATTATATCGAGCCTTTTGTAACACATTTCTTTAAAACTCAAACATTTACAAATTATAAGTCTGCAATAGATGCCAAGCATCCCGTCATGACTGATGTAAATAGCCAAATAGAAAGCTCTGCCCATAATGTGTTATGTGTAGGATATAACTCCAATACGGGTGCTGCTATTTATATGGACCCTGAGCTTGCTTGTATGTACTCAGTTAATGCTGGGTATTTTTTACAAGATTATAATATAGTATTAACAGGTATAAAGTAATTAAATAAATATGAAGTTGATTTTTAAATATTTTTTTATTTCTCTATTGTTCCTAAATGGGCAATTAGTTCATGCACAATCATTTAAAATCGACAGCTTAAAAGGTAAAAAATGGGAGTTGCAATTGCCAAAAGGAAAGTCTTATACTTCGAGTCTTATATTCAAAGATACGACATACACAACTAGTTTCTCCTTTAATGGACAGACTCATACTATAGAGAAGCCATACTTAATACAGCAGGAAAACGTAGAAACATTTTATGTTATTTTTCCATCAGAAGGAAAGGGTACAAAAACTTTCTCTGTTAAGTTTAAAGTTTTAGAATTTACCGACAAGTTGCTAAAATTGCAAAATACAACAACAAATGTTGTAAATACGTATTTCGCAAAATAAACAACTAGTAGATTGTAAAGTCTAAAAGTTTAGTAAGGCACGTGTGATATTTCATCAATCATCAGTATGTGACGAACGACGTTTTACTCAACTTTTAGACTTTACAGACCACTAGTAAGACAGTGCTTTTTGCAACATATTTCTCTGTTTGATATTTTTTGTTTAATAAAATTCTTAGATTCATTATTTTTTTGTATTTTTGCAGCCGAAAAGAGTTGTTAGGCAGCAAACGTATGCAGATTGCAGAATTTAGAACTGTTGCTAAATCATTACCTCTGTTGAGGTGAAAAACTCATAAATAGTTCATTTTTAGCTATTCGGCTGATTTTAGCGTAATTTTATTAGAAAATATACTGTCTTTTTCCAAAGAGCAACATACTTTTTTCTTAGTTAAAACTTTCTTCATATCTATTATGTTTTGATTATAATTTACAACATTTTAAATCCTTCATGATACAGATTGTAAAAATCTTGGTGCAAAGTTAAGGCTTTTATATGAAAGTGGGGGGGGTAATATTTGTTTTTTCAGGTATGAATTTTTGGTTTTTGGTGTCTCATTCGTGAGCAATGCGACACCTTGTTAGTATTCTTTAACGTTTTCAGACTCTATTCAAGCCCAGAATCTGTGTAAATCTTTAGCCGGTGTCCGTTGGTTCAAGGCGTGTGGAGCCTGCATGCGAAAGTTCTGTACAAAAGAAAAATCCCCCATCCCGCTTGAGGAAGCAGGATGGAGGATAGTTTCTTATTTCTTCTTGAGCCCCTTGTATGCAAGGAAAGCTACAATAACTACGGCAAGAGCCAAGATGATGTAACCGAGCTCATGACTATACTTTAATGCCTGCTGATATATACATTATTATATGAATACGCTTACAAAAGTACAATAATAATTTCAGAATAGACATAATAAATACTCATACATTTAACGGAAGAACCGCTTTATACCCCATCTTCTTCCTCTTCTTCCTCTTCAGCAGAAGCGTTGGTATCCAACTTCTCATCCTTTGATATAGAGATACTACCCATTCGGGAAATCTTAAGTACCAGAGGTACATATTCATCACTGGTAACATCAGGCGACCCAACACTTGCTGCGAAGTAAAGATAATCACCTTCTGCTTTCACATACACAATACCGAGCAAAGCACCCATATCCTGTGTATGTTTGTCAATATAGGATGTGAAATCTTTCTTTGTGAAAGTACGGCTAAAGAATTCAGAACCATCGCTTCTCAATACCTTAACCGAAATTCTGTTATCATAATACTTGGTGTTTTCGTCCAACTGGAGAACCGGAAGTTCCTTGTCAGAACTACGCTTCACCACCACTTTATAATGGGAACCAACCCAGTCAGCCTCCCTGGTCTGCTCATAATCACTCATTTTCTGAGTAGCTTTGTTCACAACCTTAGCCACCGGTTTAGGAGCAATAATGATATTACTCTTCTTCTTTTCTGTACAAGCCGTCAAGCTAGAAATAGCCAAAAGACCTATTAATATATAATCAATTCGTTTCATTCCGTTATTTTTTCTTACTGCAAAAGTACATTTTTCTTTTGAAATAGCCAAAGAAAAGAACCGAAATCTACATTCTTACACAAAATCAGATACAAAAAAGGCGTCTACTTTCACAAGCAGGCGCCCTACATACCTAAATACTAACTAATAAATTTCCTATTGAATCTTACACGATATAATAAAAGTTCAGTTTATGAATTCTAATCGTAACTTTGACGTAAAGAAAATGAAAAGGTTTAATCAAGATATAAAAAAAAGTGCTTTTTCTGCTTTTTTTTTCATTTCTTAGCAAAAGAACATCAAAAAAAACGATTTTGTTTTGTTTTTCGAACAATTTGCCGTACCTTTGCAGCATAATAAAGACATTTAGTATGAAAAAGAGGTTAATATTTATCATTTCTGTATTTTTTGCCTTCGTTTCATGTTCGCATCAGCAAACAGAAAAGAAGGAGCAAGTCATCGACACAATACCTGTGATGGTGATGCAGATACAGAAATGCAATCGCTTATATACTGCAGAAGCTCATGTCCATAAGATTATAACACATGATGACCAGCTCAATCTGAAGGGCTCACTGTTCAAGAAAGACTTCAATATTCATGTTCCCGGCTCAAACCGCAAGGTGGCCATTCCGATGGATGCGACATTAAAAGCTTATGTAGACTTTTCAGGATTCTCTGCTAAGAACGTTAACCGACAAGGTGACAAGATAGAAATCATCTTACCAGACCCAAAAGTGATGCTCACCAGCAGTAAAATCAATCATGAAGGTGTAAGACAATTCGTTTCACTCACCAGAAGAAACTACAGTGATGCAGAACTGTCACTATTCGAACAACAAGGCAGGGAAAGTATTATTCGCGATATACCGAACCTAGATATTCTTGAGCAGGCACGCCAAAGTGCAGCAAACACCCTGATTCCGATGCTACAGGACATGGGATTTGCAGAAGAGAATATCAAAATCAGTTTCAGGAAGAAATTCACTTTCAACGATCTGAAGACTCTTCTGGATAAGACAACTATCGAAAAGAATCACTAAGCGAGGAGAACAATGATATGAAAAGAAAACAAATCATCGTACTATTAGCACTGATCCTTATTCTGGGTGGAGCCTTCTATTGGTTCACCAAAGACAACGAGGTCAGCGTGGTACAGGAAGATAAGACAACCCTCTCACCCACTCAGGTAGAAAGCATCGAGAATATCGGCCAATGGGAATTTCTATCTGTAAGTGATGAAGAACTGATAGATACAATACGCCGTGGCTTTTGGGGCGATGACCAACTGGTACGTATCTATTACGGAACGTTGCGCTTGGGTATCGATATGAAGGATGTAAAAAAAGGATGGCTACAAGCCAGCCAGGACAGCATCGTATGCACTTTACCTCCTATCAAACTGCTGGACCATAACTTCATAGACGAAGCGAAGACCAAGAGTTTCTTTGAAGAAGGCAAATGGACAGGCAGCGACAGACAGGCTATGTATGAGCGTGCTTATCAAGCTATGAAGAAACGTTGCTTAAACCGCACCAATATCTATACTGCACAGGCGAATGCCAAGACTCAGTTTAGAGAGATGCTGAAAGCAATGGGATTCAAAAACGTAAAGATAGAATTTGAGAAATAACAAGGTTATAACACATAAGTAACTGCGTTATCAGGTATAAAAAATATAGATATAAGATAAACATAAAATTTTTAAGAGATGGATGCAATAAACGATTTTTTCACCGCATTTAGTTCATTCCTCTGGGGATGGCCTATGATTATCCTGCTGTTGGGAACCCACATCTTTCTGACCATCCGCTTGCGCTTTCCACAACGCAAGATTTTCAAGGCAATCAAACTGTCTGTAAAGAAAGACAAGAATGCCACAGGAGATGTTTCACAGTTCAGAGCACTGGCAACAGCATTGGCAGCTACAATTGGTACCGGTAACATCATCGGTGTGGCTACAGCTATCGCTCTTGGCGGACCAGGAGCCGTACTCTGGTGCTGGTTAACCGGTGTCTTTGGTATTTCTACCAAATATGCCGAAGGATTACTCGCCGTAAAATATCGCGTAAAGACCAAGCGAGGCACGATGTTGGGTGGTCCTATGTATGCCCTGGAAAAAGGATTGGGCTGGAAATGGCTTGCAGTCCTGTTCGCCCTCTTTGCCGCATTGGCATCATTCGGAATCGGTAGCACGGTACAGGCAAATGCCATCTCAACCCTGGTAGAAAACCAATACGGCATTTCTCCATACATTACTGGAACCATCGTTACGGCTTTAGGAGCAGCAGTGATTCTTGGAGGCGTGAAAAGTATCTCCAAGGTTTGTGGCATGCTGGTACCTTTCATGGCACTCTTTTATGTATTAGGCTGCATCTACATTCTCTGTGTAAATCATGCTTATTTATTGCCTGCCATCCACGTAATCTTTGACTCTGCATTCACAACAAAGGCTGCAGGTGGCGGCTTCGCTGGAAGTACCGTGATGATTGCAGCCCGCTATGGTATAGCCCGCGGATTGTTCTCTAACGAAAGTGGTCTGGGTTCGGCACCCATCGTTGCTGCAGCAGCCCAAACCCGCAACCCTGTGCGCCAGGCATTGGTTTCATCTACCGGTACCTTTTGGGATACTGTCATCATCTGTGCCCTTACAGGTCTTGTCATCACCTCAAGTATCATAGCATATCCAGACATCGACTATCATAACGGAGCAGCACTCACCAAGGCTGCCTTCAGTAAGATTCCATATATCGGAGCTCCGATATTGACCATCGGACTGGCAACATTTGCATTCAGTACGACATTGGGATGGAGTTATTATGGAGAACGGTGTGTAGAATATCTGAAAGGCAAAAAGTGGATGCTCTGTTTCCGCATAGTCTATATTGCTACTATCTTCCTGGGTAGTGTCATCAGTCTGGGACTGGTTTGGAACATTGCCGACTGCATGAATGCTTTAATGGCGATACCAAACCTTATCTCCTTGCTCTGCCTGAGTGGTATCATAGTGCATGAAACCAGAAAGTATCTGTGGAGAGACCAGTTAGATAAAGACATGGACGAAAAAGAAATAGAGGAATTAGAATAAAAGACACAGAAAGAAAATACCCTGAAAGGGAGTAAAAATACAAAAGCTCGGCATTGCATCACTGCAGACCGAGCTTTTATTATTAAATCAACAAAAACTAATAAAATATCTTTTCTAAAAACCAAAAAACCTATTCGTTATGAACTTATGGTGCAAAGATACTACCATTTGCGCAATAAACAGCACATTTTCTGTTGATTTCTATACTTTTTATTGGGCAAACGTTTGCACAGTTTGCCCTATCAGATTACAATTTATACTGAAGATGTTTCATTGCATGACCACCCCAAGTGGTATCATTGACATATTGGAAACCAACCTTCGCATAGAGACGCTCCGCTTTCGGATTGCCTTTATCACAAAGCAAACCTACAGCAGGAAGTCCTAATTCTCTTGCGCGAGAGATAGCAGCATCCAACAGTTTAGATGCAATACCTTTTCCACGGTATTGGTTAGAAACTGCCAAACTATCCAAATAGAACTCACCTTCCTCTGTTTCAAGCTCCATAGCCGAATAGTCTATTCCAAAAGCAACGATCGCAGCCTCAATAAAGCGCTTACGTAATCTTTTGACGTCAGCACCATCGTATGCAACCAAGATGCCAACAAGAATGCCATCAGTAGACATAGCAACCAATGTATTCTTATAACTATACTGACTGTCCTCCATCTCTACAAGTTTAGTCATCATACGGTGAAAATCAACCAATGTATGCTGAGGACCAGCAAAATTTTGGCAACACTGCGCATTCATCGCCTCCATGATAAGCGATGCGATATGCGAAGCCTTGTCTGGCGTAGCCTGTTCTATTTGAATTTTCATTATACTATTTTTTGTTTATTGTTTTATTATTGTTATTTCTTTCATGCTCCAGCATCGTGAGGAAATTCTACAAAGATTACTTTTTTCATGATTGCAGATTGGGTTTGATGCCTTATCGTTTACAAAGTTACGTATATTTTTTGATAAGAGCAAGTTTTTTATATTTTTTATTCGAAAAAGTTTTTTTATTCGAAAAAAAGATGTATCTTTGCCGCAGGTTTTGAAGCTAAATTTCTATTACTAGCATAATAGAGATACCCAAATCCCTTGGGTCCCAATGCTTCAAAACCTTTTTCGTTTTTAAGAGCGAAAAAGGAATACACCGAAAGAGTGTATCCTTCTTCGCAATATAAATCCTTAATGTTTTGATTTTCAGAATATTACTATAATCACAAAGCTACAGAAGCATCCTTTAAGTCTACTGCCTGTGCCTTGAGCGTTCCCTTACCTTTTATCACAACGACACATTTTCCGAAGAATGCCTTGCGATGTGAATCGGTGAAACGCTCCAAAGAAGTCTGACATCCATTATCTGTTCCCAGAATCTTTGGCGTTTTCAGGAAACCATTACCACTTGCATCCTGTTCTCCAGAAACAGAGAAGAAAATCTGGTTATCTGCGTTCGGACAGAGATTGCCATCTTTATCTACTACATTCACCTCGACAAAGGTGGTCGGATACGAAGAGCCATAAGCCAGATGCCCCTGATAAGTCTTCTTCAACACAAGATGATGAGGAGCTCCTGCTGTTTTTATGACCTGCTCTCTAAGAACTTTACCATTCTTTCTGGCTACAACCTTTACTTCTCCCGGTTCAAAGTTTACTCGCCACATCACATGATATTCAGTACTCTTTCTGAAAGCATCGCCTTCGTTCTTTGCACCATAGACTGTCTTCTTACGGATGCCCTGACTTTTGCCATTGATAAAGAGTTCTACCTCATCGGCATGATTATAATAACACCACATGTCGATGGTCTGTCCCGGCAGCCAGTTCCAATGAGGGAAGAGATGAAGCACATCTTTCTGACTCCACTCACTCTGATACATATAATAGCTGTCTTTTGGAAGACCCGCCAAATCGATAATGCCAAAATAACTGCTACGGGCAGGATAAGCATAAGGAGTAGGTTCACCGATATAATCGAAACCGGTCCAGATAAACTGTCCGCCCACAAAGTTGTTGTGCTTCACCACATCCCAGGTTTCTTCGTGGGTACTACTCCATGAGGCATGGAAATTATCATAAGCCGAACACATAAACGAAGGATCGGTATAAGGCAACCACCATTCCTTTGGCGCAGTATAAATGCTGTCGCTAGGCATCATATAGTAGCCACGAGTCTGCAAGGCTGAAACACTCTCCGACAGAATGAAAGGCTTGCCAGGGAAATTCTTTGGCACATCCTTCACCCACTGATGGTGATAATTGAAACCTATAACATCAATAGCCCCACTCTTAAAGAGGTGATTCTTCGGGTCGGGCTCATTGCAGCCAGCAGTAACAGGGCGTGTGCCCCAAGGATCATACTCTTTCACGATTTTTGCCAGATGCTGGGTAAGAAGCGAATTGACACTCAGTTCATCACTATGTGCCAAAGTTGAAGCATCATGACCGGCATTCAGAATCAGGTTAGCCTGCTCCAGACTGAGCGTATCAGCAGCCGCATTCGACCATTGTTCGAGAACTTCATTACCGATACTCCACATGATGATACTTGGATGGTTACGGTCGCGCTTGATGAGATCAGACAGGTCTTTCTTATGCCATTCATCGAAGAAACGGGCATAATCGCCATTCGATTTCTTGCGGCGCCACATATCGAAGCTCTCGTCCATCACGAGGAAACCCATCGAATCGCACATGTTCAGGAGTTCTGGTGCCGGAGGATTATGACTGCTTCGGATAGCGTTCACGCCCATATCGCGAAGGATGGTAAGTTTACGGTGCATCGCATCCTCATTAACGGCAGCACCCAGGCAACCGAAATCATGATGCTCACAGACACCATTTATCTTGAGATTCTTGCCATTGAGGAAGAAGCCCTTCTTAGCATCAAACTTCACATCACGGAAACCGGTAGTTGTCGTAGCAACATCCACTACCTTCCCATTTACTAACAGCTCGCTTTTGACTGTATAGAGATATCCCTTTCCGATGTCCCAGAGATGCGGATTCTTCACCTTGAGTTTCTGTTCCCGAACACCCTGACTCTTGGCTACGATCTTTCCGGCAGCATCATAGATGGTGTTACGGACAGAGAGTTTCATCTTGTTACCGGAAGCAGCGAAATCCACCTTCACCCTGACATCACCCTGTGGAGAAGTTACTACATACTGTCCCCATTGAGGAATATAAGCAGATTTCATGGTTTTGGTGAGCCAAACATGGCGGTAAATACCGCAACCGGAATACCAGCGGCTGTTAGGCTGGTCGCTGTTGTCTACCTTCACAGCAATGACATTATCACCCTTCTTATTAATATAAGGTGTAAGATCATACTCGAATGTACTGTATCCGTAAGGACGGGTTCCGAGTTTATGACCATTGATATACACGGTAGAATTCATATATACTCCATCAAAGGTGATGGTAAACCGGTCATACTTTTCCTTTGGATTCACCGAGAAATGCTTACGGTACCATCCGATGCCGCCCGGCAATGCACCACCACTGGCTCCCGAAGGATTCGAAGGGGAGAAATCGCCCTCTATCGCCCAATCGTGAGGAAGATTCAAACTTCGCCAATGCCGGTCTGAATAATCAGACTTTGACATTCCGGCACTATCTGCTAAAGTGAAAAGCCAGCCTTTATCAAAAGACTGGCGATCACGGGCGCTCAACGACTGAGCGCCCAATAGAAAGATTGCTAAAGCAAATATCTTCTTCATATTACTTCAGTTTTACAGTAACTGCCTTACCAGCATACTTCACCATCTTGCCCTTAGGCGCCTTGGCGAGGCTGATGCCCTGCTGGTTGTTATCACTAACAAGTACGATATTGAAGCGACGCTTCTGTAGCATACCATCAAAAGCACCCTTACGGGCAGCGATAGTAACGGTCTTCTGAGCATCATTATACTTGAAGTCTATCATAGCATACTTACCCTTCTCGTAGTTGTAGTTGGTTCCCTCATCCTCATAGAGTGTATAAGAACCGTCCTTGCCTGCATAGACATAGAGGTCGATGAGCTCAGCCTTCTTCTGATCGCTCCACTCCATCTCTGGACCCACAGGAAGAATAGAACCCTCTGGAACAAAGACTGGAATCTTATCGAAAGGCGCATCGGCTACGATTGTCTGTCCACCGGCATAGTGCTTACCGGTATAGAAATCATACCAGCCCTTCTGCTTAGGAAGATAAACATTGCGGCTGTACTTCTGATACTCGCCTACAGGACAAGCCATGAGAGCAGGACCGAACATCCACTGATCCTTGATGTCGTAAACATTGTCATCGCCGTTGAAGTCCATTACCAATCCACGCATCATCGTATAGTCCTTGAAGTGAACCATACCAGCCATACTATAGAGGTAAGGCATCAGACGGTAACGGAGTTTATCGTATGCCACGATGGTCTTGTAAGCCGGATGATCTGCCGGAGCAATGTTCCATACCTCACGGGTAGGCCACTGGCCATGAGTACGATAAAGAGGTACGAAGCAACCGAACTGGTTCCAACGCGCCTGCAACTCGCGCCATTCCTTCAAGTCAGCATTTTCCTTACCGGTCTTATCGAACTCCTGCTGGGCAGCCACATAGCGGTTCTCTACACAGAAACCGCCCTGGTCCATTCCCCAGAAAGGCAGACCTGCCATAGAATAGTTCAAACCTGCAGTCATCTGGGCACGCATATCTTCCCAACGGGTAGCAATGTCACCAGACCAGGTAGCCGTACTGTAGCGCTGCTCACCGGCAAAACCGGAACGGGTCAGGAGGAAGACACGCTGGTTAGGGTTCACGCTGCGCTGTCCGTTATAGATAGCATCAGCATTCACGATGCTGTAAGCATTGAAATATTCGGTAGATGTACCGAGGGCTATAGGACCGGAAAGGGCCTTGCGGTACCACATCGGGGTACAGTCGCGAACGTTTGGTTCTGATGCATCCATCCACCAGGCATCAATACCGAACTTATACTTGGTATAAAGATTCTCGTCCATCTGGCGCCAGAACATCTTGCGGGCACCATCAGAATATGCATCATAGAATGAACCGCGGAAGCCGAGCCAGTCGTGAATATCATCCTTGATAGCCTGATGATACATCCAACCCTTGCTGTCGAGTTCCTTATAGTTCTTGACTGTATCGTAGAACTTAGGCCATACGGAAATCATGAATCTTCCGTTCATGGCATGTACGCTGTCGAGCATCGCCTGTGGGTTTGGATAGCGGGCAGCCTCAAACTCATGACTTCCCCATGAATCCAGCTTCCAGTAGTTCCAGTCCTGAACGATATTGTCTACAGGAATATGCAAGTCGCGGAACTTCTTCAGGTTGTCCTCGATGTCCTTGCTGCTCTGATAGCGCTCACGGCTCTGCCAGAAACCGAGGGTCCACTTAGGATAAAGCGAAGCCTTGCCGGTAAGCGTACGGTAACCGGAAATCACCTCATCGAGATTCTGACCGGCAATGAAATAATAGTCCATATCCGGCGACATCTCACTCCAGATGCTCAACTGGTTCTTCTCTGCCTCAGAACGAGGAGCTGCTACGCGAAGTCCGCAGTAGGAAACATCACCATCTGGCTGCCACTCGATGCGGATAGGAGTCTTTACGCCTTTCTTGATTGGAGTTTCAAACTTATAAGAGTTCGGATTCCAGGCTGTACGCCAGCGCTCAGGCACTACCAGTTTGCCGTCGATATAAATCTTCATATAGCCGGCATAGTAGAGGATAAACTGATAGAAGCTGTTGGTTGGAGCCTCCACATAACCCTCGTAAACCACCTTGGAACCATTCAGTGCAAAACCCTTTGGCAGGTTCTGAATGCCGCCCTTATCTGTCTTGTTGCAAATCTCAGAAGCCTCAGGCATTGCATACTCAAAGTAAATGCTATCTTCGCCTCGAACAATCTTTTTACCGTTCTTGTCTACATAAGTACCTGTCAGCTGACCTTCCTTTCCATCTTTATCATAGAGTTTGAAGGCACGGTTCAGCTGGAGATAATCTTCCGGATTACCCCAACGGCAATAAGAATAAGAATCCCAGAGGATGCCATAGTTTTTATTAGAGATGACGAAAGGCACACTCACCTTGGTATTATACTGGAAGAGGTCTTCGTTCTTACCCTTCATATTGAGTTCCTCACTCTGATGCTGACCGAGACCATAGAACGCCTCGTTATCAGGAGAGTTGAAGAGCGCACGCCATGACCATCCGTGCTTCTGTGCTTCAGGAACCTTGGCAATGTCTACACCGATTTCACGGTCAGGCACCGTGAACGGCTTGAATGTCTTTCCGCCCTGTGCAACCTCATTGAGAAGGACATTGTCTTTCAGGTCATAGAAGGTAATCTGACCCGTAGCCTCGTTCATGACAGCACGCATGGCTGCAGTGGTAATGATGAGATTGTCTCCCTGCTCTTCCACCTTGTAATTTGCCTTGCTGTTTTGAGGCACTATTATCAGACTCTGTTTATTACGGAAACTCTGTTCGGCTGTAGCCTGAACACGGATAATCTTATCGCTCACCACCTGGAGGCGAATCTGACTAGGACCAAAATTCTGGTGTTGCTTCAACTGAACAGTGAGATAATTACCATTCTGGTTGAAACCTGCTGCCTGCATACCTGTGGCACTCATCAGCAGCACTGCTGAAATCAATAATGTTTTAGTTAGTCTCATTTTATACGTTTAAAGGAAAGTTTAAAAATCTGCGGCAAAGATACGAGAAATTTCCCGTATCTTTGTGCGCAAATGTTATCTGTATGTGTATAAAATGTTAACTAGAAGCGTAAACTACTCTGATTCTGACAGATTCTTACGATATTGAGACGGCGTAACGCCATACGCGTCTTGGAAGTATTTAGTGAAATAACGTGGATTATTGAATCCCACCTTATAGGCTATTTCACTGATGTTCAAGTCGCCCGAGCGGAGCAGATGCTCTGCAAATTTGATACGCTTGGTTCTGAGATACTCAGAAGGTGTAATACCCGTCAGCGAAATCATGCGTTTATATAATTGTACGCGTGAAATGCTTAGATGAGTACTGAGCGATTCTACCGATGTTTCAGGATTGCTCATATGATCGCGGATATAAACATTCACCTCATCTATAAATTTGCGGTCGGCCTCTGTTATTACATATTCTGTGCTCACATTCTTGCGTTTCTTCAAGAGGTTCAGAATACAGAGATTCAACATATCTATATCGAATGGTTTGGCAATATACTCGTCAGCACCACACTTCAGACTTTCCTTACGCTGCTCATCTCCCATACGGGCCGAGAGCATGATGAAAGGTATGGCTGTTGTTTCGTCATTGTCCTTACACATCCGGCAGAGTTCGTTACCATCCATCACAGGCATCATCACATCGCTCAGGATGATGTCAGGACGACGGTCGATGATCTTGTTCCAGGCATCCTGACCATTGACAGCCTCAACAACCGTATAGTCTGTCAATACTTCGTTCATAAACTCACGGAAGTCCTCACTGTCGTCAACGAGGAGCACTACCGGCTTCTTGATCATCGATTCTCCAGGCTGGTGCGCATGTTTACTCATTCCGTAGAGAACGTTCTTACCTGCATCCGGATCATCATCAGTAGCCTGATGCACCGTGGTTATGATAGGTGCTGCTCGCAAGGAACCGAGATGTGCCGTAGAATTGGAGGTGGTACTGCTCTCTATCGGAAGGTCTACCATAAAGATGGTTCCTCCGCTTGGATTATCTGTAACATCTACCTTACCACCATGCAGTTCGGCAAACTTCTTTACCAGGTTCAAACCTATTCCGCTACCACCCTGTGGTTGCATTTCAGTACCATTGACCTGATAGAAACGCTCAAACACATGTTCCTTCTCCTTATCGCTGATGCCCTTGCCAGTATCAGATACTGAGATGCGGAGCATATCCGAATCCTTGTCTCCTACACGCTGGCGGAGTGCAACACTCAGAGAAACGGTGATAAATCCTCCATCTGGCGTAAACTTATAGGCATTGCTCAAGAGGTTATTCACGATTTTTCCTACCTTATCAGCATCAAACGACATCTGCAGACTAGGCACCGTAGAATCGAAGGCAAGCGTTACTTTGCTGTTTGCCAAAGTACGGAACGAAGTACAGATATTGTCAACGAAGTTCACGATGTCGATACGCGACAGGGTAAGTTTTTCCTTGTTCTGGTCTATCTTGCGGAAGTCGAGAATCTGGTTTACCAGATTGAGCAAACGGGTAGCATTGCGATGAATCATCTCCAGCTTTCTGCGTTTAGACTCATCTCTTTCTTCTCTGATCATACTAACCAGCGGCGAGATAATCAGGGTGAGCGGAGTACGGAGTTCGTGGCTCACATTGGTGAAGAAGTTGAGCTTCAGTTCGTTCAACTCCTTGGTCTTCTTGATACTGTCTTCCTTGCTCTGGAGTTCGAATTTAACACGTTGCTTTTCGAGCATACGTTTACGGTAGAGATAGAAAGCTACACCTATTAATATAATATATACGATAAACGCCCATATAGAGAGATAGAAAGGCGGGTGAATATGAATCTTCAGCGTGCTCACCTCTTCGCTCACACTACCATCTGCATTCACCACCTTTGCCTCCAGGACATAACTGCCTGAAGAGAGATTGGTAAAGGTAGCCTCCGGACGTCCCTCCGGTGTCAGCATCCATTTGTCATCAAGTCCCTTCATGCGATAGAGGAAACGGCAGCGGGCAGGAATACTTACCTGGTCGGAAGCCAGCTGTATGGTAAACGCCTTATCCTTATAACTGAGATCCAGTTCCGGGTTGGTATCCAGCGATTTAGCCAGAGGCACTCTTCCCTCAAACTCCTCACCTGCCTTCAGCGGATGATCGAAGAGTACGAAACCGCTGAACAAGACTTTTGCATGTTTCTGGGCAGGAAGGATCTTGGCAGGATTGATGATATTAATACCATCCTGACCGCCGATGGCGATGGCTCCATTTCTCATCAGACAGGCAGAACGCTGGTTAAACTGGCGGCTCTGCAAGCCATCAAGCGAATTGAAGCTGATCATCGTAATGTCCCATTTGCCCTGATTATTCTTGGTCAGCGTAACACGGGTAACGATAAATTCAGAAACCAGCCAGATGTTATGCTGCTTATCTTCGAGCACCATACAGCCTACCGTACCCTGCGTACCATTGAGGTCATTGATTGACTCCAACTGTCCTGAAGCCTCATCATACATGGTGACACCCGCAGGCGAAGCCATCCACAAGATGCCGCGGCTATCCTTCATCATGTAATTCAGGGAAGGACTCGGGAAAGGCTGTCCGTCCTTGGTTGTATTCACATTGGTTACCTTTCGGGTTCCGAAATTAAAGATAGAATAGTTCTGCGAATGACCTATCAGAATTTCATCTTTATTCGGCAGGAAGAGCGAATTGATAAAATCGCTGGTAATACCCGAATTCTGAACATTGTAGGTTGTGAATTTACCACTTTCAGGATTATAAATCTGGAAGCCTGAACCCAAGGTTCCGATAATCAGGCGATGATACGGATCTTCAGCAAGACACCAGACGCTGTTATTGGCAAGTCCGCCAGGAGCTGCCTGAAAGCTCTTCCATCTGCCATTTTTATATTGGGCAAGTCCACCATTGAAGGTTCCGAAATACATCGTACCATCAGCCATGGTTACGCTGCTGACCACAATATCCGAAGCCAGACCGGTTTCAGCCTGTGAGAATCGCCAGCTCTGTCCGGTAAGCGGACTGTAGCATACAATTCCGCTATCATTGGTTCCGCACCAGAGATTACCATTCAGATCCTGTGTGATTGTACACACATCACCAAGCAGAATCGTTGTGAATTTCTGAGCGGCAGGCGAATAATAAGCCACGCCGTTCTTGTAACTACCTACCCAGATAGCTCCCTCATCATCCACATAAACCTTCTGCAGGGAATTGTCAACGATACTTCCCTTTGCTTCGGAATGAACATATTGACGGCAGATTTTGCGTTTGAAATCAACGAAGAAGAGACCGTTATGGTCGGAAGCCACCCAGAGATTGCCTGCCTTATCGCGGGCTATATCGCGCATCAGAATATGGGTTGGGCAAGGAATATCAATGCCCATGTTTGTAAGATAAGAACGGGCATCGGTCCATTTTCCGGTTTTAGACTGATACACATAATTGGCATTGCTTACTGAAACCCAGAAACCTCCTATACCATCATAGAAAGTATAGGCACCATTATCACCGGCAGCTTTATGATTAGCAAGGAAGGAATTGTACCAGAGAACCTTCTGTTTCTGTCCGTTGACACGGCAGATTGTACCATCACCATAGGTAATGAGCGCATCGCCGTCAACCTCGGTTATTTTACTGATATTTCCCTCTTTCAGACAGCCCGGCTGAGCCTTTTTGGTAAATTTAAAAAGGTAGGTATTCTTGGTTTTGGCATTATGATAGTAGAGTCCCTGACCGTAGACAGCTATCCACATGTTCTTATCCTTATCTATCAGGAGTTTATAAGGAGGTCCCTGCACGTGGATGTTTTTGAGCCATTCTTCCGGTTTGCGGTCAAACTGCTCTTCATCATATTTGTAGATGCTGTAACCTACAGAGGTATGCACCCAGATATTTCCATCATAGTCTTGCTGAAGTTCATCTACCGAATTGTTAGGCAGCGACTTATCATCAGTGTTGCTATAATAGAAAGTTTTCATACGGAAGCCGTCAAAGCGGCACAGTCCCGACTGGGTACCGAACCAGATGTATCCTCTGGTGTCCTTGAGGATGGCACCCACCTGACTGTTCGTAAGTCCATCATGATTGGTGAGGCTGCTGAATTCTACGTTTTCATAGCCAGCCCATGCTCTACCCGGCTGCATGAGCAGCAAGAGCAGAAACAGCACGATGGCATGTTTCAAGTAGTTTTGTTTTTTAATCATCATAAGCATTAATTGGTTTAGTTCTATAAAAAGATTGCTTTCTGTAAATAGGAATTATTTCGCTTCGTTCTTTTCAGAACTTTCGCGTATTTTCAGAATCATCGGTACCACTTTTTTGTAGATTCTATCATCTCCATTGATACTTCTCATGAGTAGATCGCAGGCAGTGGTTCCCTGTTCGTGCGCCTTGTCCATGATAGCCGAGAGTTTCGGCGTAACGAAGGCAGCAGTATCACCATCGGTAAAACCGATGATAGCAACATCCTCTGGTATTCGGAGTCCTTTTTCCTTGATAGCATCGAAGGCGGCATAAGTGATAATATCGTTAAAGGCGAGGATGGCATCAGGTCTGTCCTCCTTTTCGAGGAGACGGAGGGTAGCGTTTCGGGCCACATCGAAATCGATTCTGTCGCAAACTACAAGGTCACGGTCGATAGGGATGCGGTTCTCTCTCAGCGCCTCCAGATAACCGTGTTTTCTGCGGCGCACCATATCAAGATGGTTTGGACCGCCGATGAAGGCGATGCGGCGCGAACCGGTATCTATCATATGCTGGGTAGCCTCCTGGGCTGCAACATCACCATTGCCTACTACCTGGGAGAACTTATCTTCTAAGCAACAACGGGCAAAGAACACCAGTGGAACTCCCATCTTATGCAACTGCTCGAAATGAGAATAGTCGACCGTATCCTGTGCCAGACAGGCGATGATGCCTTCCACATGCATATTCAGGAAGTTTTCTACCGCTCTCTTCTCGTGTTCTGTATTCTCGTGGCTATTGGCGCTGATCACCGAATAACCATTCTTTACGGCATAATCTTCTATACCATCCAGCACAGCAGCATAATAATGAGTCACCAGGTTTGGCACAATTACACCAATCACCCTAGGTGCTTCTTTTCTGAGGCTCTGTGCAAAGGGGTTTGGGCGATAATTGAGCTCCTTGGCAAGGCTTTTCACCTTTTGAGTCATCTCCTCACCCACTTCATGGCTGTTTCGCAGGGCTCTAGATACAGTTGCTATGCTGACGCCAAGTTGATCGGCGAGGTCTTTCAAAGATGTTCTTCGTTGTTTCATTTGTTAGTTTACGCTTATTATTGACATACATTTTGTATCCACAAATTCTGCATATTTTGCCTTTCCGACTGCAAAGTTAGTGAATTCTTTGCAAAGATAACAATTTCTTTCGAAAACGCAAACGTTTACGTTATTATTTTTCTGAAAAAATTTATTTTATAAGAAAAAAACTCGTATTTTTGCAAACTGAAAAGTAATGAATAGTTGATAATAAGTTAGTTAGAAACAAGCGTGGGTTTGGAATGTCGGGAGACAATCCAAACTCTTTTTTATGTCCCAATGCCAACAGATTACCTGATAGGATACAAAAAAAGATGAGGGCACATACTGAATACTGCCCCCATCTGATATGGTTATTACTGCTTAAAAACAAATTTCTTCTGTCCGGGATAGTTAACGAATATCGCTACCAGCAGAGATACAATACTCTTCGGAATCATATAATGCAGCTGAATATGTTCGTGCGCATTCAGAAATTCGGTCAGGGCGATAGTGCCGCCCGAATTGAGCATCCAGCTGATGCCCCAGATGATAAAATAGCGCCAGGCTACACTCTTTTTCTTGCTCTTGGAATCGCCGAACACATAACGGTAATTCAGTATGCAGTTGGTAATGCCGCCACTTATCACTCCCAGCGCATTGGCAAGTCCGTAATAAATGCCGATGATATCTGAGAGGAAGAATGCCAGTCCAAAGTCTACCACTGAGGCGCAGGAGGCGGTCAGTTCCGCCTTGCCGAAGGTTACGAGTTCTTCTTTAATCTTGCCCATAATCTCTTGGATTCCATTAGCAGTACGCCTACTATCGTAGTAAGAATACCCAACATGACATCGATGATATAATGATGACCGGAATAGACTGCCGTCCACCAGATTCCCAGACAGATGCAGGCGAAGAGCACCACCGTATACCAGCGTTTACGGCTCATTACAGCATAAATCGTGGTGAGGAACATATAGGCAGCATGCAGACTAGGCACGGCAGCAAAGACATTGGCATTCTTGCCGTAGAGTCCGTGAAACACGTGCAGTCCGGTCATTGCGTCCCATCTGCCCAGACCAGCCACATTACCCGGTGTATTGAGCACAGCCTCGAAGCCATAGTTCATCGCATACCAGGGCGGAGCAGCCGGATAGATGTAGTAGCCGATGAAGCCGATGACATTCACCAGCAGGAAAGCCCAGGAGAAACGTCTGAACCAGTTAAGCTGTTTCGTAAGATACAGATAAAGGGCAAAGGCGATAGGCACCGGAACCCAGCAGAGATAGAAGATGCCTGCCCAGAAATCGGCAAAGCCGCAATGGTGAACCTTGAAGTATTCGCCCGGAATCATCAGCTGGCTATGGTCGGCTACAGCCTGCAATTCTGCGCTGGATGAAGCAGCAATGCCGAAGAGCGACTTTTCTGCATGATAGAGATTCGCCACGTCAATATCGTTCACCATATAGTTAGGATAAAGGCGCATCGAATCGTAGATGATTCCAAAGAGGAACCAAGGCAGAAAATAGAAGGCAAAACGGCGTGTCTTCTTCCAGGCTGCGAGTACCGCCAGGAGGATAATCAGATAGATACTAAACACTTTTTTCTACTTTTTATTGATAGAACTTGAGTTTATTATTTATGAGCGTTCATCACAACATAACAATGCCAGATGCGCCAGAAAGCGGTGATGTTTGCCAGAACGGCAATCAGAATCATGCCGCCAGCCAGCCACCAGATATTGCCTGTAAAGCCGGTAATCATCGCAGTAACGGCAGTAACGACAACGCGCTCAGGACGCTGCATGAAACCTACCTTGCACTCAATATCCAAACCCTCGGCACGGGCACGGACATAACTTACCATCACGGAACCGATCATCGCAGCAAAGGTGACTACGCCCATCCAGAACCAGACCATATCGCCCTGCATACGTACGAAGATGAGGCAGATGCCAAAGAGACTTACCAGCTCGCTGTAGCGGTCGAGTGTAGAATCCCAGAGTGCACCGAAGAGACTGCTTTTGCCGCTCATACGTGCCAATCGGCCATCCATCATATCGAAGAGACCGGCTGCCAGGATGATAAATCCACCCCATCCTACAGTAACCATGCAAGATGCATAATCAGCCTGCTCTGTTCCGAGCATCCATGCAGCATCGAGGAAGAAACCGGCTGCTACGATATTGCCCAGGAATCCTACGAAGGTAACAATGTTAGGAGTAATACCTACTGCTATCATCCCCTTGATAAGTGGATTGATGATGGCATAGATAACTTTTTGTAAGAAATCTCTATAATTCATATTTTAATCTATTTTTTATTGTCTGTTTAAGAAATGTCTGCTTAAGAATTTGTTTCTTTAAGAATTTGTCTGCATTAAGAAATGCCAGACTAGATGATTCCAGTCGAAACCAGTATGATTTTGATGATGATTAAAGAAACGGCTGCATAGAAGCCGCCCAGCAGATCATCAGCCATCACATAGAAGGCGCCCTGTCTGTTATCCAGTTTCTTGATGCCCAACGGTTTCACCATATCAAAGAAGCGGAAGAGAACAAGTGCCACCAATGCCCACCACCAGGCATCTTTCACTTCGCCCTGAGCGGTAAGCGGAGTCAGCAACGACAGGGGAATCCACACGCCAGCCATCTCGTCGATGACCACACGGCTGGGATCCTCACCCCAATAAGGCTGCAACTGAGCTGTTGCCCAAGTGCCCAGAATAGTGGAAACAATGACGAGAAAGAAGGTGATACTCTGCAGACTCTCGCCCGTAATACCGAGTCCGTAAGCCAGGGCTGCCCAGATGAGGGTTGCCAATACAGAGCCAGCCGTTCCCGGTCCCCAAGGCCAGAAGCCACTGCCGAAACCGGTGCCTATGATGACGGGCAGCAAAGGAGGCCGCTCGTCGGTAAGATTTCCCTTGTTATTCATTCGCTTGATGTTTAATAAGCCCGCAGAAGGGCGTTACTTCTTTAAATTTCAGTGTGCAAAATTACGCTAAAAAATTAAATTAACCAAATAGTTTTCTCATATTTTTCGGAATTTCATCATATATTGACAGATAAAAAGGTGAAATAGAGCAATATGAAGGGGTTTTATACCACTCAGGCTCGCACGGCGAAGAGCAAGAACAGGCAACAGAAGGAACTGCATGGAAGCCTTTTTCTGAAAATCTCATAAAAAACTGAAATAATGAATAGGTTTTTGCGTCTATTTACGAATAATGTTATAACTTTGCATCCTGAAAGCCAATAAAGCATCCTCAAACTTCGGCTCTTGCGGGGCATGTGGGGGTGAGGAATTTGACAGATAATAGATTAAATCATGGGCGGAGAGCCCCTATATATAATAAGGTATAAAAAATGAAAGGTATTAAAAAGTTGTATTTTACAGTCATCCTTCTGATGATTTCTACACTTCAGATGATGGCTCAGCAGAAGATAACAGGCCGTGTCATCGATGACGACGGTTTTGCCGTACCGTATGCAAGCGTGCAATACAAAGGACATAAAATCGCAGTTTCCAGCAACGGAGAAGGTAAGTTTACCATCGAAAAGAAGCCGGGACTCATGCTCACCGTAAGCGCACTGAGCTACAAGAGCACATCGGTGAAGGTTGACGAAAAGACCAACTTCCTGGAAATCAAACTGAAAGACGATACGCACAAACTTACCGAAGTGGTGGTAAAATCGAAAAAAGGCCGCTACAAGCGTAAGGATAATCCTGCCGTAGAACTGATGCGACGCGTGATTGCCGCCAAGAAAAAGAGCGATTTGAGCAACCACGACTATGTGCAATATGATAAGTATCAGAAGATTACACTCGCGCTCAACGACCTGAAGAAAGAGCAGTTGGAGAGCAAGTTTTTCCAGCGCCGCCAGTATCTCCTCGACCAGGTAGAAACCTCTCCGTACAACGGAAAGCTCACCCTGCCTGTCAGCATCGACGAGACGGTTTCACAGCATATTTACCGCAAAGATCCGAAGACCGAAAAGGACATCATCAAGGGTCAGCAGAGCAATGGAATCGGACAGGTAATCCAGACCGGAGAGATTCTCAACACCGCTCTGAAAGAGGTGTTCACCGATGTAGACATCTACGATGATTACGTGCGCCTGCTGCAGTATCCCTTCCCGTCTCCTATCGGCAGAACAGCCATCAGTTTCTACCATTATTACATCGAAGATACGGTGTATGTGGAAAGAGACCTGTGCTACCATCTGCAGTTTATCCCAGCCAACAGCCAGGACTTCGGATTCCGAGGCGAACTCTATGTGCTTGCCGACAGCAGCCTGCACGTGAAGAAATGTAACCTCTACATGCCTCACAACAGCGATGTAAACTGGGTTACTGACATGAAGATTGAACAGGAGTACACCAAGCTCGACAACGGCGAGTGGGTGCTCTCTAAAGACGATATGATAGCCGAACTCCACGTCAACAAGCTCCTTCAGGACCTGCTGGTGGTGCGAAACACGCGAATCACCGATTATGCCTTCGATGCCTTGCCGAAGCAGCTCTTCAAGGGCAAGGCGAAGATCAGGCACGATATGGATGCGATGAACCGCGATGAGGCTTACTGGAACAAATACCGGCAGGTGGGCCTCACGAAGAGCGAATCGTCGATGGACAGCTTTATCCACCGCATGGAGAACTCCAAGGGATTCAAATACATCATCTTCGGTGTGAGAGCCCTGATGGAGAACTATGTGGAAGTGGCTCATACCAAGGGCAAAAAGGTAACGGTGAAAGACAGTCTGGGTGTTGAAAGAGACAGCATCATCAACGACCGCCGCAGCCTCTTCGACCTCGGACCTATCAACACGTTCCTCTCCAACAACTACGTAGACGGTGTGCGCCTGCGTCTGGCGGGCAGAACGATGGCAGCCCTCAACCCCCACTTCTTCTGGGATGGTTACGGCGCCTACGGTCTGAAGAGCAACAAGTGGTATTACGGCCATGTGCTCACCTATTCGTTCAACAAGAAGAAGAACAGTCCGTTCGAGTTCCCGATGCGCAAGCTTACCTTCGAGCTGGGGCATGATATTACATCTCCATCCGATGATAACCTGCTGCACAACAAGGACAACTTCTTCATGACCCTCCGTGCCACCACGCAGGACCAGATGTATCAGTATCACCGCCAGAAGGTGACCTTCACCTACGAAACCGACTGGGGCTTCCGCTTCGACACCAGCCTCCGCTGGCAGAGCAACCGCACCGTGGGCAATCTCCACTACTACAGGGTGAGCGACGGCGAGGAAATACGCAAGATACGCACTACAGAGGCGAGTGTAGGCTTAGATTACAACCCGGGTGTCACCTATGTCAACACCAAGCAGCAGCGCCTGCCTATCAACCTCGACAGTCCTGAAATCTCGCTTCGCCACACCATGGGCTTAGACGGATTCATGGGCGGCCAGTATCAGAGCAACCTCACCACGCTGGGCATTTACAAGCGCCAGTGGCTGGGAAGCTTCGGTTATATGGATTTCAACATCGTGGGCAAGGCGCAGTGGAGCAAAGTGCCTTTCACCATGCTCATCCAGCCACCGGTCAACCTCTCTCTCTTCGAGCAGGAGGCAACCATCAGTATGATGAAGGACTGGGAGTTCCTGAGCGACCGCCAGTTGTTCTGGTCAGTAGCCTGGGATATGAACGGCAAGCTGCTCAACCGCATTCCGCTCATCAAGAAGCTGAAGTGGCGTGAATATGTAGCCATCAAGGGTGTTTGGGGCGATTTGACCAGCAAGAACGACCCGAGCAAGAACCTCAATGATGAGAAGCTCTTCAAGTTCCCTACCAACTCCTATACCTTTGGCAAGACGCCATACTGGGAGTTTGTAGCCGGCGTGCACAACATCTTCAAGTTCTTCGGAATCGATTATGTTCGCCGCCTCAACTATTATGACCATGCAAACATCTCAAAATGGGGCATCCGTATGGGCTTCCTCATGTCATTCTAATAAGAAAAAAGATGCCTTGATGCAGTATTTTTATTGCATCAAGGCATCTGCGTACATTTATAAACAACATATAAGAGAGTAAACACAATGAAGATTCTACTAGCAGACAAACAGGACATCACAAGAGCCGGATTGAGCTATGTGATCAGTAAGATAGAGGGTTTGGAAACCCGGACCATCGAAGACAAGGCAGACCTGATGCTTGCCTTAAAGGAGAATGAGGATACGGTCGTTATACTCGACTACACCCTTTTCGACATCAATGATGCTGCCGAGTTACTTATTTTAAACCAGCGTTTCCCATATACGCGCTGGCTACTGTTCAGTGAGGATCTGAGTGCCGATTTCGTGAAGATTCTCATCGCCAGCAGTACGCAGTTCAGCGTATTGCTGAAGGAGTGTTCGCTAATGGAAATCAAGGAGGCGATACGTTTTTGTGTGGCAAGCAACCGTTTTGTCTGCCAGCGCATGATGGAGGTTCTTCTGGCTCCGAAACAGGAGGAGCAGGAGAAAATCAACCTCACCAAGACCGAGACAGAGATTCTGAAAGACATTGCGCTGGGAATGACGACGAAAGAAATAGCCGAGAAGCGCTTTTCCAGCTTCCATACGGTCAATACCCACCGCAAGAACATCTTCCGCAAGCTGGGCGTAAACAACGTTCACGAGGCTACGAAATATGCGCTGAGAGCCGGTTTGGTTGATTCGGCAGAATATTATATTTAACTATCAACTTTTCATTGGGGGGTTAACAGGGTTAACAGTTAACAGCTGTTTTTTGCATGGTCCCCCTCGCGTACCTTATTATATAATAATATATATATACTTATTTTTATATAAGTGTGTGGATGGAAGTATGCATTTTTGGGGTGTTAACTGTTAACCTGTTAACCCCCATCTTAATTTTCTCTTTCCAGAGCGCATCTTTTTATCTTGGCAAGCGTCTTATATTAAGACGGAGAAGTGCCTTATATTAAGACAGATAAGAGGCTTAAATGATGACCAGCGGGAGGCTTCAATGATGCCTCACGAGGGGGCAATTAATGCGTCGCGACGGAAGAATTGGTACGTCGCGATGAAAAAAAATTGCGTCGCGACGCAAAAAATAATGCATCGCGATGGAAAAAATAATGCATCGCGATGGAAAAAAACAGCCATTTTACAGCCATTTTTCATCCTATTGCGATGCATTCTTAATTATCTCAACCGGAAAGCTATGAGTTGCTAACCGGAAAGCTATGAGTTGAGAACCACAAAACTATGAGTTAGTTTTTTTAACATAAAGCTCTAAAGCAGCCAAAGGAGAATAAGAGAGGTTGGAACGTAAACAGTTGGGAATGAGTAGATTTGCACAAAGTTGCCAAATCGGCATAAAGCAAGCGAGTGAGGAATATTGAAGTAGTTCAGTTACTAAATCGTGAGCCACAGTTACCTATGCAAAGCAGGTAACAATGCGGAAAGGCAACTTTGTGCATCAACGGATTTTATTGCACTGATTATCAATGTTTTGCGTGTCAAGGAACGCTTACAAAATGATTATATTTGCACACTCAAAATGTAAGCGTTATGAAAATCGAAAAATTCAAGGTGTTGCTCTACCTAAAAAAGAGCGGAATGGACAAGAACGGAAAAGCTCCCATCATGGGACGCATCACGGTGAACAGGACTATGGCGCAGTTCTCCTGCAAGTTGTCTTGCACTCCATCGCTTTGGAATCCCCGTGCCAGCCGATTGGAGGGCAAGAGCAAGGAAGCCGTGGAGACCAACAAGGACATCGGGCAGTTGTTGCTTTCCATCCAAAAGGCTTTCGATGTGCTTGTGGAAAAGAGAACGGACTTCGAGGCTAATGATGTCAAGGAGGCTTTGCAGGGCAGCGTCAAGACACAGACCACCCTTCTCTCCTTCGTGGACGAGCATATCAGTGAACTCAGCACCCATGAGGGCATCGATATGTCGAAGAGCAGTGTCTGGACTTACAGAAAGATTCGCAAGAATCTCGCTGAGTTCATCGGGGAGAAGTATAGGTTGACTGATTTGGCTTTCGGACAGCTGACCGAGCCTTTCATCAGTGACTTTCACCATTACTTGCTTGACGAGAAAGGCTTTTCATCAGGAACCATCACCATCTATGTGTCGCTCTTCAAGAAGATGTGCCGCATTGCCTTTGAGCGAGGCTTGTGCAAGAACCTGCTGTTCGCCCATTATCGGGTTGGCACTCCAAGGGTTACGACACCCAAGGCTCTCAGCATGTCTGATTTCATAAAAATCCGTGATGTGGAACTGCCCGAAGACAAGCCGAGACTATCCGTTAGCCGTGACCTGTTTCTTTTCGCCTGCTATGCAGGAACAGCCTTCATAGACACCGTTTCCATCACGAAAGCCAATGTCAAGGTGTTGGAGGATGGTGACAAATGGCTCATCTATAACCGCAAGAAGACCGGAACACTTGCCAGGGTGAAACTCCTGCCCGAGGCGTTGGAGCTGATGGCGAAATACGAGGACGGGGCAAGAGATACCCTTTTCCCATTGCTGAGCACGAATCGTGTTCGTATCGATCTCATCACCATCTGCAAGTTGGCGGAAACGAGCAAGACCTATTCCTACCATTCGGGACGACACTCGTTCGCCAGCCTCATTACGCTGGAGGCTGGTGTGCCGATGGAGACCATCTGCAAGATGCTCGGTCACAAGGATGTGAAGATGACGCAGCGGTATGCGAGAGTAACCCAAAAGAAGCTGTTTGAGGACATGGACAAGTTCATCGCTGCAACCGAGAAGGACTTTATTCTCGCATTATGAACAAGGCTTTCAACTTTTCTTTTTACAGTTTCAACTACATTATTATATTATAAGGACAACAACTATGAGCAGAAGTACATTTTCAATTTTGCCTTACATCAACAGACAGAAGGTGAAGGCAGACGGAACAGCCAACATACTTTGCCGCATCACCGTTGACGGCAAAAGTGCAGCCATTTCCACAGGCATATCCTGTACCCCACAGGAGTGGAACGCCAAGAAGGGAGAGGTACGGAACGCAAGGGACAACGGACGATTGGCAAGTTTCCTTGCTGAGGTCAAGGATAAATACAACTCACTTCTTTCCACCAACGGCATCATCACCGTGGAAATGCTGAAGGCAGTGTTGAAGGACAAGGACACGACAGGAAGGTTCTTGCTGAACTTTGGTGATACCATCGTGGAATGGTATCGAACCGCAAAAGCCAGACAAACCTTCCTGCACAAGCGGACATGGCAGAAGAACCTGAGATCCTTTGTCCATTCGTTGGATAAGGACGACATCGCCTTTGAGGACATAGACGAGAATTTCGGGGAGGAATACAAGCTATTCCTGAAACGAGACCAGGGACGTATTGACAGCTACGTGAACCATTGCTTGCTCTGGCTGAACATGTTGATGTACAAGGCAGTGGACAGGAGCATTATCCGCTTCAATCCCATAGCCAAGATAGGGTATGAGAAGAAGGCAGCCCCGAAGATGACCCATATCAGCAAGGCAGACTTCATCAAGATGCTCTCTACCCCGATGGCTGACGAGCGAACGGAGCTTGCACGCAGATGTTTCATTTTTGCCTCGCTCACCTCCTTATCCTATATAGATGTAAAGAAACTGTACCCTCACCATATCAGTGAGAACTCCGAGGGTAGGAAGTTCATCCGCAAGGAAAGAGAGAAGACAGGCGTGGAGTTCTTCGTGCCACTCCATCCGATAGCCGAGAAGATTCTTTCGCTCTACAATACCACGGACGACAGCAAGCCTGTTTTTCCACTGGGTGAGAAGAAAGACATCTATCTTGATGTGCATACCCTTGGAATGGTGCTTGGCATAAGTAATAAGTTGGGATTCCACGCCAGCCGCCATACATTCGGAGTCTTGATGCTCAACGAGGACATTCCCATCGGCAGCATAGCCAAGATGATGGGACACGCAGACATTACAAGCACACAGGTCTATGCGCAGGTGACGGAGCAGAAGATTTCAAATGACATGGATAAGCTTATTGCCAAGCGAGAAAGGAACAGATTATCGAACGAAAAAACTATTGGAAAATGAACAGAGGAGTTATAACTATCAGCGAGAGCGGAACGGTATCCATGCCGACCGATACTGTATGGATGACCATGCAGGAGATTGCCGACATGTATAATATATTCGGCTGTTATGTGCGCAAGGCTGTCAAGGCTGTATTCAAGGACGGCATTCTGAAAGAGCAGGGTGTACGCCGTCATGTCAGGAAGAACGACCGCATCAGCTATGATGTGTATAGCCTTGAACTCGTCATTGCGGTAGCCTTCCGTATTGACAGCATTGAGAGCCGAGCCTTTCGGGAGTTCATCATGCAGTCCGTCATCGGCAGACAGACAAGCCGCACTAAACTGGTCTGTATCTTTACAGAGAATGCAATGGCATAGACCTGCCATAAAGCAACGTTCCTTGGAGGCTTTGCGCCTCCAGCCACTTGGGCGAACCACCGCAGTGTGTTTTAGCATGGTATTAGATTTATACAGGTAACACAAATGATACCCGGCAAACACGAACAACTCGGTATAGCCAATAAAACGAGGCGACAACCTATAACAACCACGCTCGGTAAGTTATACGTTGTCGCCTTGTTCATTTCACCCCACTCATCAAGGACATGTATTTCTCCTACAAGCCCTTCATTCTGTACGCCTCACGATAGTTAGCCATCAGAATCTTCTGAATGTCGGACTCGCGGTAGAGTATCTTTCCGCCAAGCTGGATATACGGGATGACACCGTTGTTTCGGTAGTCCTGCAGGGTTCTTCGGCTCAGTTGCAGCCTGGCACAAAGCTCCTTGTCCGTCATGAAGCGCTCACCGCCAAGCATGGGGCGGTAGTTCATCACGGCACGTTCAAAATTGTCAACCATTCGGTTGAGGTGGTTCACGATGTGGTTCATCCACTCGCTGTTTCTTGTCATTACTTCATTGCTCATAGTTGTCTCGTTTTATTGTTGATACTTACGTTACTCGGTTTACTTGCTGCATTGGATAAAGTGGCTGTTGTATATTGACAGCCTAACCTGTGCGCTTGCGAAAGCGCATGTCCTTTTTCCTGTCCTCCACTACTGCTACGATAGCCATCACGTCCTCCGGCTTGTAGTAGGTCTTGTGGCTGATTTGCGTATAAGCCAAAGTTCCGTTGTCCCGAAGCGTCTGCACTGTCCGTGGGCAGATGTTGAGCGTCTGACACACGTCCTGCGTGTCGAGCCACTTGTTCATGGTCTTGTCCTCACTGCGCTCACGGATTCTGTCCATGCGCTTCACGAAGTTCTCCAACTGGGCATCAAGATAGTTGAATGCCTCTTCCTCGAATACGATGAATCCCATACTTTTCTTTTTTCTAAGTTAATACTATGTTATATGTCGCAAAGCTCCACGCATATGCTGTGCTCCACGTTTGTGAGTGCAAAGATAAGGCACGGCAATCTAAAAACAAGCGTTTTCAATTTCTGTGGCAGTATGTTGCCGGGGTTTGCCGACTTCAACGCCAAAAACAACAAGAAAAACTTGCACGACTGCAACGAATACATGAACAATGATGAGTTGAGAAATACGTTGAAGTTCTCACAACTATCTCGGTATGCAAATAAGCAAGCCACAACTAAATTGCCACGTTACACCCAATCAGTTGCATGGCTGCACTCAGTACACTTACTTTGCACCCGACAATCGGTCAATGGTGCAAACCGTGACCACTATACTAACAAATAAAACAGCATAAGCTATGGCAAGAACAAAAGAAACGAAAATGTCTCCTGAACAGCAGGAGAAAATGACACAGGAGGTGATGGCTTCGCTTCACCCATCCACTTATGGTAAAGACTATGCCCAAAAACATAGCTCTTTCTTTGAAGAGGTGGAGAACTCCGATTTAGAAGTTGTGACAGAGAATGTGGCTGCAACAACCTCCAACATGGAGGACGAGCTTACGAACGAGGTTCAATCGCCACCGAATCCGCAGAAGCGCATCAGTGGCAAGCAGCGCAAGGCGACATTAGAGGAGTATCAGCAGACCTTCCTCCAAGTTCCAAGGATTGACGACCGCAAGCCAGTCTTCGTCAGTTCCGATGTACGAGACCGTCTTGATCGTGTCGTCCGCATCCTCGGAGGGAGACGCATGAGCGTATCGGGCATCATCGAGAACATCGTGCGCCACCACCTAAGCCTTTATGAAGAGGACTTCGAGGCTTGGCGCAAATTGTGAGAATTAAGGTCTGCGACCTTGGACGTGGATAGCTGAAAGGCTGTAGTTCCAACTAACGTGTTCTGAGAGGGAGCGAGGTTATGTTTTGGGAACCCCAAAACGCCTCGCTCCACCATGAGGGCGGAGGAATTTTGCTCCCGACGGTCGCAGAAAGTGAGTGTACCAACTGTAAACAGTATATCGAATGACAAGCATACAGGAACAGAATAGGAAAAAGGGCGGAAGACCGCCTACGGGCAGGGTTCGCAAGCTGTCGAAGTCTGTCACGGTGAAGTTCTCGAAGCCAAGCTACGAGGCTTTGAGACTGAGGGCGAGAAAAGCCAACCGCAAGTTGGCGGAGTACATCCGTGAGTCCGCCTTGAACGGCGAGGTGGTCAGCGGACACAATGCAGAGACGGTAGCCATCGCCAAGAATCTCATTGGCATGGCGAACAACCTCAACCAACTTACCAAGCTGTCGCATCAGAGAGGTTTCCATGAAACCCATGTATATGTGGTGGACTTGTTGAGAAGATTGAAAGAAATCCTTGGCGAGTTTCGCCAAGCAAGTTATAAACCGAAGCCAAGCAGTATGGGCAGAAAGGAGGATACCACATGATAGGCAAGCTAAAGAAAGGTGCATCCTTTGGTGGTTGCGTCCGCTACGTGACAGGCAAGGACGAGGCGAAAATCCTTGCCTCGGATGGAGTGTTACTCGGCACGAATGCCGAGATAGTACAAAGTTTTGAGCTGCAAAGATAGCTAAATCCAAGGATTAAGAAGCCTGTGGGGCACATAGCTTTGAGCTTCAAGCCCGAGGACAAGCCACGTTTGACGGATGATTTCATGGCTAAGATAGCCCTTGAATACATGCAAATGATGGGTATCAACGATACCCAATTCATTATCGTAAGGCATCACAACACGGACAATCCACATTGTCATATCGTGTATAACCGCATCAACAATGAGGGCAAACTCATATCAGACGCCCACGATTACAGGCGTAATGAGCAAGTGACCAAGGCTCTAAAATCCAAGTATGGATTGACTTACGGAACTGACAAGAGCAAGACTAACACTCGCAAATTGCGCAATGCGGAGCGTGCAAAATACGAGATACACAATGCTGTCAAGGATGCCTTGAAAGTCGCTGATAGTTGGCAAAAGTTCAAGAATGAACTTGCAAAGCGAGGTGTTCGCTTGGAACTTGTCTATAAGGACAAGGAACGAACCAAGGTACAAGGTATCCGTTTCTGCAAGGATGGATATAGCTTCAAAGGTACGCAGATTAGCCGAGGCTATAGCTTTGGCAAGCTGAATGCGAGATTTGAGGGAACGGAGAACCTTTTATCAGCAAGAGCCAGCTCTGCTCAGCAATATGAGCAGGGCTGTTGCAAGAATGAGCAGGTGCCATCCATATCGGAGAGCAGCCAGGACCCTTGGGACGGTATTTCTTCCATAGGACTTTTTGCTTCTGCCAATGCACAGACCTTTGAGCAATTCCCAGAGGATGAATCCACCAAGAAGAAAAAGAGGAAACGCAGAAGAGGCTTTAGCCTTTGATGCAAGTTACAAACCATTCAAACAACACCAGAACTATGAAAGAAGAAATGTTGGAAGCCATCTACGGCACTGTTGAGAGATTGGAGCAGAAAGTCGATGAACTTTCTGCTTCACCAAAGAACGCAGGAGCGGAAACTGTTCCTGCAAGTAATGACACAACCAGATTGGAGAACTCAATCATTGCAATGTTTGGTAAAGAAGAGGAAGCCATTGGTAAAATATCCAAATTAAGAGATGCCATTGTCGTTTTTGCTGACGTTATCAAGGTTGAACTTGGAAAAAATGAGCAGCGAAACAAGCTCTTGGTAGATGCTGTCAAGCAGATGAAACAAGAGCATACTGTCACCTCGAAGGCATTGCAGGAAAAACTTGAAGTAATGAACAAATCACCTCAAAAGAAGGTTGTAACCCATCGCTTCGAGCCAACCTCAAAGAAAGTTCTTCTTTTCATTGGTAGCTTGGCTCTGTCTCTTGTCCTCTCCATTTGGGGCAATCTCACCCAATGGCGAGAGCACCAAGATTGGGAGGAGGCAGACTTGAAATATAGGGCATTGAAGATGGTGCTTCCATCTAACGACCCGAACATTCGCTACATCGAAAAACATTTCAATGTCCAACGAGACGAAGACATAATTGATAAATTAAGAACCCAAGTTGATGTGTATGAAGATTCCGTCTATCACTACCACAAAATGGTTGAGATAGCATCATATAAAGATAGTATAGCAAGACAACTTATTGATGAATCAAATAGAATAAAGATGCAAGTAAACCGTAAAAAAAGTAAGTGAAAATGCTATTTTTGTATTATTATGCAAAGTGTAATCACGTATAACATAGTTTAATGTAGTTTAAATATTCTCTGAAAATTACTTTGTTTCAAAAAGTCTTCATATCTTTGTACTCGGAACACAAAATGATGCAAATAATTGCAGTTTGCTTTCGTTTTGGTACGATTGTTCCAATAACCTTTGTGCAAGGTTGAAACAACTCAGACCTTACTGAGAAAAATTAAAGGCATCGACAACACGGTGATGCTTGTTGGTTAAAAATACATTCTTATAAAAATACAGACAATGAAAAAGAATGAAATTGAAGATTTACTTCTCTCTGAAATGGAAGAGGTAAATGGTGGCAGTGGTTCTAGCACTTGTGTTTGTGAATATGGTGGAGCTGGCGAAACTATCGTGTCTCCATCAGTTCCAGATCAACCTGAAAAAGGTTGGGTAGAATGTTAAAATGTGGGTATGCCAGGAGTAACTTTCTATAATTAGTTGTGCTACTTTTGACATGCCCTTTAAAATATTGTATTATGAACTATATAAGATTAAATCCTCAATATATTATTCGCAATGAAAAATGTTGTTCGTATATTGTAAAATTGGAACAACAAGTAGATAACGACGTACAAGGAAATTCTGGGAATATCTTTGTCGTACCACCTGTAGTAGGATTTATTATATCTGAAATTGGTAAAAATACTACGACAATATCATTGCAAAAAATTTCTTTGTCATTGGGTATAGATATTGCCAAAATTGAATATTTTGTGAATAATTTAATCGGTAAAAATGAAAGTAGGTTTACTTATAAGTATCAAACATTTGTTATTCCCGCTCATTTATTGGTTTATAGTATGTTGCCAGACGAACGTAAATATTACTTTGAGCAGGGATATAGTCCATTTGACAAATTCATTAACAAGCGTCCTACAGTGCCTTTCAATGTTAGCATTATGGTGACAACGGCATGTAACACCAATTGTATTTATTGCTATGCAAAACGTAGTAAAAACCTTTCTATGCCATTACAAAAAATAGAAAGAATTATAGATGAATGCCATAAAATTGGAGTTTCTAACATAGCTTTAACTGGAGGTGATATTTTTGCACGTAAAGATTGGAAAGAACTTCTTGGATATACATTAAATAAAGGGTATTATCCATTTCTTTCGACAAAGACACCGTTGACAGAGGATGATGTTAAGTTGTTAAAGGGTATCGGTATTGACAAAATGCAATTTTCTTTAGATTCAATTGATGGTGGCATCATACAAGTAATGGTTGGTGGCTCTAAAGCATATGTTGAAAAAGTAAAGAAGATGTTTTTGTATTGCCAACAAAATGGCGTGTCTTTAAATGTCAGAAGTGTTATAACTATCCATAATGGAACTGTTGAAAATTTCAAAGAGTTGTATGATTTTTTGTCTCAATTCGAAAATATTATTGATTGGGTAATAACTCCTGCATTTTATTCTGAGTTTAAGGAAGAATACAAAGACTATACACCAAGAAATGAGCAATTGGCATCTATTTCATCATATGTAGATGCTCAAAAGAAACATTTCCCAATCTTTTTAAATAAAATAAATAAGTGTGGGTATCAGTTGAAGAGATTTAAGACTGTTAACGAGTTTGTAAGTAACAATCAAATATGCCATGCAGGAAATTATATGCTGTCTATTTTGACTACAGGAATATGCACACCTTGTGAAATGCTTTATGACAATCCAGACTTTGTTCTTGGGAATATATATAATTTCCCATTAAAAACAATTTGGAATTCACCAAAAGCATTAGAGATATGTACATTTAGTCAAATTGAAAAGAGAGACACAAACTCTCCTTGTAAGCATTGCAAAGTTATTGATATTTGTCGCAAATCTATAAATAGACGTGTATGTTTTGTCGATATATCTAAGACTTTAGGTAAAGGCTATTTTGATTACCCAGACCCAAGATGTCCAAATTCTACCGTGACAGGTTATATTTTATAGCAAAACTGAAATATGAGATATTTTGTAGTTTTTTTAATTTACATAAGTTGTAATCTTGCTTGTATTGCACAAAGCATAACAGGAAAAATTGTAGATGAGCAGGGAAATGCAATACAATTTGCCAATGTTGCTATGCTACAATCAAAAGATTCTGTATTTGTTAAAGGTGTTGTTAGTGATGAAAATGGCAGTTTTATACTTAATACGCCTCATCAAAATGGAATTGTCAAGGTAACATGTATAGGATATAGGACTGTTTTCTTAAATGTAACTGATGATAATCTTGGTGTTATTGTTTTAAAAGAGGAATCTATGACATTAGGAGATGTCATCGTAAAATCTTCTTTACCCAAGAGTAAGTTGAAGAATGGGGCTGTTATCACAACCGTGGCTGGCTCAATATTGGAAAAAACGGGAAACATATACAATTTGCTTGACCGAATTCCCAATGTCACTACGCAAAACGGGAAAATCAATATCTTTGGAATTGGTGAACCAGTGATTTACATTAATGGCAAAAAGGTTAGGGATAATACGGAATTGGACCGCTTGAACCCAGATGAAATAAGCACTGTGGAGGTAAAACAAAATCCGGGAGCGCAATATGCCTCAAATGTAAAGGCGGTTATACGTATCAATACGAAAAAAAGAACAAAAGATGGATTCGGATTTGAAACGAGGACATTTGGGAAAAATGATGAAAACTCAAGAATTGGTGGATATGAGCAACTGAACATAAACTATCAGAAGAAAGGTCTTGAGACATTCACTGTCTTGAAGATTAAAGACGCTGAAAGTTCAATCAAGCAAGATCTCGTTCAAAACACCTATGTCGACAATGTTTGGCATCAACGCAATGATATTAAGGGTAGCATAAGAAACAGGCAATTATATTGCGGACTAGGAGTTAACTATCAGATAAGCAATAATAGTTTTATAGGTGCAAGTTTCAACTTCAACCGCATGTTCAATAAAGCTGTAAGCAATATAGCGACAACCATATATAAAGATTATGCCTTCACGGAAGAATCCGCAAGTGACATAGCAAAACCAGGCAACATGAGCCTTGCAAGTAGTAACGTTTATTATATGGGGAAAATAGGCATCGTGGACATAAATTTTAATACCGATTGGCTTTGGGACAAAGATTTCTCCAAAGTAAATACCCTTGAAAGGTACCAAGAGTATGGAGGCGATTGGCAGGATAAAGCTGTACATACAAAAACAAATACCAAGAATGAGCTTTTTGCTTCCAAGCTGACATTGACTTTGCCATTTTGGAAAGGACAACTTTCTTTCGGAGGAGAATACTCTAATACTAACCGTAACAGTTCGTATGATGTTCAGCCTATGGGATTATTGGACAAACAGGATAACAGAATCAAGGAGGGCATGGCCTCTGTGTTTTGTGATTATACACGGAAATTCGGGCAATTGAGAGTCCTTGCGGGAATAAGGTATGAGAATACGGATTTTAATTATTATGAAGAAGGAAAAAGAATCCCCGAACAAAGTAAGAGGTATGGGAATCTCCTTCCTTCATTATCATTATCCCTTCCGGTAGGAAAAACCCAAATGCAATTAAGCTATGGAGCTACAATAAAGCGTCCTTCATATTATGATATGCGGTCAGGAATAGGGTATGATAATCGTTATACTTATGAATCAGGAAACCCCTTCCTTGTCTCGGAAATAAGCCGTAACATTAATTATATGGTGTCTTACAAATGGCTTATGGCTGAGGGCATTTATACTCATGTATCTGATCCAATTGTGATGTTAACTCAGTCGTACAAGGACAATCCTAATATAGCGTTAATACAAAATGTGAATTGGAAACCATATAATCGTATCGGGGCTTCGCTTTCCGCAAGTCCCAAATTTGGAATATGGCATCCCTCTTTGCGTTTCCATTTCTTCAAGCAATGGTTTGACATGGAAACTCATGGAGGGCACGGTCTTGACAATCCAAAGATTACGGTGCGTTTTGATAATACTATAGATACTAAGTTCTGTACAATCTCCCTGCTGCTAACAGCGCAGACTAAGGGTGACGATGAAACTTCTTATATGTACCGTAATTATTTCAGCTCGAATTTATCAATATATAAATCGTTTCTGAAAGGAAAAATGGTAGTGTTCTTTTATGCTAATGATTTGCTCGGTACAGGGAATATGCATAGTAAAATGTACTCCGGAAGTATGCGAGAAATAATTCATCATGATTACTCAATAAGTGAATATTCTCTAACTATCCGATATAGATTTAATGTGGCAAAAAAGAAGTATAAAGGTACAGGGGCAGGACAAAGTCAAAAAAGTAGGATGAGTCTATAATGTTCAAAAATGAGAAAAATAACAATAATATTTCAACACGACTCCATGCAATGTGGCATAGCTTGCTTGCAGATGGTATGCAAATATTTCGGCAGAGAATACTCTTTGGATTCTCTGTCGAAACTTTGTTTTGCCACCACGGAAGGTGTTTCCATGCTTGGCATTAATGAAGCAGCCAACACGCTTGGATTGCATACGATAAGTGCAAGGGTAACCACTACTATGTTAGGTAAAGCCCCTTTGCCTAGCATCCTTCACTGGGACCAAAACCATTTTGTAGTCTTATATAAGGTCAAGAAAGGCAAGAAGTTTTATGTAGCTGACCCAGGAAAAGGATTGGTAACTTATGGCTTGGATGAGTTCAAGCAACATTGGATAAGCACGAAATCTAATGGCGAGGACAAGGGCATTGCCATGTTCTTGGAAACCACTCCTGCTTTCTTTACCTATAAGATGGAGGACGAAGAACACATCAAAGAGAAGAGGTCTTTCCGCTTTCTCCTTGGATATGTGAGGAAATATCGCAAGTATTTCGGACAAATTATCTTGGGTCTGGTAGTCGGAAGCCTCCTGCAGCTTGTCCTGCCATTCCTTACCCAATCTATCGTGGATGTCGGTATCAAGAACCAAGATATAGGTTTTGTTTGGCTGATACTCTTGGGGCAGTTGATGCTTACAATCAGCCGAACGGCAATAGACTTTATCCGCAGATGGTTGTTGCTTCACATATCCTTACGCATCAACATATCATTGGTAAGTGACTTCTTCATCAAGCTATTGAAACTGCCTATGTCTTTCTTTGATACGAAACTCATGGGCGACTTGATGCAAAGAATGAACGACCATACCCGTGTGAACAACTTCCTTACGCAGCAGACGCTCAACATCACCTTTGCCGTGCTAACCTTTGTGGTATTCTCGGTGGTACTGTTCTTCTACAACAAGTTGGTGTTTACCATCTTTTTGTTGGGAAGCATCCTCTATGGTGCATGGATGACCTTGTTCTTGAAGCGGAGGAAGGTGCTTGACTATGAGTTGTTCGAGCAGCAAGCCATCAACAATAACAAAACTTATGAGTTTATCACCTATATGCAGGAAATCAAGTTGCAGGATTGTGAGCAACGTAGAAGATGGGAATGGGAGGACACACAAGCTGAGCTATTCGGCGTGCAGATGAAGTCGCTCAAACTCCAACAGACACAGGAAGCTGGAAGTATTTTCATCAACGAGGTGAAGAACATCATCATCACGGTAGTCGCTGCAACTGCCGTGATTCATGGGCAAATGACACTCGGTATGATGCTTGCCGTGCAATACATCATCGGACAGCTCAACTCGCCTGTGGAGCAACTGATGAACTTCTTCTATTCTCTGCAAGATGTGAAGATTAGCTTGGAGCGAATCAACGAGATTCACCAGATGGATGATGAGAATGGAAAGGAAGGCTTGCTAACTTCTATTGAAGATAAGAATGAGGGCATTGACATCAAGAACATCATGTTCAAGTACGACCCACATGCTTTGCGCAAAACCATAGACGATGTGAGCATTCACATTCCGCAAGGTAAGGTAACAGCCATCGTTGGCGCATCTGGCAGTGGAAAGACCACCCTCATCCGTTTGATGCTTGGTTATTATCCTGTCTTGGAGGGAACAATCAACATTGGAAATACTGACATCAACAAACTCAACAAAAAGTGGTGGCGCAGACAATGTGGTGTTGTCATGCAGGATGGTGTTATCTTCTCGGAGAGTATCGCAAGAAACATTGCCGTTGACGATGGCGACATAGACAAGGAACGGTTGTTGAAAGCTGCCGAGATAGCTTGTATCAAGGACTATGTGATGGCTTTGCCTCTGAAGTTCAACACCAAGATTGGACGTGATGGCGTGGGACTGAGCCAGGGACAGAAACAACGCATCTTGATAGCGAGGGCGGTGTATAAGAATCCCGACTACATCTTCCTTGACGAGGCGACCAACTCGCTCGATGCCAACAACGAGAGGAGCATCGTCGAGAACTTGGATAAGTTCTATAAGGGTAAGACTGTTGTGATTGTAGCTCATCGCCTAAGCACAGTGAAGAATGCCGACCAAATCGTGGTCATCGACCATGGCAAAGTGGTTGAGGAAGGCAACCATGAGTCTTTGACCGCCAAGCGAGGAGCATACTATAATCTTGTGAAGAATCAGTTGGAATTGGGAAACTAAAATGCTTTTGACATGGAACAGAAAGAAAAAGAAACAGATAATATCGAGTTGAGAAGCGAGAAGGTGAGGAACGTGATAGGCAAGGTTCCTCCTCGCCTCGTCAGCTTGGGAACGGTTGTCATTACGATAATAGTCCTCGCCCTCGCAGTTGCTTTCTACAAGATACCTTATCCTATATCCATAGATGCTAATGGTGAGGTCATCAATCAAAGAACAGTGCAAGTGTTTGTGCCATATAAGTATTTGTACCTTTTCGATGAGCCAAGGACGGCTCATGTATCTTTCGAGGGCAACGATAATGCATCTTGTAACTGCGACATCACAAGCCATAAAGCCAGGCTCATACATAGGGAAGATGGTAACTATTTTATGGCTATAGCCACTGTGAGTACACAGGGACAAAAGTCCCCTGTGTTGCAAAAGTACATGAAAGCCGATGTCAGAATCATCGTCAGCAACAAAACGTTATGGCAGCAGGTATTCGGATAAGCTATATCCGAATACTGCTGTTTGTTTTTGGATACATATTGTTGGTAAGCATCAGATTTAACTCAAAAAGTTCTAAATTCCGTAAATTTCTCCTTGCTAGTTATGGGATATTTAGAAAATTGTCGTATCTTTGTCCCCGAATTGAGGCGTTCTTTGCATATTGCAAAATACAGAAACGAGCAGAAGTCCGCTCGTTTCCATATTGTTACCTATATAATATAGGCAAACGCCCAACTTCTTGATTTTCAATCAAAGTCCAATTTAGAGCGAGTTAGAATTATTAACTTTTTAGCCCATTTTCTATCTTTTTTACACCTAAATGGCTCAAAACAGAGACTTTTAAATCTTCTTCTTATAGCAGCGATGACGGCGATGCTGTTCGCTCTCCAGATACTGCCACTGGCTCTGAACACCGGTATTGGTCTCCATCTGCGGCATTGCCTCAGCCCATTTAAAGCCATAACGGTGATACTGCTCTATCAGATCGGCAAAAATAAGCGCGTTGGCTCCCTTCTTGCGATATTCCGGAAGAACACCTATCAAGAGCAAATCTACCGTATCCGTCTTGTGCCACTTCAGAACCTTCAGCACCTTCAGCCAACCCGTAGGGAAAAGCTTGCCATCGCCTATCTCGCGCAGCGCATCGGTAAACGAAGGGAAGGAAACACCGAAGGCTACCAGCTTGTTGCCAGCGTTGCCATCCACCACACCCGTTACCAGG
Organism: Segatella copri; assembly: GCF_026015295.1. NCBI lineage: Bacteria > Pseudomonadati > Bacteroidota > Bacteroidia > Bacteroidales > Prevotellaceae > Segatella > Segatella copri. The sequence goes on along the minus strand of NZ_JAPDUW010000001.1, from coordinate 136,106 downwards.
TTCAAGTCAGCCTTCTTGATATAAGTATTTACATATTCATCTATCTGCTTCTCCGTAAGCTGCTGGAAATCATAGAGATTCTTATAAGTCTCGTTCACGATTTCGAACACCTTCCTGCCCATTCCTCCCGAGGTCAGTTCCCGGCGGGTGAACTTATGAACATGCAGATTATATCGGCTCTCTATCATCTGGGCAGTCTTGGCAAACTTAGCCGGCGTCACTTCCGGAATCCTGATGCGGTACTCCAGCCAGTCGTTATCCTTCTCATAGAGCGGATAACTCTCCATATGCGTCTTGTAATAAGGATAATTGTAATTGATATACATCGTAGACTTCCGATCGAAGCCCTCGATGAGCAAGCCTTCACGGTCCATATCCGTAAATCCGAGCGGACCTACACATTCGTTCATTCCCTTGCTCTTGCCCCAGTTTTCTACCGTGCGCAACAAGGCACAGGAAACCGCTACATTATCCACAAAATCGAACCAACCGAAGCGAACCTGCTTCTTGTTCCACTCTTCGTTGGCACGATGGTTGATAATGGCAGCAATTCTACCTACGATACGAGCCTCGCTGTCAACCGCCAGGAAGTATTGAGCCTCACAGAATTCGAAGGCAGGATTCTTCTTTGGGTCCAGCGTATTCATCTCGTCGAAACGCAAAAAAGGAATGGCAAACTTATGGCCTCTGTAGAGATCATAATGAAACTGAATGAAGGTTTTCAACCCCTTTTTTGTTGTTACCGGTATGATTCTTATCTCATCATTCATTAGTAAATTGTTTTTTGTATATATATTCAATTGCGGTGCAAAAATACAATAAATTTACGAATAATGCAACTCTTTTCTTATAAATTTATAAAAGTTTGTTCATAATTGTCCAACTTTGTGGATATTTATGTACCTTTGCAGGTTGAAATGCCCCAAAAGAGCATCATAAAGTTATGAAGAAAGAGAAAAGAGACAACTATACGTTCCTCACTCATGCCCCTGTGCATCATGTGATTTTTACGATGGCCATACCAACGATTATCAGTATGCTGTCGACGAGCATGTACAATCTCGCCGACACCTATTTCGTGGGCAGCATCAACACGCAGAGTGTGGCAGCGGTAGGCGTTTCCTTTGCAGCAATGGCTGTGATTCAGGCGATAGGTTTCTTCTTCGGTCACGGAGCGGGCAATTATGTTTCGCGACAGTTGGGCGCCAAGCATACGGAAGAGGCACAGAAGATGGCAACAACAGGCTTTGTGCTGAGTTTTCTTACCGGTCTCCTCATAGCCATTCTGGGGCATCTTTTCCTCACACCGCTCTGCCTGCTGATGGGTTCTACGCCCACCATTCTTCCTTATACAGAGCGTTATCTGGGCATTATCCTGCTGGGTGCTCCCTTTATGACCACCTCGCTTACGCTGAATAATCTGATGCGATTTCAGGGCAATACGATGTATGCGATGAAAGGCATCATGTCGGGTGTGCTGCTCAATCTGATTCTGGCTCCTCTGCTCATTCTCTACTTCCAACTGGGCATTACCGGAGCCGCCGTAGCCACCCTCATCAGCCAGTGTTTCGGCTGCGCCATGCTGTTCTGGATGACGTATAAAGGCGAGAACATCCGCATCCGTCTCAGCAATTTCACCCCTACCCGCGCCTTTGCCAAGGAGATTATCTTCGGCGGAACCCCTTCGCTGTCAAGACAGGGACTGGGAAGTATCGCTACGCTGATGCTCAATGTGGCAGCAGGTGCGTTTGGCGATGCAGCCATTGCGGGCATGAGCATCGTTACCCGCATCTCCTTCTTCACCTATGCGATGGTTATCGGTCTGGGGCAGGGATTCCAGCCGCTCTGCGGATTCTGCTACGGCGCCAAACTCTATGGGCGCGTAAAGGAAGCCTTCTTTTTCTGCATCAAATGCGGCACGGTTTTCCTCAGCGTCTGTGCCCTTCTCGGCTTCATCTTCTCAACTTCCATCATCAGTATCTTCCGCGATGATGCAGCGGTTGTAGCCGTAGGTTCGGTGGCTTTGCGATGGCAGGTGCTCAGTTTTCCGCTCGTAGCCAGCATCGTGCTCACCAACATGCTAATGCAGACCATCCGTAAACCGGTGAGAGCCAACATCGTAGCGGCAGCACGCAGCGGACTTTTCTTCATTCCGCTCATCTTCATCCTCCCCTATTTCTTCGGACTGCTGGGCGTGGAGATGTGTCAGATGTGGGCAGATTGCTGCTCGTTTGCCGTTGCGGTTCCGATAGCCTGGAGCGCTTTCAGGGATATGAGAAGAGAGCAGATGGAACTTGGGAAAAGCCACTAGAATAAAAGAAAATACTTGAGATAAGAGAAAATACTTGAGATAAGAGAAATACTTGAGATAAGAGAAATGGAGAAAACTTATTACATAGGATTGGACGTTGGCTCTACGACAGCCAAAATAGCCGTTATCGACAGCGATAACCGGGTAATTTACTCAAAATACGAACGCCACAACGCTCGTGTCAACGAACTTGTGTCGCAATATTTCGATGAGATTTTAGCCCTCACGGGCGATGCAGAGGCAAGAATCTGCGTAACGGGAAGCGTAGGAATGGCTACTGCCGAACAGCTCCAGGCGGAGTTTGTACAGGAGGTGGTGGCTGCATCGGTCTATGCCCGTACGGCTCATCCTGAGGCGAAAGCGCTCATCGATATTGGTGGCGAGGACGCGAAGGTTATCTTCTTCAAGGAAAACGGAAATATGGAACTGCGCATGAACGGCAACTGTGCTGGCGGAACGGGCGCTTTCATCGACCAGATGAGTGTGCTGATGGGCGTAGAAAACCAGAAGATGAGCGAGTTGGCGATGAAGGCAGAGCACGTTTATCCGATGGCTGCCCGCTGCGGCGTATTTGCCAAGACCGACATCCAGAACCTGATGGCGCGCAATCTGCCCGAAGCCGATATTGCAGCCAGCATCTTCCATTCCATCGCCGTACAGACGGTGGTTACGCTTTCTCACGGCATCAGCTTCGAGGCTCCTATCCTGCTCTGCGGCGGTCCGCTTACCTTTCTTCCGGCTCTCCGCAAGGCTTTCTGCGATTATCTCCATCTCTCTCCAAACGATTTCATCGTATCAGGAAACAGCAATCTCATTCCGGCTCTGGGCTGTGCTTACCGGGCTAAATCGGCAGATTCTGCAGCCTCAGTTTCTGTACTCAGAAGTCGGATGAAAAAAGAAATACAAACGGAATGGACCAGCAGTCTGCTGCCTCTGTTCAAGAATGAGAAAGAGCACCAGGAATGGCTCAAATCTAAGGCTAAATTCGCTACCGAAACCCAACCGCTGAATAAAGGAAAACAGCAGGTTGTGATTGGTATTGACTCGGGCTCTACTACGACGAAGATTGTTGCGGTAAGGGTGAATGCGGAGACACCTACGGGAGATATTGTCTTTACCAATTACCGCCTGAATCTGGGAAATCCGATCAAGGCAGTAGCGGATGGACTGAACGCCCTGAAGCAGGAAGCAGCATTGCGAGGCGCTGAACTGGAAATCGTAGGGTCCTGCTCTACAGGTTACGGCGAAGAACTCATCAAGGCGGCTTTCGGACTCGACAGCGGCATTATCGAAACAATGGCGCACGAAAGAGCGGCTGCCTCACTCATGCCCGACGTGAGTTTTATCCTGGACATCGGCGGACAGGACATGAAGGCTATCTTCGTGGAGAAAGGGGCTGTGGTGCGCATGGAACTCAACGAGGCGTGCAGTTCGGGCTGCGGAACGTTTATCCAGACCTTTGCCAACAATATGGGTTATTCTGTAGGCGATTTTGCTCAACTCGCCTGCCAGTCGAAGGCTCCCTGCGACCTGGGAACCCGCTGCACCGTCTTCATGAACTCGAAGGTGAAGCAGGTGCTCAGAGAGGGCGCATCTGTAGCTGATATTTCTGCCGGAATCTCTTATTCGGTCATCAAGAACTGTCTTTATAAGGTATTGAAACTCCATGGTAATGAGAACCTTGGAGGCAAAATCGTTGTGCAGGGTGGTACGATGAGAAACGATGCGGTGGTAAGAGCATTTGAGTTGCTCACCCATACCGAAGTGGCACGAAGCAACATGCCTGAACTGATGGGCGCCTACGGCTGTGCCCTTCATGCGGCGGCAGATTACAAGCATCGCACATCTGGAGAAGACGAGCAACCTGCCTCATCAAGATCCATCGATGATCTCCAGAATCTGGCTCATTATGAAACCAAACAGCTGCAATGCAAAGGCTGCGAAAACCATTGTTATGTTTCCCGCTACACCTTTGCCGGCGGCAACCGATTCTACTCAGGAAACAAGTGTGAGCGAGTGTTCAACAACAAAGGAGCAAACGGGATAAAAGGCAAAAATATTTACGAATACAAATACAGTTTACTCTTTGATAGAGAGACAGTTAACCAACCTGCTACCGCGTTTCACGGTACATGGGTAGGCATTCCTCGCATCCTCAATATGTACGAGGAATATCCGTTCTGGAATGCGCTGCTCCGGGCAGCCGGATTGGGCGTGATTCTCTCTTCAGATTCCACTTTCAGCCAGTATGAAGGAGCCTTGAATACGGTGATGAGCGATAATATCTGCTTCCCGGCTAAACTGGCTCACAGTCATCTGAAGGAACTCAACGAGAACCCGAAGGTTGACCGCATCCTCATGCCATACGTGGTTTATGAGCATAATGACGACCCGAAGAATACGCTGAACAGCTTCAACTGTCCGGTCGTTTCTGGCTACAGCGATGTCATCAAGTCGGTCATCAATCTGAAGAAACCGATCGATACACCCGTCATCAACTTTGCCCAGCCTAAGGCGCTGGAAAAACAGATTACCGATTATCTCAAGCAACTGGGAGTAAGCAAGAAGACTGCCCATAAAGCGCTGAGAGAGGCCCTCTATGCTCAGGCAGTATATGCAGCTGAGATTAAGAAACAGGGCTGGGAGATTCTGAAGCCAAACAAGGGACTTACGATTCTGCTGGCGGGCCGTCCTTATCATACAGACCCGCTGATTCAGCACAAGCTGAGCGAGATGATTGCCAATCTGGGAGTCAACGTCATCAGCGAAGACATCGCCCGGGGTAATCTCTTTGCAGATTTTAAAGACTTCAATCTGGAGAACCTGGCGGCAGAAAGAAATGAGGCAGCATTAGCCAGCCAGGACAACAACGAAGCATACAACTGTCAGCCAGAGACTTATCTCGTAAAGCAATGGGCGTATATGAACCGCATTCTGAAGGCAGCGCAATGGGCAGCCGAACAGGGCGATGAGGTTCATTTCGTCCAGATGACCAGCTTCGGCTGCGGCCCTGACAGTTTTATCCAGGACGAGATTCGCGACATCATGAAGCGCCACAACAAGCCGTTCACGCTGCTGAAGATAGATGATGTAAGCAATATCGGCTCATTGAAACTCCGTGTCCGCTCGCTGATAGAAAGCCTGAAGGGAGTAAAGGAAGTGAAGAGTGAAGAACGAAGAGTGAAAAATTCAACAGCTGAAGAAATTCAACATTCAACACTCAACATTCAACATTTACAGCAGACCAAGGTATTCACCAAGCAGGACATTCATCGCAAGATTCTCGCTCCTTTCATGACCGAATACCTCACCCCTATCATTCCGCCTATCCTGAAACTGATAGGCTATGATGTAGAGGTACTTCCGATGAGCGATGAGGTAAGCGCCGAACTCGGCTTGAAGTTTGCCAACAACGAAGTCTGTTATCCGGCAACCCTCATCGTCGGCGACATCATCAAAGCCTTGAAATCAGGCAGATACGACCTGAACAATACGGCAGTAGTGATGAGTCAGACGGGCGGTCAGTGTCGCGCAACCAACTACGCCGGTCTCATCAAGCGTGCGATGATTTCCAATGGATTCCAGGACATTCCGCTGCTCACGCTCGGTGTAACAGCCTCAACAGGCGAAGCATCAGGCTCAACAGACGACAAACAAGACTACAACGAGCAGGACGGCTTCAATGTACCTTGGCTGAAATACAGTCAGATTATCGTTACCGCCATTTTCTATGGCGATGCAATCAACGAGATGTACAACGCCTGCATCGTAAGAGAGCGCAAACCGGGCATTGCCAGAGAGTTGCGCGATAAATACATGCAGCTGATAGACGGACCTATCGCCCAGAATTCAGCCAAAGGACTCATCCGACTCCTGGAACAGGCAGCCGAAGAATTCAACCAGTTGACCCTCGACAGAACGTTGCCGAAGGTAGGAATCGTAGGCGAAATCTTCCTGAAGTTCAATCCTTTCGCCCACCAGTTCCTGGAGCAGAACATCATTTCGCGCGGCATTGAGGTGGTTCCGCCTCTGCTTGCCCCCTTCTTCCTGCAGGAATTTGTGAACGTGGAGATACAGAAACACATGCGGCTGAGTTGCACCAAAGTGCCCGATTTCATCATCAAGGGCGCTTATCAGGCGCTGATAGGCAGAAGATTGCGCCAGGTAAACAAGGCAGCCGGCAAGTTCCGCTACTTCCGTCCGTTCACCAATATCTATGATGATGCGAAGGACGTACAGGGACTGGTTTCGCTCGCAGCCCAGTTTGGCGAAGGCTGGCTTCTGCCTGCCGACATCGTAGGTTACATCCGTGATGGCGTGAACAACATCATCTCGCTCCAGCCTTTCGGTTGCATCGCTAACCACGTGATTTCCAAGGGCATCGAGAAACGTCTCCACGACCGTTTCCCTACACTCAACCTCGTATCACTCGACTTCGATTCCGGTGTTTCAGAGGTAAACGTCACCAACCGACTGCTCCTCTTCCTGGACAGCATCGCAAAATAAGACAAGCCAGACCCATGTACGGTAAAACACCGTACATGGGTCTTTCCGTCTTTCCTCCCTCAAAAAATCACTCTAAAAAATACAAAAAACCATAGCTATTTCTTTGTCATTCAAGAAAATAATCGTATCTTTGCACTCAAATTTTATTGAGACATTAAGAAAATGAGTAAAGATACATTAACTCATCAGCTGACAGAGACCATCGAGGAGCTTTCGAGCGCCGAATCTTTGAAGGGTCTCTTCCATCAGCATCGAGACGGGAATCCACTTCCTTCGGGCAAGGCGCTCGAAGAAATCATCAGTTTGTCCCGTTCTATCCTCTTTCCGGGATATTTCGGCAATTCTTCGGTAAATATCTCAACCATCAAATATCACATTGGAGTAAGAGTAGAGAAACTCTATGAGATGCTGTCAGAGCAAATTCTCGCCGGTCTCTGCTTCGCCAACGACTGCGAAACGGAAACCCAGGCTGAACTGCAGCACCAGCGTGCCAAGGCAGGCGTGATTGCAGCCAAGGCAATCATGGAATTTCCGAGACTGCGCAAGATTCTGGCTACCGATGTAGAGGCTGCCTACGAGGGCGACCCAGCTGCCATGAGCCACGGAGAAATCATCTCCTGCTACCCGGTCATCAAGGCGATTACCAACTACCGCATCGCCCACGTACTGCACGAACTGGGAGTGCCGCTCATTCCGAGAATGATGACTGAGCTGGCGCATTCGGAAACCGGTATTGACATCAACCCGGAGGCTACCATCGGCAAGCACTTCACCATCGACCACGGTACGGGTGTGGTGATTGGAGCTACCTGCATCATCGGCGACAATGTGAAACTCTACCAGGGTGTTACCCTCGGAGCCAAGAGTTTCCCACTCGATAAGGACGGCAATCCTATCAAGGGAATCCCTCGCCACCCTATCCTCGAAAATGATGTCATCGTCTACGCCAATGCCACCATCCTCGGTCGCATCACCATCGGAGAAGGCTGCGTAGTGGGAGCCAACGTATGGGTTACCAAGGATATGAAACCCAAAACAAAGAAATATAAAAAAGAAAAACAAAGTTTATTAGATATAGAATTCAATAATGGAACAGGAATTTGAACTCATTGCCAAGACCTTCATGGGCCTCGAGCCTGTCTTGGCTGAAGAGCTCACCCAGTTGGGTGCCAATAATGTACAGATCGGTCGCCGCATGGTGTCTTTCACAGGCGACAAGGAAATGATGTATCGTGCTAACTTCCAGTTGCACACAGCCATCCGTATCTTAAAGCCTATCAAGCACTTCAAGGCTAGAAGCGCTGAAGAGGTGTATGATCAGATCCAGAAGATCAAGTGGGATGACATCTTAGACGTGAAGAAGACTTTCTCTGTTGACTCAGTAGTCTACTCAGAGGAGTTCCGCAACTCACGCTTCGTAACCTACAAGGTAAAGGATGCGATTGTTGACTGGTTCCGCGAGAAGCAGGGTACACGTCCAAATATCAGCGTATCTAACCCGGATATCCGCCTCAACATCCACATTGCAGAAGACAATGCCACCTTGAGTCTCGATTCGAGTGGTGAGAGTCTGCACCGCCGTGGCTACCGCCAGGAGCAGGTAGAGGCTCCTCTGAACGAGGTTCTCGCTGCAGGTATGATTCTGATGACTGGCTGGAAGGGCGAATGCGATTTCATCGACCCGATGTGTGGTTCAGGTACCATCGCCATCGAAGCTGCCCTCATCGCCCGCAACATCTCTCCAGGTGTATTCCGCAAGGAGTTTGCTTTCGAGAAATGGAACGATTTTGACCAGGATCTCTTCGATATGATTTATAACGACGACTCTCAGGAGCGCGAGTTCGAGCACCATATCTATGGTTACGATGTTGACATGAAGGCTGTCAATACAGCTAATCTCAACGTTCGTGCTGCCGGACTGAGCAAGGATATCACCATCGCCCAGCAGGACTTCAAGGACTTCACCCAGCCTGCCGAGAAGAGCATCATCGTGATGAACCCTCCATACGGTGAGCGCATCTCTACCCCTAACCTCCTGAACACCTACAAGATGATAGGTGAGCGCTTCAAGAAGGCTTTTGCCGGCAACGAGGCTTGGGTATTGAGCTACCGCGAGGAGTGCTTCGAACAGATTGGTCTGAAACCATCTATCAAGATTCCTGTATTCAACGGAAGCTTGGAGTGCGAATTCCGCAAGTATGTGATGTTCGACGGCAAGATGAAGGACTTCCGTTCTGAAGGCGGTATAGTGAAGACTGAGCGCGAGAAGAGCGAGATGGCTCAGAAGCACCGTTTCAAGAAGGAGCGTGAATTCAAGAAGCGTGTAAGCGAGGAGACTGAAAACGAAGAGGACGATATCCGTTCTTTCAAGTTCCATACTCACCGTCTGGAAGACTTCGAGAAGAAGCGTGCTGAGTTCCATAAGGGCGGCCGTTCACGTATCGGTGGCGGTCGACGCAATGATGACGACGATGACAAGCGTGGCAGCCGTAGCTTCAAGGGCGACCGCAAGGGTGGCCGTGACTTCGGTGGCAAGCGCGACGGAAAGCGTTTCGAGAAAGGCGACAAGCGTGGTGGCTTCAAGGGCGACAAACGTGGTGGCCGTGATTTCGGAGGCAAGCGCGGAGGCAAGAAGAACTTCAGCGTTGACTTCGACGACGAGGATTAAAGACATATCGACCCATGCGTCGTGTTTCACGACGCATGGGTGGTAAACCCGATAAAGTAAAGTAAAGAATATAATGAATCTGAAGAATTCAATTTATAAATTATCTTTTGCTGCTATGATCATAATGGCTATGAATGCAACCGACTTACAGGCTCAGGACGTGGTTCCTGCTCAGAAAGGCGAGAAAACCTTTACATTGGAAGACCTGAACTTCGGCGGCAACAACTATCGTAACATGGTAGCTAAGAACCGCTGGTGCACCTGGTGGGGCAATGAACTCGTTCGCCAGGATGTAGATGCCTGCTATCTCGTCAACAAGACGACAGGCAAGGAGACCAAACTCTTCGGCATCAATGACATCAACCAGTGGATTGCTCCTACCAAAGACATCAAGGTAAGAGCCCTCTACAATGCTATCTTCCCTTTTGCAGGCAAGAACATCGTGATGGTAAGCAACGGCAGCAAGACTTATACCGTAGACTTCAAGAAGCATAAGCTGCTGAGCGAGATGGATTATGCTGACGGCGAGAACCTCCTGGAGGCCAACGCCCAGCAGAACGCCTTCGCCTATCTGAAGGGCAGCAACCTCTATGTGCGTACCTTCGATGTAACAAGCAACGCCCTGACAAAAGAGAAGAAATCTCACGATTTCCAGCTTTCAAAGGACGGAAGCCGCGAAATTGTTTATGGACAGAGTGTTCACCGCGATGAGTTCGGTATCAGCAAGGGAACCTTCTGGAGTCCGAACGGCGAACTGCTCGCCTTCTATCGCATGGACCAGAGTATGGTAACCGACTATCCACAGGTCGACATCCCGGAAATCGGTTTCAATCATCCTGAAACACAGAGTTGCATTGCTACTCCTGCACCAGACAAGTATCCGATGACTGGCGAGACATCACACAAGGTAACCGTAGGCGTGTTCGACTGCATGACCGGCAAGACCATCTATCTGAAGGCTGGCGATCCAACCGACCGCTACTTCACCAACATCGCATGGAGTCCGGACAGCAAGACCATCTATATGTTCGAACTGAACCGCGACCAGAACGACTGCCGTCTGACTGCCTACAATGCAGAAACCGGCGAGAAGACAGGCGAGCTCTATCGCGAAACCGACGAGAAATACGTGGAGCCTTGCCACCCTATCCAGTTCCTGCCTTGGGACAGCAACAGCTTTATCATGCAGAGCCGCAAGGATGGCTACAACCACCTCTATCTCTGCACCCTGGGCAAGCACGGAAGCCGCATGGCAAGCAATACAGAATCACTTGAAATCAAGCAGTTGACTTCCGGCAAATGGGAGGTAATGGAAGTACTCGGTTTCAACAGCAAGCGCAAGAGCATCATCATCGCATCCAACGAGAAGTCGCCTATCCAGAGAAACATCTTTGCCGTAGATACAAAAACCGGCAAGCGTACGCTGGTAGATGATTGCGGCAAGGGATGGCACAGCGCCACTTTGAGCGAGAACGGACAGTATGTCTTCGACAACTACTCTACTCCTACCGTGCCTCGCAAGATTGCCCTCGTGAATACCGAGAACGGCAAGCGCACCGCATACTTCACAGCCGAGAACCCTTGGAAGGGCTACAATGTGCCTGAGTACAGCTGCGGTACCATCAAGGCTGCCGATGGCGAAACAGACCTCTACTGGAGAATGGTGAAGCCGGTAAACTTCGATCCAAACAAGAAGTATCCTACCATTATATATGTATATGGTGGACCTCATGCCCACAACGTAGATGCCCGCTGGAACTACTCTAGCCGTGGTTGGGAAACCTACATGGCAGAAAAGGGCTATCTGCTCTTCATCCTCGACAACCGTGGAAGCGAGAACCGTGGCAAGGCTTTCGAGCAGGCTACCTTCCGCCAGCTCGGACAGATTGAGATGCAAGACCAGATGAAGGGCGTGGAATATCTGAAGACCCTGCCTTACGTAGATGCAGACAAGATTGGCGTTCACGGCTGGAGCTTCGGCGGATTCATGACCATCTCGCTGATGACCAACCACCCTGATGTGTTCAAGGTAGGCGTAGCAGGCGGTCCGGTAATCGACTGGCACTGGTACGAGGTGATGTATGGCGAGCGCTATATGGACACCCCACAGACCAACCCAGAGGGTTACAGGAAGACCTCCCTGCTCTATCAGGCAAAGAACCTGAAGGGCAAGCTGCAGATTATCCAGGGCTTGAACGATGTGACTGTAGTGCCACAGCACTGCCTCACCTTCCTCAAGGCTTGCATCGCAGCAGGCACCCAGCCAGACTTCTTCGTCTATCCTGGCGAGCCTCACAACATGAGAGGTCATCAGAGCACTCATCTGCATGAGCGCATCAGCAATTATTTCTTCGATTATCTCAAGTAAATATCTAGGAGTAAACATTCTCCGAAAAGGGGAGTTTACTTCTACATCAAATAACAAACAATAACTTACAGCAAATGAAAATTTTATTGTTAGGAGGCGGTGGCCGCGAGCACGCCTTAGCATGGAAAATCGCTCAGAGCGAGAAGTGTGAAAAACTCTTCATCGCTCCTGGTAATGCCGGTACTCAGAATGTCGGCGAGAACGTAGATATCAAGGCAGACGACTTTGAGGCGCTCAAGAACTTCACAGTAGAGAATGGCGTTGATATGGTGGTAGTTGGTCCGGAAGACCCATTGGTAAAGGGTGTTTACGATGACTTCAAGAACGATCCTCGCACCCAGAACATCCCTGTCATCGGTCCATCAAAGGCTGGCGCCGTATTGGAAGGCAGCAAGGACTTCGCCAAGAAGTTCATGAAGCGCCACAACATCCCTACTGCCCAGTATGAGACTTTCGACGGCGAGCACGTAGAGGAAGGCTTGAAATTTCTGGAGACACTGAAGGCTCCATACGTACTGAAGGCTGACGGTTTGTGCGCCGGTAAGGGCGTTCTCATTCTCCCTACCCTGGAAGAGGCTAAGAAGGAGTTCAAGGAGATGCTCGGCGGTATGTTCGGCAACGCTTCTGCACGCGTAGTCATCGAGGAATTCCTCAGCGGCATTGAGTGCTCTGTATTCGTATTGACCGACGGCAAGAACTACAAGATTCTGCCTGAGGCTAAGGATTACAAGCGCATCGGCGAGCACGATACCGGTCTGAATACCGGCGGTATGGGTAGCGTTACCCCTGTACCATTCGCTACCAAGGAGTGGATGCAGAAGGTTGACGAGCGCATCATCCGTCCTACCGTAGAGGGACTTGCTGAGGAGAACATCGACTATAAGGGATTCATCTTCTTCGGATTGATTAATGTAGAAGGCGAGCCTATGGTAATCGAGTACAACTGCCGTATGGGTGACCCTGAGACAGAGAGCGTGATGCTCCGCCTGAAGAGCGACATCGTGGATCTCTTCGAAGGTGTAGCAGCAGGCGATTTGGACAAGCGCAGCATCGAGTTTGACGAGCGTGCAGCAGTCTGCGTGATGCTCGTAAGCGGCGGTTATCCTGAGGCTTACAAGAAGGGTTATCCTATCCAGGGCATCGACGATGTAGAAGGTTCGGTAGTATTCCACTCCGGTACAGCCATGAAGGATGGTCAGGTAGTAACCAACGGTGGTCGTGTCATCTGCGTAAGCAGCTACGGCAAGGACAAGGAAGAAGCCCTGAAGAAGAGCTTTGCTGAGGCACAGAAGATCCAGTTCACCGACAAGTACTTCCGTTCTGATATCGGACAGGACCTTTAGATTTTAATGTTGAATGGTGAATGTTGAATGTTGAATTAGGCTAGCGCCCTTGAGTCCGTTAGGCAATTCAACATTCAACATTCAACATTCAACATTGTTTTAAGCATTCAACATTGAATTAGATGTTAAGAAAGAAAACTTTTCAAAATAAAGTAGCGGCTAGCCGCTACTCTTTACCTATTACTGCAACCCTTGCCACGCTGGTTTGGGTTGCAGTAGGTTTATTGGTATCCAATATCTGGGTAGAATTTGCTTTTACAGCCATGTGTACCCTGCTGATGGTGGAACTGAACAACCGTAATGCCCTCATGCGTACCTACAGCCGAATGGTATCCTGCAGTTTTCTGGCATTAATGACGATGGCAGGACTCCCCCAACTCTCTTTAAAAAGCAGTATTGTGACGATGTGTTTCATCGCCTTTTATCTCATTATCTGGAATTGCTATCAGGATAAGCGCTCTACAGGCTGGACTTTCTACGCCTTTGCCTGCATCGGTCTGGCATCGATGGTTTTCGTACAGATAGGCTATTTCATGCCTATCCTGTGGATCATGATGATGGTGTTTACCCTCTCGTTTAGCGTAAAGACATTCTTTGCATCCCTGGTAGGTCTCATCGTGCCCTATTGGTTTGCAGCCGGTTATTTCTTCTATACCGACAACATACAGGGTCTGGCTGACCACTTCTGCGAATTCATCAGCTACAGCGAACTCTTTGATTATTCGCAGGTTACCGACCATCAGGTACTGAACCTGAGTTTCGTTACCCTGCTCACCATCATCGGTTCCATCCACTTCATACGCACCAGCTACGGCGATAAGATACGAACCCGCATGATCTACGAAACGTTTATCATGATATCGGTTGCCTGCATCATCTTCATCGTCCTCCAGCCTCGACATATACAGGAACTGGGCGGCATCCTGATTGTAAATACAGCACCGCTTATCGCCCATTTCATCACATTCACCAGAGGTAAGTTTACCAACATCTCCTTCATCCTGCTGCTCATCATGCTGGTACTTATCATGGCTTACAACATACTCGTACCAGAGAGCATCTTACTATGAGTTGGATTATCAGTTTCTTAATCGACTGGGGCTATTGGGGCATGCTTGCTGCAGCTTTTCTGGCAGGTTCTTTCTTCCCATTCAGCAGCGAGGCAGTAATGGCAGGCTTGCAGGCAGCTGGACTAGAGCCTCTCCCCCTCGTTATCTACGGTAGCATCGGCAATGTGCTTGGTTCCATGTTCAACTACGGTGTGGGCAGAATGGGTAAGATGGAATGGATAGAGAAATACCTGCATGTGAAGAAAAAAAGTCTGGATAAGGCTGAACGTTTCATGGCAGGCAGAGGCGCCTGGATGGGATTCTTCGCCTTTCTCCCACTATTGGGAAGTGCCATCACCATCGTTTTAGGCTTGACAAGAGCCAATATTCCGATTTCGATACTCAGTATCACCATCGGAAAAGTACTAAGATATGTTTTATTGGTCTATGGACTGAGTTTTATCGTTTAATTATGAAGAGATTTTTATACCTTATTATAATATGCGCCCTAATGGTTGGCTGCAAAAGCAACCAGCAAAAGGCTGGCATGGCTGAAAGTAATGCCAAGCCTACTGTAACCGTTACCATCCCTCCCTACCAATATTTCGTAGATAAGATTGCCGAAGACAAGGTAGATGTCAACGTAATGGTATCGAATGGTAACAATCCAGAGACTTACGAGCCATACGCCCAGCAGATGATGGAACTCTCCAGGAGTGCCCTCTATCTGAAAGTGGGAAGCATCGGTTTCGAACAGACCTGGATGAAGAAACTGCAGGACAACGCTCCTGACATGAAGGTGATAGATACCTCCACAGGCATCACGCCCGCCAAGACACCAGGCGGCAATACCGACCCGCATGTATGGATGAGTTGCAGCAACGCCCGCATCATAGCCAGCAACATCCTCAAGGCGCTCTGCGAACTGGAGCCGAAGAACAAGGCGTTCTTCGAGAAGAACTACCAGTCGCTGCTCAGCATCATCGACAAGCGAGACAGCATCATCAGAAAGAGTTTCAAGGATAATCCGGAGATGGTTCGCAAGTTCGTCATCTATCACCCTATCCTCACCTACTTTGCCCGTGATTACCAGCTGGAGCAACTTGCCATAGAGGAAGAAGGCAGGGAGCCGAGTGCTGCCCAGCTGAAGAGCCTCATCGAGAGAGCAAGAAAAGAGAAGATCAAATATTGCCTCATACAAGCAGAGTTTGCCAACCGCAACACCAATACTTTCATCAAGGAAAGCCAGACCAAGCCAATGGATATCAATCCATTGCAGGGAGACTGGAACTGGGCGATGCAGGAAGCGGCAGCAGCGGTACAAGGCAAGAAAATCGTTGTTGGGAAGTAAAAACTACAATAATATGACTCCAATCATAAAAATCGAGCATCTTTCTGCTGGCTATGAAGGCAAGGAGGTGCTCCACGACATCAACCTCACCGTCTGCAAAGACGATTATCTTGGCATTATCGGTCCCAATGGTGGTGGCAAGACAACCCTCATGCGCCTCATCCTGGGACTGATGAAACCCACAGACGGCAGCATCCGCTTTTATAAAGACGGGGAGGAAGTAAGGGAAATCAGTATGGGATATCTGCCCCAATACAACCATCTCGACAAACAGTTCCCTATCTCCGTCTATGAAGTGGTACTCTCAGGACTCAGCAAGACCAAAAGTCTCTTTTCGAGATACACCCAGGCACAGCACCAGCAGGTACTCGACTGTCTGGAACAGATGCAGCTCACAGAGTTGAAAGACCGCCATATCGCAGCCTTGAGCGGCGGACAACTGCAGCGAGTACTCCTCGCCCGCGCCATTGTTTCCAAACCCGATGTAGTGATACTGGATGAGCCCAACACCTACATCGACCGCCGTTTCCAGAAGCAGATGTACGAGATGCTGGAACAGATCAACCGGGAATGCGCCATTATCATCGTAAGCCATGATGTAGCCGAAGTGCTCAATAACGTAAAGCACATCGCCTGCGTAAATCATCATCTCCACTACCACGATACGGCAGATATGCCGAGAGAGAAACTGGAAGAGCATTTCTTAAATGTATAGGCTTATTATATAATAATGCCTAAAAAACAGGTGCAAAAATCCATATTATCTCATCTTTTTATTATCTTTGCAACTGGAATGTGCCTTTATGAAAGGCACGGAGAAAGCATTCAGAAACAGAGAAAGCATTCAGAAAGAAATATAATACATTAAAGTTTAAACAATAATGAAACAGTACAGATTAGTGGACAATATCTTCGGATGGGTCGCATTCATCATTGCGGCGTTCACTTATTGTTCCACAATTGAACCGACAGCCAGTTTCTGGGACTGTCCTGAGTTTATTACGACTGCTTACAAGCAGGAGATCGGTCACCCACCTGGGGCACCATTCTTCATGCTTTTAGGCAATTTCTTCACACATTTCGCCAGCGACACTACCCAGGTAGCCAAGATGGTAAATACGATGAGCGCCCTGCTGAGCGCCGTCTGTATCATGTTCCTCTTCTGGACCATCACCCACCTGGCTCGCCGACTCGTTATCAGCGACTGGAAAGAACTGACTACCAGCAAGCTGATTGCCATCGAGGCATCCGGTATGGTGGGCGCACTCATCTACACCTTCAGCGATACCTTCTGGTTCTCAGCTGTCGAGGGTGAGGTTTATGCGTTCTCTTCTGCCTTTACCGCTGTGGTATTCTGGCTGATATTGAAGTGGGAAGACCATGCTGACGAGCCTCATAGCGACCGTTGGCTTGTGCTCATCGCCTATATGACCGGTTTGAGTATCGGTGTCCACCTGCTCAACCTGCTCTGTATCCCAGCCATCGTATTGGTTTATTACTACAAGAAGGTGCCACATGCCAACCTTAAGGGTTCACTCCTGGCACTGTTCCTTTCATTCCTCGTAGTGGTAGCCGTACTGTATGGTGTGGTTCCAGGTATCATCACCGTAGGCGGCTGGTTCGAGCTGTTCTTTGTCAACACCCTCGGCTGTCCGTTCAATACCGGTGAAATCGTATATATCATCTGCCTCGTAGCCTCAGTCATCTGGGGCATCTACGAGACCTGTAATGCATCAGAGAAGAACGAGAAGAAGCAGAATATCGCCTTCGTTCTCGGCTTCGGCATGCTCGGCATCCCATTCTACGGATATGGCTGGACAGCTGCCATCACCGGTATCATCGTGCTGGTTATCCTCTGGTTCGTACTCGGCTACAAGCGCAAGCAGGAAGTAGTAACAGGCGTTGACGAATCTACTGGCATCGCCAAAAAGAAGATGCAGCTCCTGCCGCTCATCTCAGCACGCGTCAAGAACACAGCCTTGCTCTGCATGCTGATGCTGATGATTGGTTATTCCAGCTACGCACTCATCGTAATCCGTTCTTCTGCCAACCCTCCTATGGACCAGAACTCTCCTGAGGACATCTTTACCCTGGGAAGTTATCTGAGCCGCGACCAGTATGGCGACCGCCCTCTGTTCTATGGCCAGGCTTATACATCACAGGTAGCCCTCGAAGTAGACGGCAACATGTGCAAGCCTGTCATGAAGGAAGGCGCACCGGTTTACCAGCGCAAGGAGAAGGCTTCGGCTGATGAGAAGGACTCTTACTTCGTAGTAAGTCACAAAAATAAGTATATCTATGCCCAGAACATGCTCTTCCCTCGTATGTACAGTTCGGCTCATGCCCAGGCATACGAAGACTGGATGGGCGGTGTAGAAGGCACAGAGATTCCTTACGACCGCTGCGGAGAGAGTATGATGGTGAAGATGCCGTCACAGTTTGACAACATCCGCTTCTTCCTTTCCTATCAGTGCAACTTCATGTACTGGCGCTACTTCATGTGGAACTTTGCCGGCCGTCAGAACGACATCCAGGGCAATGGTGAGCCAGAGCACGGAAACTGGATTACCGGTTTCTCATTCATTGATGATTCACTCTATGGCGACCAGAGCAAATTGCCAGACGACCTGAAGGAGAACAAGGGCCACAATGTATTCTACTGCATGCCGCTGATTCTCGGTCTCGTCGGACTTTTCTGGCAGGCTTGGTATACCCGCAAGAAGAAGGTAATGAAGAACGGCAAGGAAGAGGAAGTGCTCCTCCCTATCGGTATCCAGCAGTTCTGGATCGTATTCTTCCTGTTCTTCATGACAGGTCTTGCCATCGTCATCTACCTGAATCAGACACCTATGCAGGTACGTGAACGTGACTATGCTTACGCCGGTTCATTCTATGCATACGCTATCTGGTGCGGTCTCGGCGTACTCGCCATCATCGACATCCTGAAGCGCAAGATGAAGCTCAGCGGTACTGCCGTAACAGCCATCGTAGCAGTCATCACACTTCTCGTACCTATCCAGATGGCATCACAGACCTGGGATGATCACGACCGATCAAACCGTTACACCTGCCGTGACTTCGGTCAGAACTACCTGATGTCACTCCAGGAGAAGGGCAACCCTATCATCTTTACCAATGGTGATAATGATACCTTCCCACTCTGGTACAACCAGGAGGTAGAAGGCGTTGGAACAGATGCCCGCGTATGTAACCTGAGCTACCTGCAGACCGACTGGTATATCGACCAGATGAAGCGTCCTGCATACAACTCACCATCTGTGCCAATCACCTGGTCACGTCTCGATTTCTGTTCAGGTACCAACGAATATGTATCTGTAGAGCCTGAAGCAAAGAAGCAGATTCTCGACTTCTACAAGCAGGATCCGGAGAATGCCAAGAAGCAGTTTGGTGACGAACCGTTCGAGCTCAAGAACATCCTGAAGAACTGGGTACGCAGCAAGAACCCTGACATGCACTTCATCCCTACGGATACCCTCTATGTCACCATCGACAAGGAGGCTGTAAAGAAGAGCGGCATGATGATGGCATCAGATTCTATTCCAGACAAGATGGTCATCTCGCTTGCCGGCAAGAGCGCACTCTACAAGGGCGATCTCATGATGCTTGAGATGTTGGCACAGTGCAACTGGACCCGTCCGCTCTACGTAGCACTCACCGTAGGCGAAGAGAACTATATGAACCTCGGTGACAACTTCGTACAGGAGGGACTTGTGAACCGTATCACTCCGTTCACCACCAACAAGCCAGGTGCCAAGAACTTCGATACAGAGAAGGCTTATCACAACATCATGACCCGATTCAAGTTCGGCAACCTGAAGCAGAAGGGACTCTACATCGACGAGACAACCATGCGCATGTGCTATACACACCGTCGCCTGCTCGCCCAGACAGCCCTCCAGCTCATCGCCGAAGGCAAGAAGCAGAAGGCTATCAACATCCTGAAGAAGGCTGATACCGAGATTCCTGCCTACAATGTTACCCTCGACTACATGAGCGGTGGCTTGGATATGGCTCGCGGCTGGCTGATGACCGGTCAGAAAGCCAAGGGCAAGGAATATATAGAAGCGGTATGGAAGAATGCTTCACAATACCTCAACTACTATCTCTCGCTGCCAAACGACCGTTTCCTCCAGGCAGAGAACGATTGCATCCGTCAGATTATGATCATGCAGAGCATCTGCGAGGCTGCCGGAATGGTGAGTCCACAGTTGGAGCAGAAGTATGAGAAGCAGCTCAACAACCTCTACCGTCTCTATCATGGCAGAGGTGGCAGAATGCCGGAAGGCAATCAGTAAAAAATAGAAAAAAGTTTGGTGTCGCGAAACACGACACCAAACTTTTCATTATTCATATAAACCTGTTTTATTCATGTTCATAGAGCAACCAGCCAAATGGCTCAGATGGTTATATCCAAAGGCCATCTGGAGAATGGACAAGAAAGACCATTCTGTCTATCTTACATTTGATGACGGTCCGATTCCAGAGTCAACTCCATTCATCTTAGAGACCCTGAGAAAGTACAATATCAAGGCTACTTTCTTTATGGTAGGCGAGAATGTATTGCGCAATCATGACCTCTACAACCAGATTGTGGCAGAGGGTCATCAGGTAGGCAACCATACATTCAATCATATCGGTGCCTTCAAGCACCGCGTCATCTCCTACGTGCTCAACACCAATAAGGCGAACGATATCATCCATGCCCATCTCTTCCGTCCACCTCACGGCTGGATGCGACCAAGTGAGTATTGGTGGCTGCACCGCACTTACAAGGTCATCATGTGGGACGTGGTGACGCGCGACTATTCCAAATGGATGACGGCAGAAGATGTGGTGAACAATGTGAAGCGATATGCCCGCAATGGCAGCATCATCACCTTCCACGACTCGCTGAAGAGCATTGAAAAGCTGAAGACAGCGCTCCCTCAGGCCATAGAATGGCTCATGGAACAGGGGTATGAATTTAAGACTTTTGAATAAGAAGCTGTTATTCCCAAACAGGAACAGACCAATAAACACAGACAAGAAATGAGCAAAAGAATCAACAGTTATCAGGCAGTAGCTGCATTTGTAAGAGGTTTCTTCGAAGCTTACGCACGTGGCATCATCGATGCTACCATCGAAGGCAATGACTTCAGCAAGAAGAACGACCCGAAACAGATCAAGCAGATAATGCTGGAGCACTATGGCGAGGTAAACCAATACTTCTTCGACATCATGTTCTCTACCCTCGTACGCCTCAACTACAAGACTGCCGAGGAAGCCAACGAGCGCATGAAGAAGAACTTCGACAGCATGAAACAGGCTGACCCGACCTTTGAGCCAACCATGCTCGACTACTTGCGCATAGCCTGCAAATCGAACCAGCTTTACAAGGCGATGGAGTCAGAATACAAGCGTAACTTCACCTGGCTTCTTCAAGGCAAGTTTACCACTCTTGAAGAGCATGTACGCGATTATACCCACGGCATTCTCATCAGTCTCGCCGACGAGCCGATGGCTATCCATCTCCTGGTCCGCATCATCGTGAAGGCATACGCCGCAGGCTTGAAGTGTGGCAGCAAGGAGGGCGAACAGCACCAGCTCCACATGCCTACCCTTCACGGCATGTTGCTGAACAATGTCAACATCCTGCTCAACGAGACTCCGCTCAAGAGCAGCACCGAAGATCCTGTTGCCCTCTTCAAGGAGGCATGCAAGAATGAAGAAGAAAACATCAACGTTCTTTTCAACACATTAAACGATGCGATGAAAGAACTGGCAGAAGAATAAGAGAAAAGCATCATTGATGACGAGCACAGCACCAGATTCGAGAACCTTATCTAAATAAGACAGAAAAGGCACAGAGCTAGACTTCAACGCCATCATCCACTATTCAAACATATTGTATGTTTTGGCACAAACTATCTATCTTTCTAAAGAAAAGAAATAGACAAAATATACAAATAATCTTGCTTCTCGCCAAGCATTACGGCTTTACTGAAGAAGGGAGCTCGACTTCATCATCAACTACGACATTAAGTATCGTATGGGCGATAGCTGAACAAGGACGAGAAGTAAAACGAAGAATCCCTGTTGCTGATACTACTTGGCAAGCATCGGCAACAGGGAATTTCGTTGTATTGTTCAATTTTTACTCCTTTCTTCAATAGCATATCAAACTAAGCCATTCTTCTTCAACAAATCTGTCAGTTCTTTCCCCTTTATAGTACTCCGCTCCGATTTATCATAGATATAAAGCAAGCCGAGACCATCCTCTATATCGGCTAACACAACTGTTATAATACGAGCACCGCCACTTTTACCAGTTCCTTTCGATTTAATAGCCATACGAACCTTACGCAAGCCGCCACCTAAATCTGCACCCAAAGAGGGGGAAGAACTTAACTCATTCATCAATTCCTTCAAATCAGATTTAAACGACTTATAGCGCTTATTCAATCGTTTAGCTTCCTTTTCAAAAGAAGGGAAAGTAAATATCTTACAACTCATTCAGCACGTCCTCCAATGGTTTAAGCTCTAGCTTTCCTTCACGATAGGACTTCAGCTCATGGAGGGCATTGTCGAAACCTGAGAGTATTTCTTCTTTAGTCATACAAGGCTCTTCTTGAACCATACACGCCTCATTTGCCTCTTTATTTGCAAAGAGGTTTCTTATCCTATCCAAAAGATGGATATCTTGTGTATTAAGCACCTGACGAATAATATCATTCTGTGCTGCTTGTATATTTAATGTTGTCATACTACTCCTTTTATAAAAATTTGTTTTTTTAATTCCAAATATCACTTATTTCCTGCAAAAATACACAGAAGTTTTCAAAATACCAAATATTTTCAGGCAAATCAACAAAAAAATCATAGTTTCCTTTGATTTTCAGCGAATTATTCGTCTTTTTGCATCATTATAGATATAAATTCTTTACTGAATTTTCGGAAGTTTTGCCCCACACGGATTTCACGGATTCTAACTACTTCCAGACTCTACAGCTTTTGGTTTTACAGCACCCCCTTCCAGCCAGCTTTCACCAGCAGGAAGGCGGCGCCTTAATGGTTCTAAATCAATCTAAAAAAGTAAAATCAGTATTTTCCTATCTCATCCTGGGCTTTCTTCAAAGCGCGGATTCTTAACTCCTTCTCTACTCGCTTCTTCACTTCCTTCTCTATCATGTCCTCTAAAATCTGGTCGAGAGGACGGGAGAAAGGATGCCAACCGTAATCGGCGTTCTCCTTCGTGTGACAGAACAACACCGTGCCAATACCCATCCATACCTTCAGGCGAACCTCCTCGCTAGCATAATGGGTGAAAATCCAATTGGTAAAACGAACAAACTCGGAGAGCAACATATGCTCGCCCTTGTTCAAATGAGTGAAGAAACTGCGGGTCAGGTGAAACGCTTTCTTGATGTCACTCTTCTTCAACACCCAGGCACGCATGCCTTCGGTCAACTCATGAAAAGTCGCCTTCTCTGAATAAATGTGCTTGGCAGACTTTACTAACTGGTTTGACAACTTGTCGAAACGCTGCTCAGCAGTCTTCGACGAAATCTCAGCCGCGAGCTTCAACTTCTCAGCGGCAGAAAGTAGGAATTTCTTTTTTCCATCCTTAAAAGTTTTAAAAAATTAATATTTAAATTATTCGTTTTTACCACAATGTGGTAATTTTCGATTATCTATATCGCCCTTTTGTCGTATCTTTGCTGACAGTTACCGAATGGTGAACAGCGAGGTGAACACTTGCCCCAAGCATTCACCTTTTCGGCTCAGGGGTGAACCCTAGTAAAAAGAACTTTGTATATACAGCGCATGCTAGAAATATAAGAGTCTCTATTATAATGGGTTATATAGTGTTTTTAACAGATTATTAACGCTAAAGGTTGGCATCGTAACTACTCATGCCCATAGGGGTACTTCTATGGGTGCTGAGTAGTTACTATCACTGACGAAGATGTTAAACGAACCAAAATTATCACCCATATAGTCTCTTTGGACAGTATTGTCAACATTCCCCAAATCAAATTCCTGAATCCATAGAATGCAATCTGCGAATCTACCAGTACCATTAGCACCATATTGACTACTTCCTTTCTCTAAAAAATCACCAATGAATCCGTTCCCATATGTAGTAGAGGCAAATCTTTTCATAGCAGACATATACGTTTTGTTACTACGATAATCTGAACCTTCAGCTTTATTATGTCCTCTATTTACTTTATTATACAATGTCGGTAGTATTTTCTTCCCATTTGGATCCACTAATTTCACAGGATTATCTATACAATAGACGAAACCTCCTGCTGTCGGATACTTCTCCGCCAACGGATCCACTCCATACCAAATACTAGCCATAGGATTCAAGTACCTTGCACCGTAATAGTACAAGCCTGTTTCCTCATCAAACTGCTTGCCATTAAACTTATACGGCATCTCTTCTGAGGATGTGTGCTCATCTACGAGCAATTCTCCATATGGCAGGTAGGCATCGAACTGGGTGATATTGGCCTTAGCATCTGTAATATAAGAGGTGCTGCCGAGGTGGTCACTGTGATAGAAGAAGGTTTCCTCTTTCGTAGTATCGTTTGGGATATAGCCGTAACCAGCCTGAGGGTCATCAGGGTTGCTTGGGTCATTCCAGCTTACAGGTGGACCAGGGTTAGTATTCGGTGTGGTGTTAGGGCGTGGAGTCTGAATCCAACCCTGTGGCACATCATGGTTGCCGAGTTCTGTGAGGACGGCATTATATCCAACACCCGTGTTCTCTGGATCACCGTACGCACCCTTCATTGTAGGTACGCCAGGTGCAATGCCCTGCTGCTTGTAATACGCCTCCTTCTGACGTTGGATTTGGTTCATACGTTCAGCATAGTCCTGCTGACCAGCTGTTACGTATGAGCCGTTGCGTCCGTAAACGTTGTAAAACAGGCCTGTACCTATCCTTGAAGCGATTCGTTTGTCACCAATGAAGTAATGCTTTGTAAAGCGATTCTTGTTTACAGAGAGGATACTTGCAGGATAAAGTGTGAAGTTGTCCGTCTCGTGGAAGGTGATGCCTTGTGGCGCACCATTGATATACACACCCTCCATCGTACCGTAACTCTTCATGATGCATTCGCCAGCAGCGTTGTAAGTATAACGACTCGTTTTGCCATTATCAGAGAGTACCATCAGGCGGTTGTCTTCGTCCCAGTACATCTCTCGAGTAGTGTTCGTAGAGTCGTTCGTTACCAACGTAGGATTACCGTTGGCATCGTATGTGTAATGATCGTGACCAATCTGCGTTGGAGCCGTCGGATGGTTACTGTCCTCATACTTATAAGCAAAGTTATTACCCTTGGCTGTGTCGTTGTAACTACCAAAAAGTTGCCCCTTCAACCTCTCGAATTCTAGTCATAGGAATATAATAGACTAATAGTATATTCCGAAGAGAATCATAATGTACATTCCATTGCTTCTCCCTCTCTTCTTTAATATCTTTTATATCTATCCAGTCCGTTTCATTTGAATTATGAAAAATTAGCTCAATGGGGGAATAATGAGATACATCTGAATTACTATAAAAATAGCGGAAAGATACCTTTCTTAAAATATTTTCCAAAGAAACCATTTTCTTTAGATGGAGGCTTTCTATGTCTTGAGAGTATAAAGTTATCGTTACACTTGTCTGCCCATTTGGAGCTAAAATTACATCGTTCTTACCCATAGTAAGTTTTTGATCTAGAAGATTATTAAAATAATGAGTACCTATCCCCATCTTAATTCTAGAATGAAATGTATTATAACCATTAACCACATTAATCGGTACAAATAAAGTGTCAGATGTATTATTCTTAATCATGTATTTAAATTGTATTACCCGAGGATAATTTTCAGCAAAAAAACTATTATTGAATGTTGGGAAAGGATAATTATCAATGACTTCGAAGAGCCATGCATCAACCTGATTACTTTTTGTTTTCGAACAACCAAACAAGATTACAACTATAAAGCTTATTATTAATATTTTAGTGTGACTGATATTCTGCATTGTTTCTTTCTAATTTTTTATATAAACTTTTAAATTGTGGAGTTGTCATTTTCCAAGAAGGGTCATTGCGTTGAGCTTTAAGAATCTCGTTATGTTGATTATTTCCTTTTCCTTTGAGCCCATGATAATTAAACTCATGTATTCCTATCATATTATAGATATTTGATTCCGTAGAGATATAATTTTTTTCTTCATTCCCAACTGAATATACATTTATCACTATCTCAATTTTATCATTTACGCGTCGTGTAACAGAAATAGCAGGACCTGTTTGTCCTTTAGTAGGGTCATAACTAAGAAAATTGTTCTGTGGGTCATACACATTATATTGTTCATAATATTTATCCCATTTTCTCATTTTTTTGTCCCAAGAATTACGCTCAGAATTTACAGAAATTTGTCCATTATATAATCTCTGTGTATCTATTCCTTTCCTTTTTAATACATTTGTGAAAATTTTAGAGTAAGCTTTTGCAGAAAGGTCTGACTCCTCTAATGTCTTCCTTCCTCCAAAGCTATAGAATTTTTTCCCATTTCTAAACTTTCTTATAAGCTTATAGCTGGAAACAATATAGATTAAATCACTTTTTTTGTTATTAGAGCCGATATAATCTCCATTCTTTGTATAATAAGAATCATTCCCGTCTAAATCAACCAATCGTACAGGGTTATTCATACAGTAAATCATTCCAGCCATTGTAGGATACTTTTCTGTTAGTGCATCCACCCCATACCAAATACTTGCCATAGGGTTCATGTATCTTGCACCATAATAGTACAAGCCTGTCTCTTCATCGAACTGTTTGCCGTTGAACTTATACGGTAGGTCTTCACTGCTACTATGCTCGTCAACTAACAGTTCACCGTATGGTAGGTAAGCATCATACTGGGTGATATTGGCTTTATCATCGGTGATGTAAGACGTACTACCAAGGTGGTCACTGTGATAGAAGAAGGTCTCTTCACGTGTGGTATCATTAGGAATATAGCCATAACCAGCCTGCGGGTCATCAGGGTTACTTGGGTCATTCCAGCTTACAGGTGGACCGGGATTAGTATTCGGTGTAGTGTTAGGGCGTGGAGTCTGAATCCAACCCTGTGGCACATTATGGTTGCCGAGTTCTGTGAGGACGGCATTATATCCAACACCCGTGTTCTCTGGATCACCGTACGCACCCTTCATTGTAGGTACGCCAGGTGCAATGCCCTGCTGCTTGTAATACGCCTCTTTCTGCTTCTGAATCTGATTCATACGTTCAGCATAGTCCTGCTGACCAGCTGTTACGTATGAGCCGTTGCGTCCGTAAACGTTGTTAAACAGGCCTGTACCGATACGGCTGGCGATACGTTTGTCACCAATGAAGTAATGCTTTGTGAAGCGATTCTTGTTGATGCTGATTATCGAAGCAGGGTAGAGCGTAAAGTTATCTGTTTCATGGAAGGTGATACCCTGTGGCGCACCATTGATATACACACCCTCCATCGTTCCGTAACTCTTCATAATACGTTCACCGGCAGCGTTGTAGGTGTAACGTGAGGTCTTGCCATTATCGCTTAAAACCATCAGGCGGTTATCCTCATCCCAATACATCTCGCGGGTAGTATTCGTAGAGTCATTTGTTACCAGCGTTGGATTACCGTTGGCATCATAGGTGTAATGGTCATGACCAATCTGCGTTGGAGCCGTCGGGTGGTTACTGTCCTCATACTTATAAGCAAAGTTATAAGACTTGGCAGTTGTCGTTGAGTCCACCTTCTGCACCTTGGTCAGCGGTTCACTCATCCGTCCGAACGACATCACCATATCGTAACTTGCACTTTTTGCCTTACCACTGGCATGAACAAGGCGGTTCAGCTCGTCATATTCATACGTATGCGAACTCTTTCCGCCCAGCTTCGCCCTATTGAGTTTTGTAAGCGATGTCGGGTTGGCGGCATTCGTAATACCAAGGATATTATCCACAGCATCATACTGATACCTGTTCTCCATGACAGTCTGACCGTCCGCTGTAAGGTTCATCACCTGCAGACGTTCACGCTGCTTGTCGTAGGTATAGGTAGTCTCCGTGCCGTTACCGAGCTTTGTATAGACCGTATGACCCTCCTTGTCGTAACCTATCCTGTCAACTATAACGCTCTGACGTCCCTGTTTATTGCTCGTCATGCTCTCTACCTGTCCTGCTGCATTGTAGTGATAAGTTACCACTTCACCGTCAGGATAAGTCATCGTCTGCACACGGTTCCAGCTGTCATACGTAGCACCATAGACATAAGTCCTGATATCCGCCACGCTCGCCATGACTGTACGGACAGTCTTCGTCACCTCACCCTGTCTGCCATAGTAATAGGCTTCACCGCCACTCGCATCCTCAACGAGGGCAAGACGACCGGCACGGTTATACTTATCGCCAGCCTTGCCATAGGTATAAGTAACACGATTAAAGAGGTTTTCTGGATAAAGTACCTCATGGAGTCGCTCGAAGTCGTAGGTGTAAGAGATGTAACCATTGTCAGATATCGATTTCCTAAGCTCTGCTGTGAGCTTCGTCAGGAGGTTACCCGCCGCATCATAGGTCATATCCGTTTCACCTGCATCAGGATGATTCACCATCAGTTTGCGACCAAGTAGGTCATAGGCATACTTCGTCTCCTTGCCGTTAGGATGCTGAACCGTCATCACCTGTCCGACAGGGTCATAGCTGTACTTCACCGTGATATCCTCACCACGGGCATGCTGCACCGTCTCCCGGTTGCGTCCCTTGGCATCCGTATAGCTCTCCGCATGTCGTCCCAGTGCATCCGTGACTGTTGTCTGGAGCATCGGTTCACCGTCATGACTGCCGATAGAGTAAGCCGTACGTGTCACACTTCCGTCAGCAAGCGTAATACTCGTGGTACGGTCGTGTGCATCATACTCTGTTTTTGCCTGCAGGTCACCCGTAGCATGGTTGTAAGTGCCGATGTTACCATAGCTTTCCGTCATTGGGTAATAAGCTGTAATGTTACGTCCGAAGGCATCGATGACAGCCCTTCCACTGACGATGGAGACTGTCTGATTGCTTCCACCAGACCACACCACACCCGTCTGCTTCGTCTGGACAGCACGCATCAGCGAGTCGGCGAATGTATAAGTGTCAATGTTTCCGTCCTTAGAATAATGGATGGTATGTGCCTTACGTTCTGCAGGGAAGTACTCAAAGCGGATAGTAAACGGCTGATTGCTCTCTATCTCATACGGAGCACGGATAGTCATCTGTCTGCCCAGTGCATCGTAAGTGTATTCCATCTTCTGCCCGTTGAGGTCAGTCGTTACAGACGGAGCATTCCAAAGACCATCATAAGCCGTGCTGGAGCTATAGCCGTATGCATCCTTGACACTTGTCACAAGACTATGATAGAGGTCATCATAGGTATAGGCATAGAACATACGCTGATGGTTATAATTTTCCGGCTTCGTCATGCGTGTGATGTTGCCATAGCCATCGTAAGTCATGTTATAGACAGAAGGCTTGTCACCGTTATGGAGCATGATCTCCGTTATCTCACCGTTGCCGTCCACTTTCGTTGAGCGTTCACGATAAGTCTTACCACCACTGCTGACAGCGATATGGCTCGGAACACTGACAATATACTTGTCGGCTATCTTATGATAGTTAATGTTTGCCTCTAAGCTATAGGCTGTTGTCGTTTCCTTATATCCCTGCAGGTTACCATAGTCATCGTA
Source organism: Segatella copri (assembly GCF_026015295.1). Taxonomy (NCBI): domain Bacteria; kingdom Pseudomonadati; phylum Bacteroidota; class Bacteroidia; order Bacteroidales; family Prevotellaceae; genus Segatella; species Segatella copri. The sequence continues at coordinate 106,744 of NZ_JAPDUW010000001.1, read as the reverse complement.
AGTATTGCTGACAGCAACCGCCAGACTGTCCCCACTATTTACATCAAAGTTACTCTGAACAAGAGTCTTTAGGGCAGGGAAGACAACAGCATCTGTCGTATTATTACCAACGACGAGTGTCTTCAGGTCGTAGTCATATAGAGATCCCTGCAGTTTCTTTCCATCAGCGGTATAGAGATATTCACTCGTAACAAGCCCATGAGCATAGTAATCCCTGTTCTTACCATAGGTCTGTACGGAGTAACGATAGAGTCTGTCACCGTTCTCTGTATCTATCTGATTAGTACGTACCTGCTTGAAACCATAGAAGTCACGTTCACGACGGTCACGATAGCCACCGCTATATTCAAAGGTATTTCTGCTTCGTACTGCTCCGTTCTCCTTGTATCCACCTGTCGTCTCAACAGATGACATCACCCAGCGACGTCCCGGCAAGTCGTAACTTGGAGTTGTCTGCTCATACCCGATATGGATATGTCCACCAAAAGGAAGAGTCACAGAGCGCAGCATGTTCGTTCTGCCCGTAAGGTTACGGTAGACGATAAGCTGCTTTGCCCCGTCAGATATGATAAGGTCGGGACGTCCGTCACCATCAATATCTCTCAAGGCTGCACTTGTGAAACTAACACCACTTGACCAAGATTTGGTAACCTTAGTTGTAAACCTTAGTTTTAAAAACAGAATATGTATTGGAATGGAAACAGCAAAATTACCATATTGAGAAACGGACGTTGCCAATGACTCATTGAAACGACCTTGTTGTTCTTCGGAATAAGGAATAAAACCAGAACCCGTATTCAACATTATAGTGAACTTTCCACCACTACGAGTTACCATATCAGGTAAGCCATCGCCATTAATATCTATAAAAGATACATTATATTTTGTTGTCGTCTTTGTTCCGTTGACACCGAAAGAAATATCAGCATTACCAAGTACCCCAATGGATGTACCAAGTCCTGCACCCCATGTGCTATTTTCTGAAGACTCCAACGAAGTTACACCACTACTCTCCTCATTTGTAAAGTTATATCCAAGACCAAACTTCACCTTGTCGCCCAAGAGCATATCAGGTAATCCGTCGCCATTGATGTCTAACCAGTCACTCTCTGTATGAGAGGTACCAGAAGTAAAGTTCCCGCTGGCGCTCACTGACACACTGGAGATGGCATTACCATTGGATGAATTCTTCGTATCACTACCGCCAGGTGTTTCATCGTCTTGAGGTTTAGGATTGATACTGATAGCTAAAGCGTTCTTTGCCGAAGCTTGTTTTGATAGACTTCCATTTGCTCCGACAGTAGAAGAGCTTGCTTTGAATCTTGGTCGACTGACATTTAATTTCATGCGATCTTCACCAAGTGTACCCGTTGCTTTTGTGTATTGAGTAACAATACTGCCATCCACTTCCTCTAACCAATCAGGATAACCATTACCATTGATATCCATTAGAGCTACCTTGCTATAAGAAGTCTGTGTACTCTTACTGCCACTGAGTCCTGCATAGGAGATTCCACCGCTTACACCATAGCCATTACTCTTTGACTCACTCATGAGCACAGGGGCAGACAATTCACCTGCATTCTTAGTATAATGGACACTGTCTATTATGATAGCATCCTCGCCGATACGAGAACTACAGATTGTATCTAATGAGATAAAGACATGCTCAGATCCACCAACATACATCCTCTTGTTTGCATCATATCCCATAACAAAGAAACGCTGTTCGTTGACAGGAGTAAGACTCTTTGCAAGTTGATTGCCATCGTGTGTAGATTTATAATGCTCGGCTGTATCCTTATATTTATCCCTGTCAATGGTCAGTGCTGATACTTCTATTGGTTGGGTAGCATAGGCTTTATTGCCATTATAGGCAAATTGTCCCCATCCTCGATAGAGCCTTCCATAATCAACAGAGTTATACCCAGAGAAAACACAAGCCTCTAACGTATCCACAAGAACACGCTGTTCAGCAGTAACAACTGTAGATGTGGCACTTTGGTAAGAAAGACTATCGCGTAAAAGACTAACTTTGGCAAGAGTAGATTTAGATAATTCGTTACTTACTGCAAAAGTAGCAGTCACCTTACCTGTATTTAATCTTTTGATAAGTGTTGTGTCTGTAACTATGATAGTGTCTACCTTGAGCGTATTGGAAGTATTCAGACGACAGGTGTGGTGCAATACGGGAAGTCCGTTTTGATCATGTAAAGTGAGGTAAACTGTAGCAGTATCTGTGTCATTCTTTTTATCTTCACGCACAACGGATAGTGTTGGAACAATAAAAAGTTTAGGACGGTATTGTCTATTCAATACGGTAACACCCTGTTTCAACACTTTGCTCCCTGCTATACTAACAGGCTTGTTGAACATCCTACGAGATGCAACAAAACGTACACTTTCTTGGTCATCTTCATAATTATAGCTACCCGCCCATTGTACTTTTGTCCAATCAACTGGGGATGTGGTTGTGATTTCAAAGAAGAATGAAATAGAATCTTTCTCATTTATGTTATCAGTATAATCGTAGGAGCCATTGACTACACTATCAGCTGGAAGTTTAAGCCGTTTTACAATCGTTTCACCATGTTGATCCAAGCGTGTGACGATAAGTGTAACATCATCAGAAGTCTTCCCCTTCATATAAGGAGCGTGAAGCGTAACCTTACCAGTACGATTAAATATAGCAACATTGTTTTCACCTTCTATATAATCAGTCTTGCTATTATATGTTTTTAAGTCTTCTGACAGATACCTATCCTTGCCAACAGGCAAAGATATATAAGTAATTATAGGATTCCAAAGAACTCTGTCGTCCTCACCATCATATCGAGACTGAAGACGGAAGAAAATTCTGTCTCCTACTTTTACATCACAATTAAGATTGTTGGTTTTGCTACCAGCTTGTAATAAAGAGTCGCGGACCATGAAACCATTGCTCTCATGTTGAATGCTGTAGATGATGCCATCACCTTGATTGCTAAGTTTTTTTATAGTACTTTGTATGTTGACCTTGCCAGCAAAAGGTGCGCACCACATCCGGACGGCATCATTCAGTGGATATTCCTTTTCCAAAGAGTCACGGATAACCTTATAGTCTGGAATAAAATGCTTATCAATAGGTGATCCTTCACCAATAATAGGATTGGCAGTCACATTACTTGCAGGACTAAATACAGGTTTACCGTCTACAATATGATTGAAGTAGACCTGACCATTGACAGCTATGTCTGTAAGTCCATCACTGTTGAAATCATAAAGATAGGTGGTAGTCTTGTCCTGATCTTTTGAATGTGTATAAGAAATTCCAACAGAAGCACCAAGTTTTTTTGTAATACCAACTTCAACAGCAGCATCTGCATTAAGAGAACGACTGATACTATTACCTTCAGAGAAAGAGTTTACTCCTCGTATCCGTAACGCTTTACCAAAGAGTAAATTCTTTCCATCTGCACTCATGTTTTTACGATAGAAAAGTTCGTTACCTTGTTTGAAAAGCTTATCAGGCAGTCCATCACCATCAATATCTACGAAAGCAACTTTACCTGTATTTGAACTTTTGCTATTAGAGAAAGATGGACCGACGTTTACTGTTCCACCAGTGAAACCTACACCTATCATTGTTCCCCCACCTGTAGTGTGGCTTTTTGATGCTCCACCACCAAGAATACTAAGATTGTCATCACACCCACGAACCGAATGGCTGAGGAATGCTTCGTAATCTTCTCCTTCGGCCTTCCATATCTCTGCCTTAGAAGAGAAAAGACCATTTTTGAGGTCATTGTAATAGTCAAAGGATTGTGTAACAACCTTACCATCCCTACTATCGTTCTGATCAATGCTCTTTAGCAGCATTTTGCCAAACGGCCCGTCTTCATAGTTTAAGGTATAGCTGCGGAGCTGCTGACCATTATTCTTCACAGTGACCTTACGGAGTAGCCCTTTGTCCTTTTGCATTATGCCCAGCCTTCCACTACTCGTTACATCTTTTCGGTCTGTGGCTATAGAGTCAATATTGAATTCAATGCTATACAGTCCTTCCGTCTCCCCGAATCCTGTCCATGTATAGCGTTCAGGATAAAGGTTATTGCCAGACTTCATGTAATGGAAAGCAGCAAAGTTTCCGTGAACATCGGTAACACGGTCAAGTGCCCATTTGATACGGTTACCCTTGGTGTCGGTAAGAGAAGTTGCATCACTGACATGACCACCATGACCACCATAACTGTAGACTGTACCATCCTTGCCAGTCACTTCCCAATAATAGTTCTTCGGGCTGTTACCCTTTCGGATAATCCTACTGAAACCGCCTTCTGTCATTGGATAGAACTGCTTGTCAGCTTGTCTTGCCAGAGAATCTGTCCTACGATAGAGTCGGTCACTGAGCTGCTGTCCCATGAGAAGATAGCTCTCACTTTCTGAATTATCATCAAAACGTGGTACACCCCATCGGGTCTCTATGTCAATGCTCTGTACAGGAAGACTCCATCCATAGCCAACAAAGCTACTACCGCCCTCGCTGCTATACTGTAAGCCGGCACTTACACCAATATCATTACGCCCTGCAGGAACTTCGAAAGGATAGGACAGTGACGCCGTACCATTCTGATTAGCTGATGGGGCTTCAATCTGCTGAATACCCGCTGCTGGGTCAGCAGCCTTCAGCTCACTGATTCCTGTAGGGACATAGTTCTGTGTTTCGGGACTCTCTGGAACCTTAATGATACCGTTGATGACATCCGTAAAGTGTGAAGTCTCTGCCATTGCCACCTCACGTTTAGTATCAATACCTTTCGACTGGAGCATTGTCCAGCGTTGGTGCAGTTCATCATAGTAATAGGTGTGGATATCATCTACAGTATAGCCTTTCGGTATCAACGTGCTGTCGTAAGGTACTGCGATACTTGCCAGATGATGGACGAAGTGATTACCATGAGGTAAGAAGCGATAACCAGACACCGTATCTGTTCTTGCCATCAATGTATCACAACTACCTGTAACGTTCACCATACCCGTAGGCAAGGTTGATAGTTCACCTTTTCTAAGTGGTGTAATACTAAGAACTTTACCCTTTTCCATAGCCTCACATGGTACGGCAAGCTGGGCACGCCCAACATTGAGCGTATCGCTGTCGGAGTTGGTAAAGAACTTGCTGACGGTACGTTTGCCTAAGTCTGCAAAAACTCTTGCAGATTTCCTGTTCAGCTTGTGAGTATCTACACGATTCCCCTTTTGATTTCTTGCGATTTCTTCGGAGATTCTCTTCACAGGTGAGTTCTGTACACTGTCCTTAACTTGTTTTCGTAAGGAAGTAGCCTTTCGGGGAATGCTATCTTTTTGTACAGAAGAGACTGTATTAGTACATGTAGAATCACTGATTACAGTTTCTTTAGCAGAACGATTACTTCCACCATTACAGGAGTTTAGTATGATTCCTGCAAGCAACAGGAACGGAAGGAGGAATGAATGTGTAGAATACTTCATTATTCTTGCTATTTTGTTTCAGACCTAAAGGTCCTCAGTATATATACTTGCGTTGGTAAATTTATAAAGGATAAAAAGAGAATTACTTTCTCACCAGTTTAAATGTCTTTTCTTTGCTACCACTTTGCAGTGTCAATAAGTAAACACCTGTCTGTGGAAGATAGACTTTAGTGGAGAAATATGTATCTGGCATATTCGTCTGACGACTGACAAGAGCTCCACCCGCCGTATAGAGTGCCATGTCCAATGGAGCAGCTTCGCTCAGTTCCACCTGGACACCGAAATATCCATTCGCCGTTGGATTAGGACTTACACTTACATTCGCAAAGAAGTCACTATTTCCATCGGAAGGATTCATGGAAGGAATTTCTGTGATACCCGTCTTAGATATCTGAAACTCATTCTCAGACTTATTGCCCACATGGTCTGTCGTCGTAAGAAGGTATTTTCCTTCTATGAGTCCATCAGCAGACTGTATGCTGTCGCTTGTAGTACGATTGAAAACAGACATGTGTTCTCTCTGTAGAGTCATCTTGTAAGGGGCAATACCACCTGTTACTCTGACAGAAAGTGTTCCTGTGCTGCCGCTCTTCTCCGTTGGCTGCTCTACTTCTATTGTTGTAAACATATCTTTGGCAGCTCGTAGCGTGAAGACATCATGTCTACCTAACGGTATATTCTTAAAGACAATACTATCACCAACTGTCGTATTTGCCTTATGATAACTTAGAGTTTTGACAGGAAAGCTACCTGTTCCTGTAGGATCAACGGCAAGATAGTAGCTCTCACCTTCTGCAAGAGGCTGTATCTGGCGTAGCTGCTTGCTATCAGCTACAACATCAACATTGGGCTTGTCAATCCGTGTTGCTGTATCCATCCATCTTCTACCGAGCCACTTGCCGTAAGCCTTGCTCTGACGGAAAGAAAGTTTACCATTGTTGTCACCCCAAAGAAGACTCTCACCATCTTCAAAAGGTTTGCTCATATTGATTGTAAGGAAACCGTCTTCCTCACAGCTCTTGGCTCTTGTCTTATGCAGGGCAGAGGCTTTGTCTGAGATAAGACCAGCTATACGGTGGCTATAGTCCTTGTTGGTATACCCATTCCAAATAACCTCGCTTCTTGAATTAAGGTAACTACTGCGAAGACTCACGCCGTATTTCAATGCGAGGTAGCTTTCCACACGGCAACGTTCTGTATCAGAAAGGCGACGATCGAAGACTGTATACTCAACTGTTCTGCCATCAAGGTTCTTTACAGGCAGCTTAGTGTTCCCGTTCCGACCGATATGCAGAGTCTGACCGTTGCTCATATTGGAAGAGGTCGTATAGCTGTAAAGTCGCATTTCAGGCAGAGATTCCTTGGCATAATTCATAAAAGTACCGTCACCAAGGTTAGCAGCACGCTCGGTTGTCTGCATACGGGTAATAGATCTTCCGCTTCCAAGAGACCATATTGCCTGTTCCTTTTCGCCATATACCTTACTTACGCCGATATAGGTAAGACCAGCACCAGCAGAGACACGGACAGAGGCAGAATCACGTGACCAGACCATTGGCTTATCTACGCCACCAGGGGTCTGAGCTGTAGCAGAAAGAGTGGATATAAAGAAGAAAACTGCTATGAGATATTTATGTTTCATATAGAGACTGTTTTAATATGATTCGAAAATGCGGCTTATTTAGCTTTGCCAAGTGGAAGACTGTAGCCAATGGTAAGACTGACTGTCTGCAGATTGTTCATACGCTCCTGATATCCATAGTCATTGGCACTGGTGCGAAGCACATCATTAAATCCGAAACCGTATTCCAGTCCTGCCTCAAAACCGTTCTTTATATCAACATAGCCAATCTTTATGGTAGGAATAAATGTCACTCGTGCTTTGACAGATTCTCTCAGATGATCCTGAGTACGTTCAGCCTGCTGTCGGTATACCTCCCCAATGCGGTCATTGGTGAAGTCGATATTACGGCTGCCAAACGGAATAGCAGCACTGATTCCTGCTCCCATATAGAACTTTGGGAAAGCATAGAAACGAAGCAAGATTTGTGGAGTAATGAAATTATAATGAAACCGTGTAGTCTCGGTTATATATTCAGTTTTTTTGTACTCCGTCAGCTTGCTGGAGAGACGAGTATAATCAATGCTCAACTCTGCACCTAACCTGCGATATTGCCATGTGCCAAAGACTCCAATACGAGGATTTACACCACCACGTTCATTCATTGTGAAAGTAGGACGTATATCATAGTTCTCAATAATACTGCTTAATCCTGAAATGCTGGAATAACCAACTCCTACCCTAAGTCCAATCCGAAAAAGATGATGGTGAGGAAAAGAGTAAGTCCTCATAGATGGAGTTTCTTTCGGATTCTCCTGTACGATAGAGGGCTGACTATTCATAGAGTTGTCAAGAACATATTCACCTGTTTTCTGATTAGTAGGTTCATTGTCAGGTTCTTTCTTCTCGTGTTTCATACTGGCTGTTTTATCGTTTACAGATGAATTCCCCAGCTTATTATATACACAATCTGAACGTCCCGAATCCTTCTGCACATTTGTCTTGTCAAAAGAAGAAGAGACAGGTGGTGTAGTAGACAGTGATGGAGCCTTGTCTGCTGTCTTTTGTTCTATACTCTGCTCAGACTCTGGCTCGTCATTAACACAGCGTTCTATACCCAAAAGAGCAGCTATGCCAAGAAAGATTCCTGCCAGAATATAACGTTTTTTTCTGTTGCTCTTGTCCTTCATAGATAAACTCATAAGGGTTAAAGTTTAAAAAGATAGCTGATACTAAGCTCTATGTTCTGTCCATGGGTTGAATGTTCTGCCCAGTTATAGTCATTACGCTCTGTCTTGATGGTAGTGTTCAATCCGTGAAAGTAACGTAAATCTAAAGCCCAGTGGTTGCCAATTTCATAACCAAAGCCACCACCAACGGCAATATCTGGCTGCCCCGTCAGTTTCTCCTTCATCAAACGTTCCGTCTCAGCTACAGTAGCAAAATGATAGTTTGCAAACTTATTGTCTTCTTGATTACTCTCGTAAGATATGCCCTTGCCATTAAGATTGGCTCCCGCACGCCCTCCAATTGAGATATTAAAGCCTTTGCGCCAAGGATAAATCTTCAGCAGAGCAGATACACCAATGTAATTATAACGAGGTGTAACCTTATAGTTTAACTCCTTATCATCATTATAGACAAGCTGTGATGCCTTCTGCCAATAGCTAAATCCACCTTCAACACCAATGATGGAACCATCAACATGATACTGGGCAAATACACTAACTGTTGGAGTAAACTGCCACTTGTCTTTGAAATTGTAATTGGAATAATAGTCTTCAGGAACAAGGATTTTATCCATTCCTGTGTTGACAGACATTCCACAACCTAAACGGACACCTAACCGGATAGGTGAAACCTGCGCTGACATGTTTCCTCCAGAAAGGAATAATACTGAAAATATAGCTGTATTCAAAACTGTCTTCATCATACTTATACACTGTGGTTACATATTGTTAAAATGAGGCAAAAATACAAAAAAGAAAGAAAACTATTCCGTAAATCATCATATGCATGGGCATTTTTGGCAAAAGCAAATGTACTGATGAAAAGTATCAAGATTACCTTCCAGCGTAAAGTCGTCGTTGCAACACGCTCCCAGTGTCCAATAGGATTTCTGTGCATAATGTTTTTTTCATATTTTTGCTACTATTATTAAATGTTAACTACACTCGAAGAGTGTTGTTATGTTTGTTTACTTGGGAAAATATCAAATAGTAATTTTACCAGTGGCAATCCATTACTCACTTTAAATGCGTAGAATGATTATGCCACTATATCGGTATGGTATATCCAACACTGTATTTATGCAATGCGAATAGTCCAACGTATTTCCATTTATATCACATAGGAATAATTGAACTTCAACTCCCACGTCACTGGAAATCTCTATTTGACGTAGTTCGTCATCATAATATACATCAATAGAATTTCTCAAAGGAGAACGGCATATCGTTGTACTACCAACCACATTACCTGTTTGCCATTTTTCCATAGCGACCCTGCTTTTCTCAGCATGGACTTGAAGACACCCGATAAAAATGAAAACTCCTACGAGTAAGTGTAACTTTTTCATTTTATTATTTTTGATTGATATTTAATTTGCATTGTTAATCATATAAAAGTAACCAATGTTGCCCCAATTATATAATTTTTTCTAAAAACGCACTTGGCACATATGCCGTCACAACAGTTACCAAGTCATCTACAACAACCCCAACTCTCTGTTGCCCTTGCCACCTTGCAACTTTACCAACCACTCCCTTAAACGCGCCATCAACAATCTTTACTAACTGACCTTTCTCGAACTTCTGTACTTTTTCTATTGATACGATAGTATTATCCGTATTGGCAGCACAGATAATTTTTAGACTTTCCATTTGGTAATTAGGAACTATCAAAGGTCTTTTGTCAATTCTGCGACCAACGTGGACGTGACGATAATAAAAACGAAGGAAAGGGAGGTTTACGTTGTCGTAAACAAAAGTTTTGAGTTGTTCTTCTGTACCATAGGCGAAGAATATATTGGGTAAACGTGACTCGGTAACAACTTTGCGCTTACCTTTTATTAGTTTTACCGTTTTGATGGTAGGATAGAAAGCCGTGATGCCTTTGGCTGTCATATAGTCGTATGCCTTTCTCTCTCTACCATAAGTAGTACGTAAGGCATACCAATGAAGTATTTCTTCCTCTTTTTGTACTTTAGGCTTACTTGCTATATGTGCATTTCTAGTGGACACCCCTGTTTGTGAACTCTCAGCAGAAACAGTGCTTTGAGCTTCGGGGAGGACGTTGAAGGTAAGTCCAGCGCAAGGAGGGAATTCCCCACCTCCTGAGGTGTGTACATCTTCTGATGTCCATTCATCGATTTTCATATCGGTGCTAACTTTTTTCTAGACAGAAATCCGTTAAAGAGCGACAAAAAAAAGACGTGGAATCGTCCTGTTGTCTATTCAACTCTCTGAGGCTCTAGCAATTGCCTATTTGGGTTGAGCAGACAACGTCAGAGCCCACGCCGATATGAAAATCATTACCGCAAAAAGACCATATAATACATTAGACTACACCCAAAAGGGTACTATCCATACTTACAGGTCTCCACGAGATTGACATAATCACACCCGGGACATCTACCATTGGCTACGTTCAAGACCAAAATTACGGTGAACTTGCTAAATTTACATAGAGTATTAAACACAGCGTCGATAAAACGCCTTCCAAAATGTCTGGATTGCCTTCCCACCCAATGCCCGCTTTCGTATAGATATGTCATGGTTGACTTTACTACACTCAGCACGGCGTAGGCTACCCGACTCGGTTATCATGAAAGAACTCGTCTTACAGCGACAACTGCGGTCTGGCTATACAATCCGACTGCAAAAATACGAAAATTTATTGAGAAAAGACAAGAAATGGCAGAAAATATAAATACGACGTTGTAAATTTAAGACTATTTAAGCCGAATCGCTTTAATATCTCAGAAATTTTGTATAAACAAATGCTGTTTTTCATTACTGAGCCCACTTTAAAAAGTAAGGCTTGTTTTAAATATTTATATTTCACGAAAATAATCTCTGATTTATGCTGTTATCTGGAATATTTTTCGTATCTTTACACCATCAATCAAACAGAATGACTATGTTTAAAAAGACAGATCCGAATCCTCAGTTAGATATATTCACGGCTCCCTCAATGCAGTTAGGAAGTCGTGCTTCAAAGAAGTATTCTGACCCCAACGCATGGCATAACCAGTTCTATAGCCTCGTGACAACCAAGATTAACGAGGAGATATTCAAGCCTTTGTTCCCAGAAGGCAAGAAGTGCGGCCGCCCAAATGCCTCCATTCGTATTCTCGTAGCTATGTCTGCCTTGAAGGAGGGCTCCGGTTGTAGTGATGAGGATCTGTTCGAGAAGTGCGAGTTTGACCTTCTTACCAGGAAGGCGGCGCCTTAATGGTTCTAAATCAATCTAAAAAAGTGAAATCAGTATTTTCCTATCTCATCCTGTGCCTTCTTCAAAGCGCGGATTCTTTCCTCCTTCTCTACTCGCTTCTTCACTTCCTTCTCTATCATGTCTTCTAAGATCTGGTTTAGTGGACGGGAGAAAGGATGCCAACCGTAATCGGCGTTCTCCTTCGTGTGACAGAACAACACCGTGCCAATACCCATCCATACCTTCAGGCGAACCTCCTCGCTAGCATAATGGGTGAAAATCCAATTGGTAAAACGAACAAACTCGGAGAGCAACATATGCTCGCCCTTGTTCAAATGAGTGAAGAAACTGCGAGTCAGGTGAAACGCTTTCTTGATGTCACTCTTCTTCAACACCCAGGCACGCATGCCTTCGGTCAACTCATGATAAATCGCCTTCTCTGAATAAATGTGCTTGGCAGACTTCACTAACCGGTTTGACAACTTGTCGAAACGCTGCTCAGCAGTCTTCGACGAAATCTCAGCCGCGAGCTTCAACTTCTCATCGGCAAAAAGAAGGAATTTCTTTTTTCCATTCCTAAATCTTTTAAATTAAATTAATACTTAAATTATTTGTTTTTACCACAATGTGGTAATTTTCGATTTCCTCTATCGCCCTTTTGTCGTATCTTTGCTGACAGTTACCGAATGGTGAACAGCGGGGTGAACACTTGCCCCAAGCATTCACCTTTTCGGCTCAGGGGTGAACCCTAATAAAAAGAACTTTGTATATACAGCGCATGCTAGAAATATAAGAGTCTATATTATAATGGGTTATATAGTGTTTTTAACACATTATTAACGCTAAAGGTTGGCATCGGGGTTCACCCTTCACCGACTTCATCGCCAAGTGTTCACCCACACTCTTACTTAGAGAACGTTGGAAACGACTGAATAGTATATAACAACAACAATTTTAAAACGAAATGGAAAAAGAATCAAACACCAACTGTATGAATGGGACAGCTACGATGCCATCGTACTTCCCTTGTATCAAATCTTCGGAGAGCCATCCACTCGCCGACTGGTTGTATCTCAAGAGCATGATTACCTCTAGCCCTGAGCTGCGAATGATGACCGAGACTTACCGCAAGCGTCTCGCCATCAGCAAGCAGTTTGCCGACCAGTACAAGCCTGAGATGCCTGCCATCACGGTTTCGGCACTCATGAACGGCTACGGCAGACAACTTGCCGACTTCCTCAAACCTACCTACATGTTCCAGCTCGACTTCGACCATGTGAAGAAGGAAGATATGGAGCAGCTTATCCAACTGGTGAGAGGCGACAATCATACGATGGTAGAGTATATCACCGTGAGCGGCAGGGGATTCAGAGTATTCTGCGCCTACCATCCTGTAGATGACGACGACATCAGCGTGCTCGAACTCTTCGATGCCGTGCTGCAGAAGGCGATGGCTTACTACACCCAGCTCCTGGGTATCGCTCCCGACAAGCAGTGTGTAGACATCACCCGATGCGCCGGTCTTTCCTACGACCCGGATGCCTATTTCCGTTGGGATGCCGAGCCTTTTGTCTTGGGACCGAAGGATCTGAACCCCCTCTACACGAAGAAGGCATTGCAGGCGAAGTATTCTGCCAGGCGAAACGCCAAGGGAGGTAAGCGAAGCAGCAAGGTGAAAGAGGAGGCGAAGTCAAGCGACAAGGGTGCGCCTACCATCGAGGAGGCAGCTTCCCATATCAAGGAACTGCTCGACCTGTGGGGCTATCGGTTCGAGCCTGAGCATCACAACGAGTACGTATGGCACTTTGCCGACATCTGCATCTACTATGGCATCCCGCAGGAAGAAGTTCTGACCTACGCCGACCGTGAGTTTGGCACCAGCTACGAAGATACGGCTTCTGTCATCAAGTCTCGCTACAAGCATCTGAACAAGTTTGGTATCTGGCATTTCTATCGCCATGGCGAGGGGCGCAGCGCCAAGCCATCGGTAAGGGGCATCAAGCAGTGGCTGCTCACCCACTATCTGTTCCGCCGAAACGTGCTGACGGGATTTTACGAGGTGGAGAGCCGCTTCGTTTTAGACGGCAAGTATCCTGACTGGGTACGCATCGACGACAATATCGAGAACTCCATCTGGAGCGAGATGGACGAGTCGGGACTGCATCTCTCGGAGAAGACCTTGCACAACATCATCAACAGCGACTTCAGCGAGCCGTTCGACCCCTTGGACGATTACCTGCGCAGTCTGCCGAAATGGAAGAAGGGAGAGGATCCCGACTACATCGACCAGCTCGCCGACCGCATCGAGGTGGAGAACCTGCCCGACAACGAGCATACGCAGAGCCTCTTCCGCTATTTCTTCAAGAAGTGGCTGGTAGCGATGGTGGTGGCGTGGGTAACGCTGAAGGTGGTGAACCAGATGATACTCATCTTCGTGGGCAAGGGCGGCATCTTCAAGACCACGTTCTTCCACATGCTGTTGCCCCCACAGTTGCGCCAGTACTTCCTCAACGACTCGACGGGTGCCTATACCGACAAGGACTTCATGGAGGCTTTCAGCAGCAAGGCTCTGCTCTGTCTCGACGAGTTTGAGATGGTATTCGGCAAGAACCTGAGCGCCTTCAAGAGCAACATGACCAAGGTGACATTCTCCATACGCCGACCTTACGACAAGTACCGTTCGGAGATGCCCCACCGCGGATCGCTCTGCGGCACCACCAACAGCCAGCAGTTCATCACCGACGAGGAGAACCGCCGCTACTGTCCGTGGCTGGTAAAGAGCATCGAGAGTCCGATAGAGCACCCGATAGACTACGACCACGTGTTTGCCGAGGCAGTAGCACTGGGCCAGGAGGTGATGAGCCATCCTAAGGGCGAGCCCCTGGAGTGGACATACTGGTTGACGAGGGATGACATCGAGCTGATGCGCAGTCACAACCGCCTCTTCATGGTAGCCAACTATGCCGAGGAGCAGATACTCCGTTACTACCGGGTGCCGGAGCCAGATACGCCGCTACAGTTTATCAAGTTCCGCTACAGTGCTGAGATACTGGAGAGGATAGGTGTGAACCCTGCCCTTCGCCAGAACCTGAACAACCAGAACATCGGTAACGTGATGAAGCGTCTTGGATTCAAGAAGATTCACAAGAAGAACGGCAACGGCTGGGCTGTGATAGAGAAGGAAGGTAGCGAAATCAACAACGATGCCTTCATCGATCCTAACGATACCGTGGAGGATTAAGTATCTTGGTTACGACCACTAAGTATCATGGTTACGACCACTAAGTATCATGGTTACGATAGCTAAGTATCATAGTTACGAAGCATAACCCTAATAGATATTTCTCTGCACGCGAATTACGTACTGTTTTTACTGAACATGAATTTCTTATTGTTTTTTCGGAACACGAATTACTTATTGGGTTTACTGAACACGAATTTCTTATTGTTTTTTCTGAACACGAATTAAACGAATTAAACGAATAAGTTGCTTCAGAACGAAAGATTCGTGAGATTCGAGAGATTCGTGTTCAAAATTCAACATTCAACACTCAACATTCAACATTATAGAAAATGGATTTACGAAGTTACACCAAGCAGGAGTTAGCCCTGCTCTATTTTCCGGATTCCGACCCGGACGTGGCAAGAGCCCATCTGATGAGATGGATAGTAAGATGCACCCAGCTCTACGAGCAGTTGCAGAAGAGTGGATACAACAAGAGCTGCAAGGAGTTCAATCCTCTGCAAGTATCCTATATTTTCTTCCATTTGGGAGAACCCTGATATTTATCAGTGATAATCGGTGAGTATCGGTGAGCAACAATGAGCATCGGTGAGTTGGGAAAATGAAATGTTGTATCTTTGCATTGTGATTCAGAAAGAGTCTCCCACAGATCTCACAGATTTGCACAGATTTTCTTCGTTGCAAGCAACGGTACTCACTAAGGCTCACAGCAAAGACTCCGCGAGGAGTCAAAAATCTGTGAAAATCTGTGTAATCTGTGGGAAAACAAAACCTCCGCGAGGAGTCAAAGATTCGTTCGATTCGTGAGATTCGTGTTCAAGAATCAGGCACTGCGCAGCGCCCATTCAACATTCAACATTCAACACTTAAAACTTTAAAACTTATGTTGCTTTACGTACTAAAACTAAATCAGAACGCCAAGATGCCAGAGGCATACGGCAAGTATTACGCCTATCCAGTCATCACTCAGACGGTAGACATCGACGGCCTGGCCGAACACATGGCTAGCCACAACACTCCTTTCTCTAAGGGAGCCATCAAGGGCATGATTACCGATATGGTATCGTGCATCAAGGAACTCACCTTGCAGGGTTTCGCTGTGAAGATTGACGACCTCGCCATCTTCTCCATCGGCATCCGCAACAAGGAGGGAGCCGCCTCAGAGAAGGAGTTCACCATCGCCAAGAACATCGACGGTTTCCGTCTCCGTGCTCGTGGCACCGGTGAGTTTAGCGCCAAGACCATCAACCTCGAAGCTACGCTGAAGAAGGCCTCTGCTCTGTTAGGTGATGGCACCACCCCGGATACCACCCCGGATCCTGGGAAGGATACCGGAAAGGATACCGGAAAGGATACCCCTGGTGGTGACAACACCGACCAGGGCGGTAGCGGAACCACTGGAGAAGGAGGAGGCGACGGCTTAGAGTAGCCCTATCCACCTCGCATCTGAAACAAGAGAAAGCGCATCGGCAGGATGCAGTCCGGAGTAATCCGAGGGCCCCATCAGGAATGAGTTCATCACTCACCATTCAACATTGTCAATTCATCGCCCTGAACGGATACTTGCTCATCCTGCCCGCTTCCTTCTTAGTCTCCCACAGATCTCACAGATTTACACAGATAATTCTTCGTTGCAAGCAACAGTCTTATACTCATCAGGTCTCACTGCAAAAAACTCCGAAGGAGTCTATAATCTGTGAAAATCTGTGTAATCTGTGGGAAAATTAAACATTAATCACTAATCACTAACAACAATGAAAAAAGAAACAATCCAGAAAGTCATCAACTTCGTCATCACCGTCCTCACTGCCGTCCTCAGCTCCTTCTGTGTGCAGAGCTGCAAGTGATATTTTAGTTCTCCCACAGATCTCACGGATATACACAGATAATCTTGTTGCAAGCAACAGTTATCACCAAACCTCAATGGAAAAACTCCGAAGGAGTCAAAAATCTGTGAAAATCTGTGTAATCTGTGGGAGACAATTATTAACCTTTAAAATCCATAGAATCCAATGAAGAATCAAAGAAAAATCGATTTGATCGTGGTACATTGCAGTGCCACACGTATTAACCAGGACTTCCCAGTAGAAGCCTTAGAAGCCTGCCACAAGGCCCGTGGTTTCCATTCCATCGGTTACCACTATTACATTACGAAGGATGGCGTGGTCTATCCCTGCCGTCCAGAAAGCGAGGAGGGCGCTCACGCCCGCCACTACAACGCCCATAGCATCGGTATCTGCTACGAGGGTGGTCTCGACGAGAAAGGCAAGCCTGCCGACACTCGCACTCCAGCCCAAAAAGCATCTCTGGAAGACCTCCTCTACAGTCTCGTCCTCGACTATCCCGATGCCGAGATCCTAGGTCATCGCGACCTCCCCTGGGTTCGAAAGAGCTGTCCTTGCTTCAATGTCAAGGAATGGCTGAAGGAAATCGACTTCCATCTCTAGAAAGCCCAAACAGATTCCAGAGATTCGTGCTATTCGAGTTATTCGTGTTCAAAATCATCCCAGCTTGTAGCAATACAGGTTGGGATTTTTTCGTTCTCAAAAATAAGAATACCCGTTGCTTGCAACAAAAAAGATCCGTGAGATCCGTGTGCGAAAATTCAAGTTTCTGCTTATCGTAAATCAATCCTCGCTGAGGAGTTTCTTGATTTCCTCATCGGTCTTGGTGAGTTTGTCTTTACAGAGTTTCACCAAGGTTTTGGCACGTTTCAACTGCTCGGAGAGCTGATCAATATCGAGTTCATCATTCTCCATTCTTTCTACGATTTCTTCAAGCTCTCTTACGGCTTGTTCGTATTTCATTTCTTCTTTTTCCATTTTTTATTTTTGTTTTGGAGTTAACAGTGGATATTTTAAAGCTTTTGCCCTTACAGGGCGACAAGATTGCGTCCTTTATTACCCAGGGCGATGCCCTGGGCTAGGAGCTTCTGCCCCTTCAGGGCGTGTGAAGCTCAACGTTAGGGCGTCTGGAGCTAGATTGCTATAAACTATTAACTATAAATTATAAACTATTATTCAACTTTTGCCTTCACGCTGCCCTCAGCCAACCTCGTTTCGATGATGTCGCCAGACTTCAGTTGCGAGGCAGAGCGGATGCTTTTTCCATCTTTCAGCGTGATGCTGTAGCCACGTTTCAGCAACAATTCGGGGTCTTGTGCCTGGATGCGCTGGGAAAGAAGCTGCAGACGATGACTCTCGTTGAGCATCTTCCTTTCCAATATCGGCTGAATATTCTGAGAAAGAATCTCGAAATGGCGCTGGGCTTCCGATAGTTTCGACTGGACATTTGTGCTTAAACGGCTCATCAAGCGGTCGAGATAGGCTCCCTGCTTCGTCTTCACCAGCGAAAACTGAACAGGAATCGTGTTGCTCAATCTGTCGAGCCTCATCTTCTCCACCTGCAGACGGTGCTTCACATTCTGCACGATAGCCTCCTGCGCATTCACCACACGGGCATAAACCTCGGTAAGATGATTGACAAGGAAGGCGGCAGCGGCTGTCGGTGTCTTTACACGCTGGAAAGAAATCATATCCAGCACACTCTCGTCCCTTTCATGTCCTATTCCCGTGATGATAGGCAGCGGGAAGTTCGCCACATTCTCAGCAAGCGCCAGGGTGTCGAAACCCGAGAGATCGCTCGTAGCGCCACCGCCTCGAATGATGACTACACAGTCAAACTGTTCCCATTCGGCATTGATACTGTCGAGAGCAGCAATCACGCTCTGCTCTACCCCCTCGCCCTGCATCGTAGCCGGAAAGAGGCGGGTTTGAAACTGCAGACCATAATCGTTATCGGCAAGCTGGTTGCAGAAATCACCATAACCTGCTGCCGTTGCACTGGAAATGACGGCGATGCGCTGGCAGAACATCGGGAGCGCCAACTCCTTCTGCAGTTCAAAGACGCCCTCTGCTTTCAGCGTATTGATGATTTCCAGCCGCTTGCGCGCCATATCGCCCATCGTATAGTTAGGGTCAATATCATCTACTATCCAGGAGAAGCCATAGTTCTCATGAAACTGCGCGTGTACCTTGAGCAGCACTTTCATTCCGGCATGAATGCGCTGTCCGGTGATGCGCTCAAAATTCGGTTTGATGGACATCCATCGGTTTCGCCAGCAGGAGGCATGCGCCTTGGCAATGGGCGTATTAGACCGCTCATCCTTCTCGATGAGTTCCAGATAGCAGTGCCCGCCGTAGCCCTCGCGAGCTTCGGAGAGTTCCGCTTCCACCCAATAGCTGTCGGGCAAGGACATCGAAATGACGTCACGGACCATGGAGTTTAATTCAAAAAGTGATAATCGAAGTCGTTCCATGCTGTTTACTGTTTAAAGATTACAGTTTATAGTTGAAAGTTTATAGCTAGCAGAGCAAGTTTGCCCTATTAACTATAAACTATCAACTATTAACTACTTAATCGCTTTCCCCGTCTGATAAGCCTTCCAGAAATCAGGCACACCATATCCGAATACATTATCGGGATGATGCTGATTATTACCAGCCAATCTCACGAGTTTCATAATCTGCTTAGCCGTCTTCTGAGGCAAAGCCTGCCAGAGACACGCTACCATTCCGGCGATGAGCGGAGATGAGAAAGACGTTCCGTTATCATTGATGATATTTCCACGGCCCGTAATCACACAGGTAGGACTTCCGTAAGCCATCACATCAGGCTTGATTCTGCCGTCAGCAGTAGGTCCCACGGCACTGAAAGCCGCATTCTCGCCCATTTCGTTTACGCTGCCCACGGTAAGGATATTGCGTGCATCGGCAGGGAAATTGATTTTCTTCCAACTTCCCATTCCGTCGTTTCCTGCAGAATTGACACAGATGATTCCCTTGTCAGCACACATCGAAGCGGTGCGGGAGATGAGGGTAGAATTGCCGTCCTGCTCATAATAATGATGGTTGGTAGACGCATCATCGAAGCCATGATAGCCTAACGAAGAGTTGATGACATCCACGCCACAACTGTCAGCATATTCAGCCGCAAAAGCCCAGTAATCCTCTTCTGCCAGACTCTCTGTGCGCTCATCTTCACAGCGCACCAGCAGATATTGAGCCTCAGGCGCCACTCCCACGAATCTTTCGGGTTCGTTGGCAGCCATCGTAGAAAGCACCATCGTTCCATGCTCCATCTCGGCGAAAACATTCTTGGATTGAGGAACCACAAAGTCCCTAACGCCCGCCAATCTGATATTATGCAGCGCCGGAATCTTATCCACATTCATGAATCCGCCGTCGAAGACAGCAATCATCATTCCCTTGCCCAGATGTCCGGCAGCATGAAGCCGCTTGCCGTTGAGCGACTGGATCTGCGCATCGGCAGCACCATATTCGCCTACTCCACCAGTCCAATCGTTCAATCCCCTGCGAACGCTACTTCTGACGCGCTGACTGACAGAATCGGGAGCAGAGAAGACCTTCATTTTCCGGGTGATGAAATCGAGATCATCCAGTTTCCGTAGTTCCTTCTCCTTATGAATACGGACCAGCAGGGTATTGTTCCACTTGCTCTTGCCCACAATCTCGATGCCAGCCTCGCTTACAGCCTGCTCATAAGCAGGAGCCACAGGCAAATCGGTAACATCGATGGGCAGATTCTGTCTCTTTCTGCGCTCTATGGAACGGGGAGAGAGAAAATCTGCCGGGCGACTTACCGAAAAGGGAGTGTGACTGAGGTCTTTGTCTCTGAGATAAAGACGATACATCATACACTTGCCTCCCGGATACGACACCATATCGGTTTCGGCGATGCGGGGCAACCGCATCAGTTGCTCAAAATTGCTAACCCTGTCTTCGCGAGCAAACAAAGAAAGAGCGGTCATTAAAAATGCATAAAGCATCAAAAATTTTTTCATCATTATATCGGTAGTCCGGTTTGTTATTGTTGTTGCTGCAATATTTCTGTATTGCATTTGTTAATGAGTTGAATTGTTTATTCTGAAGTGCAAAAGTACAGAAATTGTACGAAAACACCAAAGGAAAAGGGAAGTTTTTATCATGAAATGCAAGTTTTTCTCATATATATAATAAGGTATCAGATATTTTTTGTACTTTTGCAGACAAGTAGCCGCTGCAATTGCATTCTGAAAGAAGCTGGGCGAGCGGCTATGAGGCAAAAACAGATATAAATGGAAAATAAACAAGCGACATTAGAATTAGGAACCAAGCCGGTGGGCAAGCTGCTCGTTCAGTATGCCTTGCCAGCTATGATTGCGATGACCGCCGCCTCACTCTACAACATCGTTGACCGAGTATTCATCGGTCAGGGTGTGGGAGCCATGGCCATCTCAGGTCTCGCCATCACCTTCCCCTTCATGAACCTCACCGCTGCCTTCGGAGCCGGTGTGGGCGTAGGAGCGTCTACTGCCATCAGCGTGAAGTTGGGACAAAAAGACTATGCCACAGCGCAAAACATTCTGGGTAACACGATTTCTCTGAATCTCATCATCGGTATCGGACTGAGCATCATCTGTCTGCTCTTCCTCGACCCTATCCTGAGATTCTTCGGAGCCAGCGACCAGACGCTCATCTATGCCCATGAGTATATGGTCATCATCCTGTTGGGCAATGTGGTGAGCCACATGTATTTCGGTATGAATGCCCTGCTCCGAGCCGCGAGCAAACCCAAACAGGCGATGTACGCCACCATCTTCACGGTGGTGATGAACGTGATACTGGATGCCCTCTTCATCCTCGTTTTCAAATGGGGAATACAGGGTGCCGCCATCGCCACCATCCTATCGCAGCTGATGGCGCTGATGTGGCAGTTTAAGCTCTTCAGCAACAAGAGCGAGCTGCTCCACTTCAAGAAAGGCATCTACAGACTGAAGAAGAAACTCGTGGATAATATCCTTGCCATCGGCATTTCGCCTTTTCTGATGAACGTGTGCGCCTGCATCATCGTCATCTTCATCAACAACCAGCTGGTGCGTTTCGGAGGCGACCTCTCCGTGGGTGCCTACGGAATAGCCAACGGTATTGCGATGGTGTTCATCATGTTCGTATTCGGCGTAAACCAGGGAATGCAGCCTATCGCCGGCTACAATTACGGAGCCCAGAAACTGGACCGTCTGATGCGCGTACTGAATCTGAGCATCATTGCCGCCACCGCCATCATGGTAACGGGCTGGCTGATAGCGATGTTCCTGCCTTACTACTGCGCACGACTGTTTACAACCGATAAGCAACTGATAGACTTGGGTATTAAGGCGATCAGAGTGGTGATGTTCTGCTTCCCGGTCATCGGATTCCAGATGGTCATTACCAACTTTTTCCAGTGCATCGGAAAGGTGAAGATCAGTATCTTCCTCTCCTTGTCGAGACAGTTGCTCATCCTTCTGCCGCTCCTGGCTTTCCTGCCGATGATATGGGACATTGATGGAGTATGGTACAGTATGCCTATCTCCGACTTCTCGGCAGCAGTCATTGCTGCCATCGTAATGTCATGGTACATGAACAAGTTGAAAAGACAACATAAAGAAAACATGAAAGTTAGTGATTAGTGATTAATGATTAACGGTTTTACTATTCATAAAGTTCAATGTTCAAATCTCAAAGTTCAAAGTAAATGGAAAAGATTATCATAAACGTGGGTCGCCAGATAGGTAGCGGCGGCCATATCATCGCCGAGAAGCTGGCGGAGGATTTCGGTTGCAAATGTTACGACCGTGAGCTGCTGAACCTTGCCGCCAAGGAGAGTGGATTCTCTGAGAAATTCTTCGAGCAGAACGATGAGCAGAAGGGATTCTTCAAGTCTCTCTTCCATACCCATCTGCCCTTCCTGAGCGATAATAATTTCTATCACAACGACTTCTCGCAGGAAGGTCTGTACAAGTTCCAGAGCGATGCCATCAGAAAGGCTGCCGATGAGGGCAACTGCGTGTTTGTGGGCAGAACCGCCGACTATGTGCTGCGTGATTACAAGAACGTGATCAACATCTTCATCACCGCCAACATCGACGACCGCATCAAGGCAGTATGCAAGCGAAAGAACATCGACAGAGCCAGCGCCCGCAAGTTCATCGAAAGCCACGAGGAACAGCGCGCCTCTTACTACGATTACTATACAGGCAAGAAGTGGGGACACAGCGAGAGCTACGACCTCTGCATCAACAGCAGCCATCTGGGAATCGAAGAAACAGAGAAGTTTATCGCAGAATTTATCAGAAAGAAGTTCGGACTTAGTGATTAATTAGTAGGGATTAATTTTAGGGACATAAAATATTAAACATCATATAAATGAAGAAGATTATGCTTTTGGGCTCAGGCGAACTGGGCAAAGAATTTACCATCGCCGCAAAGCGAGCAGGACAGTACGTCATCGCTTGCGACAAGTATGACAATGCACCAGCCATGCAGGTAGCCGACGAGCGAGAAGTGTTCTCGATGCTCGATGGCGACGCATTGACCGCAGTGGTAGAGAAACATCACCCAGACATCATCGTGCCTGAGATTGAAGCTATCCGCACCGAGCGACTCTTCGACTTCGAGAAGGAGGGCATCCAGATTGTGCCTTCTGCACGTGCCGTAAACTACACCATGAACCGCCGTGCCATCCGCGATCTTGCCGCCAAGGAACTGGGTCTGCGCACCGCCAAGTATTTCTATGCCAAGACCTTCGAGGAGTTTAAGAACGCTGCCGATGAAATCGGTTTCCCATGCGTAGTGAAACCTCTGATGAGTTCAAGCGGACATGGTCAGAGCTATGTTCACAACGATGATGAACTGAAGGAGGCTTACAAGGAAGCAATGGAAGAAGGTCGTGGCGACGTGAAGGAAGTGATTATCGAGGAATTTATCGACTTCGATTCTGAGTTCACCCTGCTCACCGTCACCCAGAAAGACGGTCCTACCCTCTTCTGTCCACCTATCGGCCACGTACAGAAGGGCGGCGACTACCGCGAGAGCTGGCAGCCATTCCAGATTCCAGAGGAGGCTTTGAAGAAGGCTGAGCACATTGCCGGCGAAGTAACCAAGGCATTGACAGGTGCCGGTCTCTGGGGCGTAGAGTTCTTCCTGAGCAAGCAGGGCGAGGTTATCTTCTCAGAATTGAGTCCTCGTCCACACGATACAGGTATGGTAACCCTCGGTCACACCACCAACCTGAGCGAGTTTGAGCTCCACTTCCGTGCCGTGATGGGCTTGCCTATCGCCGGAATCCATCTGGAGCACATCGGCTGTTCTGCCGTCATCCTCTCGCCAGAGGAAAGCACCGAGCCATTAAACTACAATATGCTCGATGCGCTGAAGGAAGACCATACCCGCATCCGTATCTTCGGCAAGCCAGAGGCTCACGTAGGCCGCCGCATGGGCGTCGTACTCTGCTACGGCGAGAAGGGCGATGACCTCAACCAGCTTCGCGACAAGGCAAAGCGTCTGGCAAAGACTGTATTGGGAACCGACCCATACATGAAGAAATAGACATGAAAGAATTAGGAAGAATTATCACATTACCCAAGATATTCGACCCAAGAGGCAACCTGACAGTGGCAGAGGGAGAGACGCATATTCCCTTTGCCATTGCCCGTACCTACTGGACCTATGATGTTCCGGGCGGAGAAAGTCGCGGTGGCCATGCTCACAAGGAATGCCAGGAATTCATCATAGCAGCCAGCGGTTCCTTTTCGGTAACACTGGATAATGGAGAACAGAAGAAGACCTATCATCTCAACCACCCTTGGGAGGGACTGTTCGTAGATGTCAATATCTGGCGAACACTGGATGATTTCTCTTCCGGCTCATTGTGTCTGGTTCTGGCTTCCCAAAAGTTTAAGGAAGAAGACTACATACGCGAATATGACGAATACCTCAGATATGCAAGACATCATGTTTGAAATCATCAAATACACCCCCGAATATCGCCAGCAATGGGATGAGTATGTGGCAAAAGCCCGAAACGCTACGTTTCTCTTTTACCGCAACTATATGGATTACCATTCCGATAGGTTCAAGGACTATTCTCTCCTATTCTTCAAGAAGGGAAAGCTTCATTCCATCCTGCCAGCCCATCAGGTAGGCAAGACCCTCTGCTCACATTTCGGACTCACCTATGGCGGACTGATCATGAACATCCACGTCACGATTTCAGATGTCTGCCAACTCTTTGAGGAATTGAATGTCTATCTGCGCCTTCAGGGTTTCGAGAAGGTACAGTATCGTCCTATTCCCTGGATCTATCATCTCCATCCTTCAGAAGAAGATCTCTATGCCATCTTCTGGAAATGCAAGGCTCATCTTTCGCTCCGTAATATCGGCACAACCATCTTCATGCAGCAGAAATTGCGCTGGCGCAAAGACCACCTGCGCCGCCTGAAGAAGGCTCATCAGAATGGAGTGACCGTAGTGAGAGATGCAAGCCTGTCGGAATTCTGGGAGGTATTGAATGAGAACCTGGAAAAGCGATTTGGTGCCAAACCGGTACACACGCTTCAGGAAATGGAACTTCTGAAAAGCCGATTCCCCGAGAATATCATCCAATACAATGCTTATCGCAACGGGCACATTATAGGAGGCCTCACCTTTTATATTACCCAGCAAGTGGTACACGGACAATATAGTTCTACCAACGATGAGGGAAAGGAATTCGGAGCCATGGAGGCTATCTACGAACAGATTATGTATCATGATTACCCCGATTATCCCTATCTGGACTTCGGCAGTTCTACGGAACAGCAGGGAGCCTGGATCAACGAAGGCCTCATCGCCCACAAGGAAGGTTATGGAGGAAGAGGCGTGGTTTACGACACCTATGAATGGACAGTATAAAGAGAAATCCCGAAGTTCACACGATAGTGAGCTTCGGGATTTCTGCCTTTTACAAGAGTATAACTGTCACACCACGAGCAGCTTGCGCACCCATAACCAGAGCCTGCTCGATATCGGCAGTCTTGGAAGGACCACTGATGAAAGTACCGAAATTGTACTTCGGATCCATCTCAATACGGGCATAAGCCTCATGCATATTGTTCACAATCTTCTCTTTTTCGAGGAATATCACAAGGTATTCCGAGATGAAAAGCACCGCTTTCTCCTTCATGGTCTGAGGAATCCAGATGCAGCCATTCTCGGCAACACCTACTTCACCACGAACAATACCCACATCAGTACCATTCAGGTCATTAGCCTCAGCCACGGTATCAGGATTCTTCTGGGCAATCGTGATTTCTGGCAGATGAGAGGCAAAGACCTTGGCTTCCGGATAAGCCTTCTTCACCAGCTCATCCAGACTCTCACCCTCCTTCGCCTCTATCACGTGGCCACCTACCGATTCCGTCATCTCAATAAACTGTTTCAGCGTATCCTCATACTGGATACCTTTCACATCTACGGCAGGCATATCGAATTGAACGTGCGTATTCTTACGCAACTTGTTCAGGAAATCTTCTTTCTTCATTGAACTTTGAAATTTGAACTTTGAACTTTATGATTAGCCACTACTTCACCTTTCCTTCTTTCCAAAGCTGGTGGAAACTCTTCTTTGCAAACTCAGGCATGGCGTGGCCGATGCCCCAGGCATTCCAATTGCTGAAGTGCGTACAGCATTCAGGAATCAGGTTGGCGAGTGGCGCAAACTTCAGGGCTGTGGTGTAGAGCACAGGACGGTCGAAGAGATACTTCATACCATTCGACATCGCCTTCTTGACAGGATCAGCCTTACCCAACTTCTCCAGACTCTGGCGCCAGACATAAATCTGAGAACCCGGTCCTACCTTGGAAGGACAGACATTATCGCATGACAAGCACAAAGTACATGCCGAAACATTATCGCTGTACTTCTGAGGATTCTTCAGCATACCCAGGTTCACACCTACAGGACCCGGAATGAAATAGGTGTAGCTGTAACCGCCTGAACGACGATAAACCGGACAGGTATTCATGCAGGCACCGCAGCGCATACACTTCAACGTCTGCCAGTGGTCCTTATCAGCAAGGATGTCGCTTCTGCCGTTATCCACTAATACCACATGCATCTCGGCACCCGGACGAGCCTGGCGGAAATGAGAAGTGAAGGCGGTGGTAGGCTGACCGGTTCCGCAGCGGCAAAGCAGGCGCTGGAACACAGCCAATGACTTATAATCAGGAACCAGTTTCTCAATACCCATCGCTACGATATGGAGCTTAGGCATGGAAGTAGTCATATCCGCATTACCCTCGTTGGTGCAAACCACGCAATCGCCGGTAGCAGCCACACCGAAGTTACATCCGGTCATACCTGCTCCGGCTTCCATAAACTGGTCGCGGAGATGATGACGGGCACAGCGGGTCAGGTAAGTAGGATCATAGTTGCCGATTTCCTTGGAGATACCCTTCTCCTCGAACATCTTACCTACCTCCTCACGCTTCAGGTGGATGGCAGGCATCACGATATGGCTAGGCTTCTGATGCAAGAGCTGGATGATGCGCTCACCCAGGTCGGTCTCCACCACGTCAATGCCGTGCTGCTCCAGATAAGGATTCATCTCGCACTCCTCGGTGAGCATCGACTTCGACTTCACCATCTTCTTCACGTTATGATCCTTCAGGATACCGAGCACAATCTCATTAAACTCCTGTGCATCCTTTGCCCAGTGAACCTTCACCCCACGGCTCTCCAGATTCTTGGAAAACATATCGAGGTAATCGGCGAGATGGGTAATCGTATGCATCTTGATTTCAGACGCATGCTCGCGGAGATCTTCCCACTCAGGAAGTTCCTGCGCCATTTTATCTCTCTTCTGACGAACAGACCAGAAGGTAGCGTCGTGCCAGGTGGTCTTCTCTACGTTCTGCGTAAACTTCGCAGCTCTCTTGGAATGTTCTGTACTCATAGTCCTGCAGCTAATATTTGAACAACATGAATAAACTTGATCGGCATATTCTCTTTCTTGGCGATTCCAGCCATGTGCATCAGACAGGAAGAATCCGGTCCGGTAACAAACTCAGCGCCTGTAGCCATGTGGCGCTTGATCTTGTCCTCGCCCATACGGGTAGAAACGGCAGGTTCCTCAATAGAGAACATACCGCCAAATCCGCAACACTCATCCTTGCGCTCCGGTTCGTGGATGGTAATGCCTTCCACCATATTTAAAAGGTCGATAATCTTGTTGAAAGGCTTGATGTGGCGCTCAGAAGGAGATGACAATCCCAGTTCGCGCACACCGTGACAACTGTTGTGTACACTCACCACATGCGGGAACTTGCCCGGCACATGATCCACCTTCAGCACATCGTGAAGGAACTCCACAACATCCATGATTTTCTTTGAGGAAATACACTCGTGCTTACCCTCAAGGATTTTAGGATAATACACCTTTACGTAAGCGGCACATGAGGCAGAAGGAGCTACGATATAATCGTAATCCTTGAACAGTTCATCAAATGTCTCTATGACCTTCTCCGACTTGTACTGAAAACCGGCATTAGCCATTGGCTGGCCGCAGCAAGTCTGTTTTTCGGGATAACCCACGTCTAGTCCGTAATGCTTAAGCAACTTGTATGTAGCCACACCCGCTTCAGGGTAAAGGGCATCCACATAACAAGGGACGAATAATCCGACTTTCATTGTTGTTATATTTATCTTGTTTGCTATTTTTTATTCTTTTTCTACATGACTAAAAGCCGCTGCAAAAGTAACAAAATAATTGCAAAAATACGACATTCTAGAGAAGAAATAATAATAATTGATGTTATTTAACTGTAAAGATTTGCAGAAAATTTGGAATAATCAAATAAATAGCGTAACTTTGCATCTAGAAATAGTGTGTCTACCATTTGTGAACTAACACAAATACAGTTTAGTTGCTAAAAACATAAATAACAAGACATATAAAGAACAAACTTATAGTTATATTTAATGATGAAGAAACAGCTTAAGAAAGTCCTCGTTCTGGGTTCCGGTGCTTTGAAGATCGGCCAGGCAGGTGAGTTTGACTATTCCGGTTCGCAGGCTCTCAAGGCTTTGCGCGAGGAGGGTATTAGTTCCGTCCTCATTAATCCAAACGTTGCTACAATTCAGACAAGTGAAGGTATTGCTGACAAGGTTTATTTCTTGCCGGTGACACCTTTTTTTGTAACTGAAATTATCAAGAAGGAGCGCCCAGACGGCATCATGCTGGCTTGGGGTGGACAGACGGGTTTGAACGTCGGTACAGAACTTTACCTCAACGGTGTGCTCAAGGAGTACGGTGTAGATGTGTTGGGTACTTCGGTAGAGGCTATCATGAACACAGAAGACCGCGACCTCTTCGTAAAGGAGCTTAACAAGGTTGACCTCAAGGTTCCTGTAAGCCACGCTTGCGAGAACATGGAGGAGGCTGTGGCTGCGGCACGCAACATCGGCTACCCTATCATGATCCGTTCTGCCTATGCGCTGGGAGGTCTCGGTTCTGGTGTCTGCAAAACCGAAGAGGAGTTTAAGGAGATTGCTGAATCTGCCTTCACTTTCGCACCTCAGGTGCTTGTTGAGGAGAGCCTGAAGGGATGGAAGGAGATTGAGTTTGAGTGCATCCGTGATGCTAACGACCGTTGCTTCACCGTTGCCTCTATGGAAAACTTCGACCCACTCGGAATCCATACAGGTGAATCTATCGTTGTGGCTCCAACCTGTTCTCTTACCGATGAGCAGGTGAAGATGTTGCAGGACATCGCCGTGAAGTGCGTCCGTCACCTCAACATCGTGGGTGAGTGCAACATCCAGTATGCTTTCAACGCTGAGACCAACGACTACCGTATCATCGAGATCAATGCTCGCTTGAGCCGTTCTTCTGCCCTCGCATCTAAGGCTACCGGTTATCCGCTCGCTTTCGTTGCTGCCAAGATTGCCCTCGGTTATACGCTCGACCAGATTGGTGAGATGGGTACTTCTAACTCAGCTTATGTAGCTCCATCACTCGACTATATGATCTGTAAGATTCCTCGTTGGGACCTTACCAAGTTTGCCGGTGTAAGCCGCAAGATTGGTTCTTCCATGAAGTCTGTAGGCGAAATCATGTCTATCGGCCGTTCTTTCGAGGAGATGCTCCAGAAGGGTCTCCGTATGATTGGTCAGGGAATGCACGGTTTCGTTGGCAACGACCACACCAAGTTTGATAACCTGGATGAGGAGCTTTCTAACCCTACCGACCTCCGTATCTTCGCCATCGCTCAGGCTTTGGAGGAAGGTTACACCATCGAGCGCATCGAGGAGTTGACCAAGATTGATCCTTGGTTCATCGAGCGCATGAAGAATATCGTAGATTACAAGCACAAGCTTTCTGAATATAATACTCTGGAGGAGATTCCTGCCGAGGTATTGCGCGAGGCTAAGGTATTGGGCTTCTCTGACTTCCAGATTGGCCGCTTCGTATTGAAGACTCAGAACACCAACATGGAGAAGGAGGTGCTGGCTGTTCGTGCCCAGCGTAAGAAGCTGAACATTCTGCCAGCCGTGAAGCGCATCCCTACTGTGGCAAGCGAGCATCCTGACCTCACCAACTATCTCTACATGACTTACGACGTAGAGGGTTACGACATCAACTACTACAAGAACGAGAAGTCAGTCATCGTTCTCGGTTCGGGTGCTTACCGCATCGGTTCTTCTGTAGAGTTCGACTGGTGTTCAGTAAACGCCATCAATACAACCCGCAAGTTGGGTTACAAGTCAATCATGATCAACTACAACCCGGAGACCGTATCTACCGACTACGATATGTGCGACCGTCTCTACTTCGATGAGCTTTCATTCGAGCGTGTACTCGATGTCATCGACCTGGAGTCACCACGTGGCGTGATTGTTTCCGTAGGTGGTCAGATTCCAAACAACCTGGCTATGAAACTCCATCGCCAGTCTGTGCCAATTCTGGGTACATCTCCTGTGAACATCGACCGTGCCGAGAACCGCGGTAAGTTCTCTGCCATGCTCGATAAGTTGGGTATCGACCAGCCTAAATGGAGCGCCCTCACATCAATGGAGGATGTTCAGAAGTTCATCGACGAGGTAGGCTATCCTGTTCTCGTTCGTCCATCTTACGTTCTTTCCGGTGCAGCCATGAACGTTTGCCACGATGATGATGAGTTGCGTCGCTTCCTGGAGGCAGCTTCTGAGGTTTCTAAGGAGTACCCAGTGGTTATCTCCCAGTTCATGACAGAGACCAACGAGATTGAGTTCGATGGTGTTGCCCAGAACGGTGAGATTGTAGAGTATGGTATTTCAGAGCACGTAGAGTATGCAGGTGTTCACTCTGGTGACGCAACCATGACCTTCCCTGCCCAGCAGATTTCCTTCGCTACAGCCCGTCAGATCAAGAAAATTTCACGTGCCATCGCCAAGGAGCTCAACATCTCGGGTCCTTTCAATATCCAGTACCTGGCTAAGGGTCGTGATGTAAAGGTGATCGAGTGTAACCTCCGTGCATCCCGCTCATTCCCATTCGTGAGCAAGGTATTGAAGCGCAACTTCATCGAGACTGCTACACGCATCATGCTCGATGCTCCATATCAGAAACCGGATAAGTCTGCTTTCGATATCGACCGCATGGGTGTGAAGGCATCCCAGTTCTCATTCGCCCGCTTGCAGAACGCCGACCCAGTTTTGGGTGTAGATATGAGTTCTACCGGTGAGGTAGGTTGTATGGGTGATACTTTCGAGGAGGCATTGCTCAACTCTTTGATTGCTACCGGCTACAAGATTCCTTCTAAGGACAAGGGCATCATGCTTTCAAGCGGTGGTGCGAAGGAGAAGGCTTCTCTGCTCGATGCTGCCCAGGCGCTGGTGAAGAATGGTTACACCATCTATGCTACAGCCGGAACAGCGAAGTTCCTGAACGAGAACAACGTGAAGGCTACAGCCGTAGGATGGCCTGATGAGGACCACAAGGATCTTCCTAACGTGATGCAGATGATTGCCGACCACAAGTTCGACCTCATCGTCAACATCCCTAAGAATCATACCAAGCGTGAGTTGACAAATGGTTACAGAATCCGTCGTGGCGCCATCGACCACAACATTCCTCTGATCACCAATGCCCGTCTGGCTTCCGCCTTCATCGAGGCATTCTGCACATTGAGCCAGGACCAGCTTCAGATTAAGAGCTGGCAGGAGTACGAGTAATCGCACGCGGATTTATACGAACACGCCCTGAAAGGGCAGAAGCTCCTAGCCCAGGGCAACACCCTGGGTTAGATAACAATCAGCAAGGTCGCCCTGAAAGGGCAAAAGCTTTGAATGCAAGAAGCTTTTGCTCTTTCAGGGCGACCTTTTTTGTGGAATATTTTATTCCCTGCCATGAGAAAAGAAGCTGAAATGATGGCTTTCTCATTATTTTATTGTACCTTTGCAAACAGAAATTAGAATAAAGAATGATAGTTTGTATAGCAGAGAAACCGAGCGTGGCTAAGGATATCGCACGAATCATCGGGGCTACCACGGCACGCGACGGTTATATGGAAGGTAATGGTTACCAAGTAACATGGACCTTCGGCCACCTTTGTGAGCTGAAGGAACCAGATGATTATACTCCGATGTGGAAACATTGGAGCCTTTCGGCGTTGCCGATGATTCCACAGCGTTTCGGTATCAAGCTCATCAACGATGAAGGCATCAAGAAGCAGTTTGCTACCATCGAGAAACTGATGCAGGCTGCCGACAGCATCATCAACTGCGGTGACGCCGGACAGGAAGGAGAGCTCATCCAGAGATGGGTGATGCAGAAGGCACAGGCAAAATGCCCCGTCAAGAGACTGTGGATTTCATCCATGACCGATGAAGCCATCAAGCAGGGATTCCAGGAACTGAAAGACCAGGGGGAATATCAGTCACTCTATCTTGCCGGACTTTCCCGTGCCATCGGCGACTGGATTCTCGGTATGAACGCCACCCGACTTTACACATTGAAATACGGTCAGAACCGGCAGGTGCTCAGCATCGGCCGGGTGCAGACCCCTACCCTTGCCCTCATCGTAAACCGCCAGAAGGAAATCGACAACTTCGTTTCCGAACCTTACTGGGTACTCGCCACCATCTACCGCGACACCCAGTTTACCGCTACCAGCGGCAAGTTTACCAGCAAGGAGGAAGGCGAGAAGGCTTTCAGTACCATCGCCGGCAAGCCCTTCACCGTTACCGATGTAAGCAAGAAGAAGGGAAACGAGGCGCCACCTCATCTCTACGACCTCACCTCGCTACAGGTGGATTGCAACAAGAAGTTTGCCTATTCAGCCGATATTACGCTGAAGCTCATCCAGAGTCTCTACGAGAAGAAGTATACCACTTATCCTCGTGTAGATACCCAGTTCCTGACCGACGATATCTATCCGAAATGTCCGCAGATTCTGAACGGAGTGAGTCAGGCAAAGATCATGAGTCAGCAGAAATACCTCCCGCTCATCCAGCAGCTCGCAACAATCAGCAAGAAATTGCCGAAGAGCAAGAAGGTTTTCGACAACAGTAAGGTAACCGACCACCACGCCATTATCCCAACCGGTGTTCCGCCAACCGGACTCACCGATATGGAGGCAAACGTGTATGATCTCATCGCCAAGCGCTTTATCAGCGTGTTCTATCCGGACTGTAAATTCTCTACCACAACCGTATTGGGCGAGGTAATCAACGAAGACGGTCCAAAACCGGAAAAGATAGAGTTCAAGGTAAGCGGTAAGGAGATTCTCGAACCAGGCTGGCGAGTAGTCTATGCCAAGGATGTAAAGAATGCAGATGACGATGATGCTTCAGATAACGCCAACGGAAATGCAGACTCAGGAAACGGTGCCAAGAAGGAAGTAGTAGAAGAAAGAACCCTCCCATCCTTCACAAAAGGCGAATCGGGAGAACATCAGCCTACCCTGACGGAGAAATGGACCACGCCACCTAAGTATTATACCGAGGCAACCCTGCTCCGTGCGATGGAGACAGCCGGCAAATTCGTAGAAGACGAAGAACTTCGTGCTGCATTGAAGGAGAACGGAATCGGCCGACCATCCTCCCGTGCCGGCATCATCGAGACCCTCTTCAAGCGCCACTATATCCGTCGCCAGCGCAAGAATCTGATGGCAACCCCGACAGGCATCGAACTCATTGACACCATCCATGAGGAACTGCTGAAGAGTTGCGAGCTGACCGGTATCTGGGAGAAGAAACTCCGCGACATCGAGCACAAGACCTACGATCCTGCCGACTTCATCAACGGACTGAAAGAACAGATCAACAAGATTGTCATCGATGTGTTGTCAGACAACAGCAACCGGAGAGTGACCATCATGACAGAGGAAGACCTCAAGAAGAAACCGGCTGCCAAGAAAACGGCAGTCCGAAAGGCTCCTGCCAAGAAAGCCGATAAGGCTGCTGCACAGAATACTGATTCTCAGAATGCCCCTGCTCAGCCGGCTCCAGCTGCCGACCCAATGGTTGGCAAGCCATGCCCGCTTTGCGGCAAGGGCGTCATCATCAAGGGCAAGACCGCCTATGGCTGCAGCAACTGGAAGGCAGGTTGCCAATATCGTCAGCCATTCTCGCAGATGTAAATCAATATGAAACAAATAAGATTTTATCAAATCATAACAGCAATCAGCTGCCTCTTTCTGATAAGTTGCGGCATTGACCAGAACCTGAAGAAAGCAGACAAGCATCTTTCTTTAGGCGAATACTACGATGCGGCAACCCAATATAAAAAGGTGTACACCAAGAC
Source organism: Segatella copri (assembly GCF_026015295.1). Taxonomy (NCBI): domain Bacteria; kingdom Pseudomonadati; phylum Bacteroidota; class Bacteroidia; order Bacteroidales; family Prevotellaceae; genus Segatella; species Segatella copri. The sequence continues at coordinate 72,373 of NZ_JAPDUW010000001.1, read as the reverse complement.
ACCTACCAAAGAGCGGGCTGCCCGGGGCAAGGTGGCTCTAAAGATGGCACGCTGCTATGATAAAATCAACAGTACGCCGAAGGCACTGGCTGCCTACAGCAATGCCATCCGATACAAGCAGGCAGACCTCAACGACCGCCTGGCTTACGCCCGGCTTCTCCTGAAGAACGGAAGTTACAGACAGGCTGCCAAGGAATTCGAATTCCTGCTCGATTCCATGCCCGACAACATGCTGGTAAAGAACGGACTCGAATCGGCGCGAAAAGCCCCAGTCTGGAAGAAGGAAGGAAGCCGGTACAAGGTAAAGCGGATGGATGTTTTCAACTCCCGAAGAGACGACTATTCGCCAATGTTCCTCAGCGATGACAACAGTCAGCTCTATTTCACCTCAACCCGCAACGAAGCCCAGGGCAGCGATATGAACGGAGTGACGGGAACGAAATCTGCCGACATCTTCTTCTCTGAAAAGAACGACAAAGGCAAATGGAGCAAGCCGGAAGCCATCGGAACCGGTCTCAACACCGACTACGAAGAGGGCGCATGCTGCTTTACCCCAGACGGCAAACAGATGTACCTCACCCAGTGTGCCACCGATCCCACTTCGCCCCGCTTAGCCCAGATAGTAACCTCCAACCGCTCAGATGCAGCCTGGAGCAAGCCTACAAATCTGGAAATCAGCAAAGATACACTCAGTTGTTTTGCCCATCCAGCCATCTCCCCTGATGGCGAATGGCTCTATTTCGTATCAGACATGCCGGGCGGAAAGGGCGGTCTCGACATCTGGCGAGTGCGCATCACTCCTGCCGGACTGGGCGGTGTAGAGAACCTGGGCGAACCAATCAACACCCCAGGCGATGAGATGTTCCCTACCTTCCGTCCTAACGGCGACTTCTACTTCAGCAGCAACGGTCATGTGGGAATGGGCGGACTCGACATCTATATCGCCAAAGTAAATTCCATCACCCGGAAATATGAACTCACCCACCCCGGCTATCCGCTGAATACAGAAGCCGATGACTTCGGAATGACTTTCGAGGGTCTCCACAACCAGGGTTTCTTCTGCTCTAACAGAAAAGACGGAAGAGGCTACGATCATATCTACTCCTTCGAGAATCCGGAGATTGTTACCACGATGAAGGGATGGGTCTACGAGAAAGACGGTTATGAACTGCCTGCCGCAGAGGTGAGAATCGTAGGCAACGACGGAACGAACAGGAAACTATCCGTCAAGGGCGACGGTTCGTTTGTCCTCCCTATCAATCCGCATGTCGACTACCTGGTGATGGCATCCTGCAAAGGCTACCTCAACCACAAGGAAGAACTTCGGGTTGATTCGGCTAAAGAGAGTAAGGAATACGTGCTCCAGTTCCCGCTGGCTTCCATCACAGCCCCTGTACTCATCGACAACATCTTCTACGATTTCGACAAGGCAACCCTTACCGAAGCCAGTACAACAGCCCTCGACCAGCTGGTAACGCTGCTGAAAGAGAACCCGCACGTTACCATCGAACTCAGCGCCCATTGCGACTACAAGGGAAACAGCGAATATAACAAGCATCTGTCTCAGCGCCGCGCCCAATCGGTAGTAGACTATCTGATAAAACACGGCATAGAGAAAGAGCGCCTCACCCCTGTGGGCTACGGTAAGGAGAAGCCGAAGAATGTGCGCAAGAAACTTACCGAGAAGTATCCTTGGCTCAAGGAAGGCGATGTGCTCAACGAAGAATTTATCCTGAAGCAGAGCAAGGAGCATCAGGAAATCTGCAACCAGCTGAACCGCCGAACCGAGTTCAAAGTGCTACGCACTACCTATAAATTGTTTTAGAAACCGATATCATAAGCATAGGTGCTCTACTGAAAAAGTAGCAGCACCTATTTGTTTTTCTATATTCAGCAATATTAAATCTTCGTTCAAAGACATTGAATGTCCGTTCAAAGTCATTGAATGTCCGTTCAAAGACACTGAACGGACATTCAAAAGCTTTGAACAGAGATTTCAAGAGCATAAAGATGATATTTATAGTAATAAAAAACTCTTTCTATTAGCACTAAAAACTATTCTGCTAATAGAAAGAGTTGATCATTCATACAATTGATATCAGGGAAGAAGCCTACTGACGTGCATCAGCCAGTTCATTATATCCCCAAACCATGATGAGGACAACGATGCCAGCCAGCACCATCAGGAGATTCTGAGAGTGGGCGATGGAATCAGCCACATGCGTAAGGGCACGGGAGCCGGAGAGGAGGAAATCTATCTTCATAGAGAAAAGCCATCCCTGAATCTGTTCCCATCCCTGACAGACTACCGCTATGATGATGCCTGCTGCCACACAGGCTGCCGTCCATAAATGTTCCAGACGCTGGCGCTTAACCAGCGACATCGCAGTATCAGTTTCGGGTAAAGCCGGCAATGCCTGCATCACCCTATCGGAGAATCCGTCATCAGGAATCTCAGACATCTGGCAATCGGAAAAGAACATCTGCAAGAGTTCTTCATCCTGAGGACTCAACGGTTCCCCTTTCATGCTCTCCAACTTCTTATCATTTATCTTATCGGTCATAACCATTCTGTTTTAAGTAACTTGCAAGTTTCTGTTTTCCACGAGAGAGATGCGACTTGATGGTGCCTTGCACCATTCCCGTCACCTCTGCAATCTTATCTATAGAGAGTCCATCCATCAGCTGCAGCGTGATGCATGTACGTTCATTTTCATTCAATATCTGTAATGCCTTGAGCAAATCCATCTTTAATCCGGCATGGGCGCCCTGTGCATTCTTACTGGAAACGGCAGGCGTATCGATGTCCTGCGTCTCCTTATGGCTGCGGGTATAATCATACCATACATTATAGGCGATGCGGTAGAGCCAGGTGGAGAAAGAGGCTGTACCCCTGAAACCGGACAGATGGGTATATGCCTTGACAAAGGTATCCTGAGCCAAGTCGTCACTCAGCTGCGCATCCCCCAGCGTCTGCCGCAGGAAGAACCCACGAATAGGTGACTGATACTTCCTGACCAGCAGGTCGAACGACTTGCGGTCATGAAGCATCACCACCTTCGTGACGAGAGAGATATCGGATAACTTTTCCACCTTATATATATTAACTAATAATTGTTGTTCTTTTCCTTGTGACTTCCCCTCCTATTGAGAAGCCATGATATATTGAATGTCGGCTGCTAGACCGGAGTACCATTATATCCCGTGCCCTGGTCGCCATGACGGTTCTTCCACCAGTCCTTAATGGCAGGAAGCGAGCCGATAACGGTCTGACCGATGCCATAGAAGAAGACCAGGGCTCCGATGCCAGCCAGGAAATCAACATCCCACCAGGCAAACATGGCGCACAAGCCGGCTCCCAGGAAGGCATTTCTCAATCCCCGTTTCACGAGATACTCATCGCTCTGCTTGTCTATCGGCCGGTCGCTTTCCGGAACATTGATGCCCTTCTCCATCGCCATCTCCGCCAGTTTCATCCGGTCGTTGTGGCGGCGAATCAGATATCTGATAACCAGAAATACGATGATCAGCGGAGCAAAGACAAACAGCAGACCGAAGATGATACAGAAAATGATCATAACAGCCAGCGCTCCGCCACCAAATACCGAACCGATGAAATCGAACGGATCATCATAGTTGTCTAAACTGTATCTAGAATGAACAGATCTATTATCATTCTCATCATAATCATCATAGTTAGCCGAATCTGTACTGGTTGTATCAGAATAAGCCTCCAACGCCTCGTCGTCTTTATCCTTCGAAGCAGATGGCTGTGCGGCAGATGCAGGAGCAGCCTTTGAATCTACCTGTTGGGTAGTTGGATGATAACGATGTTTTGGAGCAGAAGACGCCAAAGACACTTGGGTGGCTCCGATGCTCATAACGAGCGCTAATGCCAATATTGCTTTCTTCATATCATTATTTTTTATTGTTTTACCTTGTTATTTTGAAAAATTTCTGCTTCTTAGACGCATCTCTTCGCGATTTAGTTGCAAAGAAACGAAAAATTTCTTATTTTTGCAAACAAATTAAAGAAAAAGAGACAGAATGAAGACATTACCTGAAGATTTCAGAACATATACGCAGGCGCTGATGGGCGAAAAGCTGTATCAGCGTCTGGAGCATGCTATCCTCGAAGAGGAGGCACCAACCAGTATCCGCATCAATCCTTTTAAATGCAAGGATGCTGATGGCGAACCGGTTCCCTGGTGTCCGGAAACCGGCCGTTATCTCTCTACGCGTCCCGGATTCACCTTCGATCCGCTGCTGCATGCCGGCTTATATTATGTACAGGAAGCCTCATCCATGTTTGTTGATATGGCTATCCGACAGTACGTAAAAGAACCGGTGATGATGCTGGATCTCTGTGCTGCCCCTGGCGGAAAGTCGACTGCCGTAAGGGCTGCCTTGCCGGAAGGGAGTCTGCTCTTCAGCAACGAACCGATGCGCACCCGCTCGCAGATTCTTGCCGAAAACGTACAGAAGTTCGGTCATCCGGATATGATTGTTACCAACAACTATCCCCGCGATTACAAGAAATCGAAATTGCAGTTTGATGTGATCCTTACCGATGTTCCCTGCTCCGGCGAAGGAATGTTCCGCAAAGATGAAGGGGCTATCGACGAATGGAGTACCCAGAATGTGAACAACTGCTGGCAGCTGCAGCGCGAAATCGTATCGGATATCTGGAACTGTCTGAAGCCAGGCGGTATCCTGATTTATTCTACCTGCACCTTCAATGCACACGAAGATGAGGAGAACGTGGACTGGATATGCGAAGAACTTGGCGCAGAAGTGATGGCACTGGAGGGTGTAGAAAATGCATGGAACATCACCCGCAACCTCACGGGCACCGACTTCCCTGTTTACCGATTTATTCCTGGCGTTTCGCGAGGCGAAGGTCTGTTTATGGCGATTCTGAAGAAAGAGGGCGAATGGGAAGCCGGCTCACCAGCCAAGGAGAACAGGAAGGATAAGAAGAAGAAAGACAAGAAGGTGGCTAAAGGAAAGGGACCGGAGATTCCGGACGGCTGGCTGAAGGCTGATACGGAATGGATGCCTGCAGAAAGCAACGAGACGGTTTACGCCATTCCGGGCAGATGGAAAGACATCTACGACCAGGCTGAAAAGAACCTGAAGGTGCTGCATGCAGGTGTGAAACTGGGAACTGACAAGGGAAAGGGTCTCATTCCCGACCAGGCTCTCGCTCTCTCTACGATGCTCAACAAAGATCACTTCCCACAGGTGGAGTTATCCTACGAAGATGCCATCCGCTACCTTCGCAAGGAGGCTGTGAATCTACCTGCCGATACGCCTAAGGGTTATGTACTGGTAACCTACAGACAGGTTCCGATAGGCTGGGAAAAGAACATCGGCAACCGTGCCAACAACCTCTATCCGCAGGAGTGGAAAATCAAGAGCAGCCATGGGACGGGAGAGCTGTTTATAGTTAATAGTTTATAGCAAGAATGAATAATTCAACATTCAACACTCAACATTCAACATTAAAATAAAAAATGCTTAGCATCATCGCCTGTATATCAAAAGTGCATAGAGCTATCGGGTACAAGAACCGGTTGCTCTATGCCATCCCATCGGACATGACCCGATTTCGTATGCTCACAACTGGACATACGATCATCATGGGCAGGAATACATTTGAGTCGCTGCCGAACGGAGCCTTGCCCAACCGCCGCAATATTGTTGTCTCGAAGACAAGAGAGCAGATAACAGGGTGCGAAGTATACACCTCTCTGGAAGAAGCGCTGGTAGCAAGGAAAGAATCTGTTGGAAGCAAAGAAGCGATTGGAAGCAAAGAAGCTTCAGATGAATGTTTCATCATCGGAGGAGCCAGCATATATGAACAGGCTTTGCCTTTTGCAGACAAGCTTTATCTCACAATCGTAGAAAAGGAACCTGAACATGCCGATACCTTCTTTCCGGAAATCAATCCGGCAGAATGGGAAGTGACAGAAAAAGAAATGAGGAATGAAAACGGCTTACCGTTCACATTCCTCACCCTTTATAGAAAGCAGTAATCCCGCAGGGAGCTACTGCTTTTTTTTCTTTTTATATCTTATTTCTCTGCTGCAGCCTCCTCATCAGTTTCCTCTTCATCATCGTTGAAAGTCTTGAGGTCCTGCATAGAAAGCTGACGATTGATAGATGCATTGAAAGAGATGATGGTCTCGCTGCGAGACAATCCCAGTGGCTGCAACTTGTCGTGGATGATTTCCAGGAGATGGTGGTTGTTCAGCGCGTAAATCTTGATAAACATATCAAAACCGCCTGTAGTATAGTGACACTCCACAACCTCAGGAATCTTCTTCAACTCCTCTACAACCTGGTCAAACTTCTCAGGCTCCTTCAGATAGAGTCCCATATAAGCACAAGTTTCGTAACCTATCTTTTCTGGGTCAATGATGAATTGTGAACCCTTGATGATACCAAGATTTGTAAGTTTAGCAACACGCTGATGAATGGCAGCACCGCTCACATTGCAAGCGCGTGCCACTTCCAAAAATGGAATACGGGCATCCTGAGAAATCAGCTTCAGAATCTGCCTATCTAATGAATCTAAAATTTGTTTTGCCATAATACTAATAATTTGCGTGCAAAGATAATACAAAAAATTAATAAAAGCAATTTTTTAAGAGAAAAACATGATAAATTAATATTATTTTCCATTTTCTGTGGCAGAATAACTGATTTTTAGTGCTTTTGCCTGGCGCAAAGCCTGCTTTACGTCGGTTATCACACCCATCTTGGTTTCCTGATCTGCTTTGATTGATACGGTCATCAGCTTCTGGTCTTCCGGCGACATACGCTTCTTTTCTGCCGAAATGTAATCCATCACTTCGGGAGCCGAAGCAAACTTATCATTCAACTGAATCTGGGTACCGGTACCATACTTTGCCTGCATCTCTTTGGTTGGCTTACCTATATAAATATGGCTCACCGCCGATTTTTTGGTCAGGCGGGTGAGTTCCTTGCCTTGTGGCAAACGGCAGTCTACCTTCAAGGTAACCTGGCGCATGTGGGTAACAATCATAAAGAAGAACAGTACGGAGAAAATGAGGTCTGGCAGAGAAGATGTATTCAACCCTGGCACTTCATGCGATTTCTTATGAAAATTCATCATTGTTTACCTCCTTTCTGCTGTTCTGTAGCTGTTTCTATAGAATTTTCTTCCCCTTGCTTTTCTTCAGCATTGGCATCAACACGCTGGTCGGCATGAGTCATTGCGTTGGCATACGACTCTGTGATGCGCTGCGGACAGATGGTGCGCACCTGTTCTTTCTGGTCATTGTTCAAGAGGGCATAATCCCTGTGATATTTCTTCTGGGCTGTTTCGTTGCGTAGCTGGCTATATGCTTCCATCAGCTGATTCTGCATCTGGAAATAGAGATTATAGTCGGCATCGCGGTCACTCTCGATAGAGATGAGATGTTTCTTGCCCAGGCGGTGTACAAAGCGGATGGTTTCTTCCTTGAGCTGGCTCACCTGCATCGGCTTACCGTTGACCAAAAGCGTATCGCCAGCTGTCAGGCGCAGCGCCATCAGATTAGCCTTGTCTACCACCGACTGCTGCTGTTCCTTCTTCTGCGGTTCAGGTGAAGGGAGTTGGCGCAACAGTCCCTTATCCACATCCATTGATGTGGTGACAAGGAAGAATATCAACAGCATGAACGAGATGTCGGCTGTAGATGTGGTATTCAGTCCCGGGGTTTCGTGTTGCTTCCTTCTAATCAGCATATTTAATCCTTATTTATAGAATAGAGAGCCTAAAGCACTCTCTTTAGTTTTTCTTCCGAATATAACGTGTGGCACCGAAACAGACGGCACCGATTCCTGCCACCAGCATCAGGAGCGATGTGATGACAAACATATCTGAAAGCTTGAGCCAGAGCCAGTCGGCATAATTCTCGCCATTGATGAGCATCGGAGCAGAACCGCCCAAAAAGAAGGTAAGCAGCAAAACTGCCAAAGTTCCGATCCATGTGATGCGGAAGATGCGACGCACGGGAATGCCATTCACTACAGCCTCCGACTTGCTGCTGTGATAATCTCTGATCATCGAAAAGACTGCCAGACCTGTACCTCCTATCAGGAAGAGCCACATCAGCAGGATGAGCACATCGGTAAAGAGAGGCGCATTAAAGTCGGGGTTCTCTTCGAAAGGCAAATCGTAGCCTACCAAAAAGAACAGACCGAAAACCAGCACCGCCAGTCCTATCATGATATAGAACACCTGCTGCGATATCTTTTCGGCCGACTTCGTCTTCTGCTTTGAAAATTGAAATTTAACCATTTCTCTCTTCGTTTATTTATTCTTGGCAATAATATCCATTAAAGTAACCGCCGACTCCTCCATCTGGCTTGTCAGGTGCTCCACCTTAGAAAGGATGTAGTTATAGAAAACCTGAAGGATGAGGGCTACGATGATACCGAAGATGGTAGTGATGAGCGCCACTTTCATACCCGAAGCAACGATAGTAGGACTGATATCGCCCGCCTGCTGAATCTGGTCGAACGACATGACCATACCGATCACGGTTCCGAGGAATCCGAGCGATGGCGCCATAGCGATAAAGAGTTTGATCCAAGAGCAGCCTTTCTCCAGGTTAGCCGCCTGAACGGTACCATATCCGCTTACCGAGCGCTCGATGTCATCAAGACTCTCGCTGATATGCATCAAACCCTGGTAGCATATAGAAGCCACCGGTCCGCGAGTATTCCGGCAGAGCGTCTTAGCCCCTTCCACATCTCCCGCCGACACCTTCTGGTCGATATCCTGCATCAACTTCTTGGCGTTGATTTCAGAAAGACTCAGATAGATGATGCGCTCGATACAGAAAGCCATACCCACGATGAGGGCGATGGCAACGAGAGACATAAATCCCGCATTACCCTCTATAAACTTTGTCTTAAGAGCTTGATGAAATCCCATGCTCTCTTCTTGAGCCATCATAGGCAGAGAACACATCCATGTGAAAACCAATATTGCAAAACGTGCAATAGCTGTATTTTTCTTCATATACCTTATTATATATATAAAAGCGGAAAGAGGGGGATTCGAACCCCCGAACCGGTTTTGCCGGTTACACGCTTTCCAGGCGTGCCTCTTCAGCCACTCGAGCACCTTTCCATATTCCGAAGAACTCTTCTTAATCGCCGCAACATGCTGCTGCAACAATTTCGAAGTGCAAAATTATTGCTTTTCCTCCGAAATACCATAACTTTCATTGTTTTTTTATGTTTATTTAAGGAGTTTTGAACGCTTGCGTCCTATACTTGCGATACGGATAGCGGAAAAACCCGCTCTGCATTGAGGTTGGTCTGTCGGGCAAACTCCTCTTCGCTTATGCCATAAGCCTTGGCGAGCGTCTTCATCACTTCTACCACAAAAGCGCTTTCGTTGCGTTTTCCGCGGTATGGAACGGGAGCCATATACGGACTGTCGGTCTCCAGAACGATGCGATCCAGAGGAACTACAGCAGGGAGGTCTTCTCTGAGATGGCTGCTCTTGAAAGTAGATACGCCACCGACGCCCAATACAAACTTATCGAAGGAGAGCAGTTCTTCTGCCTCCTTCTGGTTGCCCGTAAAGCAATGGAAGACGCCACCCGGCAGTTCTTTCTCATACTTTCTGAGCAGATGCACCATCTCGTTCTGAGCCTTGCGGCAATGAATCATCAGCGGGAGCTGGGTTTCTACCGACCATTTTACCTGTTCCTCGAAAACCTCGAGCTGCTCGTTTTCGAACTCACGGCTCCAGTAATAATCAAGTCCTACCTCTCCGATGGCGATCAAGTCAGAAAACTGAGGAGAACCACCCTCCTGACAGGCATTACCGGTCATGCGATGCTCATCCAGTATCTTCCGGAGTTCAGCCAGCTGTTCCTTCCAGTCAGCCTTCACCTCTTCAGGATGCAGACCAATCATCGGATAAGCATAGCCCGGATATTCCTTGCTCAATGCCAGGACCGCGTGTGTGGTCTTCACATCGATGGCAGGCAAGAACACCTTGCCTACCCCCGCTTCCTTGGCACGGGCGAAAGCCTCCGCCCTATCCTCATCAAACTCTTCCGCATCGAAATGCGTATGTGTATCTATGACTTTGAACATTGAACTTTGAACTTTATGATTAGTACTGTCGCTTCATCATTTTCTGAGCATACTTTGCCAATTCCTCCTTACGCTCAGCAGGCACATTCACGGCATCCAGATACTTCTTGCTCTGCTCGAAATAATAAGCAATCTTATCCTGCGCCAGTTTGTCGATACCTATCTCGTTGTAAAGACGGGTAACGGCAGCCACCTTCTCCTTGCGGTCGAACTCCTCGGCATCCACCCACTTCTGCAGTTCTGCACGCTGAGCGTCGTTGGCATGGTTGAAGGCATTGATGAGCATGTAAGTCTTCTTGTTGGATGTGATATCGCCACCAATCTCCTTACCGAACACCTTGGTATCGCCGTAAACATCGAGGTAATCATCCTGCAACTGGAACGCCAATCCAATCTGCTCGCCAAACTTATACAGGTTCTCTGCATCCTCATTAGAAGCATCGGCAAGGATAGCACCCATCTTCAGGGCACAAGCCAGGAGAACGCTGGTCTTGAGGCGGATCATCTCGATATATTCCTCCTCCTTCACATCGTTACGGTTTTCAAACTCCATATCAAACTGCTGACCTTCACCAATTTCCAGGGCAGTGGTCGTAAAGAGTTTCAACACCTTGGCAAGATGCTTTTCATCACATTGAGCCATACGTTCATAAGCCAGAACGAGCATGCTGTCGCCCGAAAGGATTGCCGTATTGGCATCCCATTTCTTATGAACCGTTTCATGACCGCGACGCAAATCAGCATTGTCCATCAGGTCATCATGCAGCAAAGTATAGTTATGATAAGTTTCCAGGGCAACGGCATTCATCAGAATCTTCTCAGGATTGTCCTTGAAAAGATTGTAGCCCAGAAGCATGAGCGTAGGACGAATACGCTTGCCCCCCATAGAAAGTACGTATCTGATAGGCTCATAAAGAGACTTTGGCTTTCTTTCGTAAGGCAAATTAGCCAGAAACTCATTTACCATGCTTAAAATTTCATCTGCTGTCTTCATAATAATGTATAATTTATAATGTATTATTTACAATGAACTATTTATAGCTGGAACACTACCGGGATGGCAATCATCGTGCGACAGACCTTGCCTTTATCGATGCCCGGTTTCCACTTCGGCATCATCTTCATCACCCTCAAAGCCTCGTTGTCGAGCAATGGATCTACCGAAGTGCTTACCTTGATATTGGCAACACTTCCATCCTTGTTTACGATAAAGGATACCACTACGGTTCCCTGAATCCTACTCTTCTGGGCAGCTACAGGGTACTTCAGGTTCTTGGTAAGCCACTGCATGAAGGCAGACCAGCCACCAGGAAACTGCGGTATCTTCTGCACGACGGTCAGTTTGATAGGAGCCTCAGCTCCCGGATTCTCAATGGGAGTTTCAGGAACCGCTTCCTTCACCTCAGCTCCATCCACTACACCCGATCCGTCGCCGATAACCAGTTCGCTGGTTGTAGAACTGATTTTCTGCGGTGCCTTCTGAGTCTGTTGCTCGGCAGCCTTCACTTCCTGGGTAATTGACTTAGAAGCAGGAGCCGAAACAGCCTCTGCACTCACCATATCTTTCAGGTCGGGACGAGCCGACATTTCCAGATCCTGTGAGAGATCTTCCATCGATTCCGACAAGTCATCATCTCCCTGCGGACCTCTCTGATATTGGAGTCCTACGAAGATGAAAGTAAAAGCCAGCAGCAAACCTAGCAGGAAAAATGTAACCCGCTTATCTTCCAGTTGTGCGCTATTTGATTTCTTAATTTCCACAATAAAAACCGTTTAAAATCGTTATTTCCTACGAAAACATTGCAAAATTACTTCTTATTATTGAAAAAAGCAGTATCTTTGCCAAAGAATTAGAAAATTTAAATGAAAAAATATGTAATTTCCGCAATATTGACGCTTTTTGCGACAATTATTGATGCTCAAGAGAGCCAAACGGGGTATAATTTCCTTCGCTTGCCGGTGAGTGCTCATGCAGCTGCTCTGGGTGGCGACAACATCACCTTGATAGAAGATGATGAGGCACTCATATTCCATAATCCGGCTCTTCTGTCATCAGTAAACGACAAGATGGTCAATCTCAATTATATGAACTATATGTCGGGGGTGAACACTGCCTCGGCTAGTTTCAACCGTACTGTCAACGACAAGGCTTCGTGGGCTGTTTCGGCTCAGCTTGTTGACTACGGCAAGATGAAAGAGACGGATGAGAACAACATCCAAATGGGTGAGTTCTCGGCAAAGGATATTGCCGTTGCGGGTTACTTCTCTTATATGCTCGGTGAAAAGTTTGCGGGTGGTATTGCCGCCAAATTCATCACTTCGTATATTGGCGATTACAATTCTATCGCTGTGGGAGTGGATCTGGGTATCAACTATTACGACCCGGAAACGGAATGGTCGGTTTCTTGCGTGGCAAAGAACCTGGGTGGACAGCTGAAAGCCTACGATAATGAATACGAGAAGATGCCGATCGACCTGCAGTTGGGTGTGACGAAACGCTTCGCCAACGCACCGTTCAGGGTATCAGCCACACTGGTCAACCTGAACCATTGGGACAGCAGTCTTCGTGATCATGCCGTAGTAGGTGCCGACATTCTGCTTTCAGAAAGCCTGTGGATAGGTGCCGGCTACAACTTCCGGAGAGCCAGCGAGATGAAAATCAGCACCTCAGAAGATGAGGAAAGCAGTCATGGAGCCGGTTTTTCTGTGGGTGGCGGTATCAACCTGGAGCGCTTCCATCTGAACGTTGCCTACGGCAAATATCACGTCAGTAGCAGCAGTCTCATGCTGAACGTAAGTTACAGATTATAAATTGTACATTATAAATTATACATTAAAGTTAGTTCGAAATTATGAAGAAAATAACAATAGCAATAGACGGATACTCTTCTTGCGGTAAGAGTACGATGGCAAAGGATCTTGCCAAGGAAATAGGTTATGTTTATGTAGATACGGGCGCCATGTACCGCTCGGTAACTCTCTATGCGCTGCGTCATCAGCTCTTCGAAGCAGATGGAGCCGTAAAGACTGAAGAACTGCAGAAGGAGATGAAGAACATCTGCATCTCATTCAAGTTTAATGAAACAATCGGTCGCCCAGACTGCTATCTGAACGGCGAACTGGTAGAAAAGGAAATCCGTTCGTTAGAGGTTTCCAACCACGTTAGTCCGATTGCCGCCGTTCCTTTCGTCAGAGAGGCGCTGGTAGAACAGCAGCAGAAGATGGGCGAAGACAAGGGTATCGTGATGGATGGTCGCGATATAGGTACCACCGTGTTCCCTAATGCCGAACTGAAGATTTTCGTTACAGCCAGCTCACAGGTGAGAGCACAGCGCCGTTTCGATGAACTGAAGGAAAAAGGAATGCCAGCCGACTTCGATGCGATTCTGAAGAATGTAGAGGAGCGCGACTATATCGATACCCACCGCGAGACTTCCCCACTCAGAAAGGCTGATGATGCCATCACGCTCGACAACAGCAACATGACCATTCCTGAACAGAAGGCATGGCTGATGGAACAATATCAAAAGGCAATAGCAGAATAAGCTACAGAAAAGAGACTGCCGGGTTATTTATGCGAAAATACGTTAAATATACTACTTTTACCGATAAATTTATTTTATTCGATGAAAAAGATTTGGAAAAAAAACTTCAATTTAGTATCTTTGCAATCATATTAACAAGGTAGTAATGATATAGATTATAAATTTTGAGTTAATTACTGTTTTTTGAAGGTGATAGGTCTTCGGGAGAAGATTTATCACCTGTTTTATTTTCAGACAGTTTATAAAAGATAAACCCATTTGACGCTGTAAAACACAGCGTCAAATGGGTTAACTAATTAATAACCAACATATTAAGTTTTTCAATCAACAATAAAACTATCCTCTAACCTTGATACGGCGAAACGCCGTAACAAGGGTATCAAGTGACTGATAGTCAACATCTTAACTCTCACTATAAGAGAACCGAACTATCGTTGATAATCTTATCCTTGCACTCTTCCATCAGCCACTTCGGCGTACTGGTAGCACCACAGATACCTACCGTTTCCACATCCTTGAACCAGTTCATATCTATCTCGTCGGCACTTTCTATCTGGTAGCTGTTGGCATTCACGCTCTTGCATTCCTTGAAAAGCACCTTACCGTTCGAGCTCTTTCTGCCACTCACAAAGAGGATGACATCATGCTTGCTGGCAAAGGCAGCGATGTTAGGCATGCGGTTAGCCACCTGACGGCAGATAGTATCGAAACTCTTGAAGACAGCGCCCTCAACAATATGCTCCTGGCAGTATTCGATGATGCGGTGGAACTCATCGAGACTCTTGGTTGTCTGGGAGTAAAGATAGATATCTTTAGAGAAATCCAACTGACCGCTTTCCTTCAGCTGCTTCACATCCTCAAACTTCTCTACCACGATGGCATGACTCTCCGTCTGCCCCACCAGTCCGAGCACCTCAGCATGGCCGTTCTTGCCGAAAATCACAATCTGTGCCTCCGGATTGTTGACATACTGCTTCTTGATGCGGCGCTGCAACTGGAGCACCACAGGACAGGTAGCATCGATGATTTCAATGTTGTTTCGCTCGGCAAGGGCATAAGTTTCAGGCGGTTCACCATGAGCACGGAGCAAGACCTTTACGCCCTGCAGTTCCTCCATCTGCTCATGGTCTATCGTGATGAGTCCCGCTTCATGCAGGCGCTCCACCTCCATACCGTTATGCACAATATCGCCCAGGCAGTAAAGTTTACCGCCCTTAGCCAACTCCTCTTCAGCTTTCTTGATGGCAGTGGTTACGCCAAAGCAGAACCCACTGCCGTTATCTATTTCTATCTGCACGATATTCGTTTTTAATTCATTGTACATTAATCTTCACCACCACCTTAGCATGTTCAGGATCATTCGTAATCATGAGGATACGAGGGTGTCTGACACGCGATTTCTTCAAGTCGGCAGCCACAGCCGTCACCTTCATCTTAACGGTCTCTCCTGGCTGAATTTTACTCTTCTTCAGGTTCACCTGCAAGCCCATCGTAAACATCTGCATGCTGCGGATATCCAGTTCCGACTTACCCTTATTGGTAATCAGAATCTCACCCTTCAGCTTCTTCTTTCCATTGAAACTACCCAGATTGAGATCGGTGGCAGACATCTCAATCTTCGGAGCCAGTACCTTCTTGGCTGGAGTCATGTTCTCGAAACCAGGAAGAAGAACGGCTGATACCACGATTTCCTTCTCAGGCGCAATCTTATCGCCAGGACGTTCACCGAGATAAACCGATGTCTGGTTCAAGCCCAGGTCGCGCAGTTTCTTGGAATCCAGCACGAAACTGATTTCGGCAGAATGACGCGGAGCTACCTTGGAAGGCGATACGAAAGCATGAAGATAGGGTGGCAGATGCATCACTACCGGCTCCAGTAATTCGTCGGTAGGATTGAAGATATGGATGCGCTGAACCGGACGGTCGCCACGGTTCACGTCATCAAACTCCACCTCCTGGGCATCACTCTTGATGACACCCAGCATCTCATCGTAAGAACCAGCGAAATCTACTACGCTGCCCACTACCTTTCCCCTCATAGAGAGGATGAACGGCTCTTCATCCGCATTGGTATAGAGGCAAACCTGCTTGGTGAAAGTACCCATCTGCTTGGCATCGTATACCGCCTTGATGACGAAACTTTCGCCGGCAGCAATGCTCGTCTTCGGATAACCTACCTCCGTACAGCCGCAGCTTTTCAATACATTGTTGATAACCAACGGCTTGAGCCCGTCATTCTTCAGCATGAATTCGGCAGTTACAGGCTTGTTGAACACCACCTGTCCGCAGTCTACCACCTCGTGCTGGGTTGTAATCTTCTGTGCTGATGCAGGCAGCGCCAACAGCGCTGAGAGCATCCATATATTCATCCGTTTCATACTATTCTATTTTAAATTATCAATCTATAAACTTTAATTATTAACTTTCAATTCATAAGTCTCTGTGCGGCCACCAAATTCCGGACTGTAGGTACACTCAGCGGTGCAAGTTCCGCTCTGATAGTCGCCCTTTCTATCCACGTAATACTCCATTTCTACGATGTGCATACCTTTAGATAAACGATCGAAATAGAAATTTGTTGCATAATCTCTTGGAGAAACATAGCAGCCTATGCCCCACTGATAACCGCTCTTCTGGTTAACCGGCTCCAGACATGCCGCACGCTTATCCGTAATCTGCACAAAGTCGTAGTCGCGGTCGGCGGTGATGAGGAGCGTTACCTTCACCTTCTCGCCTACCTTCGCCTGCGCCTTGCCCTTACCCTCAGATTCGGCAGGAACGATGACACGGCGAATCTTGATGCCCGACTCCATGGAACCGATTTCGCTGATAGGCTGCTTAAACTCTGCATAGACGGCTCCCCAGCTGGTATAATCGCTCTTTTTGTCGATGCTCAGCTTAGATGCCTTGCCCGGTCTTTCGGTCTTCACATAGCCCAAAGTAGTGGAATCCTGCGGCATCGGCAGCAGCTTGCCATCCAGTTTCAGCACGGCATTTTCAGCCTTCCTGCTCCAGTTGCTCTCATTGCCCTTCATAAAGGCGTAAACAGCATCCACGGTGTTCACCGGCGTATCCCAAACCTGGGTGCGTTTCGACATCAGAAGCCAACGCTGCAGTTCCTCAATGGTCTGCTTGTCATTCGGCTTCAGCAGCTGCATCGCCTCTATCACAGATACCTGGGTAGGAATCTTATAATTTCTCCAGCTATAGAGTGCCTTACGGGTATCATAATAGCGGCCCATCTCCTCACGATAAACGGCATATTCGTTCACGCTCTGCAGATATTCGCCAGCCTTCTCGCGGTAGGCAGCATTCTGCTGGCTGTTTCTGGCGAGTACCACGGCAGCACGCGCCTTGCCATAGATGGAGAAATCACCGGTCATCTTCGACATCTTTTCCAGGAGATAAGCCTTGTCAGCTTCCAGATTCTGCTTCATCTTTCTGCCATCCATCGAAAGGATGTAGAGATAATGCAGCGCCTGTTCGCTAGGACTCACCTTCTGCTTTTTCTCCTCCTGTTTCTTCATTTCTCTTACTTCCTGTGCGGTCTGCAGAGAGAGATAGTTCAGAGCCGAAGTCAGCATCCGGGCAGTTGATTTCTGCACACCTGCGATGGCATTCAATCGAACCATCATTTCGGCTACCGACGTTGTCATATATCTGCTGCCCTTCATTCCATTCCACCAGGAGAAGGAACCGTTAGGGTTCTGCAACTTCTGCAGCTTCTCCACCTGATTCTGCAGACGGATGCTCTCCTGAGCGAGATTCTTCTGAGAATGATTATCCAAAGAGAGAGTCTTCTGGATATGGGTGGTAATGGTATTGGCATAGATGGCAGACATCAGCGAGATGGCGTCCTCCTCATCCGGATTACTGATGGCTGGCAGCGCCTTCACCATCAGCCAACTTGGGTTATTGGTGTACTCGATGGTTACCTTTGCCTCTTCAGCGCCCTTCGCCTGCTTGCCCTCCTTGTTCAGGAAGAGTTTGCTCAGATCGAAGTTCTGCTCACCCTTCTGATGCAGGGTGATAGGCAGGGTGTTCACCACGAGTTCACGGTTGCTCAAAACCGGCAGATAGTGCTGTTCACCATCGCTGTAGCCATTACCGGCAGCCACCACCTTATTAATATATACACCTTCTTTCAGTCCCTGGACATCAAAGGAGATGGTAGCAGAGCCCTCGGCATCGATGCTGTAGTTCTGCGTCTTCTGCCAAACCACCTTGTTGGTCTCCGGGTCGAGAATCTGCATACGGGCGTTGCCGCTCACCTTCTTGTCGGAAGTATTGAAGAGTTTCACCACGATGGTGCTCTTATCGCCCTCACGCAGGAAGCGAGGCATATTAGGCTGCACCATCACGGTCTTTTGAGCCACAGCCTCATCCACCAGCAAACCGTTGCGCATCTCCTTGTCGTGCGCCAATCCCATGAACTTCCAGGTAGTCACGCTCTCCGGCAGGGTAAATCTGATGGCTACGTTGCCATTGTTGTCGCTCTCCAAGGCAGGATAGAAGAAGGCAGTCTCGTTCAGGTTCTCGCGCACCTGCACCTGGTCGAGGAACAGTTCTGCATCTGAGCCAGAACCGCCGGCAAACTGCGGCATCTCCTCTACTACATCAAAAACCTTGTTGGCAGATGGAGCAGCCGCTCCGACACGGGTCATTTTAGAGCCGCGAATCCTGATGACTTTCGCTTCTTCCTTAACCAGCTCGTCTTTCTTTATACGAACAGCCTCAACGGTTCTACCGGAAGAACGTTCCAACTTGCTTAGCTCCACCGCTTGCATATAAGCATAATAACTAAAGTATTTGCCATCAAACTTATCCACATCCAGTCCCTTCTCGTCATAATACTTGGTAGGATAAACGCCATTCAAGTAAAATGAACGGAAAGTGAGGTTGTCCTCCCAGTAGCAGTTTGGCAAACTCTGATAGAAGCCCAGGGAGAAATTCCAGAAATGCGGGGCTATCTGGTCGAGCGACTTGTCATAGAGTACGCTCATCAGCTGCGCCTTGGCTGGCTTGCCGTCAGGGGTGGTAATCCTAAGCGTCCACTCCTCCTTCTGTCCAGGGGTCAGACGGTTGCGGAAGGTCTTCCAGGCGATGTTCAGTTTCTTCTCAGGCAAAGGACGGGCAATGCTCATCATTCGGGTATAGCACTTGCCTTGCTTCACGAAACTATAGTTCAGTACGATGCCCGACGCATATTCCTCCTTGTAGGTGAAAGGCAGGGTCACGATACTGTCGCCCAACTCCCAGGCACCTTTCTCCAGCAGTTTGTTGCCGGCGATGATGGAATATACGATGTGCGCTCCGTTCTCCGAAGAGCCCACCTGGATATAGACCGGCTTGCCATCACGAGGGAAGGTCTTCGCCGTCTGATAATACCATTCGGTAGTTGGCTCCACCGGATGGGTATCCTTCATGCTGAAAAGGGTGAACTTCTGCTGCAGGGTGTCCTGTCCGCAGATTGCCTCCAACTGATGAACGCCAGATTTCCAAACGAGGGAAGAAGATGCAGAAGAAGAAGCATATTCCTTGATAGAAACCGGTGCATTCGCCTCGGCATCCTTCCATTCGCCCTTATCAATTCGATATTTTAACCTACTAGAAATCGGCATACCACTGGCATTGCGGTAAGCGAAGGTCACCGTCTTCAGACTGTCTGTTTCGATACGCTTAGGAAGATTCACCGTGAGGATGGTTGGCTTGGTGCCCAGAGGCAGACTCATCACGCCCTCATGGCTCTCACCACTGATGTCGGTAACGATGGCTGAGACCTCGAAGTTGAAGAAACGGGCTTGGCGCATGAAATCGCTCATATCAGCCTCGTCTTTTCCTGACAAGGAAGCCTCCAGCGGAATCTCGACGTCGAAGGTTCCGTCCTCACGAGTCACGCAACTGTCAGTTTTCACCAACTGTCCGGCAGATCCTGCGCCCCACCACCAGAGTTGGTTTCTGCGGGTCACCTGATACTCCACCTTGGCACCCTGCACCGGCACTCCGGCATAGGTCTTGGCTGAAGCTTTCACCACCACGGTGTCGCCCCAGGTGTATTTCTCGTTCACCTTCGGGAAGGTAATCTCGAAGGTTGGACGCTTGTATTCCTCAACTCTGAAATATTCGCTTGCTGTACCATTCACGGAGATGGAATACTGTCCTGTCTTTCCCTCCTTCGGGAGTTCGAAATCTACCGAAGCCGTACCATATTCATCGGTCGTAACCTTCTGTTCTGCCACCTGCTTCCAGTTGGCATCACTCAGGACAAACTTCAGTTCCATACTCTTTCCTGGCACGCTGGCATCCAACCCCTTCTTGACAGTATAGAAAATGGCTGAGGCATGTACCTTCTGCCCCGGGCGATAGAGAGCACGGTCGGTATAAACCTGATATTTAGTCTCATTATCCTTCTTCTCATAATAGCGGGTACGGCTGAGATAGATGTACTTGGCTGGCGTAAATTTGTCATTGTTGGTAGAAATCAATACATTTCCATCCACATTCTTGAAGTAAGCCTCTCCGTTCTCATCTGTTGTCAAGCGGGCATGAACTATTCGCTTGTCCTTCTTCGTCTTGAAATCATACCGCTGGTCGTAGAGTTCTATCTTCGCCCCGGCGATAGGCTGTCCGTCTGTAGCATTCACCACTACATAGCGATGTTTATCATCCGGCAACTGCTGGATCATCACCGCCAGATTGCTGACATAGAAGAGTTCTCGCTGCGGAGCGATGCAGGTATTATCCGAAGTCACCTCCATCAGATAGGCACCCAGCGGCAGATTGCCACCGATTTCGATGGAATCCTTCACCTCTTCGTAATCCGGGCGACCGTAGTAGTTGCGGCTGTAATCCTTCTGATGCAGCTTCGTAGTCTTCTTCAGGAGCATCTTATAGGTAGCCTCATCCTGAGCATCATAATCGTTATCCGCCGTGATATTGAGGCGGGAGATACTGATTTTCAGGTTCTGGAGATTGCGCACATCAAGCTGCACCCAAGCCTTCTCCCCAGGTCGCAATACCTGCGGCATATCCTTCACCCGGAACATCGGTTCGGTGAGTCGCTTCTGCGCATTTCTCAGTTCGTTCATTCTCGACCATCCACCCCAGCGGCTCAGCGCATAGTTGATATAGTTGAGCTTATCCTGCGGTTTGGCATCGGTAGCACCTTCCATGAAGCGGAAATGCTCCACGGCAAGTTCGCCTGCCTCCGGAATATCCTGATAAACCTGGATGAGCGAGTCGATGGTCTGCAGATACTTCGATTTCTTCACCTCTCTCACATCGTCCTGGCGGTATTTCTCGATGAGCTTATAGGCACAGAGACAAGCCGCACCCCGATTGCCCACCTTATTATAATAAGTGTACAGCTGCAGATACGCCTCCTTGCTGTCTGCCTCGAATCCGATGAGATGCAGCAGATCGTTGTTGAAGGAACTGCCATCCACGCCCTTCTGCGTCAATGGAACATACTCTGCAGATGTATGCCGGGCAAGAAGTTCAGGCTGTTCCAAGGCCTTCTTGAAGAACTCCTGGCTTTTCTTTTCGTTCATATCACAGTACACCTTACCCAGCACGGCATATCTCACCGCCTTCAATGCCGGGTCTTTCACCTTCAGCACCTCTGCTTCCATCCGCTTCACGTTAGGCGTCAGCGAGTCAGCCGAAATCTCATTCCAGAGTGTCATCTGTCTTGTCTCAGCCGCCAGCAGCTGCCCGTAATCTTTGGCAGCCGAAGCCTTGGCGATGATTTTCTTCATCACCGCGATTTCGCTCTTAGGCTGGTCCTTCTGAGCATTGATTTCAGCTTGCTTCCACAAGTTGTCGTATGTCTGAGCCGCAACCTGCATCGTAGCAAAGAGGGCTACCAAAAGTGATAAAATGTTTCTTTTCATAAGCCAACTGTATAAAATGTTAATAGAATGATGATAATCATCAAACTTTTCAT
Organism: Segatella copri; assembly: GCF_026015295.1. Lineage (NCBI taxonomy): Bacteria > Pseudomonadati > Bacteroidota > Bacteroidia > Bacteroidales > Prevotellaceae > Segatella > Segatella copri. Next base: position 50,755 of record NZ_JAPDUW010000001.1, on the reverse strand, counting down.
TGCAAAAATACAAAAAAAAACTGTTTTCTAACCCCGAAACTGAAACTTTTTACTATCTTTGCATCAAAATAGTATATTTTACCAAGAAATAACATTAAAAAAACAATGGCAGAAAAAAAGTATGGTCATTTTGATGACGCCAATCGCGAATACGTGATTACTGATCCAAAGACTCCATGGCCTTGGATCAATTATTTGGGTAACGAGGATTTCTTCTCGCTCATCTCAAACACAGCAGGTGGTTATTCTTTCTACAAGGATGCCAAGTTCCGTCGCATCACCCGTTATCGCTACAATGGTGTGCCGATGGATAACGGCGGTCGCTATTTCTATATCAAAGATGGCGATACCGTATGGAACCCGGGATGGAAACCTTGCAAGACACCGCTCGACAGCTACGAGTGCCGCCACGGCATGAACTACACCCGCATCACGGGCAGCAAGAACGGCGTGGAGGCGAGTGTGCTCTTCTTCGTTCCGCTCCATACATGGGCTGAGGTGCAGAAGATGACGCTGAAGAACCAGACTAAGGAGGTGAAGACCCTCAAGGTGTTCTCCTTTGCAGAGTGGTGCCTCTGGAATGCTGCTACCGACATGGAGAACTTCCAGCGCAACTTCTCTACAGGCGAAGTGGAGGTAGAGGGTTCTACCATCTATCACAAGACCGAATACCGCGAGCGCCGCAACCACTATGCTTTCTACACAGTGAATACCGAGATTCAGGGCTACGATACCGACCGCGAGAGCTTCATCGGACTCTATAACGAGTTTTCCGAGCCTGAGGCTGTGATGGAAGGCAAGCCACGCAACAGCTTTGCCCACGGCTGGAGCCCAATCGCATCTCACTACATCGAAGTAACCCTGCAGCCAGGCGAGAGCCGCGACCTCATCTTCCTGCTGGGCTATGTGGAGAACGAGCAGGACAAGAAGTTCAGCGCCAAGAAGGTAATCAACAAGGAGAAAGCGCATCAGCTTATCGCCAAGTTTGATACCACAGAAAAGGTGGATGCTGCCTTTGCAGAACTCAACCAGTACTGGGATAACCTGCTGAACATCTTCACCGTGAAGAGCGGCAACGACAAGTTAGACCGCATGGTGAACATCTGGAACCAGTATCAGTGCATGATCACCTTCTGTATGTCACGCTCAGCAAGTTTCTTCGAAAGCGGCATCGGTCGAGGCATGGGCTTCCGCGATTCCAACCAGGACCTCGTAGGTTTCGTTCATCAGATACCTACCCGTGCCCGCCAGCGCATCATCGATATCGCCAGCACCCAGTTCCCTGACGGTGGCTGCTACCACCAGTATCAGCCGCTCACCAAGCGTGGCAACAACGATATCGGTGGCGGTTTCAACGACGACCCATGCTGGCTCATCTTCGGTACCGTAGCCTATATCAAGGAGACGGGCGACTTCTCTATCCTCGCCGAGCAGGTGCCTTTCGACAACCAGCCAGGCACAGAAGTAAGCCTCTTCGAGCACCTCAAGATTTCGATGAACCATGTTATCAACAATCTGGGTCCACACAAGTTGCCACTCATCGGAAGAGCCGACTGGAACGACTGTTTGAACCTGAACTGCTTCTCCTGGGACCCTAACGAGAGTTTCCAGACCACCGAAAACAAGGGCGAAGGAAGCAAGGCAGAGAGTCTGATGATAGCCGGTCTGTTCGTGGTTACCGGCAAGGATTATGTGGCTCTGTGCAAGCAGCTTGCCAAGGAAGCTATGGAAAGCAAGGAGGGCGAAATAGCCGGTCTTGCAGAAGAAGATTATTTGACAGAAGCCGAGCGCATGCAGCAGGCTGTAGATGAGATGAACGAGGCTGTGAAGCAGCATGGATGGGACGGTGAATGGTTCCTCCGCGCTTACGATTTCTTCGGCAACAAGATTGGTAGTGATGAGAACGAGGAAGGCAAAATCTTCATCGAGAGCCAGGGCTGGTGTACGATGGCTGGTATCGGTCTGGAAGAAGGACTCTGCGATAAAGCACTGGATAGCAGCAAGAAACAACTGGAATGCGAGCACGGAATGGTGCTGAACAACCCAGCCTACACTACCTATCATGTAGAAATGGGTGAGATTTCTTCTTATCCTGAAGGCTACAAGGAGAACGCCGGTATCTTCTGCCACAACAATCCTTGGGTCATCATCGGAGAGACTGTAGCCGGTCGAGGCAACGATGCCTGGAGCCATTATACCAAGATTCTGCCTAGCTATGTAGAGGAAAAATATCAGACACTTCACAAGGTAGAACCTTACGTAAACTGCCAGATGGTAGCCGGTAAGGATGCAGCCAAGCCGGGCGAAGGAAAGAACTCCTGGCTCACCGGTACAGCGGCATGGATGTGGTATACAGTATCAGAATTCATCCTCGGCATCAAGCCAGATTATGAAGGCTTGCTCATCGATCCTTGTCTCCCAAGCACCGCTAAGGAGTATGAGGTAACCCGCAAGTTCCGTGGTGGCGAATACCATATCACAGTAAAGAATCCTAGCGGAAACCAGAAGGGCGTGAAGCAGATTACAGTGGATGGCTCTCCTATCTCAGGCACCATCGTTCCTTGCTCTGAAGGCAAGCATGAAGTAGTGGTTGAGATGTAAATCAGCCAAATCTCATCAAGTTACGATTTGAAAGTTCAATGTAACGAAATTCTTTTTCATACCCATACGTTGTGTTTCACGACGTATGGGTATCACAATAAACACTTGACCCCTTATTTCAGGGGGTCAAGTGTTTTATTTATCTGATAATCTGATACTTAACTTTTAACATAAGCACATATTCAACAGTATCAAGAGTAAGATTCTAAGTCTCTATCATTTCCTCAGTTCCTCAGTTCCTCAGTTCCTCAGTTTTTTCCTAAGGGGTATATAGCCCTTATAGTTCAAAGTTGTTTTAAATTGTTATATATTATATATTATTATATATATATTTATATATATAATAAACTTCTAAATAAAGGAAAAAGTGAAGGGTCAGAGAAAAACTGAGGAACTGAGGAACTGAGTCATTGCAGTAAAAACATCATAACCCTCGTAAACACCTGATTTACTGCTTAACTCTATACTTTAAGAGAGCAAAGCTATGAGTTGTTACCCGTAAAACTATGAGTTGTCACCCGCAAAACTATGAGTAAGGAAGTTTAACTACTTTCAATCTGAAAGCACAGTTCAAACATTTCCCTTAATTCCGCAACACTATATTTAACATTATTTATAAGTGCCTGAGCAACAAAAAGTTACCCAGGATTTTGCCATGTCAGAATTTTCACTTACCTTAGTGTTGCGAAAAGAAGACAAGCAAAACTCTAATATGACATGGCAAAGATACAAATAAAATCTGAGAAACTCACTCCTTTTGGGGGAATTTTTTCGATTATGGAGCAATTTGATGCTCTTTTAGCTCAAACCATAGATTCCACCTTGGGATTGAGATGCACTATGTTTGGTTATCAATATAGCGAGATTCTACGCTCTCTGATGTGCGTATATCTTTGTGGTGGCTCATGTATTGAGGATGTTACAACTCACCTGATGAAACATTTGTCTCTTCATCCAACTCTTCGCACTTGCAGCGCAGACACCATATTACGTGCTATCGAAGAACTGACTTTTAAGAGCATCACCTATAAGTCTGCTTCTGGCAAATCCTATGATTTCAATACTGCAGACAAGATGAACTGCTTACTGGTCAATGCCCTGCTTGCTACTGGTCAATTGAAATCCGGTCAAGAGTATGATTTTGACTTTGACCATCAGTTCATTGAAACAGAGAAGTATGATGCAAAACCAACCTACAAGAAGTTCTTGGGCTATAGTCCAGGGGTGGCAGTCATTAACGACATGATTGTCGGTATTGAAAATAGAGACGGTAACACAAACGTGCGCTTCAACCAAAGAGAGACTTTGGAAAGAATCTTCAAGCGATTGGAGGCTTCGGAAATATATATTTCTCGTGCCCGCATGGATTGCGGCTCATGTTCGGAGGAAATCGTAGATATGGTAGAGGCTCATTGCAGGCATTTTTATATTCGTGCCAACAGATGCTCTTCTTTCTACGATTCCATGTTTGCCTTAACTGGATGGAAAACTGTTGAAATCAACGGTATTGAGTTTGAGTTGAATTCTATCCTTGTTGAGAAATGGAAAGGAAAACCGTATCGTCTTGTCATACAGAGACAAAGGCGAATAGATGGATACCTTGACATTTGGGAAGGCGAATATACCTACAGATGTATACTGACTAACGATTACAAGTCGAGTGCAAGAGACATCGTGGAATTCTACAATCTTCGTGGTGGCAAGGAACGCATCTTCGATGACATGAACAATGGCTTTGGCTGGAATCGATTGCCAAAATCGTTCATGGCACAGAATACTGTATTCCTGCTTATGACAGCTCTCATCAGAAACTTCTACAAAGCTATTATGCAGAGATTGAAAACCCATGAATTTGGATTGCGTGCCACCAGCAGAATCAAGACCTTTGTTTTCAAGTTCATCTCTGTTCCTGCGAAATGGATTAAGACATCACGTAGGCATGTATTGAACATTTACTCAGACAACAATGCTTATGCCAACCTGTTCAAGACAGACTTTGGTTAAAGACCATGCTTTTCTGGTTAAACCAGCGTATTACCTCAAGTCGCTTTATGGGGTAAGGGGATTTTGTGTCTGCGACATTTCTGTTGTGCAAGAAATATGTACAATAAAATGAATTTTGTCGCTTTGCAAGCAAAATCCCACTAAACCCTATAGGTTGCGGATTTGAGGATTTCCTTATCACACCCCCAAATTTGGCAGTATCAGAGAAAATTCGTATCTTTGCACCGAATTCCATCCATTCCTTCCATGCCATCCATATCTACCATACCTTCCAACACCTTCCATACCGCTCATTCCATGCCATCCCCATAACTTCTTCCATGCTATCCCCATAACTCCTTCCACCCAGTTTCAGCACACGTCTCTCCATCCGAAGTATTAAAAGGAAAAAGATAAAAAAGGTATGGCTTTTCGAGTTATTTTTTGTACTTTTGCAGCCGATAACGCATTTTGCGAACAAAACAGGATTCTTTAAAAGAAAAGAAAGGAAATAACAATGAAGAAAATATTATACTTTGTGGCAGCCCTGGCTGCTACATCCATTATCACTACGATGGGTACCAGCTGCAAGTTTGCACCCGACCAGCATGACGGCGACACGGTAGCTGCCAGCGAGTTTTACCCGATAGATACCTCTGCAGCTCATGCCAAGAAGATGGCGAAGATTGCTGCCATCAAGAACGGAAAAGACAGTGTAGGCATCTATTATGTGGGCAGCAGCTCTACCAAAGACCTCATCGAGCTCGTATCCTATCCTTCACGCCGCGACACGATGATGTACAGCAAGACCCGACACATAAAGGTGAAGGGCAATGCCGACATCAACCACGTGGTTCGTGTAGACTTCTATCTCCTCAATGGCAAGGATTCACTGGTGAAATATGTGGAGGAAGTGGAGCTCAAAACAAAAGAATAAAGCACCCCAAGCACACAAAAAAAGGCTAGCATGCAAAAACGCACGCTAGCCTTTTTCGTATTTTATCTTACCTGAATTTCAAATCACTAATAACTAATCACTAATCATAGAATCCCGGCTGCTTGTACTCAATGCCCAGTTCATCATCTACTGTTGCGATGACACCCTGAATCTGACCCATGGCAAACATACGGCCGAGGAGAGTGTAACCGGCATTGTGACCATGATTGCTCTCATCGAATACGCCACCTGGCTCATCAGTGAAGGTCATACCGTGGTCTACTCGCATCGGCAATCGACGGCCGGAATTGCACTTGCCTTCCTGCTCAGCCTTCTCGAAGATGCGGCAAAGCTCTATCAGATGGCCGCGACCACCCAAGTGAGAAGCCTCTGTAAAGTTGCCGTTAGGGAAAATGTAGCAGGAACGCAGATGAACAAAGTGAGTGCGGTCGGCAAACTGCTTAGCCATTGCCACACAGTCGTTGTGCTCGCCGGCAGAGAATGAACCTGCACAGAAAGTCAGACCATTGTGCTTGTTTGGCACAGCATCGAGCATCCACTGGATATCCTCGGCACGACCGATGATTCTTGGCAAACCGAATACAGGATAAGGAGGATCATCCGGGTGAACACACATGTTGATATCGTACTCATCGCAGATAGGCATGATAGCCTCCAGCCAGTACTTCATGTTCTCCTGCAACTTCTTCTTGTCAATGCCATCATAAAGCTTCAACAGGTCGCGGAACTTCTGGACAGGAGCCGAATCGCCCTCGCTGAAGTTACCGGATACGAAGCCCTGGGTCTTGATGATGATATTCTCTACCAAGGCATGATCCTGCTCAGGAGTAGAAGTCTTCTTGATTTCATCAGCCTCAGCCACGAGGTCTCTGCCCCACTTGTGCTCCTTAGAGAACTCAGCCCAATCCTCACGAGCGCCTTCACGCTGCAGGATATAGATATCAAAGTAGGCAAACTCGCCCCAGTTCATATAGAGGTTGTTGGCTCCGTTAGGATTCTCGTGTGACAAATCGGTACGAGCCCAGTCTAATACAGGCATGAAGTTGTAGCAGATGCACTTGATGCCTTCCTCGCCCAGGTTGCGGAGACTTTCCTTGTAAACCTCAATCTGATAATCACGGTCAGGACCACCATATTTCAGGGTTTCAACCACAGGCAAAGACTCAACCACGCTCCATTTCATACCATAAGACTCGATGTACTCCTTGAGTTCATGAATCTTCTCGCGTGTCCAAACCTCGCCCAGAGGAACATCGTGCAATGCGGTAACAATGCCCTCAACACCTATCTGTTTCAACTGTGCAAGCGTAATCTTATCTTTCTTGCCAAACCAGCGCCATGTTCTTTCCATATATATATTATAATGTATAAGTTTAAAAATGAATTATCTTGCAGAAACATATTTATGCAATGTCGCTCTTACAGCACCCTTACCTGCAAAGAGTTCCTTTACCATGCCCTCAATCTGCTCGCCGAAGCCAGCCTCGTAGAGATCGAGTCCGAATACATCCTTGCGGGAATAGAGATTCTTCAGGCAAGAGTAGTCCTGATCAGCCTTTCCTACTTCAAGAGGAGCTACGATAGCCTGGAGTTCTGCCAACAATGGGTCAGAAGATGGCTCGAATGGCTTCAGGTTATCATCCAATGCCTTGAGATAACGGGCATAACCTGCCAATACCAAAGGAATCAACACGAGATTGCTCTTGTCGAGACCACGGCCGATGTACTTCTTGATAGTCTCACCGAAACGGATAGAGAGTTTCTGGCTGGTATCGGTAGCGATACGCTGAGGAGCATCTGGCATGAACGGGTTAGGCAGACGCTTGTTGATAACGGTGCCGATAAACTCGTATGGGTTCAATACACCTGGATCTGTTACTACTGGCATCGCCTCGATATAACCAATCTTCTGGATGAAGGCACGAAGGTCCTCATCAGCCATCTCGGCTGAAATCAAGGTATAGTCGAGCATGCAACCATAGATTGACATCGCTGTATGGAGAGGGTTCAGACAGGTGGTTACCTTCATGGTCTCAACCTCATCCACGGTCTTGCGGGTGGTATAGAGCGCACCGCCCAACTCCAATGGCGGACGACCGTTGGTATAAGTATCCTCGCAAACGAGATACTGCACTTCCTCGGCATTTACGAAAGGAGCGGTGAAAGTATGCTTCTCGGTGATAATCGTATTGTTATCCTCGAAACCATCCTCAGCGAGCATCGCCTGTACCTTCTCGTGAGGACGAGGAGTAATCTTATCAATCATAGACCAAGGATAGGTAATCTTGCTGCTGTCATTGATATAATCTACGAAACCAGCCTCTACGATACCATCCTGTGCCCAACGCTCAGCATAAGCCTTTACGCCAGCCTTAACATGGTCGCCGTTGTGAGAACAGTTGTCGGTAGACTGAAGAGTAAGTGGCAACTTGCCTGCCTTATAACGCTCATAGAGAAGAGCGGTAAGCTTACCCATAGCAAATACTGCATCAAGACCACGTGCCAAATCGGCATCATTATAAGAATATCCCTTCTCTGTGATGGTGAAAGTTACCATCTGCAGACTTGGTGCCTGGAAAATCTGGACCAGACGCGCCCAGTCCTCACCAAACTGCTTATCCGCCTTGAGGCTTTCTGTGATAGAAGCGATGACCTTCTTCTCGATGGTTCCGTTGCTCTGGAGGCTGACGAGAAGAGAGAGATTATTGTAAGGGCGATAAGCCTTGTCGATAATTTCGTAGTCGAAGCTTTCTGCAACAATAACACCACGATCGTACTTGCCGGTGTTAAGTGCATCGTTAAGAATAGCAGCAGGGAACGCACGGAAGATGTTACCTGCACCGAAGTGAACCCAAGTAGGCTCGTCGTGAGTCTTCTTAGCTACGGCTGCGATGTCATACTTAGGAAGTTCATAACCCTTAGCTTCCCATTCTGCAGCATTAAAGCTGTCTGAAAGAATTTCGTTCAGTTTCATGATTATACGGTATTTTTGATTTGATTATATGTTATTTTTTGATTGTTCCATGTATGTGCCTATCTTTCCGAATAGGCGTGGCAAAAGTACAAAGAAAAATCGAAAACCGCTCATTTTTAGAGAACTAATTTCAAAAATTGAACGATTAACAAATACTTTTGAACAATATGGTAAGACCAGGAAAAGAAAATGTTACGATTCCTCCAGCGATTTGATCTGTTTCTTCGGCGTAACGCCCATCCCTTTCAGGCTTTCCACCCTGCGCATCACGTTGCCACTTCCATCGTAAAGCTGCTTTCTTGCCTTGTCGAAGGTACCCGAAAGGCGGGTTATCAGATCACCGATTCCTGTAAAGGTATCTTCGAAGCCAGCCACCTTATCATACAGGTCAGCTGCCGTCTTCACGATTTTCTCCACATTCTTGTTCTGCCGGTCATACTGCCAGAGATTATACGCAAGCTGGAGTGCCATGAGCAGATTGCTTGGTGAGATGATGATAATCTTCTTCTGATAAGCATAACGGCTGAGATCAGGCTGCTGCTTCATGGCTGCTATATAGCTGGTCTCGTTAGGGATGAACATCAGTACGAAGCCGATGGCATCATCCACCAGTTTGGAATAGTCTTTGGCTGCCAGTTCATCGATGTGCTTTCGTACGCTCAGCGCATGTGCCTTCATCAGGCGTTCCTGTTCAGCCTCATCTTCAGCTGCCAGAGCATCGGAATAGGCGGTAAGCGAAACCTTGGAATCGATGACCACACTTCTGCCTTCCGGGAATCTGACGATGACATCCGGACGATAGTTCTTTCCCTCTTCATCTTTCGTATTCTCCTGAATGAAGAATTCCTCATCTTTACGAAGTCCGCTGTTCTCCAGGATGGTTTCCAGCACCATCTCGCCCCAGTCGCCCTGCATCTTGCTGTCGCCCTTCAATGCCTTGGTCAGGTTGGCAGCATCGGAGCCAATCTTCTCGGTCTGCTCCTTCAGGTTCAGTACAGCCTGCTGCTGTTCCTGCTGGAAGAGTTTCATCGTTGCCTCGAAGGTGTTCTGCAGTTCCTTCTTGTTCACCTCGTTCTGGGTTTTGCTCTCCTCTACCGATTTCTTGAAATCAGCAAACTGTTCCTTGATAGGTTTCAGGAGTTCATCCATCTGCAGACGGTTGTTTTCCTGCAGAGCCGACTGCTTGGCAGCCAACTGCTCAGCCGCCACCTTCTGCTGTTCTATCGTCATTCGCTGCATTTCCTGCTTCAGGCTCTCGAGTTTCTGTGCCCACTGCTGGTCGCTTTCCGCCCTGAGTTTCGCCGCATACAGCCGCTCGTTCTCCATTTGAGATTTCATTGATTGAACCTCAGAAGCATGATGCAGTTTTATCTGTTCAATGTTAGCCGCCAGCACCTGAGCCTTCGCTACGAGCTGGGTTTTCTCCTCTCCCGCACTTTTTGCTTCCATCAGTTTCCCCACGAAGAATCCGATGGCAAGTCCTATGATGATTCCAATTACTATTTCCATTTATCCTTGTTTTGAATGATTCTGTAAATCTGCAAAAATTATGATTTGCAAAAGTAATCATTTCAAGACATAACACCAAACATCATGGGGGATTCTTGTAGATATTTAACTCTTCTGCATTTTACTATGCAAACAAAAAGAGCGCACCACTCTTGGCACGCTCTTTTCTTTAAATCATCTTTTAAATATACATTATCGGTTGGCAGTAGGCCACTGATAAGTATCAGTGCAATGGATATCGGCACTCTGGTCGGCTATCATCAACTTGAAGTCGCCTTCCTCCAATCTCCATTTGCCATTCCAACCTACGAAGGCCAAATCGTCTGCCTTCAATTCAAATATCATGGTCTTGGTCTCACCAGGCTGAAGTTCCACCTTGTCGAAGGCACGGAGACGACGGCCATCAGGCACCATACTAGCGATGAGATCGCTACTGAACAGGAGAACACTCTCCTTGCCTGCCACCTTTCCCGTATTCTTCACATCCACGCTCACCTTGATGATGTCGCCGTGGCGGAAATCAGACTGAGAAACCTTCAGGTTGCTATATTTGTAAGTGGTATAACTCAAACCATATCCGAAGCCCCACTGCTGGGTAATCTTCGCATTGTAGTCGTAAGCACCTTCCATCGTACCCACCTCCTCACTCTTCTTGAAGTCATAGTTGGCGAGCGAATTAATTTCCTTAGGATAGGTGTAAGGCATCTTGCCACTGAAGTTTGACTTGCCCGATACCAGGTTTGCCAAGGCATCGCCGCCCATGTTGCCAGGGATAAGGATGTCGATGATGCCCTGTGCCAATGGTTCGATGTCGGCGATGAGACGAGGACGACCTTCATTCAGCACCAAGATGACAGGCTTGCCTGTCTGAGCCAAAGCCTTGACCAGATTGCGCTGGTTCTCTGAGAGCCAAAGGTCGGTCAGGTTGCCCGGAGTCTCTGTATAAGAGTTCTCGCCAATGCAAGCCACGATGACGTCGGCATCCTTCGCTGCAGCCACCGCCCCCTGAATCTGAGGTTCGTTCTCCTCCCAGTATTTTCCCTTCTCATTATAGGTAACACCCTGGTTCAAGATAACATTCTCCTTGCCATACTCATTACAGAATGCCTCATAGATGGTATTGTACTTGCCGGCAAACTCATCGGCACGATGTCCCTGCCAGGTATAGCTCCATCCACCATCCAGACAACGCATCTGATTGGCATTAGGACCTGTAAGGAGAATCTTCTTACCATGCTGCAAAGGAAGGATATTACCCTCGTTCTTCAGGAGCACCATACTCTCGGTAGCTCCCTCCAAGGCGAGCTTGGCAAACTCCTCGCCACCAAACTTAGGATAATTCTTCAGTTTCTGGGTTGGGTTCTTGAAGAGGTCGAGACGGTACTTCATGCGAAGCACACGGCGACAGGCATCGTCGATGCGACTCATCGGAATCTTACCTTCCTTCACCAGTTCTACAAGATAGCCACAAGCATCGCAAGAATAAGGTTCCATAATCATGTCGATACCGGCATTGATGGCGATGCGGAGCGCATCCTTCTTGTCCTTTGCCACCATCTCACGAGTATAGAGATTGTTGATGTCTGCCCAGTCGGTAATGAGCACACCATCCCATCCAGTCTCTTCCTTCAGCCATCCTGTCAGGATGTCCTTGTTGGCATGCATCGGCATACCGTTAACGGAAGCGGAATTCACCATCACGGTCAAGGCTCCAGCCTGCAGACCCGCCAGGAAAGGAGCGAAGTGCTTCTCTCGCAAGTCGGCAGGAGAGATATAGGCTGGCGTACGGTCTTTACCGGTCCAAGGCACACCATAGCCCATGAAGTGCTTCATTGAAGTGGCAATGTGATACTGGTCGATGTTGTTTGGGTCCTCGCCCTGGAAACCATAGACCATCGCCTTGCCCATCTCTGAACTGAGGTAGCAATCTTCGCCAAAGTTCTCCCAGATGCGAGGCCAACGGGCATCACGACCGAGGTCAACGGTAGGACTGTAAGTCCAAGGGATGCTCACGGCACGAGTCTCGTAAGCGGTAGCCTCAGCCGAACGGCGAGCTATCTCACGATTGAAGGTGGCAGCCACATTGATGTTCTGCGGGAAGAGGGTTCCGCCCTGTGTATAAGTAGAACCGTGGTTCTGGTCGAGACCGAAGACACAAGGGATGCCGATGCGCTTCATCGAGATCTTCTGGATTTGCGCGATGTACTTCTCCCACTGCTTAGCGGTTGGTGCGCAGGTATTTGGAGCATTGAGGATAGAGCCGATCTTATAGCGGGAAAGGATAGAATCGGTCTTGTGCTCGTCGATATAGAACACACCGTTCTTGTCGTTGGCACCAAAGAGGTCGGTCACCAATTCCATCATCTGACCTATCTTTTCCTCCAAGGTGAGTTTCTTCAGGGTTTGTTCTACCTGAGCCTCTATCTTAGGGTCGCTCTTGATAACCGGAACATTGGCACTGGCTGTATAAGCCAATGCCAACAATGAAATAGATAATAAAATTTTCTTCATAAATTCAAAGGTTTGACGTTTTATGATAAAAACGGAAATCTTTCTAATATATTATTCAATAGTTACTTTATCTACATAATAGCCATGTCCCACACAGATGAACCCATCCTCTGCAGCCATCTTGTCGAGTGCATCCTGGGTCAACTCAAACTTCACGACATTGCCCTCACCAAACTCGTATGGAGAAGTCAAGTCGGTCCACCAGCCGGTGGCAAGCTTGATCTGATGGTAATCATCGTCATCCTTCATCGAGCAGTAAACTCGAAGGGTCTGCCCCTCTTTCCACTTAGCTACCTGGTCCTTGGTGATGAGGTTGAAGCTCTTGTTAGGGTCACCATCTCCCAAGTCCCAAGATACATAGTGATGACCTTCCCAGAGGGTAGTCTCCATAGATGGACGTGGCTCTGTAGTTACCTTGATTTTACCGCAAGGGAACTCTACACCACTGCCATCTACCAATGTAATGTCGTAATCGCCATTGGCGAGGTCAGAAGGAGCTGTAACTTTCAATGCCTTACCCTCATCGAGAACTACGAAGGCAGCCTCCTTACCATCGATGAGTACTTTCTGAACGTGATCCACCAGATTCTTGCAGTTGCGTATGGTTGTAGTTTCTCCCGGAGCTACCCAAAGCTCGCTGGCATTGGTACCCAAGGCTGGATCATCAGCAGCAGGAGTCACGGTAACTTTCAAGGTACGGGATGTGGTCTTATTCTTGGTGGTGGTTGCCACAATCTTCAGTTCATGATCACCTAAAGGCAAAGTCTGGTCGAAGGTGGTACCTTCGGCAATCTGTTTGCCATCAAGCAACCATGTCACAGTGGTGTAGTGAGCTGGAGTCACCTTGATTTCCATCTTATAATTAGTCTTGCGGTCTATCTTGGAATCAGCCAAGTCGGTGTTCAAGATACGTGGATTGTCATCTTCGCTGACAGTGAAGTATGGTTCATCGTCAGAAGAGCAAGAAGACAAGGTAGATGTACCAGCCAGTGCGAAACCCACGGCTAAGAGCATCATCATAGCCTTCAAGACTTTTTCCTTATATTGTTTCATTGTCTTATTCATAATTAATTATTCTATTCTATTGTCCTATAAGACTTAACATTTAACACTTAACATTAAACACTACTTGCTATATCCCGTTCCGAATGGAGGATTGAAGTCTGGCTGAAGGTTTACATCAGCCTTGTCCCACCAGAGGCGCTTGTGCCAATCGTCTGTACCACCCATGCGGTCGATGGCAGCCTTGTAGTTAGCATTGTTGTACTGAGCTTCCAACTCAGGATACTGCAAGCGGACAGGCATTGACCAATCGGGATCCGTATAAGTGAAACCTTTCTTGGTCAAGCGATCACGATTCAAGATGGCAGGATAGTCAGAGCGGCGCATGTTAGCCCAACCCTCAGAAGGGTTCATCATGTGGAGAATCCAAGCCTGGGTGTTGATGGTCTCCTTAGGATTGTCACCCAACGGATTGTTAGCAATGAACGCATCTATCTCTTCCTTGGAAATCTTGTTGGATGTAAGATAGTAGTTGTTGAGCAACTCCATGCTGGCACGAACACCAGCCTCGTAGTGACTCTCAGCATCACCACCACCTACATTCCAACCCTTGTTTGCAGCCTCAGCCTTGAGGAACTCTACCTCAGCATAGCTCATCAAGTCGCCAGGACAAGAAGGCATCTCGAAGTCGATGTTCAGGCAAGGACGACCAGCTCGGGCTATATAATCAGAGCTGGCATAAGTGTTCGCGTCTATCTCTGCATACTTCTTCAAAGTAGGAAGGTCATCCAACGTAGCTGGATTCATCCAGTCTGTGTACCAGGCTGCACCAGGGTTGCAAGGCTCCTCACCGAGGTTCTTGCTCTGGAAGTAAGCCAGGAAATCATCGGTCAAGTCGATGTTCTGCTCCTTATCTGGCTTCACCTGACTACGCTTGATATTGTAGTAGTGACGGCAGATGCGATAGAGACGAGGGTCGTTGGTATTCTGCAACTGATAGAACAAGGTAGAGCATACCATGGTAGGCGATGTAGCATCCTGACCATAGAGAGTCTCGCTCAATGCATTGGCACGGAAATCGTAATCGTTGGCTCCATCATAATAGGTAAATGGAGCATCAGCATACTTGATATAAGCATCATCTGCTGCACTGGCGATGGCACCGGCAGCTACAGCCTTCTCAAACTCCTCCTTTGCCTTCTGTGGATTAACATCGGAAATGCGCATGGCATAGCGCATACGGAGTGCATTGGCATACTTCTTCCACTTAGCTACATCACCACCCATGCTGGTGACATCACCAGAAATGTGGTCGGTACCTGTGCCAAGCTGCTTCTCGCAAGCGTCAAGTTCCTTGAAGAACCAGCTGTAGAGTTCCTCTACGGTATCATACTTAGGGTTGGAGATACCTGAGATATAACCCAGACCTGCCTCCAAACAAGGCACGTCACCGTAGGTATCTGCCAAAACTGCCGTGATATAGACACGATGGATACGAAGTGCTGCATTCAAGTTTGCCTTGTCAGCAGAATTGTTGATGGCATCCACAAGGTTCTTGATACCGATTTCATAATAGCGGTCCCAAACTCGACGGGTCATATCATCTTCTCTGAAATTAGAACCAGCGTAATTGGTTACATTCCAACCACCAGCGAAATACTGTGGAAAACCAGTTATATAGTTACGGTAGGTATCCATCAGACTGAAGTCACCGTAAGTCTGCAACAAAGCTGTTGTCAACTGTGCGTTAGGGTCGAGCTCGCTCACCTTGGTCTTGTCGGTATTGATGTTGCTCAAGGTATCATCAGAGCAAGAAGTCATCGCAGTGCCGGTTGCCATCAGGGCGAAAGCCATCATCAGGCTGCTCTTACCTATATATTTCTTGATTATATTGTTCATTTTCTTACCTTATTATATATTAGAACTCTTCTAAAGAAATTGATTCATTTTTTCGAGACTAGAACTTCACGTTCACGTTCAAACCATAACTCTTGCGAGATGGCAGGGAACCATATTCCAGACCGAGACCTGAGGTGTTGTAGCTGGAGTCTGGGTCGATGTTAGGAATGTTCTTCCAAACAATGAATGGGTTACGAGCCACGAAGGATACGGTCAAGCCCTTGACATACTTGCCCAGGATGCTCTCTGGGAAGGTATAGCCGAAAGTAATCTCACGACACTTCACGTAAGAGTTGTCATAAATGAAGGCACTCTGCACGCCATTTGCCACATGCTTCCAGTAATCTTCAGGGTTCACGGCGATGTCGTTCTTGCGATAAGTACCGTCGCCATTGTCGATGACACCATCTACGACCAATCCCTTGCATTTACCTGCTTCACGCCATGCGGCAAGATCCATACCCGAAGCCTTGCGAGCCTCCTCAGAAGAGTACCACTCCTCACGGCCTGCCAATGTTCCCTTTGCCTTACCTGTCTGGTATGCAGAACGCATAGACATAGAGTAGATATCGGCACCTACCTTCACATCGAAGGATGCAGAAAGGCGGAAGTTCTTGTAGCTGAAGGTTGAGTAGAAACCACCTGTCCAGTCCCAAGTAGAGTTGCCGATGGTCTTGACCTTCTGGTCAATCTTTGGAAGACCAGTAGCTGCATCGACAACCACCTGTCCCTTGTCGTTGTAAAGGAAGTCGTGTCCACGGATAGCTCCATAGTTCTCGCCAACCTGAGCACCTACTGATACACCGCACCAGGTTGCCTTGGCAAGCTCAAAATAGTCCATGCCATCGGTGAGCGACTTCACCTTGTTGGTATTCTTCGAGAAGTTGACACCCAAGTCCCAAGCGAAGTCCTTGATCTGCAAGGCACGGGCATTGAGGGCAATCTCGACACCCTGGTTCTGAATCTCACCGGCATTGATGAGGCGGTAAGCATAGCCAGAGGTGGTGGTTGAAGCCAAACTCAAAATCTGGTTCTTGGAGTTCTGGTTGTAATAGGTGGCATCCAAGCCCAAGCGTCCGTTAAGGAACTTCATCTCCAAACCTACCTCGTAAGAACCTGTCATTGTAGGCTTCAAATCCTTGTTCGGCTGTGTTGAGTTGGCTATCATACCGATGGTATAACCCGCGTAGCTGTACTTGCCCGTGGTATAGTTGAGTGCCAACAGGTATGGATCGGTATCGCTACCTACCTTTGCCCAAGATGCGCGAATCTTACCATAATTGATGAACTTCTTGTTCTTGATAAACTCAGAGAAAACCAAGCTACCCGATACAGAAGGATATACGTATGTATTGTTATTTGTAGGGAGCGTAGACGACTTATCGCCACGGAGGGTTCCCTCCAAATAGTAAGTATGCTTGTAGCCGAGGCTTGCGCTGGCATAGAGAGAGCTGATCTGCTTCTTGTACATACTCTCACGAGTGTTCTGTTCCTGATAGTTCATGATATTCTGGATGCCATCCATCTGCTGGTTGAGACCGATGTTTGTAGTGGTCTTGTTATTCACCTTGAAGATGTTACCACCAGCGGTAGCATTGACATCGAAGTCGCCCCATGAGTTGTTGTAGAGGGCGAGTATCTCGGCGTTAAGTGTGCGGTTGTTGAAGATTTGGTCGGTAAGCTTTCCGGCAGGAGTTCCTGGAGTTGTCTTGGCAATGAAGTCCTCGAAGTTCATGCTGTTGATGTCGGTACCAATAGTACCCTGCAACTTGAAGTGCTTGTTGATGTTCCAGATTGCCTTACCCGTAAAACGGAACACGTCCTTGTCGGATGTATTGCTGTTCTTATAGAGATCCCAGTATGGGTTCTTGTTATACTGATCGTTACCATTCCAGTTGGAGTAGTTGCCGTCGGCATCCTCATAGTGCTTCAGCCAAGCCTGGTCGTAGGTACCCGCCAGGGTCATGAGGTTCTTACCCACGTTGCTCTGAGAGTCACCAAGGGCAGGACGGTTCTTTACCTTCTCACGAGTATAGTTGGCGGTGAAGTCGAAGTCAACAGGACCTGCTGAGGTATTCACACGGAGGTTGAAGTTGTCACGACTCATGTTGGTATTTGGCAAGATATCCTTGTTGCGCATATCCGTAACAGAGAAACGCATACCCGTCTTACCGGAATTAACTGAGAGGATGGCAGAGTTCTGAGTGGTGAAACCTGTACGGAAGAAACCAGAAGCATTGTTTGGATGCATCATGAATGGACGTTCCTCGCCATCGAAATATTTGAACATGAAGTCATCGGCCTTAGGACCCCAACTGGCATTGGTACCAGAGGTACTGGATGTAGGAAGCTCGCCATTGTAGCCAGCACCATATACCTCCTGGATGTCGTCCCATTTAGCCAACTGGGTATCGATAGTATAAGAACCATTGTACTCCACGGAAATTCTATCCTTCTCCGCCTTCTTGGTCGTAATCAAGATAACACCATGGGAAGCACGGCTACCATAGAGGGCTGAGGCAGCAGGACCTTTCAATACGGTCATCGTCTCGATATCGTCTGGATTGATGGCAGAGATACCATCACCGAGGTCATAACCACCTGCTTCACCAGCACTGCCAAAGTTGGTATTATCCAAAGGCACACCATCCACCACGTAGAGAGGCTGGTTATTGCCTGCCATTTCTGTATTACCACGAAGAAGCACGCGGGTAGAACCAGAAGCACCGCCAGCGGTGTTCTGCACAACGAGACCAGCCACCTTACCTGAAAGAGAGTTGATGACGTTGGTTTCCTTCGCCTTGGTAAGTTCCTCACCTTTAACCTCCTCCAAGCCATAGCCCAAAGCCTTGCGGTCGCGCTTGATACCAAGGGCGGTAACAACGACCTCATTCAAGGCCTTACCATCCTCTTGCATCTGTATTTTCATGCCATTAGCAGCTTTCACGGTCATCGTCTTGTAACCGATGTAGCTCACTTCGAGCGTTGCTCCAGGCTTGCAGTTCAACGTAAAGTTACCATCTATATCGGTAACGGCACCGTTGGTTGTACCAGCCACCTTCACGCTAGCGCCAATCAAGGTTTCGCCAGTGGCATCCACCACTGTACCCTTGATGCCTTGGTTCTGCTGAACGCTCATCGCTGCATTGTTCATCTGGGCAGCGAGAATGGCAGAAGCAGGCATCCACATCAAACCTGCACCAAGCAGGCCGAGAAACATAGTTTTCTTTCTCATAATTGATATTTTTGTTTTTAGTTTAACATTATTCTTTCCCAAAGATTCCTTCGAGAATCCAAGGAGCATTCACCTTCATACTCTTGAAACGGTCGAAGATGCCATACTTCTCAGAGCCGTTGCCGAAGTGGTTGTTGTCCCAAACGAAAGTAGAGAAGCCTCGTTTGCGAGCCTCCGTAGTCAAGAACTTACAGTAGTAGGTCATGTTTTCATGCACTTTCTCTGAGTTTGACTTATAGTGATCGGTTACTCCCCACTCTCCTATTACGATACCCAGTCCTTTGTTGCTCCAGGTATTCACCGCCTTGTCGAAGAAATCCGTCATCGTCTTCTCGTTGTCTGCAGGTATCTTGCCAGCATCCTTGTAGGCATCACCCCAGTAATCGTAGGTGCAATCGCCGGCGTAGCTCCATGGCTGATAGTAGTGGAATTCCACACTCATATAGTTGTTGCCATTGTCTTCGGCATCCTTCGGAATGATGAAATCTCCATTCTCGATGCCAAACCAAGGGTTACAAACGTAAGTCTGTAAGATGAGGTGGCGCTTGGCATTGTTGCCGCCTGTGGCACGAACCACATCCACGAATATCTGATTGTAAGCATTCTGCACTTCGAGGTTCTCGGCAGTAGGTTTGCCCCAGTTATCTTTGATATGCACTTCGTTAGTTCCTGCGAAAGCAAGACGATAATCATAATTGGCAAACTCAGAGGCGATATTCATCCAGAGGAGCGCAAGCTTCTGGCAGTTTTCTTCCTTATATTGATAGGTAGGACGACTTTCGAGCCATTTTTCATGATGCACATTGATGATAACCTTCAAACCGTTGTCAAGGCACCAGCCCACCACCTCCTTGATGCGAGCAATCCAAGCCTTGTCGATGCTCATCGCCTGAGCGTTGGTAATGTGGCACTGCCAACGGATTGGAATACGGATGGCATTGAAACCTGCCTTCTTCACGGCTTGTATCATCTTCTTGGTAACAACGGGATTGCCCCAGGCTGTCTCTGCATGGATAGAACCATCAGGGTTGCCAATCTGCATCGACTCACCATCCTGTCCAGGAGCTGAGCACTCGAATTCGTTGCCAAGATTCCACCCCACAACATCTTTATTCCATTGCTGGGCAGTAGGTATGGATTCGCCTACACCATCAGAACTGCCGGATGAGGGCAATGTACTTGCTTCGCATGAGAAACATGTGAAGACGCCTATTAAAAAGAGGCTAATTTTCAAAAAGTTCCTTCTCATTTTTATGTTTATATTGTTATTGTTTCGTTTTTTAAATAACTGTTTAACTTACGTAACAGAATCTGGTTGCAAAGATAAAGAAAAGGAACTTTCAGAGGGTTAGATAACAAACAAAAAAAGGTTTCAAATCAGACATATCGTCTAAACAGAAACCTTTTCTTTGAATTTAAAACTCTAATTTACAGATACTTACTTGGAGAAACCCCAAAGTGCTTTTTAAATACAGTACTAAAGTACTTCACATTTACAAAACCGGCTTTCACAGATACATCCAGCACACTATCCCCCTGTTTCAGGAAGATTGCAGCCTGCTCCAGACGTATCAAACGCATAAAATCCTGCGGACTTTGACCCGTAAGAGTCTTCAGCCTACCATAGAAAAGCGTTCTGCTCATCGCCATCTCTCTACAGAGTCGGTCGATATTAAAGTCTGTGTCGCTCAGATGAGTCAACACCAAACGGGTAGCTTTATCTACAAAAGCCTGGTCTTGTGGATCCAGAACAGCTTCTGCCACATTTTCGAATGTCTGGCCTTGCTTATTCAAAACAGTATCATCCTTTTTCTCTTCAGAAACTCCAGTAGGTTCCAAGCGTTCATTGGAAGAAGCAGAACCCACAATCTGCTCGGAAGAGGCAGACTCAGAAGCAACCTCTCCTCTAACAAGTGCAAGGCTTCTGTCCATATAATACTGACTCAACCGGCGACGATTCTTCAAAATACTGGCAACCTTACTCGCAAGAATAGCTGTATCGAATGGCTTGGCTATATAGTCATCAGCACCAAGTCCGAGTCCCTCTATCATAAAGTCACGACCAGCCTTAGCAGTCAGCAGGATAACAGGCAGCCATGATGTTTCCTTATTTTCCTTGATGCTGCGACAGAACTCATCTCCGTGCATTCCCGGCATCATGACATCAGAAACAACGATATCACATACCCCGCCCTCTTTCAAATATTTCAAGGCAGCCTCTGCACTCTCTACATCAACTACTTGATAAGAATCACCAAAAGTCATTCTGATATATTTGCGAAGATCTTCATTGTCATCGACAAAAAGAAGTGTATCCGTTGAAACATCAGCATCCTGCAGAACCGCAGAAGACACAGTCTGGCAAGTTTCATCATGCTTATCTTCAGCTAAAGAAGATTCAGTTGCAACATTTTTCTTTTCTCCTACAAGCCGGACAGAAGAATCTGTTACATGACCTAATGGCATCTTCACACAGAAAGTAGTACCCTTTCCTTCCTCACTTACGAAACTAAGCTTTCCTCCTAATTTCTCTACAAGCTTCCGTGTAAGCATCAGTCCTAATCCACTTCCCATTTCCTGAGAATTTATCGCATTAGAAGCCCTGAAGAAGGTCTTGAAGATACTCTTAATTTCGGCCTTTGGAATACCTATACCTGTATCACATACATGAATCATAGCCATCTTACCTTCAACAGAAGCCGACAACGTAACCTTTCCACCTTGAGGTGTATATTTGATAGCATTCGAGAGAAGATTTTCCAATATCAGATCCATCATTTTGACATCAGAATGAATCTGTTGCTGCGGACACGTTTCAATACACAGTTGAATATGCTTCTCCTGAGCTGCCAATACAAACTTTTCCAACTGCACACGTAAAAGCATCGGCAATTCTATATCTTGCAGGCGAACCTGTTCGGCAGACTGCTCTACCTTTTGGAAGTCAAGCAATTCTGTAACCATCTTCAACAGTTTGTTGCCGTTGCGATGCGCCATATCCAAGAATCCACGACTTTTCTCACTCAAGCTGGAATCATTAGCCAGATTATCAAGAGGAGCCAACACGAGACTCAAAGGAGTACGTATGTTATGGGCAGTATTAACGAAGAAATTGATTTTCTCATCATAATACTTTCGCTGTAAGCGCTCTTTGTAATACTGCCAGACAAAATATAAGATGGCAGCAAAAATACAGAGATAGATAATCCATGCCCACCAGGTATTCCACCAAGGTTGGGCTATATGAATTTCCAAAGTTGTTTCTCCCAATTCTCTACCATTACTTCTGCAGATAGCCTTTACATGAAGCACATAGCTGCCCGAAGGCAAATTTACAAATCGTGCCAACTGATTAGAAGATGGTTTACTCCAATTACGGTCGTATCCTTCCAAATAATATTGATATTGGATATCATACTGGTATTGATAATTGATACTCTCGAAAGAAACAACCAGCGTATTCTCATTATGGCTAAGACTCAATTTGCCTTCCTTCAACATTTCAAAGAGACATTCATTCCAGTAATCGGAACGTTCGACACCTTCAACCTCAACACTATGAATACGAAGTGGAGCGGCATAATTCAAACCTTTGGCAAACATAGGAGTCAAAGCGACAACTCCATCGTTGCTGCCAAAAAGCACCCTGCCATCTGAAGTACACGCAACAGACATTCGGTTATACTCACGTTCCATTCCCTTAAAGATGTTGAGGTTTACTATCTTCCCCTGTTTCATGAAAGCCAATCCTTTATCCGTACTGATCCACAAATTGCCATTAATACCTTTTATAAGTCCATAAACAGTATTAGAAGGCAAAGCGTCCTGATTCGTATAGCGCTTAAACTTCTTTGTCAGGAAATCATAATCATAGAGTCCTCCTCCATCCGTTCCAATCCAGATATGACGGGAATCCTGAAAAGACATACTGTTGACAAACAAATTAATGTCTTTACCGGGATACTGTTCAGGATAAAAGAAACGACGAGGATGCAAAGGTTCACGCTTATCAATCAAATAGCCTCCATGCGAAGTTCCTACAGCAATAAAACGCTTATCCAGTGATTCCGTGATGCATTGCACTTCGTTGACAGGCAGATAGAATACCGACTTTCCCGTTCCATTCAAATTATATTTATCTGAAGGGAAACAAGCCATATCTCCATCCAAACATCCCACCCAAATATTACCATCGCTATCAGTAAAAAGACTGAATACGTAATCACTCTTCAACATTCCTGTTTCCACAGAATAAGCAGGCATACTAGTGCCATCAGCATGAACCTGATATACGCCATTACCATAGGTACCAACCAGAATTCTGCCGTCTACAGTCTGACAAATCGTAAGCGCCACCTTATTATATAATCCATGATGCCAAAGACGAGTCTGCGCATCATAGACACTTACTCCTTTATCTGTGGCATACCATATTTTCCCATCACGGCTTTGGAAAACATCGTTCACACAATTATCTATCAGTGATTGACTGTTGAGATATTCATGTGTGATATATTCCAATGTATGTTTCATCGGTATTGCCAAATCTACTCCTCCCGAGTAAGAGCCTGTCCATAAATCGCCAAAACGATTGCAGCACAAGGTATATAATCCATTACCATTCAACACGTTACACGGACGTCCATCTGTATCAAGCAAGAGTCTGGTTTGTTTATTCGAACTGTCATAAGCATATATTCCAGCTCCATCTACAGCCATCAGAAGAGTCTGCTTATCATATAAAATGATTGAACGTACTGGAATTTTAGGAATGTTTTGCAAAGATTGGAAATCAGCAGATTTTATCAGCTTCCAAGTACGATCATCCATCACTTTAACTCCTTCGTGAAAAGTACCCAGCCAGATACGATGTCCCGCAATATCATGATAAGAGGATACTACAGAACTGCCACTAATCTTCTTTTCTAACTTCCGGGCAGACACCGAATAGCAATAAACATCTTTAAATGTTCCTATCAAGAGTTTCTGACCTATAAATTGGATATGATTTATATAGGTATTTTTCAATACAAACCTACCCTTAGCTGTCTCCCGAACTATCTCCTTTCCATCAGTAGCTGCTGATAAGCAATAAATGCCTCTATCCATAGCTAACCAGAAATTGCCCTTTCCGTCTACCAACAGTTCGTTCAACACGATACTTCCACCTAAAATTTTCTGAAGATTACATTTCAAAACAAATGTATCTTTCCTCTTATCATATATATACACCTTTCCCTTGTTGTCGTAGGCGTAAATCAGATGTTGCGCATCCTTAGTCAGTTTAATACATCTACCACTAGCATCACTATACGGCATCTCTGTGTATAAAGTATAATTGGTTACTTGTTGCCCATTATATCGGTCAACTCCACGCTTAGTACTTATCCACATGGCACCATCCTCAGCCTCGACAATAGAATAAACTCGAGGGCTGGAAAGACCATTGTCAGCATTGAGATTGGAAAGCATGAACATATTTCTGGAAATATGCGCATATGCCTGAAGAGCCGATGCCAACAGCAGCAATATAATTAGAGTGCAGGATTTATATCGTTTCATAATTCATTCATTGATCTTATTTGGGGACAAAGATAATACAAAAAAATGAAAAACAAATAGAATAATGAGATAAAATGAAAAAAATCTATTATCTTTGCAAGATATTAATATAAAGATATAGACTATGATCAAAAGATTATTATCCTTTCTAGACGCATCGCCAGTGAATTTCCTGGCAGTAAAGAATATCTCCGAGGAATTGGAGAAGAACGGGTTCCGACGTATGAACCCACAGGAGCCTTTGGGCAAGATTGAAGCGGGTGAAAAGTTCTTCGTTACCAAGAACGACTCTTCCATCTACGCCTTCCAAATCGGAAAGAAGCCTTTGGCAGATGCCGGTTTCCACATGATCTGCGCCCACTGCGACTCGCCTACCTTCCGCATCAAGCCAAATGCTGAGATGCTTTGCGAGGGCGGTATCGTAAAACTGAATACCGAGGTTTATGGTGGTCCTATCATGTCAACCTGGTTCGACCGTCCGCTCACCCTGGCAGGTAGAGTTATCGTGAAGGGCGAGAATGCGATGAATCCCCAGACACTTCTTCTTCATGTGAAGCGCCCATTGCTGCAGATCAGCAATCTCGCTATCCACTTCAACCGTAAGGTGAATGATGGTGTGAAGTTGAGCAAGCAGAAGGATGTACTCCCTATCCTCGGCATCATCAATGATGAACTGGAGAAGGGTAACCTCCTGATGAATGTGATAACCGGCGAACTGAATATCCAGAAAGAGGATGTTCTTGATTTCGATCTCTATCTGGCTGATGCCACTCCAGCCTGCACCTTCGGTGTACACGATGAGTTTATCTCTTCAGGCAGACTCGACGACCTGTCTATGTGCTGGGCTGGTGTAGAGGCGATGATTGCATCTGTTGCCAATGATACCACCCAGGTTCTCGCCATCTTCGATAATGAAGAAACGGGGTCTCAGACCAAACAGGGAGCCGGAAGTCCATTTCTTTCATATATGCTCCAGCGCATTGCCCTGGCACAGAGCCATACAGAAGAGGCTTATTATCAGGCAGTAGAGCGTGCCTTCATGATTTCAGCCGATAATGCGCATGCCTGGCATCCTAACTATAGCGAGAAGTTCGACCCTACGAATCATCCTAAGTTGGGCGGTGGTCCGGTCATCAAGTTCAATGCAGCCCAGAAGTATGCGAGCGATGCTGTATCAGCAGCCATCTTCGCCAACATCTGCGATGCAGCCGGTGTACCATGCCAGCGTTTCGTAAACCACAGCGATGTAGCAGGTGGCAGCACCTTGGGCAATATCCTCGCCTCTTCCATCCCATTGAAGGGTGTGGATATGGGCAATGCCATCCTCGCTATGCACAGTTGCCGCGAAACCGGTAGCGTTATCGACCATGAATATTGCGTGAAGGCTTTCACCAAGTTCTATCAGTTGTAAGCAATCCCGATTTATCTCTTCACTCTTCACCTTCTCGCCCGTAACCCCTCTGTTTATCGGGGTTTCGGGAGGTGAAGAGTTTTCTTTATCTCTTCACCCACTCTTCACCCCTCTTCACCCATTTATCTTTTTTCTCATTAAAAATTATTTAAAAATCAGTTTCTCCGTTCTATCAGCCAGGAAAAGAGGGATGTTGATAAAGGAATCATCCCTCTTGAGATTAAGCATCGAATATCTGATGCGCAAACCAGGTGAGTACCTTTTGTTATACTCTATCAAACTACGCCCCGTGACACTGGTACCCGACTTCACTTCCACCGGAATAACTTCCAAACCACGCTGAACAATAAATTCCACTTCTGCTTTATTACCCGAAGCCCAATAATGGGAACAATTAACGCCATTAGCCACTAGACTCTGAAGAATATAATTCTCTGCCAAAGCACCCTTATATTCTTTAAATATAGGATTATCAACCAGATAAGCCTCAGGACTCAAATCAGCAAGCACTCTCAATAATCCCACATCAAGACTATAAATCTTGAAGATGCTCAAATCTTCATACGATTTCAAAGGAACTTGCGGAGTAGAGCACAAGCTTACCTTATATATCAATCCCGCATTTTTAAGCCATGTAAGAGCATCCTCATATTCCCTCGCTCTTGCACCAGGACGAACCAGCTGATAAACAAACTTTCTATTTTCCTTAGCCAACTGTGACGGCAAAGACTTCCAAACATGCGAAATCCTATTAGCCAGTAAAGGCGTAGCATGCTTCACAAAGTCCAAGGAATAATCTTGCAAGATATTACGTAGAGTTGTTTCCACGCCACTCAGATCCTTTTCTATCATCTTCATTGCCGCAGCTGGCATTCCACCAGATATACGATAGGCAGTAAATGCCTGAGAAAGTCTATCAAAAAAAACGTCAGGAAGAGGTTCCAAGCTATCTATTGACATATAATATTGGTAAAGCCTTTCATCTCGCTGCTCCAAAAACTCAGAAAAAGTGACAGGATACATATTTATATGGTCAACCTTACCCACAGGAAACGAAAAGCCTTGATGACCAAAAGCCAACCCCAAAAGAGAACCAGCACAAGCCACAACATATTCCGGTGTCTTTTCGCAGAAATATTTCATTGCGCTAATGGCTTCCGGACAGTCTTGTATCTCATCAAGAATAAGCAAAGTCTTCTGAGGCAAAATAGGTTCTGAAGTAAGATATGACAATTGCTCGAGGATTTGCAGCGGGTTCTTGGTCTTGCGAAAGATATCGCAGACTCCCTCTTCTTCATTGAGACTAAAATATGCGCAATGCTCAAAATATTCTTCTCCGAACTTCTGAAGTACAGAAGTCTTTCCTACTTGTCGAGCGCCCAGCATAATCAATGGCTTACGGTCTTTTTTAGCTCTCCATTGTTTTAATTCTTGAATAATTATTCTATTAAACATTTTTTAGCACCTCCATCATTAAAGTGCGAAAAATGTGTAAGTTTACACATTTCTGATACTTCTTTCGTGAAATTCTCCACATTTTCCACACTTGAGTTTTATTTTTCATCGCAAAGATACTAAAAAAACGACAAGCAAACAAGCATTTTACTACATTTTTAACCAACTTTATTACATCATTTACTGAGCCCACTTTAAAAAGGGGCTCAATATATTATTCTTTTCCTTTTATCGTTCCTAATTCTTTCACATTCTTCTCAAATTCATTTCTTTCACCAATAGCTCCATTACGCAGTTTTGCCCGATAATTATATATCGTATTAACTGCATAATGTAGGAATTCTGCTATCTTCGTACTGTCATCAATACCCAGTCTTATCAAGGCGAATACCCTCACCATTGCCGGTAACTTTGTTGCATCGGTAAGATGGATTTGTGCCTCCGGCTTCAGAAGGCTATTGAGGTCTTCCACGAAATTAGGGAACAGATGCAAGAAGACCTTATCGAAATTTGTATAGAGTTCTCCCAACTCGTGTTCCTTCAGTTCACTGCTTCTCGTCATTGAATAAAGTTCCTGATATTCACGGTTCTTTACCATTTTATTGACATGGAGACGCAACTTATCCAGTTTGTCTATATAATGAGAACATGCTCCCAGGAACTGGCCTATATATTCTTCCTTCACACCATTTGACTCATTCAGTTTATCATTCGAAGTCTTCAACATTTCGTTGGTAGCAGAAAGTTTCTTATTCAGTTCTTCCAATTGTTCATTCGTTTTCTTCAGTTCATTTCTCGCTATGGTAACATATTTCTTCTGCTTATTGACATAGAAAGCCAGAACACCTAAAGAAAGAACCAGAAGACTGACACAGATGATGGCAAAGACAAGACGCTGGTTTGCTTTCTTGAGCTGTGCCTGATAATTATGATCGATGGTACCAAGCACTGGCGAAATCTGCCAGTTACGTATACGGGTACTGCAACTTTTATTGGCATTCCAAGAGAAGTTGATGTATTTATAAGAACGCTCAACATCTCCCTCCTGACTCAGAATATCGGCGAGCATCCAGAGCGAAGCCTGATCATTGATAGCACACTTCACATCACAAATGGCAGATTTTAGCAACCAATATTTCTTCATTTCTTCGTTTTTCAGAGAACGGTAAATCAGATAGCGATAGTAGGCTACGATACCGTATTCATGACTCCCCTCCTTACATAAATTCAACCGTTCATCATTCACCTTCAATGCTTCATCCCATTTATTCTGACTGGTAAGCATCACCTCTTTACGCATGAGATAATCTTCGCTATGATGTGGAAGGATTGCAAACAAAGTATCCCGATATGCATTCTGACGACTAAAGAAATTCTGACTTAAATCAGTATCTACATGCATATTAGAAAAGCCCAACTCACCATAGACATGGTAATAGGCAATGAAATAATCTTTCCGGTTCGATTCATCCAATGTCTTTTTATCTATATGATTGAGCACCTCCAAAGCCTCAGCAAAAGCTCCGGCTGTAGAATACTGTAAAGCTAACTGACTTTTCAATCCAGCAACTTCAGCCGGCAGTCCTTCCTTCTGAGCCAATACAATGGCTTTCTGAATATAAGCCACAGCAGAATCGCTCTGGTAGGACTTATATTCTGAATAGATCTTGCGATAAGTATTGATGAGCAACTTCGGATTGTTCTCCTGATGAATCAATTTCTTCAACTGAGCGATGCTGCTTTCTTTCAGTTTGGTATAGTGCTGGGATTGCTCTATAGCCCGATCAAGTTGGGTATACAGTTCACTGATGCTTTCCTTTTGAGCAAAGCATGATGTAAGTGTAGCGAAACACCAGATATACAATATAGATAATAATCTTTCTATCATTAGTTGATAATATTTTGTTGTATAGGTATCATTAGATCCAGCCCTTACTGCTGTATAGGACATTCAAGGGACAAAGGTATAGTTTTTTGGGTACATTTCCAAATTTTCAAGCATTTTTTTGATATTCTTTTTTACTTTTATTGTTCTTACATCCTTGCACCTCTCAAAAAAAGGCTGCCCCAAAAGGTTTGGAGCAGCCTTAAACAAAGCTTTATACCTAAATTATCAAACTAAAACCTAAAATGCTTATGAATGATTATAAACCTACATATTATTTCTTTTCTACTTTGAGAACTGCCTTGTCTACACCGGCAGTCAAGTCAACTGTAAGAACGTATGTCTCGCCATCCTTCAGTTCTACTCCATCTTTCAGATAAACATTGCCGTTGTCGTGACCGTTACCGTCACCGATGCCGAATACCTCGCTCTCAGTTGAGATGAGATGGCTGTTATCCTTACCCTTGAACTCAATACCCCAGTTTGCCTGACCGAAGAACTTGAAGTCTACGCCAGTAGCTCTGAGCTGCTTGCCTACGGTGAGTGTAACCTGATATACCTTATCCTTGATAGGAGTGAGACAGACATCAGAATCTACACCTGTCCACCAGCCATGATTTACAGCGTCCCAAGTTGGCTTGTTGACACCTTCATTACCGATGATCCAGAGTGCACCAGTACCATCGCCATTCAGTGACATAGGCTCACTTCCATTCATTGTCCAGATACGGAATGACTTATGGGTGAAGTCTGCCAAAATAGTATATCTGCCGGTAATAGCCTTGAAAGTATAGTTTCCATCCTCTTCTTTCTGGAACCAGTCGCTGTCATAATACCAGTCATCTGGCAGATTATTGCCGTTGATAGTAAGGTTACAGGTAGCACCTTGCTTGATATCACCCACCCAAGTCTTGCCTGCATCAGAATCGGCAAAATCGAGGACAGTAACCGGCAATACATCGGTAGGACCAGCCGTATAGTTCTTGGCATCGAAAGTGACAACTACATCGCTCATATTCTCAGAAGTGAAGTTGAAGTTGCCTGTTTCTCCCAAACTGATATCCTTGCCTGTGCTGGAACCGAAGACAAACTTTCCATCCTTCGTTGCAAAATATCCCTTGAAGGTCTTCTTACTGCTAGGAAGAACAGCCTGATAAATAAAGTCGCTCTTCTCTGTCATGTCATATTTAACACCATCAGCACTCACAAACTGCAGATTGTTGAAGTGAGGGCGCTTGATGTCAAACGACAAGGTCTCTGTATTCGATTTGGTTGATACATTCTGCAGAGTAAGTTGAATATCCACCTTTCCATCAGGAACATTCTGTGCATAAGGTACTTTCAGTTTGACTGTATATTCACCAGCCTCCTTGGTACGGATGGTAGTTTCATCTACACTCTGCCCACTAAACAGGAGGTTAGCTTTCAAGGTAGAGAGAGCCACGCCTCCCTCATCCTTGCAGTTTACTTTCACCTCCACTTCATCACCCATCCATACAGCTGCAGCAGGAGCCGTATAGCTCATCACTGGATTACCGGCAGGAGTAGGCGCACTGTAATCATCATCGCCGCAAGATGCCATCAGTGGCAGGGCGAGCAACGCCATGATATAATATCTGATATGTTTCATAATGATCGTATCTTTAATGAATCATTTACTATAGTTTATGGATTACTTATTCCACTTGCAAGAAATCACACCATTAGCAGGAACCTTGCAGGTAAAATTATGAGTTCCATCACTGAGGTTGATTGACTTAGCCTCATCTCCCTCGTTGATAATGACAGCAGCATAACTACCATCAGGATTAACAAACTCAGCATGTGTAATCTTGCTGTCATTAACGGTGCGGGACGTATTACCAATGCGAACCGCACCAGGAGCAACGACACTAGACATGTGGTTGATGATGTAATAATGAGAATTGTAGCTCAACTGGTTGTAACCATTCTGATTGATATCAATAGCACCATAGCAGGTCTGGCATCCACCATCCAGGTTAGGTCCCATCTTATTGTCAAGCATCAGATTCCATACAAGCACAGCCTTGCAATACTGGTTTACCGTAGCGAGCGCCACATTCTTCATATCCGCCATCAGTCGTTTACTCAAGTCACGTCCGTTATTCCAGGTTCCGATACTGGTTTCCGAGAATATCAGTTCCTTGTCTGGACGCTGGTTGTGGATATCAGTCAACTCGCTGTTGTTGCCGCCATAATCATGATAAGCAGCACCTACAACCAGCTCTGAGCCCTCAAAGTTATCACCGATAGCATTGTAGAGTTTCACAGGATAATCTTCCTGATCGGCAATATTGTCATAGTTGTAGTTGTGATCGAAGACATAAATCTTGGTCTGCAGATTATTCTTCTTAAACTGTGCTGCCAATTCCTTTACGAAAGGAGCCTCTTCCTGCCAAGGCATATAGAGTGAAGCACAGTTAGCCTTGTTCAATGGCTCATTCTGAGGACTAACAGCATAGATATTGATGCCTTTCTCCTTCATCACATTAATAAACTTCACAAAGTACTTGGCATAAGCCTCGCGATAATCCGGATTGAGATGACCGTCAGTCCATGAATCCTTTGGCTGCTTGGTGTTGATATCTGTCACCTTCATCCATTTCGGACAAGTCCAGGGAGCTGCGATAATCTTCAGATTTGGGTTGATGGCAAGAATCTCCTTCAATACCGGAATCACATAATCGTTCTCATCACTATAGAGCGCGAAGTTGCTGAGAGGATCAGCCTCGCTGCCCTTCTTGTCGCAATAGGTATACTCAGTACTTGAAAAGTCGTTGCATCCCAAAGAGATACGGGCATAACTTACGCCATAACCCTCTGTGGTAGAGTAAATGCGCTTCAAGAGAGCCAGACGCGCCTCTGGGTTCATCTGCATCAGATTATAGCAGGATGAATAAGTGATGGCATAACCAAATCCATCAATCGTCTGATACTTCTTATTTAAATCGAGTTCGATGGTGGTTGGTGCCATAGATACTCCATTATACAACTTTACCTCACCCTGTGCCAATGAATAGACTCCATCGGCTGTGGTAATGAAAGTTTTGGCTGTTCCTTGTGCCGGTACTGGATTTGGTGCCTCACTAGGAGTATCAAAGTCTACAGGATCTGAGAATGAGTTACTGCTGCTGCAAGCTGTCACAGAGAAAGCTGTTGCGCAGACCAGCATCATCAGTTTACTGCTATAGTATTTCATATTCGTTTCTTCTATTATTTGTTAATAACGGTTTGAGTTGAAAGCTATCCAGGTTAGCTTAGTAACCTGGATTCTGCTCTAGATTGGTATTCTGGTCAAGAGCGGTCTGTGGAATTGGCAACAGGTATGAATTGCTGTCAAACTGTCTTACCTGTCTGATGCGTCCGCTGTCACGGTTGTCTATTCCGTTGAGATACTTCTCGACCTTGTTGTTGCGGCAGAGGTCGAACCAGCGTTCTCCCTCAAAGGCAAGTTCCAGACGGCGCTCATGGAGAACAGCCTCTATCATAGATTCCTTGCTGCCAGTCTTGTCGGATGTCAGTTCCTTCAGTTTGGCACGCTTGCGAATCTGGTTCACGAGTTTCGCACTCTCGGCAAGATTGCCCTTATAGGCTTCTGCCTCAGCCTTCATCAGGATAATATCAGCTAAGCGAACCCAGTAAATATTATTGTATGAAGAGCGTAACTTATACATGAACGGATAGTTGGAAGCCGGATAATAGTTACTCCAGGTACAGGCATAATATACGATAGCCTGATTCTTACGAACCTCATCACCTTCCTTGTCAAAGTCATTGATGATGTCTCGTGAAGGAGTAATCCACTTTGCCCAGGTAAAGTAATAATCCCAGTTGTCTAACTGACGGCCGTACATCCAGGTTTCCCAGTTTCCGCTACCGGTTGTCCAATGCACCTCCAGAATACCTTCTTTGGTATTGCGTTTCATGCAGTCTTTCGCTGTCTCATCATAGCCCCAAAGAGTTTCATAACTGTCTTCCAGCTCTACACCGGTTGTCTTCATTACCTTGTCGGCATAAGCGATTACCTTGTCATAATCCTGCACTTCCTTTTCGGCATAAACCTTGGCAAGCATAGCCTGAGCTACGGTCTTGGTCATCTTGGTGCGGTCGGAATTGTCATTATCCGGTGCATACTGCTCAGCATCCGTCAAGTCGGCAATAATCTGCTCATAACATTCCTTCGGCGTCTTGCGAGGAGGATAATAGGTAGGATATACCTCATTGATATTCTCGGATGTAATGGTCTTGGCGATGGTCGTAATGACTGGGAAAGAACCCCACAGACGAGCCATTCGGAACATCATCAGGGCACGGAAAATTTCGCCCTGTGCCTTATAGGAATGATATTCAGCTTCTGATATCTGACCATTCTCCTTCAATTGCTCAACACCATTGATCAGCACATTTGCCTTGGCGATATCCTCCAGATAGCGGTTCCAGTCACGGCTCAATACCGAGTTGCTGGCATCGATAGAGTTGGTCTCATAAGGTACAACCTCTGCACCGGTAGTTCCGGCATAAGCATTATCACTATGTGAATCGCCTATCAGAAGATAGTCGAGATGGGTATGCTCCTGACGGTTGCGGAACAACTCATAGAGCGATTTGAGCTGTGCATCAGCAGCAGCCTTGTCCTTCAATACGGCTGTTGAGGTCTCTGTCTGACCGCCCTGTGTTATTTCTGATGGCTCTGATAATGGCTCGTAGTCGAGAGAGCAACTTGCCAAAAAGAACATTGCGATGCCACCGAGCGCCAATGTCTTGATTGTATGATATGTTTTCATTGTTATCGATGTTTAGAATTCTACTTTTACACCTAATACTACACTCTTATTGAGTGGATATGTACCCCAGTCGATGCCCTGCACACTACCACTGTTGCCATACTGGTTAACCTCCGGATCCATACCTGAATAGTCGGTCAGGGTAAGCAGGTTGGTTGCTGATACGTATGGCTGCAGACGGGTCAGACCGAAGCGAGAAATCAGTTTGCGAGGCACATCGTAAGAGAGAGAAATATCCTTTACACGGAGATAACTGCCATCTTCTACGAAGTAGGTTGAGTTGCGGATATCCCACTTAGCCTTTGGCACATCGGTAATCTGACCAGGAACTCTCCAGCGAGCAAGCACCTTGGTGCTTTGGTTCTTACCATCATACATTCCTTCGGTTTCCATACGTGAAACGTTGTAGATATCGTTGCCATAGCTTCCCTGGATAAGAATACTGAGATTCAAGCCTTTATAAGAGAAGGTATTGGTCAAACCGAAGGTGAAGTCTGGGTTCGGATCACCGATATAAGTACGGTCACTGGCTGATACCAGACCATCACCGGTCACGTCCTTATACTTCATATCACCGGTCTCGGGATCCACACCTTCTGCTACATATCCCCAGAAACTGCCCAATGGCTTACCTGGCGTATTGCGAACCACCTGTTCGTTGACGAAATCGGTAGTCGTGGCTTCATAATATACCTGAGTCAGAGACAGGCTCTCCAACTTATTCTTGTTGAATGAGATGTTGAAATCTGTATTCCACTTCAAGGCGCCTGTCAGATTCTGTGAAGAGATGGCAAACTCCCAGCCTTTGTTGATCATCGAACCGCCATTATAGGTCAGGTTTCTTGCTGCAGCACTACCTGCCGGCAAGGTGATGTTCATCAACATATCCTTGGTCTTCTTATAATAGTAATCAGCATAGAAAGTGAGGCGGTTGCCCAGTACGGTCAAGTCGAGACCTATATTGGTCTGGGTTGTTGTTTCCCAAGTCAGTTCAGGGTTGCTCAGATTGCCCTGTGAGAAAGTAGGAGTAGAATTGGCATCATTTCCCTCGCCAAACCACTGCACACGATTGATATTGTATCTTGCCAGATAGCTGTAATCGCCCAATCCGCTCTGGTTACCGGTCTGTCCCCAGCCTCCACGAATTTTCAAGTCGTCAATCCACTTGATATCTTTCATGAATTTCTCATTGCTTACGCGCCAGGCACCAGAGAATGATGGGAAGTAGCCCCAACGGTGATGAGGTGCCAACTTGGAAGAACCATCAGCACGCATATTAGCGGTTACCATATAGGTATCATTCCAGTTGTACTGCAAACGGGCGAATGTTGAGAGAATAGCCCAATCAGAAGCTGACGAACCGGTTCCTGTCCAGGAAATCTTGTTGGCTGCATTCAAGGTTGGGAACAGATCGTTGGCATAGTTGCTACCGTTGATATAGTTCTGGCTCCACTTGCTCTGTGTCCAGGAACTACCAGCCATCGCATCCAGACTGTGCTTTCCGAATGCCTTCTTATAGTTTAATACATTGTCCCATACGATAACGCTGCTGATGTTTCTACCATCATATCCTGTACCGAATTCCTGACGGCCGATGGTGGTAGATATCGGGTCAAGGAAGTTGGTGGTTGTTCCTTGTGTACGGTCGAACGAGAGAGATGTGTTATAAGTCAGTTCTGGCATAAAGGTGAAAGTAGCCTTTCCGGTTGCCAACAATCGGTTGTAAGCAGACTTATTATTCTGAGTACGGGCGATATTCTCTGCTGGCGAGGTAATGTTCACGCCATAGAAGTTGTTGTAGAACTGGCTAGGATTCTCCGGATTCCATACCGGTGCATAGGTTGGCGTATTGACGATAGCGGTTACTACGCCGCCTCGGTTAGAACCGGCACCCGAAATGATACCTGTACCCTTGTTGGTATAATCAGAATAAGTTACACTGGCATTGAGTCGCAACCACTTACGTATATCGTTCTCTACAGATGCTCGGAAGTTGTAACGCTGATAGCTTGACTTCTTGATAACACCATTTTCGCCTGTATAGCCACCCGAGATAAAGTATCTCAGTTTGTCGGTACCATTGGTAATAGAAAGCTGGTAGTCCTGTACATTACCCGTACGGAACACCTCGTCTTTCCAGTCGGTCTGGTCTTTCAAGCCTTCAGGCAGTTTCACCAGACCGATTTCATCCATCAGCTCCTTATACTGAGCCGCATTAAGAGATTCCTGGTTGTCACGTACAGTATTAAATGCATAATGAGCATTCAGAGAAACCTTGGCAACGCCAGCCTTACCCTGCTTTGTACCGATAATGATGACACCATTGGCTGCACGGGATCCATAGATTGCAGCAGAAGAGGCATCCTTCAATACCTGGATATTATCAATATCATCAGCTGCCAGAAAGTCGATATTAGTCATTGGCACACCATCTACTACATAGAGCGGATCATTACTACCATTTAAAGAGGTGGTACCACGCACACGTATGGTTGGTGAAGCACCTGGCTGACCGTTGGCTTGCGAAATCTGCAAACCGGCTGCCTTTCCCTGCATACCTGCTGCGGCAGATACGATAGGACGGGTATCAAGGTCTTTGGCTGACACACTGGATACGGCAGTAGTTACATCCTTACGCTTGACAGAGCCATAACCGATAGCCACCACTTCGTTGAGCATATTAGACTCCTCTTCGAGCATAATCTGTACGCCGTTAGAAGCTTTCACTTCCTTATTCTTATAACCTATATAAGAAATTTTGAGTCTGGCACCTGGCTGTACTTCGATGGTGAAGTGACCATCCAGGTCTGTAGCAACACCATTTTTGGTACCATTCTCCAGAACCGAAGCTCCGATAACGGGTTCATTGGTATTGTCGATTACAGTACCCGTAATCTTCACCTTCTGTCCCCAAGCTGTCGCTGAGACCATTAGGACGAGTGCTGAGGCTGCTAATCCTCGCAACATCGCATTACTTTTTGATTTTCTCATAATTTAAACTTTAGTTATTCTCATTTATGTTTAAAATTGTTGTCTGATAGTCGGGAACCCATCCATGATTGGTTTCCGATTGCAAAAGTATATAAAATGTCTGATATTTGTTGGTTGATTAAATAATTAAGTGGTAAAAATGACCACCTGTTTTTATAACTGCATTTGATTATCAGGACTTTACATTTTTCATAGTTCTAAAAATAAGTGGTAGATTTATAATGGTAAAAGGTACAATTATTAAGGAGCATCCTAAACTTCCCGGTTAATTCGTGTTAATATTATCACATTATTTCTTCAAAATTTGCTATTTACTTTATTTATGTATACATTTGCAAATATTTTTTCTAAATTCCAAATAATTTAAACAAAAGCAACTTATGAAAAAGGTTTTATGGATGATATTCATGACTTTTATGGTCTTGAACGTGAATGCGCAGAAGTCCATTTCTTCTGACGAAGTGATAACAAGCAACATTCAATATAAGAATGGGAAAGATACTTATATCAAAGAACGTTGCAAACTCGACATCTGTTATGACAAGAGTAAAAAAAACTCACCTGTAGTAGTGTGGTATCACGGAGGCGGATTGACCAGTGGACAAAAAGAGATTCCCGGACTGCTGAAGAAACAAGGCTTTGTTGTAGTAGGTGTAAACTACCGTTTACTTCCCAAGGTAAAAATAGACGAATGCCTAGATGATTGTGCAGCTGCATTGGCATGGGTATTCCAAAATATCAGTCAATATGGTGGAGATGCAAAGAAAATATTTGTTTCGGGACATTCTGCCGGCGGCTATATTACAACCATGTTAGGATTAGATAAGACTTGGCTTTCACGTTATGGAGTTGATGCCAACAACATTGCCGGTCTGATTCCATTCAGCGGTCAGATGATTAGCCATTTTGCTTATCGCAAGATGAACGGCATCGATAATCTGCAACCAACTATCGACAAGTATGCCCCACTCTATCATGTTCGCAAGGATGCAGCTCACTTGGTGTTGATAACAGGCGATCGCAACATAGAACTATTTGGCCGTTATGAAGAAAATGCATATATGTGGCGCATGATGAATCTGATAGGACGCCCAGACACCCAGCTTTACGAATTGGGCGGATATGGTCATGGTGCCATGGCACAGCCAGCCTTCCACATTCTCATTCAGACTATCCATAAAATGCTAGGAGAAAAATACAATTTTTAATTCTCTGTCTATTTAAGCAATCCCGATTTATCTCTTCACTCTTCACCTTCTCGCCCGTAACCCCTCTGTTTATCGGGGTTTCGGGAGGTGAAGAGTTTTCTTTATCTCTTCACCCACTCTTCACCCCTCTTCACCCATATAGAAATACACTATACGCAATATGGGAAGAAAAAAAAGAGGAAAAAGCATGGCGGTTTGGGAAAATAATCGTAAATTTGCAATTGGAAAACAAAGATTAGGAATTATGATAGAGACTAACGATAGAATATTGCCGGTAGGCATCCTTCAGAAGCTGAGCAATAACGGCGGTGTAGATGCTGCCACGGAGCAGATAACAGCCAAGCAGTATGCCGAACCTTTCAAGGCTGATAAGCGAAAAGTAATCGCCCTTGCCATAGAACTGGATGATAAGGGAAAAGGATTGGTAGATTGGAAGGAAGTATAAAGAAGAATAAAGAAGGAAACGGAAAAAAGCCCCCGGTGCCATACGCATCGGGAGTTTTTTTTATGCACCAGGCAGCAAAGGTGCTGCCTGGTGGGGGTACGATAGAGATTCCGTTTGTCTGTATCTCACTTACCGCTTTTATTCGGGCTTTGTATCAAAGAAACCGATAAACTCATCAAAATCTCGAAGGATGTCAGTCAACTTAGGATTACTCTTTTGAACTATAATAGCTATGTAATTGTCAACTTCTTCATCTCTAAGAATAGAAACCTTGACACAAAACCGATCTCGTTTATCGAATTCGTTAAACCATCTGGTAAAAAGACGAGCTCGCATAGCCTGTCTGCTATCACCCGTTTCACATTGATATAAAAGAATGTCCGGATTCGTGAGAAAGAACTCTTCAATAATACTTTGTACAGTCTCTTTTACTTTAGAATCGTTAGGAGAATTCTTCTTGTTTTCATTGAGAATACCAAATTCATACGCTTTTTCATCCTCCCAGATATTATTATTTTCAACAAATTCTATTCGATACTGAACACCATAATCTGTCAAGAACTTATATGAGCCATTATCTATCCAGACCTTATAAGGAGAATGAAAATTGAGGCGCGTTAAGTTAAAGGCCTGCATAGCAATTTGCAGCCTCCTTACGTGCTTTAGCAAAGTCTATTTGAGCCTTTGCCTCCATTTCTCTTTTACGTTTAACCATGTCTCGTAATACAGCAATTGCTTCTTCACGAGTTTTAATTTTTAAAGCCATATTTATCCATTTAAAAGTTCTACTTCTATTTGTCTGCAAAGATAAGCTTTTATTTTGAAAATGCAAAGAAAACAGGAGAAAAGTTTAGGAAAAAATGTTGTGGATGTTCATGAACTTACCTATCAACATGATACCTAGAAAGCAGAAAAAGCCCCCGAAGCGTAATAGTTCCGGGGGCTTTTTATTTTGCCTCAGGCATCAAATGTGCTGCCTGGGGGTACTATAGAGAATCTGGGGCTAGTCTGCCCAAATTCCCTTATTAGTTTCATTATCCCAGAAATCCTTCACTTTTTCGTCGCTGTAATCCGCTTCTGACGCCTTCTGGATAACAGAGCCGGCGAGGATGGCTGTGGTTTCCATTTCCATGACGCTAACCACTGGCTTGATATATTTTTTCTTTTTCATATCTATTTCTATATTTTAATTACTTGATGATAACCTTCATAGTCTTGCCACCACGCTTCACGATGTTCACACCCTTCTGCAAATCCTGGAGGCGACGGCCCTGGAGGTCGTAGTATTCAGCCTTGCTATCTGCTGTAGTCTCCAACTGCTCGATGGCTGTGGTGCTGCCGCCTACGCTGATGCTGAACATTCTGGCACCAGCTGCAGGAGCTGATGAGTTATCTACCATGTAAGCACGGAAAGGCTTGCTGCCCACAAACTCTGTTGCTGTACCCAACAGCTTGGCTGGGTTCATCAGCTTGTCGCCCTTCACGATGTAGCAGTTGTTATCAGCATCCTTGCTGAACATCTTTTGGGTATAGAGTCCCTGAAGCTGATAGTTGCCATTAGCTGTTTCAACTGGCTTTACTTCATTTGTAATCTCCTTGTTGGCTACAGTAAAGTCGAGCTTTGTTTCTCCATCCTTCATTTTGATGATAACAGGAGTACCAGCCTCGATGCTTGTCTCTATCTCTTCGAGTTCTACGGTTTCTGTACCCTCATCAGCCGAAAGGAGTTTGAAGGCACGGAAGTTCTGACCATCGAGAGATACCTCGAAAGGCAGGCAGAGCGTTGCCCAGGTAGTACCTTCTACAGTGCGGCTGTAAGATGCAGCCTTGGCTGCGAATGGCTCGTAAGCCACGAAGTCCTTGCCATCGTCAAGAACGAGATTATCCGTAGCAAGAGTTTCTCCCGTTGCTCCTATCTTCTCATCGCCATTCTTGCCTACCAGCTTGGTGAAATAGCCAGTCTTGTAGTTGGCGTAGGTTTGGTCGATTTTGTCTGGGTTACTCATATAATGTATAAAACCTTTGAGGTTTGTGCAGCCCGAGAACATGCTAGAACCATCAGTAACCTTTCCCGTAACAAAATTGTCGCTGGCGTAGATGGTTGTGAGAGCGTAGCAGTTAAGGAACATATAGGACATATGCTCCACCTTCGGAGTGTTGAAGTTAGTAAGGTCGAGCGAATTGAGATTTTGACAATTATAGAACATACATCCCATATCCGTCACATTCGCTGTATTCAAATATTTAAGACCTGTAATAGTTTGCAAGCTATTGAGTTCTCTAAAGAAACTATTCAACGATGTTGGAGTGTATGTAATGAAACTCTCATCGAAAACGACACTCTTGATATCTGAGTACTTTATCCCTAAAAAAGAGCACACATCATTCACCGTCGGTTCATTACACACTATAACTGTATGGTTTGAATCAAGAGCTCCCAGATTGTCAGAATTGATTTTTTTGAATGTAATTGTATTGTTAGACGATTCATAATCTGCGATATAGTCATCAATAGTGGTTGCCGTGTTCAGATCGTATATGATTGCGCGGTCAGCACCATCACTTATATCCCCGTCTTTTTCGTAAGATAATGTCAAAGAATATTCACCCTTATTTAAAATGCTTTTATACACTTTTTGGTTTGTTTCTCTAATTTCATCAAGCATTTTGCCATTTAAAGTAATAATGAATTTGTCAAAATACTCTGCCGAAATTAGATATTTAAATGAAAATAATAT
This sequence comes from Segatella copri, assembly GCF_026015295.1. Lineage (NCBI taxonomy): Bacteria > Pseudomonadati > Bacteroidota > Bacteroidia > Bacteroidales > Prevotellaceae > Segatella > Segatella copri. The sequence continues at coordinate 9,583 of NZ_JAPDUW010000001.1, read as the reverse complement.
AGGCTTTTCTACATTGAATTTGATTACAATTTCAGATGTACTGTAATCCATCTCATAATTATTTGACATCAGTCCTATGCTTTCATCTGTAATATAGGAAGAGACCTCAGACATTCCTTCGTCTCCCAAGTCCAGCATCTTCCAAGGATAATCACCATTGCAAGTAAAGGTAACATCGGTTATACCATCCAAACCATCGAACAAAGTATAGCGAGGTCCTTTTGCGTTACATTTTGTACAAGTGCCTTCACTGTTGTATTGATGACCTTTTGCTGGAATCTCAAGGCTGGCAGCATCAGTAATCTCTTGAGTTGCGGCTTCATTGCTGAAGAGTTTGTTGCATACACTGCACTGCCAGTATTCTATGATACCAGCCTCTGTACATGTAGCAGCTTTCAGTGCATGATGAGTGAGAGTGTGTGGCTTAAGATTCAAATATTCCTTCACAATTAAATGACAGAGAGAGCATTCTTTTGTGGTATAGCCATGCTCTGTGCAAGTAGGTTCAACGGTTTTGATTGCTGCGCCAAGAGCAGACGAGCCATCGGCTTTCAGGTGAGTACAGGTTTTGAGTTTGAGTTCAAACTCGCCTACCTGCAATAGGCTTCCACTATGAATAGCCGAGATTTCCCATTTAAAGTATTGATAAGAGGTAGAACATTCGCACTTGAAGTCGTACGAAGCATAGTTCTTATCCTGGAGCACCTTGTCATTTTCTACCTTATCGATAAGCGTCCAAGCGCCTTCTTTGCCTTCGTTGTTGCCATAGAGTTTCCATGACAACGGATTGCGACCTCCACATCTAGGATTTGCATTGTCATTACCCGTAGTGATGGTGTAGCCCACAGGAATTCCTGCCTTGCTGGCTTCGAAGATGACATAGGCGCTGCTGCTAAACTTGCAGCACCACTTAGAGAAATCACCTTCTTTCTTTTTGCCATCAAAGAGATTTTTGTAAGTCTCATCAGTCTTACCTGTGTAGCCCACTGGGTTACCCGCTAAGGCAGTAAGCGTTACTGTCTTGTCGTATTCTGTCTGCGCCACCATACGTCCAGGCAGAAGCAACAACATGAGCAACATCAATGGGAATAGGGCAAATCTACAGAACTTTGCCCCCCCATAGTTCATACGGCCGACGTGCGACCCATTGGATTGATTTGAAAAATGTTTCATAATTTAATATTATATTTGTTATTATTTTTTATCAAGAAATTACTGAATACTGATTGCCATCAGACTGACTACCAGACACACGAACGTGATAAACACTACGCCGAGGATGAGGCAGATATAAAAACGCCCTCTCCTGATGAAATCACCCAAGCTGAAATGACACATCGGGTAATCATCAAGATAGGTCCTATATTCCCTCACCATGACATTAATCATGATGCCAACATAAATGAGGAGAAACAAAGCTACTATCAGGATAGCCTGTTCTTCTTTGGCTAATGATTCTATTATACTTTTCATGGTGCAAATATAGTGTTTTTCTTTGAAACAAGGTGTCGCATTCCCCCACATAGGTGTCGCATTCCTACAAAAAAGGTGTCGCATTCGTGGGGAATGCGACACCTAATACATACTTTTTAACAGTTTTTCTCTCTCCAAGCCGTAGGAGAGCAGCCTTCTTTCTCTTTGAACATACGGTAGAGATGGGTACGGGAAGAGAAGCCGCACTCGGCAGAAATGATGTCATTACCGAAGTCGGGGTTATCCAACATCATCTTCTTGGCAGCCTCAAAACGCACCTCGGCAAGCCAGGGGCGGAAGGTGGTATTGAGACAGGATGAGAGGTAGCGCGACAACTCGTATCTGCTGATATCCAACGAACGTGACAGGGTAATCATATTCAGCGACGTATCCCTATAACCCTTGGCAGCACACCATTCATCCAACCTCTCACGGACGATCTTCTGCCGTCTTTCTGAACGCTTTGATTGTAAAGTTTCTTTCTTATCATCAAGTTCTTCATCCTGCAGTTCTAAACAGGCATTGTCTTCCACACTTTCCATGGCAGCCTTCTCTTCTTCCTCCTTATCCAAGAGTTCTTCGGTAGGCACGTAATTATAGCCCAAAGCCATGAAACTGAGCGTGAAGAAAAAGACAGCAAGCAGTCCCAGAGGTCCGATTACATATAGAGATTTGGTGGAAAGAACTGCAAAAGGCAGGGCTACTGCAGGGAAAAAGACGATGAATACACTGGCTCGCGCATATCTCACGTAAGGCAGGATATCGTAACCAGCCATCACCTCCAGCATCCTTCTGCGCTTTCTGATTTCCACTATTATCATATAGATGCAATAGACTACGTTGATGGCGAACAGGACTATCATCACATAAATCCAGCTGCCGATATGGAAGTTTCCGCTCAGGATAAAGCCGATGCAGAAGGCAGCCAATATGGCGGCATAAATGCTGGCGCAAACGATGTTCATCTTCCGGCGGTTGGCATGCGTTGCCTCAATATTGTAAATGCCAATAGAGATGAGCGAGAAGCAAGGGGGATAGACCAGAATGTTGAAAACGGCTCCCACAGCAGCGTCTTGCGCCCGGAAGCCCAGAAGCATCTGCATGAGAAATTGTATGGCCAATCCTACCATGGCTCCGATAATCAGCCATCGTGACACTTCATATCGCCGGTTCATCCACTTCATGTGCAGTCGGGTAATACCCAGGATGAGGATATTGACGAGCATAAATAGGAAACAGGCGAACTGCAATAAATATAATGTATCCATTTCGTTCTTATTTTTGTATTTGGCATCTGCCAAGATTATCGTTAACACGTTAAAACGTATGCAAAAGTACAAATTTTATTTTTAAATGAGGATGGGAAAAGGAAAAAAGTGATTTTTAAAAAGGAAAAAAATGGTTTTATTTATCGGGGACAGCTGACGAGTGAAACAAGAACAGCAGACTGGCGACAGGAAGAACAGTGGGCTGTCCGAGCCAAACAGCGAACGAAAACCGGTTTGCCAGGTTTTTAAATAACCGACAGAACTTTCGCAAGTTTTGCCCTACACGCCCTGAAAGGGCAGAAGCTCCTAGCCCAGGGCATCGCCCTGGGTATAATAGCAGTCAGCAAGGCGCCCTGTAAGGGCAAAAGCTTTGTTAATTGCCTGGTATTTGAAAGCTTTTGCCCTTACAGGGCGACAGGTTTGCGCCCATAATAACCCAGGGCGATGCCCTGGGCTAGGAGCTTCTGCCCTTTCAGGGCGTATTGGGTAATTTCAACCGTACAGGTCGAATTGATTTTACTCTTCACTCTTCACCCAATCGCTGGGAATGCCTTTATATAAAGGGGATTCGAGAGGTGAAGAGTGGGTGAAGAGAGGTGAAGAGTTACAAAAAACTCTTCACCCTCCGCAACACCTTTATATAAAGGGGATTCGAGCTATCGGGTGAAGAGTGAAGAGTTTTGGGCTATTCCATTGCCTCATATCCTTTATTCTGAACCAACTTGCCATTGAAGGCAAGGCTCCGCTGAGGTATCGGGAAGACGATGGAACAGGACGTAAGAGCGGACTGAACAGAACGGCGAAGATGCGAGGACTTGAGGAACTTGCCGAAACGGATAAGATCCTGACGATGACAGGTTTCGCCTGCCAGCATAACCTGACGGTCTTCCAGAATATTGGCAAGCGAAGACTTGCGCGCAGGCAAACCGGCATGCGCACGAACCATATTATACTCTGCCCTGCCATCCCCATCGTTGCGCTCCATCGCCTCAGCCTTCATCAGCAACACATCAGCATAACGGAAACGGAACAGAGGTTTGGCTGGCCGTGGATGCTGAACAGAATCAGCCTCATCCATCACCAGCGCATCCTTCGGCATCTGATAACGCACAGAACTATTGAAGATTTCATCCTCCTCTAAACTGTAGCCTTCATCAGCCAGTCTGTTGCAATAGAAGATGCAGGTTTCCCAAGCATTCAATATCTTGCTGCGGTTCTCACTCGCCTTGCCGCCCGTAATGAGCGAGGCGCCATCGGCTGTACGCACCATAAATTCCAGGTCCCTACCCTTCGGACGCTTCCTGTAACCCTGCGCCCAATCGTTGTACATATAGATTTCAGCATTCAGCGCCAGTTTAGCCAGCAGGAAGTTAACCACAGGCTGCGTGATGCGCCCATAATGAAAGCCTTCCTCCAAACTGGACGTCTGAGGAAGATAAGGCAACACCTGCTGCAATTCGCTAAAGATGAAATGGAAGATTTCGCTCCGTTCGCTCTGAGCCGACAGCTTTTCATCGGTAACCGAAGAGCCCGATGCCGGTTCATAGATGAGTGATTCTGCCGAAGACAGGAGTACCGGAATCCTGCCATACAAATCCATCGCCTCATAATACATCATGGCTCTGATGGCACGCACCTCAGCCTTGAACTGCGCCTTCTGGTTATCGGTAAGGCGTACAGACTGTAAATCTATCATATCCAGCGACTTGTTGCACATACCGATAGCCCGATAAAGATATTGCCAGGAAGAATAAAGCTGTTCATCATCAGGAGAAAGAGAAAGCAGACTGTCAAGACGCTGAATATCGCGGATGCCTTCCCCATCTATCGTTCCACCCATAAAATCATATAAAGGAGCTATGGTCGTATCGAATATTTCAGACGCAGAACCATTGCTGCCACCCCCATCGAGCTGATCCTTAGGATGCTCATTCAAGCACGATGAGAATGCCAACAGGGTCAGGAAAGAGATGACCCACGTGAACAAATGTGAAATATATCGTCTCATAATCCTATCACATGAAGTTTAGGTTTCAAACTGTAAGGACTGCGAATAACCGCAATCCGACTGCAAATATAAGAAAAAAGAATGATAAAAGGACACAAATATAGTAAAAATCTACGTAAATTTTGCGGGATTAAAATTTATTTGTAACTTTGCACCCGGTTAGCAGAGAGCTAACTAAGGGGTGCTACCGCCGGAAAAGAGAAAAAAGCGGATGCTGAGAATATACCCATCGACCTGAACCAGGTAATGCTGGCGTAGGAAAATAAGGCACATTCCCCCCTTATATGATGTTTTTAATTTAAATAAATGAAAAGATTCAACGGGATCGCACTCAGTGTAGCGTTTTGCTCTTTGGCAAGCCAGGCTGCACTGGCACAGACAAAAATCGACACCTTGAAGGTGCAGAATTTGAATGAAGTGATTGTAAAAGGCGTACGTGCCGCAAAGGAAGCTCCATACGCCGTGGCTAACATCAGGAAATCAGAACTCAAACAATTCTCTTGCTCAGGTCAGGAATTGCCATTTCTCCTTTCTCGTACACCGGGCATTCTCGCCTGGAGTGAGAACGGTATCGGCACCGGTACTACCTATATGCGCATTCGTGGCGCTGCCGGAAGCCGCATCAATGTAACACTCGACGGAGTGGCTCTCAACTCACCGGAAGACCAGACCGTTTTCTGGGCTAACATGAACAGTTATTCTTCGCTCCTGGGCAGCATCCAGGTACAGCGCGGCGTAGGCTCTTCTACCAATGGCGACGGTGCCTTCGGTGGAAGCATCTCTATGGCTACAGCTGCTCCTTCGCTCACCCCTACTGCAGAAGTTACCGGTTCTTTCGGTTCTTACAATACCTATCATACAGGCGCCAGCTTCTCTACAGGTCTGCTCGGCAAGCATCTGATTTTTGACGGTGCTTATCACGAGACAGCTACCGACGGTTATGTAGACGGCACAGCAGGCCGCTCAGGTTCTTACTATGGCGGACTGACCTGGCTGGGCGATAACTTCAAGGTAAGCTACAAGAACATCGGCAACTTCGAGAAGACCGGTCAGGCTTGGAACGGAGTGCTGGGCGGAGATTACAACTCAAACTTCACCCTCCTTGAGGATGGCATCCGCACTTATAAAGATATGTATAAGGCAGGTCTGGATAAGTTTAATGTGCTGACAGGCGATTTGGTTCGCAACGGCAAAGGCGATTATACCATCACTCCTTATACCCTGCGCGACGGAAGCAAATGGGACAAGACTACTGATAACTTCTATCAGAACCACAACATCCTTTCAGCTACCTGGACACCTGGCAGCCACTGGAGCCACAGCCTCTCACTGCATTATACCTATGGCTACGGCTACTACAAGGAGTTTAAGAACAACGCCAAGTTTGCCAAGTTCGGACTCGTTTACAAGGATGCAGAGGGCAACAAGGTTAAGAAATCTGACTTCATCCGCAAGAAGGGACTCACCCAGCATACCTACGGCATGGTATACAATACCAACTACAAGGATGAGCACTGGGATGTTATCGGCGGATTGAACCTGCAGCAGTTCCGTGGCAACCACTGGGGATACCTTACTTATATCGCCAACCAGGATGCCGAGAAGAAGTTCTTCGGCAACAATGGTCAGTATAAGTACTATGATTCTGATGCCCACAAGTATGACTACAGCGCCTTCGTCAAGGCAAGCTATCGCTTTGCAGACTACTGGAATGCCTTCGCTGACCTGCAGTATCGCCGTGTAGAATACAAGACCGACGGTATCAACGACAAATTTATCGCCCAGGCAGATGGCAGCTACAAGAACCAGGAGCTGAACATCAACGAGAAGTACAACTTTTTCAACCCTAAGGCAGGTATCAGCTTCAACAAGGATGGCCACAAGGCATACGCATCTGTAGCCTACAGCAACCGCGAGCCAGAGCGCAACAACTTTACCGACAACTTCAACTATCCATTCCCTAAAGAGGAGAAGCTGCTCGATGTAGAGTTCGGCTATCAGTATCAGGGCGACAACTGGCATGCAGGCGCCAACTTCTACTATATGGATTATGACAACCAGCTGGCTCAGACCGGACAGTTGAGTGACATCGGCGAGGCGCTGACCACCAACATCAAGGATTCTTACCGTATGGGCGTAGAGCTGACAGCCGGCTGGGCACCATTGTCATGGTTGTCTGTAGAAGGAAATGCCGCTTTGAGCAAGAACAAGATCAAGGACTTTGATGAGTATGTAAGCAACTGGGAAGATGATACGAAGCCAGGCGTAGTACATTACGACAACTCAACCCTGTCTTATTCTCCATCAGCTATCCTGAACGGATTCATCGATATCCACTATGCCGGTTTCTCTGCTACCTGGCATACCAACTTTGTAAGTCGCCAGTATATTACCAACACAGAAGACCGCGACTTCTCGCTGCCATGCTATTCACAGAGCGACCTGAGCCTGAACTACAGAGCTAAGGTAACCAAGGCACTCGGCATCAAGGAGGTAAGCTTCGGTGTAGACATCAACAATATCTTCAACCGCCACTATGCAGCCAGCGCATTCACCTGGAGCAATGCTACCGGTTACGGATATACATTGGACAACCGATTCAAGCAGATAGCCTACATCCCGATGGCAGATACCACCTGGATGACGCATCTTACATTGAAGTTCTAATCAGAAATCATCATGATGGATTATATTGCATCACATGGTTTAGACATCTTTACCACGGTACTCGGACTGGTTTATATCCTGTTGGAGTACCGTGCCAGTATCTGGCTCTGGCTGGTAGGCATCATCATGCCCGCCCTGGACGTATGGCTCTATTGGAGTCATGGTCTTTACGGCGATGCGGGTATGGCGGTCTACTATACGATAGCCGGTATATATGGTTATGCCGTATGGAAATATGGCAAGAAGCACAACCAGAAGGAGAAAGAAGAACTTCCGATTACCTATATGAAGAAGTCGCTCTATCTCCCTACTCTTCTGTTCTTCCTTGCAGCCTGGGGCATCACCTATTATATACTGATAACTTTCACCAACTCTACGGTTCCTCTGCAAGACAGTTTCACCAATGCCCTGAGCTTTGTGGGTCTCTGGGCGCTGGCACGCAAATATATCGAGCAGTGGTTCTTCTGGATTATCGTAGATGCCGTTTGCTTCTATCTCTATATCATCAAAGGCATCCCATTCAAGGCAGGACTTTATGGTCTCTACGTCATCATCGCCGTAGCCGGATACTTTAAATGGAAGAAGATGATGAAAAAGAGTTGATAGTTTACAGTTCAGATATTATAGACGGAAAAAGGAAGCCAAGGCAAAAACAAACTTGCCAGGCTTCCTTTATTTCATTTATATAAACAAGAACCACTATACCAAGGTTCCGCGCTTAAACTTATCCTATCAGCGAAAAGCACATCCTTTATGCCCTTTTCACCTTTAATCCGTTTTCGATACTAACCAGTTCATCGCTGAATCCAGCATCAATCTTCAGTCTTTCTTCCACCTTTGAACAACTGTGGATAACTGTGCTATGATCGCGATTACCAACGAGTTTGCCGATTCTCGAAGCAGGCATTTTGGTATATTTCTGTGCCAGATACATCGTTACCTGTCTTGCCACGACATAATCACGCTTACGGCTCTTGCTGTTCACGGCAGTAACCGTTACATTATAATGATGACAAACCGTTTCAACGATGTCATCAATGGTGAGCGGCTTATCATCGACCTTCACCGCACGCTTGATGACGCGCTCGGCAAGACGGATATCAATGCTGCTGTTATAAACGATGCTGTAAGCCAGAAGACCATTGATGGCTCCCTGCAAATCGCGCACACTTCCGTTACAGGTCTGGGCGATGAAAGAGATGACATCTACCGGAATCTTCAAACCGTCACGACGGATCTTATTGCTCAGGATATCCACACACAACTGGATATTCGGCTTCTCCAACTCGCAGACCAGACCGCAAGAGAAACGGGTGAGCAGACGGTCTGGCATATCCTTCAACTCTACCGGAGGGCGGTCGCACGCCAGGATAATACGCTTTCCGTTGCGGAAAAGGTGGTTGAAGATATGGAAGAAGGTGTTCAGCGTCTTCGCCTTACCAGCCCACTCCTGGATATCATCCACAATCAGCATATCGATAGACTGATAGAAGTTGATGAAATCATTGCTCGCATTATGGAGCACGGCATCAGTATACTGGGTCTGGAAAAGACGGGCACTCACATAGAGCACACGCTTCTGAGGATACATCTGCTTCGCTTTCAGACCGATGGCATTCACCAGATGCGTCTTACCGCTACCCGAAGGTCCGTAAATGAACATTGGGTTAAACTGGGTGGTATTGGGATGCTCGGCAATAGACAATCCTACGGAACGAGGCAGCTTATTGCTGTCACCCTCCATATAATTGTTGAAAGTAAGCTTCGGGTCTAACTGTGTATCAATGTCTTCCTGCTGCTGGGGAGCGGCAGGCTGGGCAGCCGTCTGCTGGGCACGCTCACGAGTTTGCTTTGCCATATCAGCATCGTCTGGATCTGCCTCTATATCTTGAGAAAGCTTATGCTCCTTATCGGTTACAACACGATAAGTGAGACGGATTCCTTCCCCAAAATTACGATGCAGCACCTTACTTAACAAGTCAACGAAGTTCTGTTCCAAGTACTCGTATACGAACGGACTCGGAACCTGCACCAACAAAGTCTTTGTCGACGGCTTGTACGATTCAAAGACGATTGGCTTGAACCATGTGTTATATTGCTGCTCTGTTACACTGTCCTTTATGAGCAAAAGACTGTTGTCCCAGAGGGCTTTTGGACTTGCTAACAT